>CAYPFO010000014.1:0-64922 GCA_964410065.1 uncultured Pseudomonas sp.
GAAGGCGCCAAGCCGGTGGTGGCGATCTACTCGACCTTCCTGCAGCGCGCCTACGACCAGTTGATCCACGACGTCGCCGTGCAGAATCTCGATGTGCTGTTCGCCATCGACCGCGCCGGTCTGGTGGGCGAAGACGGCCCAACCCACGCCGGCAGCTTCGACCTGTCGTTCCTGCGCTGCATCCCCGGCATGCTGGTGATGACGCCCAGCGATGAAAACGAACTGCGCCGCATGCTTACCACCGGCTACCTGTTCGACGGCCCGGCGGCCGTGCGTTACCCGCGCGGCACCGGCCCCAACGCCACCCTGGAACCGGGCCTGCAACCCCTGGAAATCGGCAAGGGCGTGATCCGTCGCCAGGGCAGTAAAGTCGCCCTTTTGGCATTCGGCGTACTACTGGCCGAAGCGCTCAAGGTCGGCGCAACGCTGGACGCCACCGTGGTCGACATGCGTTTCGTCAAACCCTTGGACGAAACCTTGGTACGCCAGTTGGCCGACAGCCATGAGCTGCTGGTGACTATCGAGGAAAACAGCATCATGGGCGGCGCCGGCAGCGCGGTGAGCGAATTTCTCGCCAGCCAGAACCTGGTCATGCCTCTCCTCCACCTCGGCTTGCCAGACAGCTACGTCGAACATGCCAAGCCCAGCGTCATGCTTGCCGAATGCGGGCTGGACGAGGCGGGTATCGAGGCCGCGGTGCGCGCGCGGTTGGATCTGCTGCAGGCGTAAGAAATGTGGGTGGAGGAAGCGCTGCTTTCCTCCACCCACCATTCCTCGCACTGCCTGAATAGCGCGCGATAACGCAGCTTCGCCAATGCGCAAAAATCTGCCTGACATGACAATGCTCATTGTCTTTCCCCGCGCGACGCCGTAAGGTTCGCGCGTTTTATCCGCCCAGGTGTGCGCGACCGCAAGGTGCGCATTAAACGGGAAGCCGGTGCGTTCGATCCGAACAATCCCGGCGCTGCCCCCGCAACGGTAATCGACCGCGATCTCCGAGATCGCCGTCCGCTCAAGCGCCACTGTATTCAGATATGGGAAGGCGAGCGTGATGAGAGTCGAGAGCCCGGAGACCGGCCAGAGCGGATTCGACTGGTGTTGCGGAGGGCAGCACCGTCAAGCGCTGTGCCTGCAATCCAGACTCCGTGCTTGTTCCTGCCCTCCTCAAAAGTCTTGATCTTTTGAGGAATATCTCCTGATGAAATTGTCCCGTTTGGCTCTGGCCGTGGCCTTTGCGCCGGTTACGGCATTCGCCGCCAACGAAACCCCTCGCTTCGATGAACAACTGAAACTGCCGAATGTGGTGGTGACGGCATCGCGTATAGCTGAAGCCGCCAGCGACAGCAGCGCATCGATCAGCGTATTTACCCGTGCCGATATCGACCGCCTGCGCCCGGCCAACGTGCCGGAATTGATGACCCATGTACCCGGTGTGCAGGTTGCCAACTATGGCGGCCGCGGCGCGGCCTACGGCTTGTATATCCGCGGCACCAGCACCGCACAGAGCCTGGTCCTCATCGACGGAGTGCGGGTCGGTTCGGCCACCGTGGGCGGTGCCAGCCTGCAGTTTCTGAGCGTCGACCAGATTGAGCGCGTCGAGGTCCTGCGTGGGTCGCGCTCGGCCATCTACGGTGCCGATGCTATGGGGGGCGTCGTGCAAATCTTCACCCGCCGCAGCCAGGGCGACGGTCTCACCCCCTACGTGCGACTGGCCGCCGGCACGGACAACACCCGGGAAACCAGCCTCGGATTGTCAGGTGGTAACGCGCTGACGCGCTTCAGCCTTAACGCAAGTCTCGAAGAAACCGACGGTTTCGACCGCACGCAAACTTCCTTCGCCAGCGATGCGGATGATGATGGTTACCGCAACCGCTCCTTGTCCATGAGCCTGAGCCACCGCCTCAGCGACAAGGTAGAAGCCGGCTTGAACGTGCTGGACCAGCGCGGGAAGACCGAGATCGACAACCCGTTTGTTCCAGCCGAGCCCTATGACGAATTCACCATCAGCAGTACGGCTGTCTATCTCGACGCGCAGCTCGCGAATGCCTGGAGCAGCCGCCTGGAATTGGGCCACAGCGAAGACAAACAGGAAAACTTCGACAAGCTGTTCCCCGGCAGCTCGGTCAACAACACCTACCGGGACTCTGCCAGCTGGTTGAATACCCTGCACCTGAACGACGCTCACAGCCTGTTGGTCGGGCTCGATTATCTGAATGACAAAGTCGGCAGCAGCAACGAATACGACCAGACCAGCCGCTGGAACCAGGCGGCCATCGTGCAGCATCAGTTCCGTGGCGAGACGTTCTCCACTGAGCTGGGCATGCGCCATGACCAGAATGAGCAGTTTGGCCACGAAAACACCTTCAACGCCGCGCTGAGCGTTCCGGTGAATGCCGATCACCAGGTGATCTTCTCTTACGCCGAAGGCTTCCGTGTACCCACCTTCGCTGACCTGTATTGGCCCGATGAAGGCTGGACCAAAGGAAATCCCGACCTTGAGCCAGAGCGGTCCACGAGCTATGAGCTGAAATGGCGCGCACGCCTGGCCGCCCAGACCCGCCTTGAGGCCTCGATCTACCGGACTGATTTCCGTGACCTGCTGGCATACGTGAGCGACCCCATCACCTGGGCTGGCAGTACGCAGAACCTCGGAGTCGCCCGCATCAACGGCTTTGAAGCCAACCTCGAGCAGGATCTGTTCGGCTGGCAGGCCAGTCTTGGCATAAGCATCATTGATCCACGCAACCGCGAAACTGGTGACATTCTGCCCAACCGGGCTAAACGCACCCTGAGCCTGGATGTGGATCGACACTTCGGAGCCGTAGGCGTCGGCGCCAGTTGGCGGGCAGTGAGCCGCAGTTTCAACGACGGTGCCAATACTCAGGAAATCGCCGGCCACGGGGTGCTCGACCTGCGCACCAGCTGGAAGGCCAGCGATGAGCTGGGCTTCGACCTGAAGCTGACCAACGTGCTCGACAAGGACTACAGCCGTTTGCTCTACAGCTACGACAGCCAGCAACACGGCTATCAGGAAGCCCCGTTCAGCGTGATGCTCGGCCTGACCTGGACACCCTCCCTCTAACACCCCCTGCGGTTGCCGGTCCGCCGGCAACCCGCCATATTCCGCAAACGCCGCCGCTGCGGCGTTTACCTGATCAGACGAGGCGATTTCTGGTGCTGCGTGTTTTGCTGATGCCCTTGCTCCTGCTGCTGGCCCTGCCCGGACCAGCCCGGGCCGACAGTACGTCGGCGCAGCGCATCGTCTCACTCGATCTTTGTCTGGACTGGATGGTCGCCCATTACCTTCCGCCTGAACGCGTGGCCGCCCTGTCGCAGATGCAGAAGCGCTACCCCATCGACTGGATCGGCCCGCAATGGCCGAGTCATGATGGCAGCCTTGAACAGATCTACGCCCTGCAACCAGACCTGGTGGTGGTCGGGCAGTACGCCGGCACCCTGCTGCGCCAGCGCCTGCAAGCACTGGGCAAACGGGTGAAGATTTTCCCATTGCCGCAAACCCTGCAGGAAGTGGCGAATTACGAAGCGCACTTCCTGCGGGCGGTGGGTTTGCCAGCGTCCCTGGCCAGTCGCCCACCGCTGGCCAGTTTCACGCCCGCCCGCGAGCAACGCCTGTTGCTGCTGGGTGCCAACGGCATCGGCACCGGGCGCGCCACGTTGGAAAACGAAATCCTCGAACGCGCTGGCTGGACCAACTACCTGCGTGGCGACGGCTACCAGCGGCTGGATCTGGAGCAAGTCGTCGCCGATCCGCCGGATGCCATCCTCTGGGCCGCGCCGGAACACCAGGCACTGGCCAACCAGTTCGCCGAACACGCGGCACTCAAACACGCCGTACCGGCCGAGCGCTGGCTCACCACTGATTACTGGCGCTGGCAATGCCCCGGCCCCTGGACCTGGGATCTGATAGGACAACTGCACCAATGGCTCGACTGATCACCCCCCTGCTGGCCTTGCTGGCGCTTGCCCTGGCGCTGCTGTCGCTGTGTCTGGGCTCTACCCAGGTGGCGGTATTGCCAGGGCTGCTCGAATGGCTCAGCGGCGGCAACGGCCCAGACGCCATCGTCATCGGCGAAATCCGCCTGCCGCGCACGCTGCTGGCACTGGCGGTCGGTGCGGCGCTGGGGCTAAGTGGCGCGGCCTTGCAAGGCCTGCTCCGCAACCCGTTGGCGGACCCGGGCCTGACCGGCGCCAGCCAAGGCGCCGCGCTGGGGGCGGCCGGGGTGTTCTATTTCGGCCTGCTGCCGTGGGCCGGGGCCTTTGCGCCGGCACTGGCCGGGCTGTGCGGGGCCGGTATTGCGCTGACGCTCATGCTGAGCCTGGCTGGCTCCAGCGGCGCCGGCATGGTGATTCTCGCCGGCCTGGCCATCAGCACCCTGAGCGGTGCACTGCTGGCCGCCGTGCTCAACTTTGCCCCCAATCCCTATGCGATGCAGGAACTGGTGTTCTGGCTGCTGGGTTCGGTCTCCGAGCGCGGCCTGGAACACCTGCTATTGCTCGGCCCGGCGCTGTTGATCGGGTTTTTGCTGATCTGGAGCCAGCGCCGCCTGCTGCTGGGCCTGAGCCTGGGTGAACAGGTCGCCCAGAGCCTGGGTTTGGCCCACAAGCGCGGCAGCCGCCTGGTCGTATTGGGCTGCGCCCTCTTGGTCGGCGCCTCGGTGGCCGTGGCCGGCGGTATCGGTTTTGTCGGCCTGTTGGTGCCGCACCTCATTCGCCCGCTGGTGCGTCACCGCCCTGACCGTTTGCTGATTCCCTCGGCGCTGGCCGGTGCCTGTCTCGTCTGCCTGGCCGATATGGCTGTGCGCCTGATGCCGGCCGGGCGTGAGCTGAAACTGGGCGTACTCACGGCCCTGATCGGCGCCCCGCTGTTTATCTGGCTGGTGTGGAAGGAGCGCAAACAATGGATCTGATTCGCCTCGACCGCGTGGGTGTTCCCGGTCGCCTCGAACCCGTGCGTTTCTCGCTCGCCGCCGGCGAAATGCTGGGCCTGATCGGCCCCAACGGCGCGGGTAAATCCACCCTGTTGAACGCGTTGGCCGGCATTCAGCCCCACACCGGCAGCCTGAATTACTTCGGCTTCGACGCCGCTCACCTGAGCCCGAAACAACGGGCCCAGCGCATCGGCTTTCTGCCGCAGAGCCATCACAGCGCCTGGTCCCTGAGTGTGGAGGATGTGGTCGCCCTGGGACGCCTGCCGTGGGGCGACGAAGACGCCGCGCTGATCACATCCGCCATGCAGCGTACCGGCGTGCTGGAATGGCGCACGCGCAAGGTCGCGGAGCTTTCCGGTGGCGAACAGGCGCGCGTCTGGCTGGCACGTGTCCTTGCCGGCCAACCCGTGCTGCTGCTGGCCGACGAGCCAGTCGCCAGCCTTGATTTGCGTCACCAGCGCAAGGTGATGGAGCTACTGCGCGACCACGCGCACCAGGATCGCTCGGTGGTGCTGTCCATTCACGACCTGGGGCTGGCGGCCCGCTATTGCGACAAGTTGTGCCTGCTCGCTGAAGGGCGGGTGCTGGCCTATGGCACTCCACAAGAGGTACTCACCGAGGCCCATATCACCGCTGCCTTCCAGGTGGATGTGCATATCGACCTCTCCACCAACCCACCCATCATCCTGCCCAAGTGAGTCTCATGTTGAAGCTGAGTAAAAACCTCGACGAGGTCTGTTATCCCTTTATTCAGGAAACCTCGGCGTTATGCGATTTCGAGGTCGTCACCGATGAGTTGTGCGCGCTGATTGGCGGGGTGCTCGCCTACCTGCCGGACGACATGCCCGACCTGCATGCCGATCTCGAACAGCTGCAACCGCTGGCGTTTCACGTCAACGGTTCGGTGCGCGGGCGCCTGGCGATCGACGAAGATGACCTGAGCTGGCTAAGTGCGCGCATGGCGCACTATCGCGAGGAGGTGTCGGAGCGTTTGCAGGGGTTTGTCCTGCCCCGCGGCCACGCGCCGGTGCCGCAACTGCACCAGGCACGCTCGGTGGCGAAGAAGGCCATCCGCGCCTTGGTGCGTGTGGATCAGGAAGGGATTGAGGTGCCACTCGTGCTGCCGCGAATGTGCAACCTGATGTGCAACTTCTTCTTTGTGCTGACCCTGGTGGTGAACCAGCGGCGCGGCTTTGAAGAAACGTACTTTGCCAGCAAGAGTTACGGCAAAAGCACCTGACGCGGAATACGGTACAGAACAAAAATCATCACGCTGCCAAAAATCAGCATCAGGCACGCAACGCCTTCCAGACCCGACAACATGCCCAGCGCCGCCATCCAGGCCGGCAGGCTGGCCCAATAGAGCCCCTTGCCCTGTGCTTGTTGCAGAGCGCTCCAGCGGGCCGATTCGTCGGCGTCCGTCTGGCCCATGGCCCAGAGCGCACGCTTGAACGCGGGAAAGAATTTCAGGGTGACAAACAGGCTGAGCAGGCCGGCGATAAAAAACGCCATGGGCGGCAGGCCCCAATCCATGTCGACCTGCGCCAGCACCAGCCAGGGCAGCACGCACAGGGCCAACCGCCCCCACCAGATCAGGTTCAGCCGGCGACGGGCATTGGCGCGGTTCATGGTTGCTCGACTTCGTCCTGATGCAGGCTGCCGAGCATATGCCCGAGCTTGCCGGCCTTGGTCGCCAGGTATTTGCGGTTGTAGGGATTGAGCCCGGTCTTCAGCGGCTTGCGCTCGATGACGGGGATGCCGAAGCCTTCCAGTGCCTTGACCTTGCGCGGGTTGTTGGTCATCAGCTTGAGTTCGCGGATGCCCAGGTGGGCGAGCATCGGCAGGCAGATGCCGTATTCGCGCATGTCGGCGGGGAAACCCAGGCGCTCGTTGGCTTCCACGGTATCGGCGCCGCCGTCCTGCAGTTCATAGGCGCGGATCTTGTTCAGCAGGCCGATGCCACGGCCTTCCTGGCGCAGGTAGAGCAACACGCCACGACCTTCATCGGCAATGGCGCGCAACGCCGCTTCCAGCTGGAAGCCACAGTCGCAGCGCAGGCTGAACAGCGCATCGCCTGTCAGGCACTCAGAGTGTACGCGGCCCAGCACAGGTTGGCCGTCGCCGACATCGCCCAGGCTCAGCACCACATGCTCTTTGCCGGTCGCCTCGTCGAGGAAACCGTGCATGGTGAATTCGGCAAAAGGCGTAGGCAGTTTGGATGCGGCGACGAAAACGACGGACACCGGAGAAACTCCAGAAAAAATAAAGCGCGGAGTATAACCGCAGTGAAGCGGCTTGCGGGTGTGTGACGCTCCAGCGGACTGACTGCAAAGCGGCAGGCTGGACTTTTACAACTTGGACTCCAGCACCAGCACACCTTGTTCTTCGCGCCAGCGCACCCGGCTCAGAAAGCTCATGCCCAGTAGCGCTTCAGTCGGCGCATCGCCTTCCAGCACCACGGTGTCGACGCCGAGTACTTCCAGGCTACCGATCTTGACCCGGTCGACGCTGAGCTTCCAGCCCTTGGCCGTACCGCTGGCCGTACTGGCCAGCATGGGTCGGCCCTTGACCCGATAGTCCAGCCCCAACCGCTTGGCGTGTTGCTCATTGATCGCCAGCGAAGTCGCCCCGGTATCCACCAGAAATTGCATCGGATGGCCGTCCACCGAGCCGGCGACCCAGTAATGCCCACCCAGCCCTCGGGCAATGCTGATCTGCTGCTTGCTCGGCGCGCTGAAGCCTTCACTGTATTCACGGCTCAGCTCGAAACGGCGCGTCTGGCCATTGATGCGCAACACCGCGCCGCGACTGTCGGCGCTGACCACTTCGACACCGCCCGGCCCTACCTGGCCGACCTTTACCAGCTTGCGCTGGCCGTCGACGTTGAGCACGGCTGCATTGGGAAACAGACCGACCACCAGCACGTGCTCGGGCGCGGCCTGGGTAAGGGAAGCGGCCAGCACCAGGCTGGCGAATGGAAGGAGTCGGCGCATCGGCACTCGCGGCTCGCTAAAAAGATACGGGCGAACAGAATAGCGATCCGCGCGCACGGCGAAGCGTGGCCAGGTCACAGCTGGGGGAATTCCAGCGGCCGCCCGGTGGATCGATGAAGCGTGATCCACCCTACGAAAGCGCGGCACGTTTTTCGTAGGGTGGATGTCGCCTTTTACATCCACCAGTAGCGCTCGGTGGATAGTCGCCTACGAAAAAAGCTGAGCGCCGCCGTTAAGCCAGCCCCAGATAATGCCCTGCATGGCCATCCAGGCGAACACGCCGGCCAGCACGTCGTCGAGCATGATGCCGACCCCGCCATGCACGTTGCGGTCGATCCAGCGGATCGGCCAGGGCTTGAGAATGTCGAAGAAGCGGAACACCAGAAACCCGACCAACAGCCACTGCCAGCCCTCGGGCACCAGCCACAGGGTGATCCACATGCCGACCATCTCGTCCCAGACGATGCCTTCGTGGTCATGCACGCGCAGGTCGTTGGCGACCTTGCCGCACAGCCAGAAGCCGAACAGCATGGTCACGCCAAGCATCAGCCAGTAGCCCCAGTCCGGCAGCATCTGCCACAGCGGGATAAACGGCAGTGCCACCAGCGAGCCCCAGGTGCCCGGTGCCTTGGGCAGGGTGCCGGAGCCAAAGCCGAAGGCCAGAAAGTGCCAGGGATTGCGCCACACCGAAGGCGGTACGGGTTCGGAACCAGAGAGTTCAGTCACGGGGAAGGCCCAAAATGTTGATAACCACGTTCGGGCAGCGAAAGCTCGCTTCCCCGTTCATCGTACAGGTGCACACCCTCACCCACCGCTACTCGGCCAATGACCGCCACATCCGGCCAGTGCGCTTGTACGTCGGCCAGATGCCGCTCCGGCAGCGTAAACGCCAGTCGATAGTCGTCGCCGCCAGACAACGCACACTGCTGGGCCGCTTCGCGTCCGCCAAGGCCCAGCAGGGCTTCGGAGAGTGGCAAACGCGTCCGATCGATATGCAACGCGACCTGTGACGCCTTGGCGATATGCCCGCAATCGGCCAGCAGGCCATCGGAGATATCCAGGGCCGCGCTGGCCTTGCCGCGCAGCAGCAGGCCCAACTCAAGTTGCGGTTGCGGCGACCAGTAGCGCGCCAGCAAGGGCTCGGCGAACGGCGCCGCAGCCTGCCGCTCGCCCAGCACTAATGGCAACGCACCGGCCGCATCGCCCAGGCTGCCGCCCACACACAGCAAGTCGCCAGGCTGCGCGCCTGCCCGGGTCAACGCCAAGCCACGCGGCACTCGGCCGAGCACCGTCATTCCCAGGCTCAACGGCCCCCGCGTGGTATCGCCGCCCACCAGACGCAAACCGCACGCCTGGGCCATCTGATTCAGGCCACGGGCGAACGCCTGCAGCCACATCTCGTCGGCAGCGGGCAAGGTCAGGGATAGGGTAAACGCAAGGGGAGTGGCGCCCATGGCGGCCAAATCGCTGGCCGACACCGCCAAAGCACGCTGGCCCAGCAGAAAGGGATCGCACGGATCAGGAAAGTGCACGCCGGCCACCAGCGTGTCAGTGGACACCGCCAGATGTTCGCCGGGCGGCACGTCAAGCAAGGCGCAATCGTCGCCGATGCCCAGCGCCACGCCCTCGCCGCCTTGCGCACAAGGCGCGGCGGCGAAGAAGCGGCGGATCAGCTCGAACTCACCCATGTGGGCGGATCAGCGCTTGTTGCTGCGCACTTCGGCGGCGCGCAACTGCGGCGCCAGCTTGTCCAGCACGCCGTTGACGAACTTGTGCCCGTCGGTGGCGCCGTAGGTCTTGGCCAGCTCGATACCTTCGTTGATCACCACGCGATACGGCACATCGACGCGGTGGCTCAACTCGTAGGTGGACAAGCGCAGGATGGCCAGTTCGACCGGATCAAGCTCTTCCAGCGGGCGGTCCAGGTTCGGCTTGATATGCCCATCGATGTCGGTCTTGTTGTGCGCCACACCGGTGAGCAGTTCATGAAAATAGGCCCCGTCGACGCCGGCGAAATCGTTGTCGACGCGAAACTGCGCCTCGATTTCGTTCAGGCTCTGGCCCGCCATGTGCCACTGATACAGCGCTTGCATGGCCAGGCTACGCGCCACCCGGCGCGTAGCGATCTTGCCCTTGGCCGGCTTGGCCGGCTGGGCATCGGGACTGTCGTCGCGATTCAGGCTCACTTGACCTCCAGGGCGGTCAGCAGGCTGACCATTTCCAGGGCGGACAATGCAGCCTCGGCGCCCTTGTTGCCGGCCTTGGTGCCGGAGCGCTCGATGGCCTGCTCGATGGAATCCACGGTCAGCACGCCGAAGGAAACCGGCACGCCGTATTCCATGGACACCTGGGCCAGGCCCTTGGTGCATTCACCGGCGACGTATTCGAAGTGCGGCGTGCCGCCACGAATGACTGCGCCGAGGGCGATGATTGCCGCGTATTCGTCCAGCTGGGCGACTTTCTGTGCCACCAGCGGGATTTCGAAGGCACCCGGCGCGCGGATGATGGTGATGTCGTCTTCGCTCACACCATGGCGAACCAAGGCGTCTACAGCGCCGCTCACCAGGCTTTCGACAACGAAGCTGTTGAAGCGGCCGACCACCAGGGCAAATTTTCCTTGGGGGGCGATGAAGGTACCTTCGATGGTCTTCAGGGTCATGGACTGGCTTCTCTTCTCTTAAAGAACGAAGGCGCCGCGTTCCGGCGGCGCCTCTGGGCATTATTCAGCGGGCAGGTATTCTACAACTTCCAGGTCGAAACCGGATATCGCGTTGAACTTCATCGGCGAGCTCATCAGGCGCATCTTGCGCACGCCCAGATCACGCAGGATCTGCGAGCCGGCGCCCACCGTGCTGTAGATCGCCGGCGTCGGCGCCGGAGTCTGCTGGCGGTTGAGCTGAGCGAGCAGCTCAGGACCGGTCAGCGGCTTGCCAAGCAACAACACCACGCCGCTGCCGGCCTTGGCCACCTCGGCCATGGCCGCGCGCAAACTCCAGCGCCCTGGCACGTTGACCAGCAGCAGGTCGCGCAGCGGCTCCATGTTGTGCACGCGCACCAGCGTCGGCTCCTCGGGCGTGATATCGCCCAGGGTCAGCGCCATGTGCACGTTGTCTTCGACGCTGTCGCGGTAGGTCACCAGATTGAACTGCCCCAGCTCGGTATCCAGCGGCTGCTCGGACACGCGCTGCACCGTGCGCTCGTTGACCATGCGGTAATGAATCAACTCGGCAATGGTGCCGATCTTGATGCCATGCAGCTCGGCGAAGGCTTCCAGCTCTGGACGACGGGCCATGGTGCCGTCATCGTTCATGATTTCGCAGATCACCCCGCTGGCATCGAAACCGGCCATGCGCGACAGGTCGCAGGCAGCTTCAGTGTGGCCGGCACGCGACAGCACGCCGCCGGGCTGGGCCATCAACGGGAAGATGTGCCCCGGACTGACGATATCCTCGGCCTTGGCGCCCTTGGCCACAGCCACTTGCACGGTGCGTGCGCGGTCGGCGGCGGAAATGCCGGTGGTCACGCCTTCGGCGGCCTCGATGGATACGGTGAAATTGGTGCCGAAGCCGGAACCGTTGCGCTGCGACATCAGCGGCAGATCGAGGGCTTCACAGCGCTCGCGGCTCATCGGCAGGCAAATCAGGCCACGGGCGAAACGCGCCATGAAGTTGATGTGCTCGGCCTGGCAGCATTCGGCGGCCATGATCAGGTCGCCTTCGTTCTCGCGGTCTTCGTCATCCATGAGGATGACCATCTTGCCCTGGCGGATGTCTTCGACCAGTTCTTCGATTGTATTGAGTGCCATGCTGGCAAATTCCTTACTTGAGGTAGCCGTGTTCGGCCAGGAAACCTTCGGTGATGCCGGGTGCCGTGGGTTCAGCGGCCTTGTCGCCGAGCAGCAGGCGCTCGATATAACGCGCGAGCATGTCGACCTCCAGGTTGACCCGCCGCCCGGGGCGGTAGTCGGCCATGATGGTTTCCACCAGGGTGTGCGGCACGATGGTCAGCTCGAACTCCGCGCCATTGACCGCGTTCACCGTCAGGCTGGTGCCGTCCACGGTGATCGAGCCCTTGTGGGCAATGTACTTGGCCAGCTCGCGCGGCGCGCGAATCTTGAATTGCACGGCGCGGGCATTGTCCTCGCGGGACACCACCTCGCCGACACCATCGACATGGCCGCTGACCAGATGGCCGCCCAGGCGGCTGGTCGGCGTTAGGGCCTTCTCCAGGTTGACCGGGCTGCCGGTCTTCAGGTCGATAAAACCGGTGCGCGCCAGGGTCTCGCGGCTGACATCGGCCCAGAAGCCGTCGCCGGGCAATTCCACGGCGGTCAGGCATACGCCGTTGACGGCGATGCTGTCGCCGAGTTTGACGTCGCCCAGGTCCAGCTTGCCGGTGGCCACATAGACCCGCACATCACCGCCCTTGGGCGTGATCGCGCGAATGCTGCCGATGGCTTCGATTATTCCTGTGAACATGCGGCCTCCGTAACGAGGCGAGTAAAGCGATGCATATGACGAACTCCTGTTTGTAAAAAACAGGGCACTGCAGATCGAAAGGGATTGGACCGACGCACGAACGGCGCCCGTCGAGGCATCCCGCTCTCTCTCATCCGGACTATACCGTCGGCTCCGGGATCGCACCGGATCTGCTGACCTTGCTCGGGTTGTCCCGTGACAAGCGCTCGCGGGCTTAGGCCATCAGGCCATCACCGCCGGTGGGGAATCACACCCCGCCCTGAGAACGTTGCGCGCCACCTTGGTCGAATGGCGCACGCCGGCGTTTTAACACAAAAGCCTGCGGCGTGCAGCCGCAGGAGCTGCTATGGGACCATCCTCGCCGGCGTTGCGGCCGTCGTTATTGCCTTCGCACTGGTTCCGCTGCTGGATCGGATCGGCCATGAAAAGGCTGACGCCGCCACTGCCACACCATCTTATGTTCCGCAGCGCGTCATTGCCGGTGCGCTGGGTTCTCTTGAAACGCACGATGCCAGGCTGGCAGTCATTGGCTCCGGGGCTTCTACTAAAGTACCCTGCGGTTTCCGGCCCGCTGGAGTTGCTGGCGCTTTAAGATAAGTTCCATAACCATAAAATAATGAGGAACAGCTTTATGCTCCTTTTCTGCATCAGCCTTGCAATACTTTTTCTTGGCTACAAGTTCTACAGTCCCTTCGTTGAAAAACAGGCGGGCATAGACCCTACGGCCGTAACCCCTCAGGAACGTCTGCGCGACGGCGTTGATTATGTTCCCATCAGCCCTTTCAGAGCCTTTCTGATCCAGTTCCTGAACGTTGCAGGTGTCGGTCCCATCTTTGGCCCCATTCTGGGTGCCTTGTACGGCCCGATCGCGCTGGTCTGGATCGTGCTCGGCAACATCATCGGCGGCGCGGTGCATGACTACTTCTCAGGTGTAATGAGCCTGAAAGAAGACGGCAAGAGTCTGCCGGAAATCGCCGGGCACTATTACAACGTAGTGTTCAAAGTCTGCATGCTGGTCTTCACCGCCATGCTGCTGTTCTTTGTCGGCGTGGTGTTCATCATGAGCCCGGCCGGGCTGCTGAGTAACCTGTCGTTTTTCGAGGGAACCATCCTGGGTGGCAATACCTTCTGGGTACTGGTGATCCTGGCTTATTACTTCCTCGCCACCTTGCTGCCGATCGACAAGATCATCACCAAGCTGTATCCCGCGTTTGGCCTGCTGATGATCGTGATGACCACCCTGGTCGCCGTGGCCTTGCTGCTGGAAGCACCTAACCTTCCGCAGGTATCGGGCATATTCGATTTCTTCGTGCATAACCATCAGGAGCATGACTTCCTGACGCCGAACCCTGATGGTCTGCCCGTATGGCCGCTGCTGTTCGTGACCATCACCTGCGGTGCGATCAGTGGCTTCCACTCCACCCAGTCGCCGATGATTGCCCGCTGCCTGACCAACGAGAAATATGCCCGTCCGGTGTTCTACGGCGCCATGACCTGCGAAGGCATCGTTGCCTGTGTCTGGGCACTGGCCGGCATCGCGGCGTTCCCCGGCGGTTATGCCGAATTGAAAGGCATGCTGGATCAGGGTGGTCCCGGACTGGTGGTCAACCATATCGCCACCAGCTACCTGGGTGTATTCGGCGGTGTGATGGCGATTCTTGCCGTTGCGATTTTCCCGATCACCTCCGGCGACACGGCCTTCCGTTCGCTGCGCCTGACCATCATGGATGCGTTCAAGATCTCGCAAACCACCATCAACCGGCTGGCTCTGGCCGTGCCGCTGCTGGGCGTGGCCTATCTGATGACGTTCCTGGACTTCTCGCTGATCTGGCGTTACTTCGCGTTTTCCAACATGTTGCTGTCGACCAGCGTGCTCTGGCTGGCAACCAAGTACCTGCTCGATAGAGGTACTTTCCACTGGATTACCAGTATCCCGGCAGTGATCGGTACCGCCATTACGGTGGCCTACATCGCAACGGCCGGTATCGGCTTGAACCTGCCGATGGAATACAGCAAGCCGATCGGCGTCGTGGTGGCAGTGGTGTGCTTGATTGGTCTGGTGCTCAGGAACAGCAGGCGTACCGCAGAGGCCGTGTGAAACCTGTGCCAAAGCTGCGAACCGCGCAGCTTTGGCCGCAAAAAAGCGGGCTTCCTCGGAAGCCCGTTTTTTTTGCGGCCAAGCATTCAGCGTTAGATTGCTTCACCATCACAAATCCGGCAGGACGGTAGCGGTCTGTGGGTAGAGGCACAGCCAGCACCATCACAGCGCATAGGGCAGCGCGCAACAAGATGCCTCGGGTAGCACACCCGCCACAAAGCCCGACGACGGAACGATAAAGCGCGCAAGCCTCCCTATGACTCAGCGGGCTTTCTTGTCCGTCACCACCGGTTTGGCACTGATCGCGCCCTCTTCTACCAGCCAGTCCAGTTTCCAGCCGCCGTGGCTTTGCACCAGGGTCTGAGCCAGCCAGGGCAGCAGCTCGCGCAACTCGTCTTCCAGGCCCCAGGGCGGGTTGCTGATGGCCAGGCCCGAGCCGCTCAGGCGCGTTGCGTCGTCCGGGTTGTGCACGTACAGCTCTGCGCGCAGCAGTTTGGGGGCGCTGCTCTTGCTGAGCTTTTGATAAAAGCGCTTGAGCTGGCGCTCGTCCTTGATCGGGTACCAGATCACCACGATGGCCTGGCGCATGCGGCCGTGGGCTTCGTCGAGGGCCTGCACGCAGCGTTCCAGCTCGTCGGGCTGTTCGAACGGCGGGTCGATCAGCAGCAGCACGCGCTTTTCCTGGGTGGGCATCAAGGCGCGTGGCACCAGCCAACCTTCGCCGCGGTGCACCGCCACGCGCCGGTCGCCGCGCATGTTGTCCTTAAGCAGCTCGCCGTCTTCGGGGTGCTTTTCGTTGAGGTGCAGACGGTCCTGCTCACGGCTGAGCACCCGCGCCAGTTCGGGCGAGCCGGGGTAGTGGCGCAGCTCGCCATCCAGGTTCATGGCACGGATCACACCCAGGTAATCGTCCAACAGCGCCGGCACCCTCTCGCTCGACCAAACACGGCCGATACCTTCCAGATACTCACCGGTACGGCTGGCCTGGTCGCCACGCAGGTCGTACAGGCCGACCCCGGCGTGACTGTCCAGATAGGCGAAGGGTGCTGGCTTGCGCGCCAGCAAGGCGATCAAGCGCGCCAAGGTAAGATGTTTGAAAACGTCGGCATGGTTGCCGGCATGGAAAGCGTGACGGTAGTTCATGTGGGGAAGGCTCCTGCGGTGGCGTAGTCTAACAGGCCGCACCTGTGCGGCTCAGCCTTTGCCATGCGCTGGCCGAAACAGAAGGAGTTTGTTGCATGGTGTCGTTAATGCGGCAATGGCCGCTGCGGGTGACGCTGACTGCCCTGGTCATCAGCCTCGTCGCACTGTTGCTGGCCGTTATCCTGTGGCAATTGGTCTTTGTCTACCAGCCGAATGCCCGTACAGCGCAGGCCCATAGCCACGCCAACCGTATGGGCGATCTGCTGATCGAAGCCGCCGCCGAATACGCCAAAGAACGCGGGATGACCGCCGTTCATCTCAGCCTGCTAGCCATGGGGGCAAACGATGCAGGCGTACTGGAGCAGATCCACACGGCTCGCCACTTGGGCGACACGACGCTGGAACTCGCGCTCATTGAGACCGAGCATTTGATTATCGACAACGGGATGGCCAAGCCTTTGCAGGCGCACCTGTCCTCGTTGCAGTCCGCATGGGAGCGCTTGAAGCTGGCCCGCCAGCGGGTGGATCGCAGCAGCCCGGCGTCGGCCGAGCTCCAGTCCGCCTACTGGCTTAGGACGCTCACCACCCTGATCGAACGGATCACCGTGTTGCGCAAGCTGGCGTTTTTGCCCACCACGGCGCTGGAAAGCGCAGCATTCAAAAATAACGACCTCAAGCAGGCCGTTTGGCTAGCGTCCGAATATGCCGACCGCGAGCGCGCCTTGCTGGCCATTGCTCTTGCCGAGCGCAGTCCCCTGCCCAGGGAATTGATTGAATACCGCAGCATCGTCGACAGGCAGCTGGTTTACCTGCGCGAGATCGGCCTGCCCGTATTGCAGATGACACACACGCCTGGGGTGGATGACGCCTGGGAGCACCTGCAACGGGAGTTTGTGCTGCGTTTTGGCGCGGTGCGCACCAAAATCTATGCGGCCGCCGCACAAGGCCATTATCCGATCGACGAGTACCAATGGCTGCAGGCCGCTACCAGCGCGATCGACAGCCTGCTGGCCTTTGGCGAGGTCATCAGCGCCAGCGCCGCCGCCGATGCCGCCGCCGCGAGCAGCACGGCGCAACACCGTTATCAGGTGACCGTCGCCATGTTGATCGGCGTACTGCTCATCAGCGTTGCACTCATTGTGTTGGCTCAGCGCATCTGCCAGCGCCTGCAACAGGCAGCGCTGCGCATTCAGTACGCCGAGCGCAGCAATGACCTGAGCCTGAGACTGGATGCCAGCGGGCACGATGAACTGGCACGCCTGGGCCGCGCCTACAACGCCCTGCACGACCGTCTCGCGATTTTCATTCGGGCCTCTCAAGACGCCACTCAGGAAGTCGGCACCGCCTCCGAACGGATCAGTGTGGAGTCGATGCACATCGAGCAGCGCATCGACCAGCAGCACGCGTCGCTCATCCAGCTGGCAACCGCACTGACCCAGATCGACGCGCTGGAACGGGAGTTATTCGAACACACCGCCGAGACTGCCGCAGCCGCCAAACGCAGCGAGCATGATGCCCTCATGGGCATACAGCTCGTCGACCAGACGCTCTCGGTTGTCGAGTCGCTGGATCTGGAATCAGACCGGGCGGCCGAAGCGGTTTATCACCTGCAAGCCGACTGCAGCGAACTCGCCCGCCTGCTGAAAACGGTAACCGAAGAGCGGGGGGCCGCGACGGATGCCCTCAGCATGCAGATGGCTGCCCGCTCCAGCGCGTCTGACGAGGACCTGTGCGGCCTGACACAGCGCATGCAGCAGCAGGTGCTGCAACTGGCCCGCGCCCTTGCTACGCACCAGCACGCTACCGGCACTAACCTTGAGCACATCCGCGCAGCCCGTTCCACACTTGAGCGCATCGCAGTAGAAGCCGGCACGTTCAGCAAGCTCAGTCAGCAAATTGCGTCAGTAGCTGCAGAGCCCTTGAATGTAGCCAATGATATGTACCTCACCATCGACACCCTCATGCACCTTGACAAGGAAAACGTCTGTGCGGCCAAGCAGGCCCGAAGGTCGGCGACCGATATCGCGGACCAGATGCAGCATCTGGCGTCGTTGGCCAACCAGTTCAGCCTGCCAAGCCGCCCTTGAGCAAGGCTTAAGGCATGACTGCAGGCACACGTAGCAATTCGATCAGTCGCTCCAGAGCGGGATGCACCGGTGCGTCGCGACGGCGCACCAGCAAGGTGGGGGCCGCTGCCAGTTCCGGGTCGATTGACTGCCAAGCCACCAAAGGGGCGCGAGGGTGAGCCTGCAACAGGCTGCGTGGCAAAAGACCGATACCCATCCCCGCAGCGATACCGCCCAGGATCGCCTCGATCGAGCCGTAACTTTGCCGCGCCGCGATCAGCAAGGCCTGCTGCTCGCTCCAGCGCTCCAGTCGTTCGCGGTAATGGCAGCCATGGGGAAAGCCGAGCAAGGTAACCGGCGCTTGCAGCAGGGTTTCCAGGTCCGCTTGCGCCGGCATCACCAGCACCAGCTCCTCACGCCACAGCACCTCGCTGACCAGCTGCGGATGACTGTAAGGGCCGCCAATCAGTGCAGCGTCCAGACGCCCTGCCAGCACTTCGTCGAGCAAATGGCGGCTGGGCCCGGTCACCAGACTCATGTCGACCCGAGGCGCATCGCGGTGAAAGGCCGCCAATACTTCGGGAAGACGCACGGCCGCCGTGGTTTCCATTGAACCGAGGCGCAATTCGCCGCTCCACACATCCTCCCGCACGCTGCTCCAGGCCAGTTGGCACAGGCGCTCGAGCGTTTCGGCATGGGGCAACAAACGTTTGCCGGCGGGCGTCAGGTGCAACTGCCGGGCCTGGCGCTGGAACAGGTCGGCGCCCAGTTGCTCTTCCAATTGCCGCAAGCGCGCCGAGACGTTGGACGGCACGCAATGCAGGTGCTGAGCCGCGCCGCTTAACGAGCCCGCGCGATGTATGGCCAGAAAATGCCGCAGCAGTTGCGGATTGAGACGTTCCCAGGATGACACCGCCACCTCGACACTCATTAAAAGTGAACAACAAGTACAGTATTTTTCACTGGCAGTCTCACGCTGGCAACCGCTAAGGTTGGCAGCCCCTTCCTTGACGAGTTCAGCCATGCCTTCGATCCCGTCCCGTCAGATTTTGAGTGCCCTGCTGGCCGGCAGCGCCGCGCTGGTGGTGGTGCATGCGCTCGGCCGTTTTGCCTACACGCCGCTGCTGCCGCTTTTTTTGAGCGACGGCTTGTTCAACCTGCAACAGGGCGCACAACTGGCCACCTGGAATTACATCGGCTACCTGCTGGGCGCTCTGCTGGCTGTGGCCCTGGCAACACCTGCACGGATGCGTGTGGCCTTGCCGCTGGCGTTGCTCGGCAATGCCCTGCTGACGCTGCTGCAAGGCCTGAGCGAGTATTACCCGAGCCTGGCAGCGCTACGCCTGTTCAATGGCGTGAGCAACGGCCTGGTGTTCGTGCTCGCCCCGGCGCTGGTGCTGGAATGGCTGGCCCAGCGTCAGCGCGCCCATCTCAGCGGCCTGGTCTACCTGGGGTTTGCTGCCGGCCTGTTGCTGGCCGGCTGGCTGGCCGACCTGCCCGCCACACTCTTGCACGGTGCCGCGCGCTGGTGGCCGATGGCGGCGCTGGCCCTGCCGCTGGCCCTGCTCAGTGCGTGGATGCTCGGTCGTCTGCAGCTCGAGCCGCGCCAGGCGGGAAACACTGAGCCAGCCAGCCCGCTGTTCGATCGCGCCAGCACACCGCTGTTTCTCGCCTATGCCGGGGCCGGGCTGGGCTACATTCTGCCGATGACCTTTCTGCCGACCCTGGCTCAGGAGCACCTGCCCGCCGACCACTCGCTGATCAGCGGTGCCTGGCGCTGGACGGCACTGGCCTGTCTGGTCGCCGTCCCGCTGTGGAACAGCCTCGGCGCCCGCGTGGGCGACCGCTGCGCGCTGCTGGTCAATTACCTGCTGCAAGCGGTGGGTTGCGCTGCACCGCTGCTGTGGCCGGGCGCCACCGGCGTGCTGCTGTGTGCAGTGCTGGTGGGCGGTACTTTTATCGGCACGGTGTTTCTTACTCAGCGCCTGGCGCGCAGCCTGCAACCGCACCAGGGGCCCAAGCTGTCGGCGGCGCTGATCGCCCTGTATGGCGGCGCCCAGTTGCTGGGCCCCTGGCTGGCCGGTCTCTGGATCGGTGTCGGGGGCACGCTGACGCAAAGTTTCGCGCTGGGTGTTGGCGCCCTGATCTGGGCGCTGGCCTGGACCTGGACCGTGCCCAGCGCCGCTGGCCATTCTTCCCCCGTTGGAGCTTCGTCATGACCCTGACTTCCTTGCTCGGCACCCGACTGCCGATTATCCAGGCGCCGATGGCAGGTGCTCAGCACCACGCGCTCACCGCCGCCGTGTGCAACGCCGGCGGCCTGGGCTCGCTGCCCGCTGCGATGCTCAGCGCCGAAGCACTGGATACACAACTGCGCGAGCTCAAAGCTCTGACCGACCGGCCCTTCAACGTCAACTTCTTCGCTCACCAAACCCCCGTTGTCGACCCTGTGCGTGAACAGGCCTGGCAGGATTTGCTGGCGCCGTTTCTGGCCGAATTCGAGGTCGATCCCAGCAGCATTCCCAACGGTCCCGGTCGCCAGCCCTTCAGCGCGGCCATGGCCGAGGTGCTGGAAGCCCATCGCCCGGCAGTGGTCAGCTTCCACTTCGGCCTGCCGGAGCCCGAGCTGCTGCAACGGGTCAAGGCCACCGGCGCGAAAATCCTGTCCAGCGCCACCACCCTTGAGGAAGGACTCTGGCTGCAGGAACGCGGCGTGGACGCGGTGATTGCCCAAGGCCTGGAAGCGGGAGGCCATCGGGGCATGTTTCTCAGTGAAGACCTGTCCACCCAGCTCGGCACCTTCGCCCTGGTGCCACAACTGGTGGATGCCCTGCAGGTGCCGGTGATCGCCTCGGGCGGCATTGCCGATGCGCGTGGCGTGGCGGCGGCCATGGCGTTGGGCGCCAGTGGCGTGCAGGTGGGCACCGCCTACCTGCTATGCCCGGAAACCACCATCAGCGCCCTGCATCGCGCCGCACTGCAAAGCGAAGCCGCGCGCCATACGGTATTAACCACGCTGTTCAGCGGCCGACCGGCGCGCGGAATCGTCAACCGCCTGATCCGCACGCTGGGTGCAAGGCCGCAGGGCATTCCCCTCTTTCCGCTGGCCGGCAACGCCATCGGCCCACTGCGCGCCGCGGCGGAAAAGCGCGGCGTCAGCGACTGCTCACCTCTCTGGTCCGGACAAAACGCCAGCGCATGCCAGGCATTACCCGCAGCTGAAATTACCCGACGCCTGGCTGAGGGCCTCAAGTAATACGCGCCTGAATTTGAATGGCGGCGGGGTGGTTCGCCGCCTCCTCCGCGCATGCCAAACTCTTGAGCGACAGGCGACCGCGCTGCGCCAGGCCGGCCTAAACGAGCGTGCAATGCGTTGATAGAGGCTGACGAAGCACCCCTGCCAAGGTAAAGTCATCACCCCCGCTGGCCCGCCTGCCAGCGTAACCGCAAAAGCCCGCTCATTCCGCCAGCACAGCTGTTGCCCTGCGCGTGTCGAATCTTTGCCTTCATGTATTTGGAGTGTTCATGCTGGATACCAGCACCATCAATAGCCTGTTCTTCATCGGTGCCTTTCTGGTTGCCGTCAGCATTCTGGTCAGCGCCTTTTCCACGCGCATTGGCATTCCGGTGCTGGTGCTGTTTCTCGGCGTCGGCATGCTGGCGGGCGTGGATGGTATTGGTGGCATCGTTTTCAATGACTATTCCATTGCTTATCTGGTCAGCAACCTCGCGCTGGCGGTAATTCTGCTCGACGGCGGCATGCGCACCCGGGCCGCCACCTTCCGTGTGGCCCTGTGGCCGGCGCTGTCGCTGGCCACTGTCGGAGTTATGATCACGGCCGGCCTGACCGGCCTGGCCGCTGCCTGGCTGTTCAACCTCAATCTCCTGGAAGGCCTGTTGATTGGCGCCATCGTCGGCTCGACCGACGCCGCCGTGGTGTTCAACCTGCTCAATGGCAAAGGGCTCAACGAGCGGGTGGGGCCTACCCTTGAGATCGAGTCAGGCAGCAATGATCCGATGGCGATGTTCCTTACCGTGTCGCTGATCGCCATGATCGCCAGTGGTGAAAGCAATTTCGGCCTGAGCTTCCTGGGCAGCCTGATCCAACAGTTCGGCCTGGGGATCTTCCTTGGCCTGGCCGGTGGCTGGCTACTGTTGCAGCTGATCAACCACCTGAACGTCGCCAATGGCCTTTACCCGCTGCTGGCAGTCAGTGGCGGCATCATGATTTATGCCATCGCCGGCGCCATCGGCGGCAGCGGCATTCTTGCCGTGTATGTCTGCGGTCTGTTGTTGGGCAACCAGCCGATCCGCAACCGCCACGGCATTGTGCACATGTTCGACGGTCTGGCCTGGCTCAGCCAGATCGGCATGTTCCTGGTGTTGGGCCTGCTGCTGACGCCCAGCGAGCTGCTGCCGATCGCCGTGCCGGCCTTGCTGCTTTCAATGTGGATGATTCTCTTTGCCCGGCCGATCTCGGTGTTCCTCGGCCTGCTGCCGTTTCGCAGCTTCAATCTGCGCGAGCGGTTGTTCATCTCCTGGATCGGCCTGCGCGGCGCGGTGCCGGTCATCCTCGCGGTCTTCCCGCTGATGGCGGGGCTGGAGCGGGCACAGCTGTTTTTCAACGTGGCCTTCTTCATTGTCCTGGTGTCGCTGGTGCTGCAGGGCAGCAGCCTGGCCTGGACCGCGCGCAAGGCACGGGTACTAGTGCCCCCCATACCGGCACCGATTTCCCGTGCCGGCCTGGAAATTCACCCGACCAGCCAGTGGGAATTGTTCGTCTATCACCTGAGCGCGGAAAAGTGGTTCATTGGCGCACCGTTGCGAGCTTTGAACATGCCGGACGGCACGCGCATCGCCGCGCTGTTTCGCGGTCGGCACCTGCTGCACCCCAGCGGCAGCACCACCTTGCAAGTCAACGACATCCTCTGTGTGATCGGCCATGAGAAGGATTTGCCCGCCCTTGGCAAGTTGTTCAGCCAGCCGCCCAAGCGCAGCCCGGATATGCGCGTCTTTGGCGAATTCATCCTGGGAGGGGACGCCGAACTGGGCGCGATTGCCACGCTGTACGGCTTCGCCGTTGAGCCCCATGAGCAGACAATGCCGCTGGGCCAGTTCATTGCGCGTAAATTTGGTCGCGAACCCGTGGTCGGTGATCAGGTCGAATGGAACGGCCTGACCTGGACCGTAGCCGAAATGGATGAGCACAGGATTCACAAGGTCGGTCTCAAATTCCCCGAGAGCCTATAAGCCACGCCGCCGGGGGTATTTTTCCTGAGGGGCAAGACTCATGCCTGCCTGAGGCAATAGGGTCTGGCCCCGTTCGCGATTGATCCTGACCATGCTTGTGTTTCGCTCCTTGTGCCTCACCCTTCTGCTTGCTCTGAGCGGCGCTCTCCTCGCCGCCGAACCGCCCAGCCGCGAAGCCGTGGAAACCAGCCTGGCGGGGCTGGCCGATCGCAAACTGCCGGAGGGCGAGCAACTGCTGGTGCAGCAAACCCTTGAGCAAACCCTGGCTCAGCTCAACCAACAACAGGAACTCCAGCAACGCCTGGAAGCGCTCCAGCAGCAACTCGACGCGGCGCCGCAGCAGATCAGTGAAGCCCGACAAGCACTGGAAGAATTGCAACAACACCCGGTGGAGAACCCCGTCGCCCAGTATGCCGACAGCGACATGGTCGAGCTGGAGCTGATTCTCACCGAGCGCAGCCAGCAGTTGACCGACTGGCAAAAAGAGCTGACCGCCGCCAATAGCCTGATCATCAGCTCCCAAACTCGGCCGGAACGCGCACAGACTGAAATCAGCGCGAACCAGAACCGCATCCAGCAGCTGCAGACTGCCTTGAAGCATGACGAGCTCGACGGCAAGACGCTGATACCCGAGCAGCGCGACCTGCTCGTCACCGAGCTGGCCACCCTTGAGCTGCGTAACGAATTGCGTCGCCAGGAGTTGGCAGGCAACAACGCCCTGCTCGATTTGGGCACCAGCCGCCGAGAATTGCTCAGCGAGCAGGTCACCCGCCTGGAAAACGAGCTGGAGGGACTGCAAACGCTGATCAATGAGCGCCGCCTGGCGCAGTCGGCAGAAACCCGCGAGGAGGTTTCCCGGGAAGCCCGCAGCGCCGGGCCGGGCAGCTTGCTGGCGAGAGAAACCGCCACCAACCTTCAGCTCACCGATTACCTACTGCGCGTTACCGACCGCCTCAACGAGGTGACGCAAACCAACCTGCGCACCAAACAGCGCCTGGACAACCTGACTCAAAGCGAGCAGGCCCTGGAGGAGCAGATCGATGTATTGCGCGGTAGCTTGCTGCTGTCGCAAATTCTCCTCGAACAAAAACGGCGCCTGCCGCTGGTGAAAACCGATACGCGGCTGGCCGACGACATCGCCGATATCCGCCTGTACCAATTCGAACTCAACCAGAACCGTGAACAACTGAACAACCCACAGCAATTTGTCGCCACGTTGCTGGAAAAAGAGCCTGAGGCTGACAGCGAGGCCATGCGCGCCTCGCTGCTGGAGCTGGCGAAGAGCCGCAGCGAACTGCTCGACCGCCTGGCTCGCGAGCTCAATGCCCTGTTGGGCGAAGCCGTCAGCCTGCAGCTCAACCAGACGCAGCTGAAGAACCTCGCGAGCCAGCTGAGCAAGACGCTGGAGGAGCAGCTGTTCTGGATTCCCAGCAATCCGCCGCTGAGCCTGGCCTGGTGGGCCCGCGCACCGCAGCGCCTGGCCGAGCAGGTCGGCGCATTACCTTGGGTGGAGACTGTCCAGGATTTAGGCCGGGGACTGCTCGCACGCTCCTGGGTCTTCCTGCCCCTGCTGCTCAGTGCCCTGCTGTTTTTCAAACGCTCGCTGCTTCGGCGCAAACTGCTCGCCTTGCATCAGGACATTGGCCACTTCCCGCGTGACAGCCAGCGGCATACGCCATTGGCGCTGCTGTTCAATCTGCTGCAAGCGCTGCCCGGCACTATGCTGCTGGCGCTGTGCGGGTATGCCTTGCAGATCGATGCGCGCGGCCAGAATGCCCACCTGGGCGCGGCACTGTTCGCCATGGCCGGGGCCTGGCTGGTGATCTACACCACCTACCGTATCCTGACCCCGGGCGGCGTCGCCGAACGGCATTTTGGCTGGGCCAGGGCCCAGGTCGCGTTCCTCTACCGTCACGTGCGCTGGCTTGGCCTGGTGGTGCTGGTGCTGGTCGGCGTGGTGAGCTTCGCCGAAGACCAGCCCACGGTGCTGACCGATGACGTACTCGGCGTGCTGCTGTTGCTTTGCGGCTTTGCGCTGCTGGCCTGGCTGCTGGGTCGCCTGGTGTTTCGCGGCCCGCACCACGACCAGGCGTCACCGTTTCGCAAGCTCGTGGGTGCGCTGTTCATCCTGCTGCCACTGGCCTTGATGGTGGCGCTGTTCGCCGGCTACTACTACACCACGCTGAAACTCAGTGGCCGCCTGATCGACACGCTGTATGCACTGCTCATCTGGGTATTGCTCGAAGCCATGCTGGTACGCGGCCTGAGCCTCGCCGCGCGGCGCTTGGCCTGGCAACGGCTGCAGGCCAAGCGCGACGCTGTGCAGCAGGAAACCCCGGACGGCGCATCCGTCGCGGTGGAGGAGCCCGAGCTGGCCATTGAGGATGTCAACGAGCAGTCCCTGCGCCTGATCCGCCTGGGCTTGCTCGCCGGCCTGGTAGCCGTGCTCTGGTGGGTCTGGTCCGATCTGCTGACCGTGTTCACCTACCTCGACACCATTACCCTCTACCAATTCACCAGCGGTACCGGCACCACCGCCAGCCTGGTACCGATCAGCGTGCTCGACGTGCTGGGCGCCCTGTTGACCGTGGCCATTACCGTGATTCTGGCGCGCAACCTGCCGGGGTTGCTGGAAGTGTTGATCCTCTCGCGTCTGAACCTGGCCCAGGGCAGCGCCTATGCCACCACCACGTTGTTGTCCTACACGATTCTCGGCTTCGGCATTGTCACCACCCTGTCCACCCTCGGGGTCAGCTGGGACAAACTTCAATGGCTGGTGGCCGCGCTGTCGGTGGGCATCGGCTTCGGCATGCAGGAAATCTTCGCCAACTTTATTTCCGGTTTGATCATCCTGTTCGAGCGCCCGGTGCGCATCGGCGATCTGGTAACCATCGGCAACGTTACCGGCACGGTGAAGCGCATCCATATCCGCGCCACGCACATCATTGATGGCGACCGCAAGGAAGTCATCGTGCCCAACAAGACCTTCGTGACCAGCCAGTTGATCAACTGGACGCTGACCGATACCGTCACCCGTATTGTGCTGACCTTCGTGGTCAACCGCGGCAACGACCTGCAGCAGGTACATGACCTGCTGCTACAGGCTTGCCGGGACAATCCGCGCGTGATGCGAGACCCGGCACCCTTGGTGCTGCTGACAGCCTACGCACCCAACGGTCTGACCCACGAACTCATGTTCCATGTGCGCGAGCTGGGCGACCGGGGCGCCGCAACCGACGAGATCAACCGACGCATAGATCAGCTGTTCCGCGAACACGGCATCGAATCCTACGCGACCCAGCGCATGGAAGTGGTGCAGGCCCCCGCGCCGGCCGAGACGCCCGCCGCCAAGCCGTCCGACGCGACGTAGCACACCACAGCGGGATATCCTCCGGTTAAGCCCCAGTATTACGATCAGGCAGTCACCCATGAAATCTCTGGAACACCTGCAGTTCGACAACCGCTTCGCCCGCCTGGGCGATACATTCTCCACCGCGGTGCTGCCCGAGCCCATCGCTGAGCCCCGCCTGGTGATTGCCAGTAGCGCGGCCATGGCCCTGCTCGACCTCGACCCCGCCGAGGCAGACACCGCCGAGTTCGCCGAGCTGTTTGCCGGCCATAAGCTGTGGAGCACCGCCGAGCCGCGGGCAATGGTCTATTCCGGGCATCAGTTCGGCGTCTACAACCCGCGCCTGGGGGATGGACGCGGCTTGCTGCTCGGCGAGGTGGTCAATGAGGCAGGAGACTACTGGGACTTGCACCTCAAGGGTGCCGGCTCGACGCCCTATTCGCGCATGGGCGACGGCCGCGCCGTGTTGCGCAGCTCGATCCGCGAATTTCTCGCCAGTGAATTCCTGGCGGCGCTGGGCATCCCCAGCAGTCGCGCGCTGTGCGTGGTCGGCTCAAGCAGCCCGGTATGGCGCGAACGCCAGGAAACCGCCGCCATGCTGCTGCGCCTGGCGCCCAGCCATGTGCGCTTCGGCCACTTCGAATATTTCTACTACACCCGCCAGCACGAGGCGCTCAAGCAGTTGCTCGACCATGTGCTGGCCAGCCACTTTCCGCAGTGCGCGGATTATTCGGCGATGTTTCGCGAGATAGTCGAGCGCAACGCCGAGCTGATCGCTCGCTGGCAGGCCTACGGTTTTTGCCACGGAGTGATGAACACCGACAACATGTCGATCCTCGGCATCACCTTCGACTATGGCCCCTACGCCTTCCTCGACGACTTCGATGCGCACTTCATCTGCAACCACTCCGACGACGCCGGGCGCTACAGCTTCGAAAATCAGGTGCCCATTGCCCACTGGAACCTCAGTGCCTTGGCCCAGGCGCTGACGCCGTTCATCGATGTCGACATGTTGCGGGCAAGTCTCGGCTTGTTTTTGCCGCTGTATCAGGCGCATTACCTGGACCTGATGCGCCGTCGCCTCGGGTTTATCCAGGCCGAAGACGGCGACGAGGAGCTGATCCAGCGCCTGCTGCAGTTGATGCAGACCAGCGCCATCGATTACCCGAACTTCTTCCGAGAACTCGGCGACCACGCGCCGGACGCCGTGCTGGCCCGCCTGCGCGAGGACTTCATCGACCTGGCCGGTTTCGACGCCTGGGCCGCCGACTATCGCGCCCGCGCCGAACGCGATGGCGGCATCCAAGCCGAGCGTCAGGCACGCATGCATGCAGTGAATCCGAAATACAGCCTGCGCAATTATCTGGCCCAGCAGGCCATCGAAGCCGCTGAACAGGGTGACTATGGCCCTGTCCGCGAGCTGCACGCCGTACTCAGCCGGCCGTTCGACGAGCAGCCCGGCATGGATCGCTACGCCGAGCGCCCGCCGGAATGGGGCAAGCATCTGGAGATCAGCTGTTCGTCGTAAAGGAGTGCGCAACTTTTCGCGCCGCCTATTGGGGGGAATGGCGCCAAAAGGCATGCGCCCCTCACGCTTGGCGCACCTGTGCAACCCGTCGCCAGGTCTGCGCAATTTGTTGACCGGCTTTAGGTTGGGAAAGGCTAGCGATCCTGGACTTTTCAGCTATCCAGCTGATTTATAAGGCGAATTAAAATCTGGCACTGAATTCGCCTGGCTCCGGGTTCCGAATCGACACCGCGATTCATCACCACCCGCAAGGAGCACCGCATGCCCACTCCCTCATTCCTGTCCATCGAAGGCAGCAAGCAAGGCCTGATCACCGCCGGCACCTTCACCGAAGACTCGGTCGGCAACATCTTCCAGGAAGGCCATGAAGACCAGATCCTGGTCCAGGCCTTCAGCCACCAGGTGATCATCCCGCGCGACCCGCAGTCCGGTCAGCCCACCGGCCAGCGCGTGCACAAGCCGCTGATGATCACCAAAGTGTTCGACAAATCCTCGCCGCTGATCTTCAACGCCCTGACCTCCGGCGAGCGCCTGAACAAGTGCCGTCTGGAGTGGTACCGCACCTCGGCCACCGGCACCCAGGAGCACTACTTCACCATCGAACTGGAAGACGCGGTGATCGTCGACGTGCAGTCGCGCATGCCCAACTGCCAGGACCCGGCCATGTCCCACTTCACCCACCTGGAAGACGTCTACTTCACCTACCGCAAGATCGTCTGGACCCACGAGGTCGCCGGCACCTCGGGTTCCGACGACTGGCGCACAGCGAACGCTGGTTAATCTCGACACCCTCCCTTCGGCCTTCCCCCCCCCGCAGGCCGAAGGGTTTTCATGGACGACCACGAGGTATCCCACATGTTCGCGCCCGCCAACCACGCCCAGTTCCGCCTGAGCCTTCCCGGCGTCGAGCACGACTTCCAGGTGTTGGCCTTCAGCGGCTTTGAGGCGATCAGCCAACCCTATGCGTTCGAGCTGGAGCTGGTCAGCGAGCGCCCCGATCATGATCTGCACCGTCTGTTGCATCAGCCGGCGTTCCTGACGTTGTCGTCTGCCGGCAACGGCATTCACGGCGTCGTCGAACAGATTGCCCAAGGTGAATCGGGCCAGCGCCTGACCCGCTATCAGATGACATTGGTGCCGCACCTGAGCCGGCTGGCTCATCGCCGCAACGCGCGTATCTTCCAGCAGCAGACAGTGCCGCAGATCATTGCCCAGTTGCTTGAAGAGCACGGCATTCAGGCCGATGCCTACCGTTTTCAGCTAGGCCCAACGGTTTATCCCGAACGCGACTACTGCGTGCAGTACGCCGAAAGCGATCTGCATTTTCTGCAGCGCCTGTGTGAAGAAGAAGGCATCCACTATCACTTCCAGCACAGCGCACACGGCCATGTGCTGGTGTTTGGCGATGACCAGACAGCGTTTCCCCGACTGGGCCAGCCTACGGCCTATCTGCCTGGCAGCGGCCAGATCGCCGACGAGCCGGCCATCCAGCGTTTCAGCGTCCGGGTCGCGACGCGCACCCAGGCAGTAAGCCGCCGCGATTACGATTTCGAAAAGCCGCGTCTGGTGCTGCACAGTGCCGCCACCCATCAGGCCAACACGCCTCTTGAGGACTACGACTTTCCCGGCCGTTTCGTTGATCGCGAGCGCGGCAAACACCTCTCCCAGCGCACCCTGGAGCTCCACCACAGCGATGCCCGGCAAGCCCAGGGGCAGAGCGATCAAGCGCGACTGATCAGCGGCCATTTTCTGGAAATCAGCGAACATCCGCGCGCCGAATGGAACGATCTGTGGCTGCTCACTGAGCTGCATCACGAAGGCAAGCAACCCCAGGTGCTGGAAGACTTCGCCTCTGGCGATACCGCATCCGCCAATGGTTTTACTCAGGGCTATCGCAACCGCTTCACCGCCACGCCGTGGGACGTACCGTACCGCCCTGCGTTACGGCATCCCAAGCCGCGCCTGCAGGGCAGCCAAAGCGCGGTGGTCACCGGTCCCGCGGGCGAAGATATCCACTGCGACGACTATGGCCGCATCAAGGTGCACTTCTTTTGGGACAGAGAGCATTGGGACCGCGACGGCCAGGCCGACGGTAAGACCAGTTGCTGGCTGCGTGTGGCTAGCAACTGGGCCGGCAACCGTTACGGCGGCATCGCCATTCCCCGCGTGGGCATGGAAGTGCTGGTCAGCTTCCTGGAAGGCGACCCCGACCAGCCGCTGGTTACCGGCTGCCTGTACCACAAGGAGCACCCGGTGCCCTATGAGCTGCCGGCCAATAAAACCCGCACGCTGTTCAAGACCCTCAGCTCCCCCGGTGGCGACGGCTTCAACGAACTGCGCATTGAGGACCGCAAGGACGCCGAGCAGATTTACATCCACGCCCAGCGCGACTGGGAGCAGCACATTCAGCATGACCAGACCGTGCACGTCGGCCATGAACGCCACGACCGCGTCATCGCCAACAGCCACACAGAGCTGAAAGCCGAAGAACACCGCCTCACCCACGGCGCCCGCAAAACCGAACTCAAGGCCGACGACCACCTCAGCGTCGGGCAGAACCAGCACATCAAACTGGGCGCCGCTCACCTGCTGGACGCCGGACAGGAAATTCATCTCAAGGCGGGTCAGAAACTGATCATCGAAGCCGGTAACGAACTGACCCTCAAGGCCGGTGGCAGCTTTATCAAACTCGACCCCGGCGGCGTGACCTTGGTTGGGCCGCAGGTGAAGATTAATGCGGGTGGTGCTCCAGGAAAGGGCTCGGGAATTGGCTTCAAACCACCTGTGTTGCCAGGGGCTGCGGATAGCGATAAGACGGGGAATCTGTTGGAGCAGGCACCAGTTAATGCCTTGGCAGCGCCCAAGACAAAGCCGAAGCGCACGCTCAATTTCTCGGGCTGACAAGGATCAAGTGCGGGCCACTTTCTTGCCCGCAAACAAGGATCGGGATTACCACCATGGCAGACAGCAAACCGATTAACTGGGCGTATCCGTTCAATACCACTGAAGCATCGGTGAACCCGCTGCAGTATCTGACCAGCATGGCCAAAGCCAACGATGGCTTCTACCCGACCGGCGAAAACGGTCTGTGGCACGGCGGCGTGCATTTCGACAAAGGCACCGCTGCCGTATTTGATCAGTCCAGCGTGCGCTGCATCGCCGATGGTGAGGTGATTGCCTACCGCATCGACGAGACCTATCCGATCAGCGAATACACCGAGGCCATCCCCCAGATCAAGCGCGTGCCGTTCTCCTCGGGGTTTGTGTTGGTCAAACACACGCTTCAGCCACCTCAGCCCAGCCATGAAGCTGCAGCAGCCAGCGGAAAAACACCGCCCACCCTGACCTTCTATAGCCTGTATATGCACCTGCAGAACTGGGCGAGCTACCAGGCTAAAGCTGAGCTGCCCCGACCGGAGTTTTGGGAAGCTGCAAGCCACATCGTCAACACCAAGGATCAGGGCCTCAACGTACGCGCCGCACCCAACATCAGCGGCACGGAATTAGCCGTACTGAACAAAGGCGCGCAAATCACCGTCGGCAGCCCCGAGAATGATTTCTGCAAATTGCTGAGCATCATCAGCGGTGCAGCCAAGCCGGCTTTAGCACCGGACAGCGAAGGCAAACTTCCCGGCTATGTGTCATTCAAACTGCTCAAAGCCCAGCATGAACCCAAGGCCAAGGACAGCGTGGTGGTGCTGCCCCGAGGCATCTCCATCAAGGCCGGCGACCTGATTGGCCACCTGGGTACTTATCAGAACCACAACGGCGCGGCACAGCCGTTGCTGCATCTGGAAGTATTCAGCTGCGAGGACGTACCCGGATTTATCAACCAAAGCCAGGCTTGGGCTCGCTCCCTGCCCGAAACCGAGAAGCCCCTGCTCAGAGTCCACAAAAACGCCAGCCGGTTGATCACCCACCGTGACGATATCAACGCCGACAATCCACCCAGACAAACCGACGCCGGCAACCGGATCGGTGTTGATCTGATCATCCCTCAAGCCTTGCTGGACCGCTTGCCAGCGGCCAGCAAAATCATAGTCCGCACAGCGGTCGCCGGCAGCAACACCCCACACATCACACACTGGTGGCGTCTGGACGGCTTATTTGCAGATGAGGACGGTAACCCCATCAACGGCTGGCTGGCCGAGCAGGAACTGATCACCACACGCCATAGCCCCTGGGAATGGCCGGGCTTCCAGTGCATCGAAGACACCGGCAAACCGCTCGAAAAACTCGCCTACACCTTCAACGCCAAAGGCTTGTTGAGTGATGAAGAGAAGCAAAACTACCGCACCCAGATCAGCAAGGCAGACGGCGGCCCCATTCTTGCCATCGCTCGCCTTTACGATATCGTCGACACTGACAAGGACGGCGTACTGACCCGCGAAGAAATTCGCACAGCTCTCGGCAAACCCTGGCACGCTCAAGTGCTGGGTCAGCTGATCACCAAATACGAAAGCGAGTGGTTTTGGAACGAGAGCAAATGGAATGAACTGGACCCCTTACTGGAAGAGGAACCCGGCATACCCAACCAGACCTGGGAAGTGGAAAAGCAGCGGATTGAAAAGCTGAGCTGGTGGAGAGAGATTGCAGGGCAGCATGGGATTGATGGGGGTGGCAAGGTGTGGCACATATATCCCCTACAAGCAATAGGAAACTTTAAAACCGGAAGAAAATTTATATTTACGCTTGAAACAATGCAGAAAATATATCCAAGACTGAAGACTGAAAGGGATGGCGATTTACTTGAAATAGCAGACGAACTAAATACCCATATCTTTCTTTACAAACTAGACACCCCACTAAGACGAGCACATTTTTTCTCTCAAATAATGCAAGAAACTGGGCCGCAATTAAATATTGAGGAAGGTTTTGTCTACAAGGCAGAATCCTTGAACCAAATATTTAGATATTTCAGGAGAAACCCTGACAAAGCTAGACGGCATGGATATGAGATACATCCAGGTATAAAGGCTGATGGCACTAGAATGAATCAAACGGATTTTGAGGCTATTGCCAACGCTGCGTATGGAGGAAGAGCGGATCTAGGTAATGGAGACTACGCAACGGGAGACGGTTGGCGGTTCAGAGGGCGTGGATTAAAGCAACTGACAGGAAGATCCAATTACGGAGCGTTGACGAGATGGCATGATCAGTTGATAAAAAACTGGCCAGAGGACAATGTCGATTTTGTGGAAACCCCGGAGCTATTGCTGACGATTAAATATGCCGTTAGATCTGCAGCACATTTCTGGATAACAAACAAATTATACGAGCTAGCGGACAACGGCATTGGATCGAAAACTATAGACTCAATAACCCAGGTAATTAACAAGAACACCAGCAGCTACCCAGAAAGAAGAGCCAACTTTGATACTTTGTGGAGCTCCAAAATATTGGAGTGAAAGCTTTTCTTCTATACACCTTGAGATAAACTTTTACATAGATGATGTTCAGATTTTTGAGGGGCAAATGAAATATATTATCTTTATTCTGTGCTCAATTGCGTACTGCTCGCTAACTGCAAAAGAAGCAGAAGCTGCAGAACCTATATTCAGGTGTCAAACAGAAAACAACAAGAGCATTGAGGTTTATAAAGATAAAGAACGAGTGACATACTTATTCGGCCGCGATGGTTACCCGCCAGAAATTAAGCTAACCAAATCAATATACGAGGTTGAAATCTCGATGGAAAATATTTCTGGAAACGGACTATCGAACTTTATAAAGTTTTCAAATGGAGAGTACACCTATAGAGTTATAACTGAGATTGATAGAACTGCGACGGTACAAGTGCCAAAGCATGGAGTCTTAGTTAAAAGAAACGCTAGCTATTTGACGTATATATCTTGTCTTTCGGATACCGTACAAGGAAGCCTGCTTGATTTGCAATGAATAGATGTATTACCCAAATAAAAGCAGTCTTTGCCAGCCGACACCTCGAATGCACTCAATTTCAGGCTTATCTATAAATCCATTCGCAAAATTCTTTTTTTTTGACTTTGCCCAAAGCCAAGTTATTCCTCTTCCCCCAACACCCACTCCAACCCCATCGCCACGTGTTCCTCGGCGCTGTCAATCAGCGCCAGTGGGCTGTCCACACCTTCCAATAACAATCCGATCTCGGTGCAGCCGAGAATGGCTGCCTGTGCGCCCGCCTGGCGCAGTTGCGCCAAGGTTTCGAGGTAGAAGTCACGGGTTGTGTCAATGAATTGGCCGCGACACAGTTCAGCAAAAATGCTGCGGTCGATTTCATCCATGGCCGACGCCTCGGGCAGTAACACCTCGACACCAAAACGCTGGGTCAGACGCTCACGGTAAAAATCTTCCTGCATGGTGAAGCGTGTGCCGAGTAATGCGGCGCGTTTGATCCCGCGCTGTTGCAGCGCTGCGCCGACCGCATCGCCGATGTGCAGCAAGGGCACCGAAATAGCCGCTTCGATGGTCGGAGCGACCTTATGCATGGTGTTGGTAGCCAGCAGCAACGCAGTGGCTCCGGCGTGTTGCAGCCCCAGGGCGGCAGCGGCGAGTTGGCGTCCCGCCTCGCCCCACTCACCTCGACTCTGCAAGTCGGCGATCTCGGCAAAGTCCACCGAGTGCAGCAACAAGGGCGCAGAGTGCAGCCCACCACGCCGCGCGCGTACGCCCTGGTTCAACAAACGGTAGTAGCTCGCCGTGGATTCCCAGCTCATGCCACCCAGCACGCCTAAACGGTTCATGGTCACCTCCGCTTTCATTTGATCAAGCGTAGCGCTGCCTGCCGCTCGCACCGGGCACGCGCTCCCTCAAACTAAAAAGCATATAAATCTTCCAAAACAGTCTTAGACGCTCTAAGTAAATTCTTTTACCGTCCCCTGCCGCTATACCAGCGCCTGTTCTACAACCACTGTCAGGCCCCGCATGAAAATCCGCAGTTTGGACCTCAGCCCAAGTTCGCTTAATGCTGAACACGAAGCCTTGAGTCTGCCTCCCGTCGAAGACCTTATTGCCAACCCGGTCAATCACCCGGTCTTGCGCGCCGCGATGTGGAGCGCCGTGCTGATCCTGGCTGGCCTGCTGCTCTTTCTGGCCTGGCGGGTATTCTTCGCCAACGGCTTGGACAACGGTTTCGCCATCGTTGATCGCGTGCTGCACAGCCCGGCGTTCTGGGGTGCTGTGGCCGTCGGCTTTCTGGCCCAGGTGATCGATGGCGCGCTGGGCATGGCCTATGGCATTACCGCCACCACCTTTTTGCTCTCCACGGGCGCCAGCCCTGCCGCTGCCAGTGCCAGCGTGCACATCGCCGAGGTGTTTACCACGGGGCTGTCGGGCATTTCCCACGTGAAATTGGGCAACGTCAACAAGTCGCTGTTCCTGCGCCTGCTGCTGCCCGGGATGATCGGTGCGATTCTCGGTGCGGTCCTGATTACCCACTTCGACGGCGAGGTCATGAAGCCCTTCATTGCCGCCTACCTGTTGCTGATGGGCCTGTACATCCTGAGCAAGGCTTACCGCCACGTCGTTAAACGCAAAGAGCCCAAGCATGTCGGCAAGCTGGCCCTGTTCGGCGGCTTCGTGGATGCCGCCGGCGGCGGTGGCTGGGGGCCGGTGGTGACCAGCAGCCTGATCGGCTCGGGCAGCGACCCGCGCACTACCATTGGCTCGGTGAACTTCGCCGAATTCTTCCTGACCATCACCAGCGCCACGTCTTTTATCCTGCTCGCCGGTGAGCCCGACACTTGGGCGATGGTGGCCGGCCTGGTATTGGGCGGCATGTTCGCCGCGCCCTTCGCCGCGCTGCTGTGCAAAAAACTGCCAGCGCGCGTGCTGTTGATCATCGTCGGCGTGCTGATCACGTTGATGAGCGCCTACAACATTTACAGCGCGCTGAGCTGAGATAAAACCGGACCGGTAACGGCACCTACAAAAAGATTCTAAGCAAACAGACTGTTTATTGCGTTGAGCCATTGACCGATAGCGGACGTTTTCTCATGCTGGGCGCTTTCTCTCTGCCGCAAGGAGCGTCCGCATGAAAGCCGAAACCCTCGCCATCCACGCCGGTTACAGCCCCGATCCAACCACCAAGGCCGTGGCCGTACCGATCTACCAGACCACCTCCTACGCCTTCGACGACACTCAGCACGGTGCAGATCTGTTCGATCTCAAGGTCGCCGGCAACATTTACACGCGCATCATGAACCCCACCACCGACGTGCTGGAGCAGCGCGTTGCAGCGCTGGAAGGCGGCGTGGCGGGGCTGGCCGTGGCCTCGGGCATGGCGGCGATCACCTATGCAATCCAGACCATCGCCGGCGTGGGCGACAACATCGTCTCGGTGGCCAAGTTGTACGGCGGCACCTACAACCTGTTCGCCCACACCCTGCCGCGCCAGGGCATCGAGGTGCGTTTCGCGCCCCACGACGATATCGCTGCCCTCGAAGCACTGATCGACGACAACACCAAGGCGGTGTTCTGCGAATCCATCGGCAACCCGGCTGGCAACATCATCGACCTGCAGGCGCTGGCCGATGCCGCCCACCGCCATGGCGTGCCGCTGATCGTCGACAACACCGTGGCCACGCCGATTCTCTGCCGGCCGTTTGAGCACGGCGCTGACATCGTCGTGCACTCGCTGACCAAGTACATCGGTGGCCACGGCACCAGCATCGGCGGCATCGTCGTCGACTCCGGAAAATTCCCCTGGGCCGAGAACAAGGCACGCTTTCCGCTGCTCAACACCCCGGACCCGTCCTACCACGGCGTGACCTACACCGAAGCGTTCGGCCCGGCCGCGTTCATCGGCCGCTGCCGTGTGGTGCCGCTGCGCAACATGGGCGCCGCGCTGTCGCCGTTCAATGCCTTCCTGATCCTGCAGGGCTTGGAAACTCTGGCGCTGCGCATGGAGCGCCATTGCGAAAACGCCCTAAAGGTCGCCGAGTATCTGCAGCAACATCCGCAGGTCAGCTGGGTGAAATACGCCGGCCTGCCCGACAACCCGGAATACGACCTGGCGGTGCGTTACACCGAGGGCAAGCCGGCGGCGATCCTGTCCTTTGGCATTCAAGGTGGCATCGAAGCGGCAGCGCGCTTTATCGACGCGCTCAAGCTGGTGGTTCGCCTGGTGAATATCGGCGACGCCAAATCCCTGGCCTGCCACCCGGCGTCCACCACCCATCGCCAGCTCAACGACGAAGAACTGGCCCGAGCCGGCGTTTCACGGGACCTGGTGCGCCTGTCCATCGGCATCGAGCATATCGACGACATCCTCGCGGACCTGAGCCAAGCGCTGGAAGCGGCGAAGCAATAAGGCTGTACCTGAACCTGTGGGGCCGGGTTTACCCCGGCTAGTGGCCGGCGCCAGCCGGCCCCCGTTACCTGTGCTCAGCCCCGCTAGCCGGCATAAAGCCGGCCCCTCCAGGGGGTCATCCAGCCCACGGCAAGCGTTGCCGCCCCCCAGTGGCGGCGTCCAGTTCATATGCCTTGATATCCGCCACGGTCGGCGCCACATTCAGACTATTCACCTGTGGAGCCCGTCATGTCCGAATCCCTGCTGGTCCCCTGTCCTCACTGCAACGGCCTCAACCGTATTCCTGCCAACCGTCTGAGCGACACGCCACAGTGCGGGCGCTGCAAGAACGAGGTGCTGCCGGCTGCGCCATTCGACCTGACCCAGGCCGGCTATGCCAGCCAGCTCAAGGGCGACCTGCCGCTGCTGGTCGATGTCTGGGCGGCCTGGTGCGGGCCGTGCCGCAGCTTTGCGCCGACCTTCGCGCAAGCCGCCACGCAACTGCAAGGCCGCTGCCGGCTGGCCAAACTGGACAGCGAGGCCAACCCGCAACTGTCGGCGCAACTGGGCATTCGCTCCATTCCCAGCCTGATCCTGTTCAAGGGCGGCCAGGAAATCGCCCGGCAGAGCGGTGCGCTGCCGTTGCCCCAGCTGATGGCCTGGCTACGCCAGCACGGCATCTGAGCGCATCGGTCAACGTTCCCGGGCGGCCCGATCATTTGCCGCCCGGCCGCAGCCTCGTAGGCTGTGCGCTGACCCCTCGCCCGGAGCTACGCCATGTTTCTGCCCACTGAACTTGCGCGCCAGTTGATCGAAGAACAGATCGCCTTCATCCAGCGCAGCGGCCTCAAGGCCGAAGTGCTGGAGCCCGGTTTCGTACGCCTGCGCATGCCCCAGGCCGGCAACCAGAACCATATCGGCAGCCTGTATGCCGGCGCCCTGTTCACGCTGGCCGAGGTGCCCGGCGGTGCCTTGTATGTCACCAGCTTCGATGTGCAGCGCTTCTACCCCATCGTCAAGGCGCTGGACCTGCACTTTCTCAAGCCGGCGCTGGGCGATATTCAGGTCGAGGCGCGCCTGGATGCGGGCACAATTGAGCGCTTGCAGGCAGAGGCCGCAGCGACTGGCAAGGCGGAGTACCGCTTGGAACTTGAACTGACCGATGAGCACGGCGCTGTCGTGGCTCGCAGCACCGGGCTTTATCAACTGCGTAAACGCTGAGCCACGACAAGGCCGGGGACGGTCGCTGCTGCTAGGCTGTCGAATCATCCGCGCCAGAGGCTCTGCCCATGCACATTTTGATCGCCCATGACCTCAGCCCCGAAGCCGACCTGGCTCTGCAGCGCGCCGCCCAGCTGGCCGCCCAGCACAGCGCCCGCTTGACGCTGCTGCACATCGTCGACCGCCTGCCTGCCGATCCCGCTATCGAGCATCACCTGACCGAGCAGCTGGCGCGTTTCAACCTGCCCGACGCCCAGGTGCGCCTGGCCAGCGGACCGCCCTCACAAACCATTGCCGCACAAGCCGACGGCATAGGGGCCGACCTGCTAGTCCTCGGCGCCCACCACAAGTCTCGGCCCGAACTGTTCGCAGGCACCACACTGGAACGCCTGGCGCGCACCAGCCCGCTGCCCGTGCTGCTGGCGGTAAATCGAAACAGCGATCCGTATCAACAGGCCGTAGTCGCCCTGGATTTTTCCCAGTGCGCCAATGCCGCCCTGCACCAGGCCCATCGCCTGTTGCCAGCCAACGCCGAACTGTTCGCCCTGAACATTTGCGAAGTGGCGCCGTCCCGCGCAGGGGAAGATCAGGCCGAGCTGGAGATGCAATGCCAATTGTTCAGCCGCATGGTTGCCGACGAACAAGCGCGGCTGAGCTCGCCGGGTCGGGCCCTGCAGTACGGCATCCGCCATGGCGAACGGCATGACTGCCTGCAGTCCGTCATTGATGTGCGAAGCCCACAACTCCTCGCCTTGGGTCGCCATACTCGCAGCCTGATGAGCGAGGCGCTACTGGGCAGTCTGACCCAGGACATGCTGCGCCAACCGCCCTGCGATGTGCTGGTGGCGCGCGGCTAATATGCGATAGGTATATAGATACGCTTGGGTCGTGCCCCTTACGGTCATCTAATGCAGTCATCGCTCAGTACGGAGAAACACTGTTCACACTATGCCGTCCACCATGTGAACCGGGAGTTTTGGAGAGAGTGAGCTGGTACGCTCCGTCGCTGCTCGCGTGAAATAGAACATAGGTCGGAACCAAAGCATTATTTGCTTGTCGCGGGACTGGTCTGGATAATGCATCGCCTTAATTATTGGACCTGCGCCAAGACGGTTTCTTGACGCTCAGTTAATTAGCTCGTTGTACGTCCGTCTCGGGCGAGGAAGCGCCTGTGCTTGCCGTTCCCTCTTTTACAATCGATCAATGGTGCGCATGGGCGCCGGGGCTGGAGCGCCTGGAGGATTGGCTTGGCTGGAGTCGCCAGCCGTTCCATCCTGCGCCAAGTGACGCCCAGCCTGACGTATCTTTCCTGCCAGCGATGCAGCGCCGACGGCTCAGCCGCTTGGCGCGCATGGCTTTTCACGTCGCGTGGCCGCTGGCGGACGGTCACGCACAGCTGCCGTTGATTTTTGTTTCACGCCACGGCGAAACCCCACGGACATACGGCTTGCTCAGCGAATTGGCCGCCGACCAGCCACTCTCGCCCACTCACTTTAGCCTGTCGGTGCACAACGCCATCATTGGCCAATGGTCGATCCTGCGCGGTGACCACAGTGAAATGACCGCCCTGGCCGGGGAGCGCGATGGTTTTGAACATGCCGTCTTGGAAGCCGCCCTGCTGCTGGCCGAAGGCGCACCGGCAGTACTCGTGGTAATCGCAGAGGAACAGCCACCCCACGTCTATTCCCCGTGGATTGACGATGTGCCATTTCCCTATGCCGCTGCGTTGCTGCTCACGCCCGGCTCTCAATGGCACTTACAGCAGCAGAGCCCGCAGGACACTCCCCAACCCTGTGCCTGGCCACATGCCTTGAGCTTGCTTCACACCTTGCTCAGCGGGCAGGGATGCTGCACGCACAGCTGGAAAAACCGTCAATGGTCCTGGCAGCGCCAATCGTGAAACGAAAGCAGGATTTCTATTATTGGCGCCTGATCGCTACAGGGCTGAGCTTCTCGCTCTTTGGTCTCGGCGGCCTGTGCTTACGCGTGCTGGTATTTCCCCTGCTGAACCTGTTGCCTGGAAACGTCCTGCAACGGCGAACACGCTCGCGCACCATTATCAGTGCCTCCTTCCGTTTATTCATTCGGTTCATGTGCCGCACCGGCATCATGACCTACTACATCGAAGGGCATGAGCGCCTTGGACGTCCCGGCCAGCTGGTGATCGCCAATCATCCGTCGCTGATCGATGTGGTAGTGGTGATTGGCTGTATCCGCGATGCCAATTGCGTGGTGAAACAAAGCCTGTGGGAAAACCCTTTTACCAAAGGGCCCTTGCGCGCAGCGGGCTACATCAGCAATGACGGCAGCATGGAAATGCTCGACGCCGCGGCAGATGCCTTACGTTCCGGGCAGACACTGGTGATTTTCCCGGAAGGCACGCGCACCACGCCCGGCGAGGCGCCTGAGTTTCATCGTGGAGCGGCGGCCATCGCCATGCGCGGTGCACAGTGCGTAACACCGGTGGTTATCACCGTGAATCCCACCACCCTGACCAAAGCCGAGCCGTGGTACCGCATCCCCAGCCGGCGCTTCCATTTTCATTTACGTGTTGGCGAAGACCTTGATCCTCGGGTGTTTGCCAACCGTGGGCCCTTGCCCATCGCCTCGCGCCGACTAAATGAGCATCTGCACCAACATTTTATTAAGGAGCTCGCCCATGAGCGCTCTGCAACTTGAAATCAAACAGTTGATCATCGAATCCCTTGGCCTCGAGGACATCACCCCGGATGACATCGCTGCCGAACAGCCGTTGTTCGGGGACGGCCTGGGCCTGGACTCGGTTGACGCCCTGGAGCTTGGCCTGGCTATTCAAAAACGCTTTGGTATCAAGATCGACGCCGACGCCACCGATACCCGCTCGCACTTCGCCAACGTGGCCAGCCTGGCAGCGTTCGTTACCGCTCATCAGGCCGTTTAAGGACATCGCAATGCAAAGCCGTGAAGACATCTTCGTCACTCTGAGTGACGCACTGGTTGAGCTCTTTGAGCTGGATGCCGAGCGCATCAGCCTGGAGGCCAACCTGTATCAGGACCTGGATATCGACAGCATCGATGCTGTTGATTTGATCGACCATATCAAGCGCCAGACGGGCAAAAAGATTGCCGTCGAAGAGTTCAAGGCCGTGCGCACCGTGGGTGACATCGTCGAAGCGGTCTACAAGCTGGTCAACGCTGACGCATGAGTCGACTGCTAGGCGTGGCCCTGCTGCTGGCGGGGCTGCTCTACCCCTTTGCCGTATATGTTGGCCGCGAGCAGCTTTCGCCGCAACTCGTTGCGCTGCTGTTAGGCGCTCTGTGGCTGGTCCGCGCGGTAACGAGCACCTCCCGCCCAGATCAGGCCTGGCTGGCCGGCGGTGCAATGGTGTTTTGTCTGCTGCTCGGCATCAGCGGCGAAGCTGCACTGATGCTCTGGTATCCCGTGTTGATCAACATGGCCCTGCTCGCTGTATTCGGTCTCAGCCTGAAATACGGTCCGCCCTTGATCGAGCGATTGGCGCGCCTGCGTGAACCTGAGGTCCCGCCGCATGCCGTGGCTTATACACGCCGCGTGACCCAAGTCTGGGTTGCGTTCTTCGTTGTCAATCTGTCGCTGACCGCCAGCCTGGCCCTGTGGGCACCTCTGGCCTGGTGGACGCTGTACACCGGGCTGATTAGCTACGTACTGATGGGTCTGTTGTTCGCCGGCGAATGGATCATTCGTCAGCGCGTGAGAAATCGTCAATGAACTGGATCGACCTGCCTCAACTGCTGACCAGCCCCGACCCGCAGCGTGGCGTCAGCCTCGCGCCCGAACTGAACCATCAGCAGCTGTGCCATGACGCGCTACGCATCGCCGGCGGATTGCACGCCCGCGGCCTGACCTGCATTGCCGTACATTTGGAGGATGCCGCCGAACTCGCGACGGTGCTGTTGGGCGCCTGGCGCGCGGGCATCAAAGTACTGCTGCCCAACGACCTGCAACCGGCCAGCCGCCTGCGGCTGAACAGTCTCGTCCAGCTGTGGATTACCGACCTTGCGACAGACGCCACCCCGCAATCGCTGTTCGACTCCCCGCTGGCTGCAGCCGAGCTTGATGTCCTGCAGCCCCTACTCACACTGTGCACGTCAGGCTCGAGCGGCGAAGCCAAGCTGATCGACAAGCAGCTCATTCAATTGAACAACGAAGTCCGCGCCCTTGAACATTCGTGGGGTGCGGACCTGACCGATGCCTGCGTGCTGGGCAGTGTCGCGCCGCAACATATTTACGGCCTGCTGCACCGTGTCTTGTGGCCCCTCTGCGCGGGACGCCCGTTTATTCGTCAAGCCCTGCCTTTTCCAGAAGATCTGCAACGCGAGAGCCTAGGCCTCGCCCGCCCGTGCGTCTGGATCGCCAGCCCCGCGCTGCTGAAACGCCTCGGTGACAACCTCGACTGGGACGCGCTGCACGCGGTGCGGCGCGTATTCTCGTCGGGCGGGCCATTGCCCGATGAAGCCGCCACCCACGTCCATGAGCGCCTCAACCTCTGGCCCACGGAGATCTATGGCAGCTCCGAAACCGGCGGCATCGCGTGGCGCCAAGGCCCACAGGCCTGGACACCGCTGCCCGATGTCACCTTGAGTCTCAACGAGCTGGGCGCGCTGCGGGTGGAGTCCGGTTTCCTGCCCGCCGGGAAGTTTGAACAAACCGCCGACGCCGCCGAGTTGCACCCCGACGGGCGCTTCAGCCTGCGCGGGCGCCTCGACCGTATCGTCAAACTGGAAGAAAAGCGCGTCTCGCTGCCCATGCTGGAGCACGCCTTACTCGAACACCCTTGGGTCGATGACGGCCGCCTCGGCGTGGTCCAGGAGCAACGGGCCTTTCTCGGTGCGCTGGTCACGCTTACCCCAGCGGGGCTGCATGCATTGCGCAACCAAGGCCGGCGCGCGGTGACGCAAGCGCTGCGCAAGCATCTGCAGAACCACTGCGAGGCACTGGCTATGCCACGTCGCTGGAGGCTGTTGGATCAGCTGCCGTTCAACACGCAAGGCAAGCTGCCCCAGGCTCTCGTGGAGGCCTTGCTGGCAGCGCCACGCCCGCAACTGGCGCAGCTGCTTGATGCGCAACTGGTTGACGGCGAATGGCATTTGCAACTGGGCATTCCGCTGGATCTGGCCCACTTCAGCGGCCACTTTCCCACCGCGCCGGTCCTGCCCGGGGTGCTACAGATCGATTGGGCTCTGCTCTGGGCACGCGAACGCATAAGCCTGCCGCCGCACTTTGGCGGTATGGAAGTACTCAAGTTCCAGCACCTGATTCGCCCCGGCGACCGTATCCAACTGTCCCTGCGTTTCGACGAAGCGCGCGGCAAACTGCACTTCGCCTACCGCAACGGCGAGCAGCCCTGCGCCTCCGGGCGAATTCTCCTTAAGGATGCCCATGTCTGACGCGGCCTTTCGCCCTTGCGCGCTGATCCCGGTATACAACCACGCCCAGCCGTTGCCCGCCGTGGTCGCCGCGCTGCGCGAGGCCGGACTGCCTTGCCTTCTGGTCGACGACGCCTCGGATGCCGAATGCGCCGCCGTGATGGATCAACTGGTCGAGCAGCCCCAGACTTACCTGCACCGCCTGCCCGTTAACCAAGGCAAGGGCGGCGCCGTCATGGCCGGCATGCGCGAAGCGCAGCGCCGCGGCTTCACCCATGCCTTGCAAGTCGATGCCGATGGCCAGCACGACTTAGCTGATGTCAGCACCTTCATCGACCACGCGCGCCAGCACCCCGGCGCGCTGATCTGCGGTTATCCCGCCTACGATGCCAGCGTGCCGAAAGTACGTTTCTACGCCCGTTACCTCACGCATATCTGGGCCTGGATCAACAGTCTCTCGCTGTCGATTCGCGACTCCATGTGTGGCTTTCGCGTGTACCCACTGGCCCCGTGTCTCGCCTTGATCGACCGGACCTCAATGGGTACCCGCATGGACTTCGACACCGAGATTCTGGTGCGTCTGAGCTGGCGCAACCAGGCCATGTACTGGCTGCCAACCCGCGTCCACTACCCGCAGGACGGTATTTCGCATTTTCGCCTGTGGCTCGACAACGCACTGATCTCCCGCATGCATGCTCGCCTGTTCTTTGGCATGCTCTGGCGCGCTCCGGTAATTGTCTGGCGGCGGTGGTCGGCATGAGCCATTGGGCAGACCATCGCGAACGCGGCAGCTTCTGGCTGATGCGTTTTACCGTCGCCGCCACGCGGCTATTGGGTCGCCGTCTGTTGGCCCCTTTGCTGTACGCCATCGTGCTGTATTTTTTTGCCACGGGCAGAACAGCACGCCGCAGTGCGCACCAATATCAAGCCCATCTGGCGGCGTGGAGTCATCAGGCCGCGCTGCGCCCAACGTCAGGCTCGGTGTTTCGCCAATTCATGGCGTTTGCCGAGTCATTGCTCGACAAGCTCGACGTCTGGCACGGCCGCATCGGCCTCCAGCATCTGGAGGTGGATGACCCTGCCGGCCTGCGCCCGCAAACCCACAGCGGTGTGGGCCGCGGCCAAATGCTGGTCGGCGCGCACCTGGGCAACCTCGAGGTATGTCGCGCCTTGGCAGAAATGGGAAAAAAAGCGCGCATGAACGTGCTGGTGCACACCAAGCACGCAGAAAGCTTCAATCGCCTGCTTGGCGAGGCCGGAGCCAACCACCTCCGGCTTATTCAAGTCAGTGAACTCGACCCAGGCGTCATGCTGCAATTATCCGAGTGCCTGGAACGCGGCGAGTGGCTGGCCATCGCCGGCGACCGTGTTCCGCTGCATGGCGCACGGTGCAGTGAAGTGGAGTTTCTCGGTCAACCGGCACTGCTGCCACAAGGCCCGTGGTTGCTTGCTGGCTTGTTGCAATGCCCGGTCAACCTGCTGTTTTGCCTGAAACACAACGGCCGCTATCGAATTAGCTTAGAGCACTTCGCCAATCGTATTGAATGGCGCCGCCAGGACCGCGATCAAGTCCTGGCCCATGCCGCTCAGCGCTATGCAGACCGCCTCGCTGCGCGCTGCCTCGAAGCACCGCTGCAATGGTTCAACTTTTATCCTTTCTGGAAACGCCATGAGTGATCTTTCGTTAGCTCCTGTGATCTTCGGCGATGCCCACCTGCGCATCGAAGACGTGCTGGCTGTCGCGCAGCGCTGCGCCCCGGCCCAACTGCAAGCCGATACCGCGTTTCGGCAGCGCATCGCGCGCGGCGCGCAGTTCCTAGACACCCTTCTCGATCGCGAAGGGGTCATTTACGGAGTCACCACCGGCTACGGTGATTCCTGCGTAGTGGCGGTGCCGCTGCACCAGGTAGAGGCGCTTCCTCATCACCTGTTCACCTTCCATGGCTGTGGCCTGGGCAAGCTGCTCGACGCCGAGGCTACTCGCGCCGTGCTCGCTGCGCGCCTGCGTTCGCTCAGCCACGGCATGTCCGGTGTTCGCATTGAATTGCTGGAGCGCCTGCAGGCTTTCCTGCAACACGACATACTACCGCTGATCCCGGAAGAAGGCTCGGTTGGCGCCAGCGGCGATCTGACCCCGCTGTCCTACGTGGCCGCCACCCTGGCAGGTGAGCGTGACGTGCTGTACCGTGGGGAACGCCGCAGTTCTGCGCAAGTACACGCCAAGTTGGGCTGGACGCCCATGACCCTGCGTCCCAAAGAAGCCCTTGCCTTGATGAACGGCACCGCCGTCATGACCGGCCTGGCCTGCCTGGCCTATGCTCGTGCTGATTACCTGCTGCAACTGGCCACCCGCATCACGGCACTGAACGTGATTGCCTTGGAAGGCAATCCCGAGCACTTCGACGAAGGCCTGTTCGCGGCCAAACCCCACCCTGGTCAAGCACAAGTGGCCGCCTGGATTCGTCAGGACCTGGTCATCGACGCACCCGCTGCAGGGCTTCATCGCCTGCAGGATCGCTATTCGATCCGCTGCGCCCCGCATGTGCTCGGCGTATTGGCCGACAGCCTGGGCTTGCTGCGCCAGTTCATCGAAACCGAACTGAACAGCGCCAACGACAACCCGATCATCGATGCCGAAAACGAGCGCGTGCTGCACGGGGGGCACTTCTATGGCGGACATATCGCCTTTGCCATGGACAGCCTTAAGAATCTCGTCGGTAACGTAGCCGACCTGCTTGATCGCCAGCTAGCCCTACTGGTCGACACCCGTTACAACCATGGACTGCCCAGCAACCTGTCCGGCGCACCACTGGAAACGGCGATGATCAATCACGGTTTCAAGGCCGTACAGATCGGCGCCAGCGCGTGGACCGCGGAAGCCCTGAAGAACACCCTGCCTGCCAGCGTGTTCTCGCGCTCCACCGAATGCCATAACCAGGACAAAGTCAGCATGGGCACCATTGCCGCCCGTGATGCGCTGCGCAGTTTGGAACTGACCGAACAAGTGGCCGCCGCTGCCCTGCTGGCCGCCAACCAGGGTGTCTGGTTGCGCAACCGGCAGGCCGAGGCCCGCCCCCTGCCCGCCCCCCTCCAGGCGATGCGCGAATCGCTGGAGCGTGACTTCGCGCCAGTGATTGAAGATCGTGCCCTGGAAAGCGAACTGCGCCTATGCCTGGAACACATCCGCAACCGCTATTGGAAACTGTATGCGTAAAAGTGGCGTCCTTCAGGCGCAAGTAGAAATCCGCGTACCCTTCTTCGATGTCGACAGCATGGAAGTGGTCTGGCATGGCCACTACATCAAGTATTTCGAAGAAGCGCGCTGTGCCCTGCTAGACAAACTGGGACACAACTACACAGACATGCGCGAGGCCGGATACGCCTGGCCGGTTATCGACCTGCAGGCACGCTATGTGCGCGGCGCTCAGTTCGGCCAACGCATCACCGTGAGCGCCGATCTTATCGAGTGGGAAAATCGCCTGAAGATTAATTACCTGATCACCGACAGCGTCACGGGCGAGCGGATGACCCGGGGCAGCAGTGTGCAGGTGGCGGTACATATCGCCAGCCGCGAGATGTTGCTGGCCTCCCCCCAGGTGTTCGTCGCAGCCGTCGAGCGGGCCTTGAAATGAATAACCTGTGCCGTCCCAGCACCCTGCTCATCGCGCTGCTTGCGTTGCTGTTGCCCTACACCAGCGTGCACGCGTTCGACCTGGAAGCCCTGTCCGCACAACTGGAGCAGCCGGCCGTGGTGCGCGGCGAGTTCGTCCAGGAAAAGCACCTGCGCGCCCTGCCGGCCCCCCTCACCAGTCGTGGACGCTTCGTGCTGGCGCGAGAGCACGGCCTGCTCTGGCAATTGCAGCAACCGCTACAACAGGACTACCGTATCAGCTCGCAAGGCATCAGCCGACGCGGCCTCAATGGTTGGCAAGCCAACGGCCAGCCAGGCGCCGCCAGCCAGCAGAATCGGCTATTCCTTGCTGTTCTGGCGGGCGATACTCGGGGATTGCAGCGCGACTTTGAACTCAACCTGAACGGCACCGCTACGGACTGGCACCTGGAACTCACACCGCGCGGCCTCCTGCTGAGCCAGATTTTCAGTGCTATTCATATTCAGGGCGGCGCGACGGTGGAAAGCATCGAGCTGCTCGAGGTTCAGGGCGACCGCACGCTTCTACGCCTCGTCGGCAGTCAACTTGACGGCCCATTGAGCGCCGCAGAGAGCCATGACTTCCGAAGCTGAAACGCCGCAACGAGCGCCGCTGTACGCTTTCTTGCTCGCGCTGATCGCTCTGCTCGCCGTCAGTGCATGGCAATGGCGCCATGGCGCCCCGGTCAGCGCCAACCTGCTGCACCTGCTGCCCAGCGGCACGCACGACGCCTTGGTCCAGCGGGCTGAACAGCGCATGCAAGAGCCGCTGAATCGCGACGTGTTGATGCTGGTTCGCCATCCCGATCTGCTGCAGGCCAGCCGTCTGAGCGCAGAGATCGGCCAGGCGTGGCAACGACTTGATCTTTTTGAGCGCGTGCAGTGGAGTGCCGCCGGGGATCTCGACGCCCTACGCTCGCAACTGCTTGCCCAGCGCCTCGGCTTATTGAGCACCAGTACCCGCGAGCAGCTGATCGAACGGCCCGACGCCTTTGTCGAACAGCGCGTGCAGCAATTGTTCGACCCCTTTGCCAGTACCGGGCTGGTCCGGCCTGACCTCGACTGGTTTGGCCTGACCCTCCTGATCCAGCAGCAACTGCCGGGCACCGGCAACCTGCGTCTCGGTGCCGACGGCACCCTGCTCGCCGAACACGACGGAACCACGTGGGCGGTTCTGCATGCGCGCAGCCACAGCGATGCGTTCGATTCACACCTGCCCTTGGCGGTCAGCGAGCAGGTCAACGCCGCACGCCAACAGGTTGAGCAGGTCGGGGGCGAACTGCTGGCCATGAGTGGCCTGTTGTACGCTGCCCACGGCCAGCAACAGGCCCGCCAGGAAAGCAGTCTGATCGGCGGCCTCTCGCTGGTAGGCTCATTGGCCCTGTTGCTCGTGGTATTTCGCAATTGGCGCGTGCTCGCGGTGGTGCTGCCGATCCTGGTCGGCGCACTCGCCGGTACGGCGGCCTGCGTGGCCCTGTACGGCCAGATTCATGTGCTGACCCTGGTTCTGGGTGCCAGCCTGATCGGGGTCAGTCTGGACTTTCCGTTGCACTATCTGTCCAAGAGCTGGGCTATCCAGCCCTGGCGCTCCAACCAAGCCCTGCGAAAGGCCTTCCTGGGCCTGCTGCTGGCACTGATGACCAACCTGATTGGTTATCTGGCCCTCGCGTTTACGCCATTCCCAGCCCTGACCCAGGTGGCGATTTTCTCTGCCGCGGGCCTTCTCGGCGCCTTTCTTTGCACCAGCTGCCTGCTGCCCAGCCTGCTGCGCGTGCCGCTGCGTCCCGCGCAACGTCCCTTGCAGTGGGCACACCACTGGCTAGATTACCGCGAACGCCTGCTGGCGCGCTGCGCCACGCCCTGGCTGTTACTCGGATTTGCCCTGTTCAGCCTCGCGGGTGTGGCCCAGGTGAACTTCCATGACGACCTGCGCCAATGGGTGGGCCGCGATCCTGAACTAGGCGCACAGGCCCAGCGCATTGCCGCGATTACCGATCAGCAGCCGACCAGTCAGTTTTTCCTTGTACGTGCTGCCAATATTGACCAACTGCTGGATCGCCAGGCCGAGCTTACCCGCCGACTTGACACGCGTGTCGCGGTGGGTGAATTGCGCGGCTATCGTGCCTTGAGCCAACTGGTGGCACCACTCGCCGAACAGGACCGCTTGCGCCAGGCACTGCCTTCTCTGCTGCCGGCCAGCCTGCCGCTGCAGGGGCTGGGTATCACGACGCCGCTGCTCATCGCTGAGCTTGAGACGTTGCAGGCGTTGCCGCCCACGGACCTCGAGCAGGCGTTGGCCGGTCCGTTGGGCGAGGCCTGGCGGCCGTTGTGGCTGGGCACGCAAAACGGCACGGTCGCGGGCCTGGTCAGCCTGCAAGGGCTGACCGCTGAGGCCGACCCGACCCACCTGGCCCTTGATCTGCCTGGCGTCAGCCTGATTGATCGGCCGGCCGAATTGAACCGCCTGTTCTCTGCCACACAGGCGCAGGCTTCGGTCCTCAAGCTGCTGGCCTGCGTGCTGATTCTCGCGATGCTGTGGCTGCCATTCGGACTGGGCGGCGCGCTGCGCTGCCTGGCCGTGCCGTTGCTGGCAGCATGGGGCAGCCTTGCCATGCTCGGCTGGTTGGGCCAGTCACTGACCCTATTCGGCCTGTTTGGCCTGCTGCTGGTCACTGCCATCGGCGTGGATTACGCGATTCTCCTGCGCGAGCAAGTCGGAGGCGCCGCAGTGAGCCTGCTCGGCACGTTGCTGTCCGCCGTCACGACGTGGCTCTCGTTTGGTCTGCTGGCTTTGTCGGGAACCCCGGCGGTGAGCAATTTCGGGCTGGCCGTCAGTCTCGGGCTGATCTTCGCCTTCCTGTTCGCCCCTTGGGCGGCCAAGCCCCGGGAGGTCTCCGAAGCATGAGCGTGGTTCTCTTCTGGTTGCTGATCCTGGTCCTGTTCGGCTTGATCGCCCGTCTCGGTCAAAGCGTCGGCTTGATCCCCATCGTCAGCCAACTCCTGGCGGCAGCCATTGGCTTGCCGATCCTGATGTGGCAGTGGGTCGAACCGTATTGGCAACTGAATGCCAGCGCAGTGCTTGCACCCCACTGGGTTGGCCTGGCTTACGGCCTCAGCTTCGCCTTGCTGCTTGGCCATATTCTGGCCGAAGTGGTGGATGTCGGTCTCAGCGCGCAAAGCTTGAAGATCGCGCTACCCAGCTTCCTGCTGCCCTTCGGGTGCGGCCTGACCTGCGCGCTGTGGCTGTTCGACATGGCCTGGCTGAGTGCGCTGTCCATCGGGCTGCTGTTTGCCATCACGGCGATTCCGGTGCTGTATCTGTACCTGCGCAACATTGGCTATCCCGCCACTGGGAGCCTGCGCCTGCTGCAGGCGGCCATCGTGATCGATCTGTTGTGCTGGGGGATTTTCGCCTTGGCACAGGGCAGCACCCAGTGGGGCGCGTTGCTCTGGCCGCTCATGGCCGCCCTGTTGCCCGTGCTGTTGCGCGGCATGCGCGTGCGTTCGCCCATGGCTTACAGCCTGCCGTTCTTCGCCCTCATGGTGGCGCTGCACCTGCTGCAGTTCAACGCGCTGGTGTTCGGCATGCTCTACATGCTGTGCCTGGCAGGGCTGGGCCAGCCCTTTAGCCTGCCCTGCCCGCCGAGGCTGTGGAATCTTCTGCAAACCGGGCTGGCGATTCCGATTATTCTCGCCTTCGGCATGCTGCAGGTCGACTTTCGCGCGGCTTGGCAGGATTACTCGTGGCTGCACCTGATTGCCCTGCTCATTCTGCCCATGGCGAGCAAGCTGGCCGGCAACTGGCTGGGGCTGTGTTGGGCAGACCGCTGTTTCGCCCCGTCGTTGCACTGGCGTGAAACCGTGTTGCTGAACATTCGCGGCCTCACGGAAATCGTGTTCCTCAATCTGCTTCTACACCTGCACCTGATCGATTCGCTGGTGTATTTCAGCCTGGTTTTAATGAGTTTGCTGGCCACCCTGTTGCCGGCTCTGCTGGGCATTCGCTCCGCACCCTGTCCTGCCCAAGAGAGAAAATCCCATGTTGTCCATGAACCCTGAGCAACACAAAGTCATTGTTATCGGTGCAGGTCCTTCCGGCGCAATTGCCGCTTCCCTGCTCAAGCGCCGCGGCCATGACGTGTTGATCCTGGAACGACAGCGTTTTCCACGCTTTTCCATTGGTGAAAGTCTGTTGTCTCACTGCCTGGATTTCATCGAAGAAGCCGGCATGCTCGACGCCGTGAACGCGGCGGGCTTTCAGACCAAGCACGGCGCGGCGTTCGGGTGCGATGAGCGCTACGCGGAGTTCGACTTCCGTGACAAGTTCACCCCTGGACACGGCAGCACCTTCCAGGTGCAACGGGCCGAGTTTGACAAGCTGCTGGCGGACCAAGCCGAGCTGCAAGGTGTAGAGATCCGTTACGAAGAAGAAATCATTGCCGCGGACTTTAGCGGTGAGCGCCCCGTGCTCACCGCTCGACGCCTGGCCGACGGCCACGAGTATCAGCTGCAGGCCGACTTTGTCCTCGACGCCAGCGGCTACGGACGTGTATTGCCGCGCCTACTGGATCTTGAAGCGCCCTCGAGCCTGACGCCTCGCCAAGCCATCTTCACCCATATAGAAGACCGCATTGACGACGAGCGCTTCGACCGCGAGAAAATCCTTATCACCACCCATCCACACTTGCGTGACGTGTGGTTCTGGACGATTCCGTTCAGTAACGGCCGGTGTTCGCTGGGCGTTGTCTCGGCTACCGAGCGCTTCAAAGACCGCCCCGAAGACCTCGAAACTTGCCTCAAAGAATTCGTCTCCGAGGCGCCTAACCTCAAGCGCATCCTGAAGAATGCGCAATGGGATACGCCGGTGCGTTTGATCGGGGGTTACTCGGCCAACGTCAAAGCACTGCACGGCCACGGCTTCGCACTGCTGGGCAATGCGGCCGAATTCCTCGATCCGGTGTTTTCGTCTGGCGTCACCATCGCCATGCGTTCGGCAAGCATGGCCGCAGCGGTTCTCGATCGTCAGTTCAAGGGCGAGACCGTGGATTGGGAGTGCGAGTTCGCGATCCCGCTCAAGCTGGGCGTAGAAACCTTCCGCACCTATGTCGAAGGCTGGTACGAGGGTAGCTTCCAGGACGTGGTGTATTACGAGAAGGCCAAGCCGGAAATTCGCCGCATGATTTGCTCGATTCTCGCCGGCTACGCCTGGGACACCAACAACCCCTACGTGGTCGAGTCCCGCCGGCGCCTGCGCGTGCTGGCCGAGTACTGTGCGCAGAACTGACATGCCGAACCGGTTCCGCCTCCGTCTTGCAGCTGGTGTGGCGTTGTTTCTGCTGCTCGCAGCCTGTGCGCAACGCCCGCCGCTGCCTGCCATGCTCCCTGCGCTCGTCCTGCCGCAACAATGGCACGTACAGCAGCACGGCGTGACCGGCGAGCAGGACTGGCTGCTGGTTATCCAGCAAGAGCCGAGCGCCCTGCGCTGGTCGCTGTTCGACCCGCTGGGCGTACCGCTTGCCCGTCAATTGCTTCGTGACGGTGCCTGGCATAACGACGGCCTGTTGCCTCCCAACCCGCAAGCACGCGAATTGTTTTCTGCTCACCTGTTCGCCCTATCCTCGCACGCCGAACTGGCGCACGCGTGGCCAGAGGGAGGTTGGCAGTCAGACTGGCCGGTACGTCGGTTTCAGCACGGCAAAGCACATTGGCAGGTTCGCTATCAGAACGACCAGCATTTCACCTTGTGGCTAGGCGATGACACCCGCTATCTTCTCCGATTTTTGCAAGGAGCTGCCCCATGACGGCCTACCTCAATGCCTTGGGCGTGATCTGCGCATTGGGCCGTGGCAAAACCCGGGTTGCCGAGCAGCTTTTCGCAGGCATCAGTGACGGCATGCAGCCGCAACCGGGGTGGGTCACCGGCCAGCACCTGACGGTCGGGGCGGTGAGCGATGCGTTACCTGAGCTTGGCCCCGTGGCTGTCGAGCAGCGCACACGCAACAACCAGCTTTTGCTGGCGGCAGCTCAGGAAATAGAGACGGACATCCGTCAGGCCATTGCCCGCTTTGGCACTGCCAGAGTCGGCGTGGTGCTGGGTACCAGTACCAGCGGCATTGCTGAGGCCAGCGAGGGAGTCGCCGCCTACCTACGCGACGGCCAGCATCCGCCGCAGTATCACTACGGCCAGCAAGAGCTTGGTGCGCCTGCCAGCTTCCTGGCCGAACACCTCGGTGTGAGCGGGCCGTGTTATGGGATCTCCACCGCCTGCACCTCGAGTGCCCGTGCCCTGCTCAGCGCCCGGCGCCTGCTCAGCGCAGGCATTTGCGACGCGGTAGTGTGCGGTGGGGTAGACAGCCTGTGTCGCCTCACCCTGAACGGCTTCAGCGCCCTGGAAGCGGTCTCGCCCGAGCGTTGTAATCCGCTTTCGGTCAATCGTCGCGGTATCAATATCGGCGAAGGGGCTGCGCTGTTCCTGATGACCCGCGAACCGCTCGACGACCATTCGATTGCCCTGCTCGGCGCCGCAGCCAACTCGGATGCCCACCACATTTCTGCGCCGGACCCCGAGGGCCGCGGCGCACAGACTGTGATGCATGCGGCCCTCGCCAATGCCGGGCTGCAGGCGGATGAAATCGACTACCTCAACCTGCATGGCACCGCGACCCATCACAACGACGCCATGGAAAGCCTTGCCGTGGCCGCCGTGTTTCAAAAGGGCGTCACCTGCTCGTCAACCAAACCGCTGACCGGACACACCTTGGGCGCCGCCGGGGCGCTTGAAGCGGCATTTTGCTGGCTGACCCTGAGCGACACCCACAACCCACGAGGCCTACTGCCGCCTCATCACTGGGACGGCCACGCCGACCCGGAGCTCCCTACGCTGCATGTGGTGGAGAGCGGCATGCAGGCCCAGCCACGCGTGGCGATGAGCAATTCCTTCGCCTTCGGCGGCAGCAATGTCAGCCTGATTTTCGGAGTGACCCCATGATGCCCTGGCCCATCGCCGAATTGCTTCCGCATGCGGGCGACATGATTCTCATCGACGAGGTGCTGGCGTTCGACGACGAACACATCCGAACCCGTCTACGAGTCCGCGATTGCCTGTTCAGCCAGGCCGACGGCAGTCTGCCAGCCTGGGTCGGTATCGAACTGATGGCCCAGAGCGTGGCCGCCTATGCCGGCTGCCATGCGCGCCAGGCCGGCGAGCCGGTGCGCCTGGGTTTCCTGCTAGGCACACGTCGCTACGACTGCAATGTCGAGCGTTTCCCAGCGGGTAGCGAGCTGCTTATCGAGGCCCGTCGCTCGCTGCAGGACGACAACGGCATGGGAGTCTTTGAATGCAACCTCACAGGTGACGGCATTCAGGTCGAGGCCCGCCTTAATGTTTTCAGCCCGTCTCACGTAACCAGCTATCTACTAGAGCCAACGCAATGAATGAACGCATTCTCGTCACCGGTTCGAGCCGTGGTATTGGCCGGGCCATTGCCCTGCGACTTGCACGATCCGGTTTTGACCTGACCCTTCACTGCCGCAGCGGCCGTAGCGAAGCCGAAGCTGTGGCCCGCGAAGTCACCGACCTTGGCCGTGACGTCAACATTCTTCAATTCGACGTCGCCGACCGCGACGCCGCCCGCCAGCAGCTGGAAGCCGCCATCGACGCGCACGGTGCCTGGTACGGGGTTGTCTGCAATGCGGGCCTGACCCGTGACGGCGCATTCCCAGCGCTGAGCGAAGAAGACTGGGATTCGGTATTACGGACCAATCTGGATGGCTTTTATAACGTTCTCCATCCCGTGGTCATGCCGATGATCCGCCGCCGTCAACCGGGGCGCATCGTTTGTATCACCTCGGTATCCGGAATGATCGGCAACCGCGGCCAAGTCAACTACAGCGCGTCCAAGGCCGGCGTGATCGGTGCCGCCAAGGCACTGGCCATTGAGTTGGGCAAACGCAAAATCACCGTGAATTGCGTGGCCCCGGGGCTGATCGACACTGAGATGCTGGATGGGCATCTGCCACTGGAGGAAATGCTCAAGATGATTCCCGCTCAGCGCATGGGTACGCCGGAAGAAGTAGCCGGCACCGTGAACTTCCTGGTGTCCGACGAAGCGGCGTACATCACCCGCCAAGTCATCGCCGTGAACGGAGGGCTGTGCTAATGGCGGTCCTGAAGCGCGTCGTAGTCACCGGCATGTCCGGCATCACCTCGTTAGGGAGTGACTGGGCCAGCATTGAGGCAAATTTCCAGGCCAACCGCAGCGGCATCCGGCGCATGAACGAATGGGACTGCTACCCCGAACTGAACACTCGGCTGGGCGGCCCGGTGGATGACTTCACGCTCCCTTCGCATTGGACTCGCAAGCAGACCCGCAGCATGGGCCGCGTGGCTAAACTGGCGGTGGCCGCATCCGAACAGGCCCTGCGCGATGCCGGTCTGATCGATGATCCGAGTATCCGCGACGGGCGTATGGGGGTGGCCTGCGGTTCCTCCACGGGCAGCACCGACGAGATCAAGGCGTTCGGCAACATGCTGCTAAACGGCGTATCCGATGGCCTCAATGCCAACTCCTACATCCGCATGATGCCTCACACGACAGCGGCTAACGTGAGCATTTTCTTCGGCTTGAGCGGTCGGGTGATTCCCACCTCCAGTGCCTGTACCAGTGGCAGCCAGGGCGTCGGCTATGCCTACGAGGCGATCAAGTTCGGCCGCCTGCCGATGATGCTCGCCGGCGGCGCCGAGGAATTGTGCGCCACCGAGGCCATGGTGTTCGATGCGCTCTATGCCACCAGCCTGAAGAACGAGACCCCGCATCTCTCGCCGCGCCCTTACGAAAGCGGTCGAGATGGACTGGTAATCGGCGAAGGCGCCGGCATGCTGGTGCTTGAGGAGCTGGAACACGCACTGGCACGCGGTGCGAAAATTCATGCCGAAATCGTCGGTTTCGGCAGTAATGCCGATGGCATACACGCCACCCGCCCCGAGCAGACCACCATGCGGCGCGCCATGGAGTTGGCCCTGGAGGATGCCGAACTTCCACCTGATGCCATCGGTTACGTCAGTGGCCACGGCACCGCAACCGAACAGGGCGACATCGCCGAGACCCTGGCCACCAGCAGCCTGTTCGGCAGCCGCATGCCCATCAGCTCGCAGAAAAGTTTCCTCGGTCATACTCTGGGCGCCTGCGGAGCCTTAGAGTCGTGGTTCTGTATCGAAATGCTCAACCGCGACCGGTACATCCATACCCTCAATTTGGACGATATCGACCCGCGCTGTGGTGATCTTGATTACCTACGCGGTGAACCGCGTTGGATGAACAACGAATACGTGATGAACAATAACTTTGCCTTTGGCGGTGTAAACACCTCACTTATATTCAAGCGCTGGCCATGACCCGCTACGGAAAGAATCGGATTTTCGCCAGTATTGGCTTGCTGCTCGTTCGTACCCTCAGACAAGGAACCACCTATGAAATTGAAAACGCTGTTCGCTGCATCCGCGCTGCTGTTCGCGACCCTTCCTGGCCTGAGCCAGGCCCGCGACACAGCGCATTTCCTGGACTTCCATGCCGTTGTCAAAGAGGCCACTGATGCCGGTCGTCTGGACGGTAGCGTCAAGTTTTACCTGGCCGGCAATCGCGTTTCCGGACAGGTGAGTAAGTTGAGGCAGGTATCTACCAACAAGAAGACCAACGCCTTCAACAAGTCAGATGAAGCCGCCTGCAGCTGGGTACTGCAATCCGCCCTGGTTGCCCTGCAAGACAGCGCCAAACGCGCCGGTGCAAATGCGGTCATCGACATTGCCAGCAACTACAAGCAAAAAGAGTACAAGGACGCCTCGAAGTACGAGTGCCATGCGGGCGCGGTCATCGCCGGGGTCGCCCTCAAGGGTCAACTGGCCAAAGTCAAGTAACCCCCCACGTCCCGTTGCGCAGAGGCCAGAAAACGTCTGCGCAACCTTCATGGCCCTCAGCGCCGCGCCTGCGCCTCGCGGGTCACCAGATCAACAAACGCCCGGGCCAGGGGGGAATGCTCCTGGCGACGTTTGATCAACCACACCGCCGTCGTGGCCTCGCTGTCGAGCAGCGGGCGAAAGACCACACCGTCGATGCGAATGCGCCGAAACGACGCCGGTAACACCGAGACCCCCAACCCCGCCGCCACCAGACCGATAATGGTCAGCGCCTCATGAGCCTCCTGGGCAATACGTGGCGTAAAGCCGGCCTGGCGGGCCAAGCCGACAAGCTGATCGTGAAGCCCTGTGCCATGGGTGCGCGGAAAAAACACAAAGGGCTGCTCAGCCAGTTCACTGAGATGAACACCGGCATCGCCGCCCTCGGCCAATGGGTGATCGGCATGCACCAGCGCCACCAGCGGCTCAGTGAACAGCTCCACCGCCTCCAGCGTATCGGGCAAGGCCAAGGGGCGGATCATGCCAATCTGCAAACGCTCATCGATCACCGCCTGACTCACGTCGCGGCTGTTCATCTCCTCCAGGTTCAGATGCACCGCCGGAAAGGCCTGCCGAAACGCAAAGATAGCCCGCGGAATAATCGACACGAAGGGCGCCGACGCGGTGAAGCCGATCTGTAGTTCACCCAGTTCGCCCTGCTCCGCACGCCGCGCCACATCCACCGACTTGTTCACCTGCGCCAGGGTCTGCCGCGTTTCGTCCAGGAACAGCCGTCCCGCATCGGTGAGCGATACGCGCCGGTTGGTGCGATCGAACAACCGGACATCGAGCTCCTGCTCCAAGGCCTGAATCTGCTGGCTCAACGGCGGCTGGGAGATTCCCAGCACCTCAGCCGCACGGCCAAAGTGCAGCTCTTCGGCAACCGCCACGAAATAGCGCAAATGTCGCAGTTCCATACCCGCCTCTATAAGTCGCAAAACATATCATTCATGTCGAATAATATATTGGAAAGATTAAATCAAGCTGCTTATCCTTTACAGCCATAACCCACCCCCAAGCCGCCTACTGCAGCTGCGCGAAATCGTCGTGTGCCTGTTACGGACCGGATGTGGCCGCCAAAAGCGCCCTAGAGAGGACCTTGTGAGCAGTATCCAGAGCTTGCCCAGCGAGCTGGCGTCACCCAACGAAGTGGCCCCCCCGGCAACTCCCGCCGTGCAGCCGATCGAGACGTACACCGAAAAAGGCACCCGGCACTTTCTGCTTACCGCCGTGGCCCTGTTCTGCGGTGGCTTTGCCACCTTTGCCCTGCTGTATTGCGTGCAGCCGATGATGCCGGTGCTGTCCGCCACCTTCGGCATCAGTGCGGCACAAAGCAGCCTGATCCTGTCAATTTCCACGATCACCATGGCGATCGGCCTGCTGATTACCGGGCCGATCTCCGATGCCATTGGCCGTAAGCAGGTGATGGCCGTGTCGTTGCTCGCCGCTGCCGTGTTCACCATGGTCAGTGCTTTCATGCCGACCTGGGAAACCGTGCTGCTGATGCGCGCCCTGGTGGGCTTGGCCCTGAGTGGCCTGGCGGCCGTGGCTATGACTTACCTCAGCGAAGAAATCCATCCCAAGCACCTGGGCTTGGCCATGGGCCTATATATCGGCGGCAACGCCATCGGTGGCATGAGCGGCCGTTTGTTGACCGGCGTTCTGGTGGACTGGATGTCCTGGCACGCGGCGCTCGGCATCGTCGGCGGGCTCGCCATGCTGGCAGGGCTGCTGTTCTGGCGTTTGCTGCCGGAGTCCCGCAACTTCCGCCCACGGCCGTTACGGATTCGCGGCCTGATTGATGGCTACACCCTGCATGTCCGTGACTCGGGCCTGCCCTGGCTGTTCGTTCTCGGCTTCTTGCTGATGGGCAGCTTCGTGACGCTATTCAACTACATCGGTTACCGGCTGATTGCCGCCCCCTTCCAGATGAGCCAAACCAGCGTCGGCCTGTTGGCCGTGGTCTACCTGTCGGGTATTTACAGCTCCGCGCAGGTGGGCTCCCTGGCTGACCGGCTGGGGCGCGGCAAGGTGCTCTGGGTGGTCATCGGCCTGATGCTGGCCGGGCTGATCCTCACCTTATTTGACGCCCTGCCCGCCGTGTTACTCGGCATGCTGATATTCACGTTCGGCTTCTTCGGCGCGCATTCCGTGGCCAGCAGTTGGGTCGGCCGACGCGCCAAGCAAGCCCGCGGGCAAGCCTCGTCGCTGTACCTGTTCTGCTACTACGTGGGTTCCAGCCTGGCGGGCACCCTCGGCGGCGTGTTCTGGCAGGCGGCCGGCTGGGATGGGGTCGGCCTGTTTATCGGCTCGCTGTTGTTGATCGCCTTGCTGGTGGCCTTGCACCTGGCTCGCGTTCCAGCCTTGCCGGAAGCGGTTCAGCGCCCGGCGCACTGAGTTCATCTCTAACCGCCACAGAACGTAAAACGCCCCGCAATGCGGGGCGTTTTTGTATCAGCCGATCACGTCATTCAGACGTGATACTGCGCGGACAACTCGTGAACGGCTTCGATAAAGGCACCGGCGTGGGCCGGGTCGACCTCCGGAGTGATGCCGTGGCCGAGGTTGAACACGTGACCATTGCCGTGACCGTAGGCGGCGAGGATGCGCCCGACTTCGGCACGGATCGCTTCCGGCTTGGCGTACAGCACGCTGGGGTCCATATTGCCCTGCAGCGCCACCTTGTCGCCAACGCGGGCGCGAGCAGCACCGATGTCGCACGTCCAGTCCAGACCCAGCGCTTCAACGCCAGAATCCGCCATGGACTCCAGCCACAGGCCGCCGCCCTTGGTGAACAGGATCACCGGCACGCGGCGCCCGTCATGCTCGCGAATCAGACCATTGACGATCTTCTGCATGTAGGCCAGGGAAAACTCCTGATAGGCCGCGGCCGACAGGCTGCCACCCCAGGAATCGAAAATCTGCACCGCCTGGGCACCGGCGAGAATCTGGCCGTTCAGGTAGCTGGTCACCGACTGGGCCAGTTTGTCCAGCAAGGCGTGCATGGCCTGCGGGTTTTCATACAGCAGTGCTTTGGACTTGCGGAAGTCCTTGCTCGATCCGCCTTCCACCATGTAAGTCGCCAGGGTCCAGGGACTGCCGGAGAAGCCAATCAGCGGCACACGGCCGTTCAGCTCGCGGCGAATGGTGCGCACCGCGTCCATGACATAGCCGAGGTCTTTATTCGGATCGGGAATCGGCAGCGCCTCGATATCCGCCACGGTGCTGACCACTTTCTTGAAACGCGGACCTTCGCCGGTTTCGAAATACAGGCCCAACCCCATGGCATCCGGGACGGTGAGAATGTCGGAGAACAGGATCGCCGCATCCAGGGGATAGCGTTCCAAGGGCTGCAAGGTCACCTCGCAGGCGAACTCGGGATTCATGCACAGGCTCATGAAATCACCCGCTTTGGCGCGGCTGGCGCGGTATTCCGGCAGGTAGCGACCGGCCTGGCGCATCATCCACACCGGGGTGACGTCGACAGGTTGCTTGAGCAGGGCACGGAGGAAGCGATCATTCTTCAGAGCAGTCATGTCCAGGTTCCAGCAAAAAAAGTGCCCGCATTGTCGCAAAGCCCACCACAAAAGGCACGGTGAGGGCTGCGCCTTTTGTCTTTGGCTTGATCCACAGCAAGCGACAAGCCTAGATCAGGCGAAAAAACCGCGAGGGAAATGACGTGTTTTATCGCCACTTCCCGTCTTTTGGACGGCCCGCCGCAAGCGGCTCAGCGCACCTTACACACCGAGGTAATCGAGGATGCCCTCAGCGGCGGTGCGCCCTTCGTGGATGGCGGTTACCACCAGGTCGGAGCCGCGCACCATGTCGCCGCCGGCAAAAATCTTCGGGTTGCCGGTCTGGAACTTGTACGGGCCCTGCTCGGGTGCGACGACGCGGCCCTGGGTGTCGGTGGTGATGTCGAAGTCGCCAAACCAGGCCGCCGGGCTGGGACGGAAACCGAAGGCAATTACCACCGCGTCGGCGGGCAGGATCTGCTCGGAGCCGGGAATCGGCTCCGGGCTGCGCCGGCCACGGGCATCCGGTGCGCCAAGGCGGGTTTCGACGACTTTCACGCCTTCCACCTTGTCCTCGCCGACAATGGCGATGGGCTGGCGGTTGAACAGGAATTTAACGCCCTCGTCCTTGGCGTTCTTCACTTCCTTGCGCGAGCCCGGCATGTTCGCCGCGTCACGACGATAGGCGCAGGTCACACTCTTGGCGCCCTGGCGGATCGAGGTACGGTTGCAGTCCATCGCCGTATCGCCGCCGCCGAGCACCACCACCTTCTTGCCTTTCATGTCGATGAAATCGGCGGGCGATTGCTCGAAGCCCAGGTTGCGGTTGACGTTGGCCACCAGAAAATCCAGCGCGTCGTGCACACCAGGCAAGTCCTCGCCGGGGAAACCGCCCTTCATATAGGTGTAGGTGCCCATGCCCATGAACACGGCATCAAATTCTTCGAGCAACTGGGCCATGGTCACGTCCTTGCCCACTTCGGTGTTCAGGCAGAACTCGATGCCCATACCGCTGAACACTTCCCGACGACGGGTTAGCACAGTTTTTTCCAGCTTGAATTCCGGGATGCCGAAGGTCAGCAGCCCGCCGATTTCCGGGTTCTTGTCGAACACCACCGCACTGACACCGTTGCGCGCCAGCACGTCGGCGCAGCCGAGGCCTGCCGGGCCTGCGCCGATTACCGCCACACGCTTGCCGGTCGGCACCACTTTGGACAGGTCCGGGCGCCAGCCCATGGCGAAGGCCGTATCGGTGATGTACTTCTCCACCGAGCCGATGGTCACCGCGCCGAAGCCGGTGTCATTCAAGGTGCAGGCACCCTCGCAGAGGCGGTCCTGCGGGCAGACGCGACCGCAGACCTCCGGCAGGGTATTGGTCTGGTGCGACAGCTCGGCCGCGGCAATGATGTTGCCCTCGGTCACCAGTTTCAGCCAATTGGGGATGTAGTTGTGCACCGGGCACTTCCACTCGCAGTACGGGTTGCCGCACTCCAGGCAGCGGTGGGCCTGCTCGGCCGCCTGATCGGGCTTGAAGGGTTCGTGAATCTCGACGAACTCCTGCTTGCGGCGGCGCAGCAGTTTTTTCTTGGGGTCCTGACGGCCCACTTCGATGAACTGGAAGTCGTTGTGCAGACGTTCGCTCATTGCATAAACCTCTTAACGGCAGCTTCAAGCCTCAAGCTTCTAGCTTCTAGCTGCAAGTCGATCACGGTGAGCGGGCGAGCCCATGCGGCTCGCCCGCTGGCAACTGTTTATTGCGGGTTGGCCCGTGTGCTGGCGAGCAGCGTCTTCAGGCTGGCGGCCTTGGGCTTGACCAGCCAGAAGCGACGCAGATAGTCATCCAGGTCCTCCGCCAGTTCCGCGCCCCAGGGGCTGCCGGTTTCCGCCACGTATTCGGCGAGTACCTGCTGCAGGTGGCTGCGATAGCCTTCCATCGCCTCGCCGGTGATGCGCTGAATTTCCACCAGTTCGTGGTTCACCCGGTCAAAGAAGCTGTTGTCCTCATCCAGCACGTAAGCAAAGCCGCCGGTCATGCCCGAGCCGAAGTTGTAGCCGGTCTTGCCCAGCACACACACGAAGCCGCCGGTCATGTATTCGCAGCAATGATCGCCAGTGCCTTCCACCACGGTATGCGCGCCGGAGTTACGCACCGCAAAACGCTCGCCCGCCGTGCCCGCGGCAAACAGCTTGCCGCCGGTGGCGCCGTACAGGCAGGTGTTGCCGATGATCGCGCTCTCTTGGGTCTTCAGGCGGCTGCCCTGCGGCTGCGTGATGACGATCTTGCCGCCGGTCATGCCCTTGCCGACGTAGTCGTTGGCGTCGCCTTGCAGGTACAGGTTCAGGCCGCCGGTGTTCCACACACCAAAGCTCTGCCCGGCCGTGCCCTTGAAGCGGAAGGTGACCGGCGCGTTGACCATGCCCTGGTTGCCGTGACGGCGAGCAATCTCGCCGGACACCCGTGCGCCGATGGAACGGTCGCAGTTGCAGATATCCAGCTCGAACTCGCCGCCCAACTTGTCGGAGATGACGCCGCCCGCCAGCTCGACCATTTTTTCGGCCAACAGGCCCGGGTCGAACGGCGGGTTGTTCTCGACCTGGCAGAACTGCGGCTTGTCCGCCGGAATATGCGTACTGCCGAGCAACGGGGTCAGGTCCAGGCGACTCTGCTTCTCGGTTTCACCCGGCAGGATTTCCAGCAAATCGGTACGGCCGATCAGTTCTTCCAGGCTGCGTACGCCCAGGCGGGCCAGCCACTCGCGGGTTTCCTCGGCGATAAAGGTGAAGAAATTCACCACCATGTCCGCCGTACCGATGAAGTGTTCCTTGCGCAGGCTGTCGTTCTGGGTGGCCACGCCGGTGGCGCAGTTGTTCAGGTGGCAGATGCGCAGGTATTTGCAGCCCAGGGCGATCATCGGCGCGGTGCCGAAACCAAAACTCTCGGCACCGAGAATCGCCGCCTTGACCACGTCCAGGCCGGTTTTCAGGCCGCCATCGGTCTGCACCCGTACCTTGCCGCGCAGGTCGTTGCCGCGCAGCGTCTGGTGAGTTTCGGACAGGCCCAGCTCCCAGGGCGAGCCGGCGTACTTGATCGAACTCAACGGCGAAGCACCGGTGCCGCCGTCATAGCCGGAAATAGTGATCAGGTCCGCGTAGGCCTTGGCCACGCCGGCGGCGATGGTGCCTACGCCCGGCTCGGCCACCAGTTTCACCGACACCAGCGCCTGCGGGTTGACCTGCTTGAGGTCATAGATCAGCTGCGCCAGGTCTTCGATGGAATAGATGTCATGGTGCGGCGGCGGCGAAATCAGCGTCACGCCGGGCACGGCGTAGCGCAGTCGAGCAATCAGGCCGTTGACCTTGCCACCGGGCAACTGACCACCCTCGCCAGGCTTGGCACCTTGGGCGACCTTGATCTGCAGCACTTCGGCGTTGACTAGGTATTCCGGGGTTACGCCGAAACGGCCGGTGGCCACCTGCTTGATCTTCGAACTCTTGTTAGTGCCGTAACGGGCCGGGTCTTCACCACCCTCACCGGAGTTGGAGCGACCGCCTATACGGTTCATCGCCTCGGCGATGGCTTCGTGGGCCTCTGGCGACAGTGCGCCGAGGGAGATGCCCGCGGCATCGAAGCGCGTGAAGATCGACTCCAGCGGCTCGACCTCGTCGAGGGACAGCGGCTGGGCGGCTTCCTTGACCTTGAGCAAGTCGCGCAGCATCGACACCGGGCGGTTATCCACTAGCGCGGTGTATTCCTTGAACCTGGCGTAATCGCTCTGCTGCACAGCCGCCTGCAGAGTGTTCACCACGTCCGGGTTGAAGGCATGGTATTCGCCGCCGTGCACGAACTTGAGCAAACCGCCCTGCTGGATGGTCTTGCGGGCGCTCCAGGCTTCCAGAGCGAGCAGCTTCTGCTCGGCTTCGAGGTCAACAAAACGCGCACCCTTGATGCGGTTGGCCACGCCCTTGAAGCTCAGCTCGACCACGTCGTCGGCCAGGCCGACTGCCTCGAACAGCTGGGCGCCACGGTAGGAGGCCACGGTGGAGATGCCCATCTTCGAGAGGATCTTCAGCAGGCCCT
>CAYPFO010000015.1:0-61216 GCA_964410065.1 uncultured Pseudomonas sp.
CACCGGAAGTGGGGCGCATTATAGGCCGCTGGATTCTGCCGTCAACGGTTATTTTCAGCCAGCCTCAATTCAGCCCCATCTATTGCTGTTCCGCTTGCACAGTTGCTCAAGCTGGCTTCTCATCACGCGCCTGCCGACACGCTACATTCTGTTTACGCTTTCGAAGGTCTCACCATGCTCGCAGCAAACCAACCGATCGCAGTCGATGCGCCCCTTGTTCGCTGGGCAACGCGCTGCGGCTTCTTTATAGCCGGCTTTGGTTTGTCCATTTGGGCACCCCTGGTGCCTTATGTACGCGAACGCATCGAGATGAGTGATGCGCTATTCGGCTTGCTGTTGCTCTTCATCGGACTCGGCTCCCTTATATGGATGCCCCTGTCCGGCATCCTGGTTGCGCGCCAAGGCATTCGCCCAGTGATCATGGCGTGCATTCTATTTCTGCTGGTGTCGCTCGGGATCATGGCGCTGACGGAGTCGTTCTGGCTTCTGGCACTGGCGTTGTTCTGTTTCGGAGGTAGCCTGGGCGTGCTGGACGTCGTACTCAACATTCAGTCATTGCTGATTGAGCGCAAACTTGGCAGACACTTGATGTCGAATTTTCACGGCATGTTCAGTCTGGGCACCATTTCCGGCGCACTGTTGCTGACAGCTCTGTTAGCCATAGGACTATCCGCTGCAACCGGCAGCTTTCTCATGATCGGTCTGATTACTGTGTGCAGCCTGCTGGTCATGCGCGGATTTCTGACTGACCGCGCCCCCGGCGGCAGCGTTGCCTTTATTCGCCCAACGCGCATCGTATTACTGGTAGGCGCCCTTTGTTTCGTAGTGTATCTGGCGGAAGGCGCCATTCTAGACTGGAGCGCTCTTTACCTTACCCAGGACAAATATCTGGAAACCGCTCTAGGCGGGCTAGGCTATGCAAGCTTCGCCTTGATGGTGACCATCGGACGCTTTGCCGGCGCACCCGTTGTACGAGCGCTAGGCACAGCCAATATCATCATTTTTGGCAGCCTGCTGGCCGCGAGCGGAATTGGCCTCAGCATCGTTACCGAACACTGGACACTTGCCCTGCTTGGCTATGGTCTGTGCGGCCTGGGCTGCGCCAATATCTCTCCGGTACTGATTTCATCCCTCAGCCAGCAGGACGACATGCCCGTACACCAAGCCGTCACCGCCGCAACCACCATCGGGTTTGCGGGTGTACTGGCCGGCCCGGCGATCATGGGCCTGCTTGCCAACTACAGCTCACTCAGCATCGCCTTCGCCGCCTTGTTGTTTATGCTGCTGGGAATAGCCCTCACCGGCCGCCGGTTCGCTCGTTGAAGATCCTGTTCTTCCGCTCATCATTCGCTAGAATGCGCGCCCTATGCGAATCCAAGACTTTCACCAGCAACTGACCGATATCGGCGCCAAGGGCGTGCATATCGGCAGACTCACTCGTACCTGGCTCAACGGCTTGCCTCTGGATGCCGGCACCCGGCATCAGCGCAGCGAGGATTTTCTGCCTCGTTCTGTTCGCGACGGCCTACCCGCCATTAGTCTCACGCTCGACAATCTGGCCAAGCTCAGCTCAGAACACCCGGGCGCCGACGGTTCCGCTCGCCTGCTGGTTGAATTGGGCGATGGCCAACTGGTTGAGAGCGTGCTCTTACCCCGCGGCGGCTTGTGCGTATCCAGCCAAGTAGGCTGCGCGGTAGGCTGCACATTCTGTATGACCGGCAAAAGCGGCCTGCTGCGCCAGCTCACCAGCGCCGAGATCATTGCTCAGTTCGCCCTCGCCCGCCGCTTTCGCCCCATAAAGAAGGTGGTATTCATGGGTATGGGCGAGCCAGCACACAACCTGGAAAACGTACTGGACGCGATCAACCTGCTGGGCACCGAAGGGGGCATTGGCCATAAGAACCTGGTGTTCTCGACGGTAGGAGACCCCCGCGTCTTCGAGCGGCTCCCGCAACAGCAGGTACGTCCGGCCCTGGCGCTGTCATTGCACACCACCAATGCCGACCTGCGCCGGCAACTGCTGCCTCGAGCGCCTCGGCTTGACCCTGAGGAACTGGTGCAGCTGAGTGAAGATTATGCTCGCCAGGTGGATTATCCGGTGCAATATCAATGGACCCTATTAAAAGGCATCAATGATAGTCAGCAGGAAATGGACGGCATCCTTCGCCTGCTGAAGGGCAAATACGCAATCATGAACATGATTCCCTATAACAGCCTGACAGATGACCCTTTCCAGCGTCCGGACGCCGACCGGATCGAACAGATCAGGCGCTACCTGCATGACAACGGTGTGCTGACAAAAATACGCAATTCAGCCGGACAAGACATTGATGGCGGATGCGGGCAGCTACGGGCGCGGGCCCGTGAAATAGCCAATCGATGACTTCCGACCCGAGTCCAACCGAATTCGTCGGTCAAGACCCTCAACCCCTGAAATGGTCCGCTAAAACCTGGCTATCCTGATGCTACAGGAGGGCTTTATGAGCAAAGACCAAAACAATGATCACAAACCCTTGACCATGCGGGAGATGCTGCAAAGCATGCTGGCGGGCGCGCTGGGCGTCCAAACCGGCAAGAACCGCGCTCGGGATTTCAGCCGTGGCAAGCCCAGCCAGTTCCTCATGCTGGGTGTGCTGTTCATGGTGTTGTTTGTGCTGATTGTGCTGGGCGCCGTTAAGCTGGTTCTTCACTTTTCCAATCTATAGCGCAAGCGCAGCCCTGGCTTTTGCTTCGTCGTCTTATTGATGGCTGACCCAGTAAACCGCCGTGACGACGGCAATCAAGATCAGGCAAAAGATGGCCCGTGCATCCGCGGCGCTGTCTCGCTCATCATGCTCGGAATGGTTGCTCATCGTTTACGCCTCTCAGGTCCCTGAATACAGGTGAGTAAAGACCAGCCAGCCCCTCTCCTCAAGCACCGAATCCTTCGACCTTAAGCGATTCAGGTTCTAAGCATATTCTTATTCTTCACTTTTACGAATAAACACCAACTGGTATCTTGCCGGCCCTATCCGGGTCGCGCTGCCGTGCGCGCAATAAGCTGTCAGGATCTTTCATGTACGTTTATGACCAGTACGACCAACACATCATCGAAGATCGCGTACGTCAGTTTCGCGATCAGATTCGCCGCTATTTGGCCGGTGAACTCAGCGATGCCGAGCTTCTGCCGCTGCGCTTGCAAAACGGACTGTACATTCAGCGCTATGCACCCATGCTGCGCGTGGCCGTACCTTATGGGCTGATGTCGTCCAAGCAAGTTCGCAAGCTGGCGGAAATTGCCCGCAAGTACGACAAGGGCTACGCCCATATCAGTACGCGCACCAACGTTCAGTTCAACTGGCCGGAACTGGAAGATGTACCGGATATTCTGGCTGAGCTGGCTACCGTGCAGATGCACGCGATCCAAACCAGCGGTAACTGCATTCGCAACACCACCACCGATCAATTTGCCGGTGTCGCCAAGGATGAGGCCATCGACCCGCGTCCCTGGTGCGAAATCATTCGCCAATGGTCGACCTTTCACCCGGAGTTTGCCTTCCTGCCGCGCAAGTTCAAGATTGCCGTGAACGGTGCCGCCAGCGACCGCGCCGCCATTGAAGTGCATGACATTGGTTTGGAAGCGGTTCATAACAGTGCAGGCGAACTGGGCTTTCGGGTTTCCGTCGGTGGCGGCCTGGGGCGCACCCCAATCGTTGGCAGCTACATCAATGAATTCCTGCCTTGGAAGCACCTCCTCAGCTATCTCGATGCCATTCTTCGGGTTTACAACCGTTACGGCCGTCGCGACAACAAGTTCAAGGCACGCATCAAGATTCTGGTCAAAGCGCTGACTCCGCAAGTATTCGCTGAGCGTGTTGCAGCGGAATGGGAGCACCTAAAAGACAGCCCGCTGACCCTGACCGAAGAAGAAGTAGCTCGAGTCAGTAAGTTTTTCGTCGATCCGCTCTACAAAGCGCTGGAAGATCAGGATGCGGCGCTGGCCCGCCTGGATGCCGAACATCCCGGTTTCGCTCGCTGGCGCGCTCGCAACGTCACTGCGCACAAGAAGCCTGGCTATGCCGCTGTCACCCTGTCATTGAAAGCCACCGGCGTTGCGCCGGGGGATGTGACTGAAAAACAGCTGGATGCCATCGCTGACCTAGCCGACCGCTACAGTTTCGGTGAAGTGCGCAACTCCCACGAGCAGAACATGATTCTTGCCGATGTCGAACAAGCTCAACTGTTCGAACTCTGGCATGAACTTCGCGAGCAGGGTATCGCCACCCCGAACATTGGCCTGCTGACCGACATGATCTGCTGCCCGGGCGGCGATTTCTGCTCGCTGGCCAACGCCAAGTCTATCCCGGTGGCTGAATCCATCCAGCGACGTTTTGACGACCTCGACTACCTGTTCGACATTGGCGAACTTGACCTGAACATTTCCGGCTGCATGAACGCCTGCGGTCATCACCACGTTGGCCATATCGGCATTCTGGGCGTGGATAAAAAAGGCGCCGAGTTCTACCAGGTTTCCCTGGGTGGCAGCTCGGGACGCGATGCCAGCCTGGGCCAGATTCTCGGCCCATCCTTCGCCCAGGATGTCATGCCTGACGTCATTGAAAAGATCATTGCCGTTTACGTGGAGCAACGTACCGAAGATGAGCAGTTTATCGACACATTCCGCCGCATCGGCATCGATCGTTTCAAAGAGCGCGTCTATGCAGCGAATCATTAAGAACGAACAGATCATCGACGAAACCTGGCATCTGCTCGACAAGGATGCCTCGCTGGATGGCGTGCCCAACAGTGACGATCTGATCGTGCCTCTGCGCCTATGGCGCGAACATGCCCACGCGCTTAAGGCACGTGACGGCGGGCTGGGGGTTTGGCTGGATGCGGATGAAGCAGTAGAGGATCTCGCCGCTGACCTGACGCACTTTCAGGTCGTGGCGTTGAATTTCCCGGTTTTCACCGATGGCCGCCACTACTCCAGCGCTCGCCTGTTGCGCGAACGTTACGGCTATAAAGGCGAAGTACGCGCCATTGGCGATGTACTGCGTGATCAACTGTTCTATATGCGCCGCTGTGGCTTCGATGCTTTTGCAATCCGTCCCGATCGCGACCCCAACGACGCCCTGGAAAGCCTCAAGGACTTCTCGGTGACCTATCAGGCCGCCACGGATGATCCACGACCGTTGTTCCGCCGTCGTTAAACTCGGCTAAAAAACAAAAGCCCCGATATTTTCGGGGCTTTTTTGTGTGACTTGTCCCGTCCTGAATAAGGTTTGACCTTTTTTAGGACGGACCTGGGAAAATCAGTCCAGTCGCACCAATGCGCGACCCACCATCTTGCCGGCAAGAATGCGATCGATCGCTTCAGGCAATTGCTCAAGCCCAATTTCTTCCACCACCCCCTCCAGCTCAGGCATTTTCCAGGGCCCGGCCAGCTTGTCCCAGACGGCTGCTTTCTCCGCCAATGGGATTTCCACCGAGTCCACGCCCAGCAGATTCACGCCACGCAGAATGAACGGCAGAACGGAGGCCTGGAAATCGACTCCGGCCGTAAGTCCGCAACAGGCCACACTGCCGCCATGGCGTAACGATTTGACGATGTTGAATAGAATGTCGCCACCTACCGTATCTGCCGCCGCTGCCCACTGCTCCTTGAGTAACGGTTTGGCCGTGCCTTCATGCAAGGCTTCGCGCGGCAGCACTTGAGTGGCCCCCAGGCGCTGCAGATAGCCTGCCTGTTCCGCCTTGCCCGTCACCGCCACCACCTGGCAACCCAAATGCGCCAGCAAGGACACAGCGATGCTGCCCACCCCGCCCGTGGCACCCGACACCAACACAGGGCCTGCCTCAGGCGTAAACCCGGCACGCATTAGCTTCTCCACGCACAAGCCCGCAGTCAGACCAGCAGTACCCAGCAGCATCGACTCACGCAGCGTCAGACCGGCAGGCCGTTTGATCAGCCACGCTGCTGGCACCCGAATGTATTGGCCGAACCCGCCCGAGGTGCTCATGCCCAGATCGTAGCCGGTGACGATGACTTCATCGCCCGGTACGAAGCCGTCTACCGAGGAGGTTTCGACAACGCCTGCGGCATCGATCCCCGGCGTATGGGGAAAATTTCTGGTCACGCCCGGATTGCCACTGGCCGACAGGGCATCTTTGTAATTAAGGGAGGAATATTGCACACGGACCAGCACATCGCCGGCGGGCAGCGAGGCGGTTTTGCGCTCGATCACCGCCGATTGGAAATGGCCATCTGCAGCTTTAGTCACCTGTAATGCCTTGAATACGCTCATTATTCTCTCTCTTACCAGAAACGTTGTTGTTGCAGACGGTCCCACCAGGTCAACAGCACGCGATCCACCGTTCCACTGGCCGCCAGACCAACACGCTCCTGCAAGCTTTTCTTTTGCGCGTAGTGCAACTGGTACAGATCGGCTGTTTTGGCTCGCTCCGAAAGGTACTCATCGCTGGTCTTGAGCTCATCGACCAACTGGTTACCCAACGCTGCTTGTCCCAGCCAGATTTCACCGGTGGCAATCTCATTGATGTCTAACTGAGGACGGTAATGGGCCACAAAGTTCTTGAACAGGTCGTGGGTAATCTCCAGATCTTCCTGGAATTTTTCTCGGCCTTTCTCGGTATTTTCGCCAAACACCGTCAAGGTGCGCTTGTACTCACCGGCAGTGAGCACTTCAAAATCCACGTCGTGTTTTTTCAGTAAGCGATGCACGTTGGGAAGCTGGGCGACCACACCGATCGAACCGAGGATGGCAAAGGGTGCGCTGAGAATTCGGTTACCAATGCAGGCCATCATGTAACCGCCACTGGCGGCCACCTTGTCCACGCAAATCGTTAATGGCACCCCAGCTTGGCGAATCCGCGCCAGTTGCGAAGATGCCAAACCGTAGCTGTGGACCATGCCGCCCCCACTTTCCAGGCGTACCACCACTTCATCTTGAGCCGTAGCCAAACTGAGCAGCGCGGTCACTTCATGGCGCAAATGTTCGACCGCCGATGCCCTGATGTCGCCGTCGAAATCCAGCACGTATACGCGAGGCTTGGGATCGCCGGCTTTCTTGGAAGCCTTTTCGGTTTTTTCGGCCTTGGCTTTTGCCTTGCGGTGCGCCTTGAGCTGGTCTTTATCCAACAAGGACTGTTCCAGACGGTCACGTAGCCCTTGGTAGAACTCATTGAGTTTGAGCACCTGCAAGTGCCCGGTACTTGGCCCCCGCCCGCGAGCACGCAAGACGGCCAACGCCAACAGTACCGCCACAATGGCCAGGACCACGGTTACCGATTTAGCCAAAAAACTCGCATAGTCAGCCAGAAACTCCACTGTATCTCCTCATCTCGATGTAATGGTCAGGCCGTCTCGCCCTGATTTTGCCCAGCATACCCATGGCTCAGGCCGACAGCCAGACAAGCAGCGTCCTGAAAAACCAACAATTCAAACAAGCGTATGTTTTTTCGTTGACAGGCCACCATCTCAGCACCTAACCTCGCCGTCACTTTCAACGACCTGGACGACGGGCGTGGGCAGCATTTATCTGATTCGACATGGCCAAGCCTCTTTCGGGGCAGACGACTACGATGTCCTCTGTCCCAATGGCGTGCGCCAGGCCGAAGTACTCGGCGAACACCTTGCTCATCTGGGCATCACGCTGCATCGCTGCTACAGCGGAGAGCTGCGCCGGCAAAGAGATACCGCTGCACATGTCATCGGCCGTTTCGGCGCCGGATGGAGCTCAACAGACATCGCCATTGACAGCGCCTTCAATGAATTCAAGGCCGACGAACTCATTCGTGCTCATTTGCCGGAGCTGTTGGAGTACGAGCCCAACACGCTGGATATTCTGCGCAACGTTACCCGGCATCCTAGCGAGTTCCAGCGCCTGTTTTCCTTTGTCATTGATCACTGGCTCAGAGGCACTAGCGACAAGCCCGGCCAGGAAAGCTGGCAAGCTTTCAACACCCGCGTTCAGCAAGGCTTGCAGCGAGTACTCAACGGCGCTGAGCCGGGAGAACACATTGCCGTGTTCACTTCCGCCGGCACCATCACCGCCTTACTGCATCAGATCATCGGCGTTCCGCCCGCCAAAGCCTTCGAGCTCAACTGGCAGATCGTCAACACTTCGGTAACCCAACTGAAATTCAGGGACGCCGAAGTCTCCCTGGCTTCCTTCAACAGCCATGCGCATTTACAGCTGTTGAAGGCGCCGGAGCTCATCACTTACCGTTGAGCTCCAGCCCACTGCGGCCCCTTGGCCGCCAGCAAAAACCGAAAATAAAGAAGGATGACATTATGAGCAGCGCCGACATCATCAAAGCCATGCAGTCCAAGTTCAACTCCAGCGCCGCTGCTGGCCTGGACCTGGTATTCCAGTTCAACATCGAAGACGGCGAAAATCACTACATCGTCGTTAAAGACGGTGCGTGCAGCATCGAGCAAGGCGAGAACCCAAACGCCAACGTCACCCTGATCATGGACAGTGAGACCCTGAAGGGCATCACCACCGGCGAAACCGACGGCATGCAGGCCTTCATGGGCGGCAAGCTGCGCGCCGAAGGCGACATGATGCTGGCCATGAAGCTGGGCGAGCTGTTTCCCGTCTAAGCTGCTCGGCTCTTAAAAAACCGGGGCTGATGCTCCGGTTTTTTTTCGCCTGGCATATGCCTTGCCGCACCAGGCTCCGCGAGGATGCTTATCGGTCACCAACACGCCTACCAATTAAGGCGTCCAACTGTTGTTAAGGGCCGCGATAAGTCATTAGATTGGTCATTCTTGATCGGCTTTTGACCCCTCTATAAAGGAATAAAAAATGGCGTTGATCGACCAGGCCACTCGCATCCGCTCGGGAGAAGAACTCAATGCCGAGACCATTGATGCGTTTTTGAAAGCGTACATCCCTGGATTACAGGGCGACTTGGAGATCAGCCAGTTCCCGGGCGGCGCTTCCAACCTCACCTATCTGCTGGAATATCCCGAACGGCAGCTTGTTTTGCGCCGCCCCCCGTTTGGCCGCAAGGCTAAATCGGCCCACGACATGGGACGCGAATTCCGGATTATCAATCAGCTCAATGCAGGCTTTCCCTATTGCCCGAAAGCCTTTGCGCATTGCACCGACGAATCGCTGATCGGATCCGAGTTTTATGTGATGGAGCGGGTCGAGGGCATCATCCTGCGCGCCGACATTCCTGCCGCCTTGAATTTCGACCCCGAACAAACCCGCGCCCTGTGCGAAAGCTTCATCGATAAGCTGGTGGACTTGCACAATGTCGACTATCACGCCTGCTTTCTGGCGGATCTCGGCAAGCCGGAAGGTTACGTACAGCGCCAGATTGAAGGCTGGTGCGATCGTTACGAAAAGGCCCTGACTCCCGATGCTCCGACCTGGGAGCCGGTCAAGGCCTGGCTGCGCGACAAAATGCCCGCCGATCATTCCCGTCCGGCTATCGTGCACAACGATTACCGCTTCGATAACGTCATTCTCGACCCGGCGAACCCGATGCAAATCATTGGCGTGCTGGACTGGGAACTGACGACACTGGGCGATCCCCTGATGGACCTGGGCAACACGCTCGCGTACTGGATCGAAGCAGGCGACCCGCCTGCAGTGCAACTGATGCGCCGACAGCCGAGCAATGCTCCGGGTATGCTGACCCGACGCGAGTTCGTTGATTACTACGCGAAACGCGCCGGTATCGAAATCGACAACTTCGATTACTACTATTGCTACGGCCTGTTCCGCCTGGCCGGCATCGTCCAGCAAATCTATTACCGCTTCTACCACGGCCAGACCCAGGACAAACGCTTCGCGCCCTTCGTGCAAATGAATGGCCTGCTGGAAAAAATGGCCCATAACCTCATTCAGCATTCATCCCTGTAAACCATTGGCCCCAATAACAAGGAAAACGCCATGACCAAGACCACCCTGTTCGACCTCGATGGCAAGATCGCCTTCGTGTCCGGCGCCAGCCGCGGTATAGGCGAAGCCATTGCCCGTCTGCTCGCTCAGCAAGGCGCACATGTGATCGTTTCCAGCCGCACGATCGAAGGCTGCCAGGCCGTGGCCGACGCCATCAACGCCGAAGGCGGCCAGGCCACGGCCATTGCCTGCCACATCGGTGAGATGGAGCAGATCAAGAATACCTTTGCCGAGATACGCGAGCGCTTTGGCCGCCTGGATATCCTGGTCAATAACGCAGCCACCAACCCGCAATTTGGCAACGTGCTCGATACCGACCTTGCCGCCTTTCAGAAAACGGTGGACGTCAATATTCGCGGCTATTACTTCATGTCCATCGAGGGCGGCAAGTTAATGAAGGCCAATGGGGGCGGCAGCATCATCAACGTCGCGTCGATCAATGGCGTCACGCCCGGTGAATTCCAGGGCGTCTACTCGGTGACCAAGGCCGCCGTGATCAGCATGACCAAAGTCTTTGCCAAGGAATGCGCAGGCTTTGGTATCCGCTGCAACGCATTGCTACCCGGCCTGACCGACACCAAGTTCGCCTCGGCGTTGACCAGCAATGAAGCCATCCTGAAATACGCGCTGCAGCGCATCCCGCTCAAGCGCGTTGCCGACCCGAGCGAGATGGCCGGTGCGGTGCTCTACCTCGCCAGTGCCGCCTCCAGCTACACCACGGGCCTGGCATTGAACGTAGACGGAGGCTATCTCGCCTGAGCATTGGTCACTCGTGGGGCCAGAGTCTGGCCCTCTTCCCTACTGCCAACCTTTCATGGCGTGTTGCGCAGCCAGATTGAAAGGCTGCGCAACAAGCCCGGTCGGTGCCAGCCGCACCGCGAACACCGCCCCATCAACCATGGGCATCGGTGCACTGCGCACAATCTGCGCATCTAGCCCATAGGCATGGTGTTTAGCCAGCCGCAGCCAGCGCCACAGGTCTATGCCGAAGACAGACTCAACCAGCGGCACGTCGGTGTTGCGTGCCAAATCCTGTTGTTCGATGGCCAGATAGCGGCCAGACAAGGTTTCCAAGCGATACCCCGACTCCAACCCAATCAGTGTTGCCAACCCCTGCATATGCAACAGGCGCGTATCCAGTTGCCAGAGATCGCCATTGAGCCGAACTTCTTGCTCCTGCACGCCGGCTAGCAGAGCAACGGCGAACTGCTGCTCACCAAGGGACTTGAAGCTCAAGGTTGCTAGCGGTTTGCTGTCCGGCAAGGGGGCATAGAAGAGCAAATCACGGGCAACCAGGGCGACCATCCCGGCGACTGCCAGGCAAACCATGCCAAGAGAGCCTCGCAGCCAGCCCAGCAACCAGTGGCGGTTGAGTAGAATGCGCGCCGCAACCAGCAGGGCCAGTAACGCCAGCAACGCGGTGAACCAGGCCAGCCCGTTGTACTGCATGTAAGATCTCCGCTGGGAAAAGCGGCATTATGTGCAGGCCCAGGCTTTGTCACTACCCAGAGCCTTTCACAATCAGACCGACTTCGAGTTTTTCATGGATTTTCCCTTCGAACTGGCTTTCGATTCCTGGATTTTCGCAGCCTTGTTGGCAGTGGCCTTCATTGCCGGCTTTATCGATGCCATTGCCGGTGGCGGCGGTCTACTCACTATTCCCGCCCTGCTCACGGCCGGCTTGCCGCCGCATCTGGTGCTGGGCACAAATAAGCTGTGCGCCACGTTCGGCTCCGCAACGGCCAGCTACACGTTCTATCGCCGCCGCTTATTCGATCCTCGTCACTGGTATCGCGCCCTGCTCGGCACGGCCGTGGGCGCAATGCTCGGCGCAGGCCTGGCTCATTGGCTGCCAGCCAGCGCGCTGAACCAGATCCTGCCCGTCGTGGTATTCGGCTGTGGGTTGTATCTGCTGTTCAGTCGCCCGCCCAAGACTCCCCCGGACCCAAACCAAACCATCCCCCGCCATCGACAGTGGCCACAAAGCCTCGGGCTGGGTTTTTACGATGGTTTGATCGGGCCCGGCACCGGGGCATTCTGGACGGTCAGCACCTTGCTGCTTTATCCCCTCGACCTGCTACGCGCCAGCGGCGTGGCGAGGAGCATGAATTTCATCAGCAACGGGGTAGCGCTGGCCGTCTTCGTGGTCAGCGGCAATGTGGCCTGGGCGCTTGGGTTGGGAATGGGCCTGGCCCTGATGATTGGCGCTTACCTGGGGGCGCGCACGGCGATCCACGGAGGTGCAAAGTTCATTCGCCCCGTGTTCATTCTGGTGGTGCTGATAATGAGTGCGCGGCTAGCCTGGCAGCACTGGCTCGGCGTGGCCTAAGCGGCGGGCGATATACAGGTCGATGAGGTAGCGGGATATGGAGCGTTGTGCGGGAAGCGGCGGCAAGGCATCGAGCCGAAACCAGCGTGCGTCTTCGATTTCCTCGGGTTGAGGTACGATCTCCCCCGACGCGTATTCGGCATGAAAACCGAGCATCAGCGAATGGGGAAACGGCCAGCTCTGACTCGTGACATAGCGCACATTGCACACCTCCAGGCTCACCTCCTCGCGGATCTCCCGAATGACGCAGTGCTCAACGGTCTCACCCGGCTCGACGAAGCCTGCCAAGGTACTGTAAACACCCGGAAGAAAGCGCGGCGAACGCGCCAGCAGGATTTCATCGCCCCGGGTAACCAGCACGATCATGCTTGGCGACAAACGAGGATAGTTGCGCATCCGACAATCCAGGCATTGCATGGCCCGCTCACCGTCGACAGCCACCAGCGCTCTGCCACAGGCCCCGCAAAACCGGTGCTCCCAAGCCCAGGTAGCGATCTGTCCGGCATAGTTGAGCAGAGCTGCGTATTCGACATCCCCGTGGAGCAATTGCTGGCGAAGGCTCTGCCACTGGCAGCCAGGCAGATCCGGCTGATCAGCAACCTGCCGCAGATAGACCGGCACAGTGCCATAATGCCCAAGCCCATACTCGGCCACTGCTACCAGCCCCTGCTCGCCGGGCCAGGCGTCAGGAAATAACGGTCCCCGAGCATTCGAAAGAAAACCACCGGGGCTTTGCAGTAGCACACTCGCACCCGGCAAACCGGCAGGAATACACCCCGGCTGCCAGCGTGCTTTCATCAGCAGGCCACCGCCAACCTGAGTGCCTCGACACTGCGATCGGCAAGCTCGAGAACATCGTTACGCGATGCGCCGCCCGTTTCCAGGTAGTACTCAAGACTGGTTAACGCATCAGCCAGGCTGTTCAGCATGGACTCCACCGGCATCAGGTCAGCTTCCAGCATCTGCTGCTGGATATAGTCCGCACAGCAGCCTACCAGCCGAGCGGTCCGCTCCTGTCCCAGGAACCACAAGCCACCGCGCACGGCCTGCAAGGTTACGGGTACGTTGGCCAGATGCATCTTGTCGCCGCCGGATTCCAGGTACGCGGTAATGGCCCGCTTGGACAGTGCCAGTCCGACCTTCGCTTCATCCAGAACGACAATCTTGGCTTCGGTCAGTTGATGGACAGCAAAGCTGGACGAAGTTTGTCCGGGTTGCAGCAAGGGGATAACAGGCGCTGACTGACGAACTTCCTCTAAGCTTGCCACCATGCTCTCTACATAGAGGACCGCATCGGCAAGATGATTCAGGGCCTCGGTCTGGCCCGGAGACGTACGGCTCCAAGTGGCAACTTCCGCCAACTGTGCTTGCAGGGCGTTGCTCGCCGAACTCAACCCCACCATGCCAAGCGTCTTCGCCAGTTTGCCCAGCAAGGCATGCAGATTCGCGAAGCCATCATCCTGAGCCACACCCCGCTCGATAAGGTCGAGCAGGTCTTTGACGCTGCCGAGCTCTTCTCGAATCGCCGAGGAAAGCGAGCGCATCACCGCCTGGCCGGGTCCCGCCAAACGTCGATATTCTTCAACCAGCATGGGCGCGGTAAACGGCAGCGGCCCCAGGTTGAACACCTCACGAATCTGGGTGGCTCGCGGCCCATGGCTGTCAGCCAGCACGATCAGATAGAGCATCTCCTTGAGCAGGTGCCAGGGTGCCTGGTACTGCGGATTGTTGAGTAATTGCTTTAGCTCGCGATCAATTCTCACCCCTAACTGTTTGCCAGCCTTGCTGGGGCGCAACTGACCATCCAGTGCGGCTTCGAACATGGCCGCGCCGATCCAGCAGAGCCGTCCACGCGGATCGTTGGCGTACAGATCATCCAACCTGGTCATGGCTCGCGCCATCAGCTTCAAGCCAGGCTGAGGCTGGGGGTCCCGCAACAGGCCCAGCAAGCCCACTTGGTACATGTGGCGCAAGTGACGCGTCTGACTGACACGCACCGCAGCATCCACCGCAGGCGAGGCGCTGCGCGGGCGCTCCTGATCCAAACGAACACTGAAGAAGAAACTTTCCGGCAACGGTGCCTGGTTACAGGCCTGACGCAACTTGTTGATGGCCGGCAGCAACAGTTCGGGAATCTCCTGGCGATGCAAACCCAGACCTTCGAGATACCGACGCAGCACGTGCAGCGCACTGCCCAGCGCGGACAATTGCCCGTCTCGCTCAGGGCCTACGCCGGTGGGAATGTCCATCGCCACATGCAGGATTTCCTGCGCCAGCAGCTCAGCCCCCGTCAGCTCGATCAAGTTGAGGGTGCCGCGCACCTGTTGCAGATTTTCGATAGCTTGCTGCAACAGAGTGCCGTTCTGCCGATCGACAATGAAGTGCTCGAGACTGCGTTCAGCGTCATCCATGGTGGCGAATAATTCGTCACGTACGAGATTGAGCGAGTTAACCCCTGTCATTGTTTTCGCCTCCTGGCCTACTACGTTCAGTCTACAGTCAGTCAGCAAACTCGGGCTTCTGCTTGCTCATGTGTGCCGCCATGGCAATACGCAGGTCGGACGACTGCAACATCGCAGCATTCCAGGTGGCTATGTATTCAAGGCCATCATCAACCCGATGATCACGCATGTAGCGGATCATTTCCTTGGTGCCGCGAATAGCAATGGGTGACTTGGCGGCAATCTCGGCGGCCAGTTGCATGACCCCCTCGAGAAGTTGCGCCTGAGTGTCCCAAACACGATTGACCAGACCAATGCGCTGCGCCTCATCACCGTCCACATGGCGTCCGGTAAAGGCCAGCTCACGCATCATGCCATCACCGATAATGCGCGGCAGACGCTGCAGGGTGCCCACATCGGCCGCCATGCCCATGTCGACTTCCTTGATGGAGAACTGGGCATCGCGAGTGGCATAGCGCATGTCGCAGGCAGCGATCAGATCGATGGCACCGCCCAGACAATACCCTTGAATAGCGGCCAGCACAGGCTTGCGACACCGATCGACGGCACTGAAGGAGGCCTGCAGTTCGAGAATTTTACGGCGCAAGGCTTCGGCACTGCGTCCAACATCCTTGCCTACCAGATTGGCAGCCTGAGCCAACAGCGCCAGGTCGATGCCAGAAGAGAAGTGATCACCCGCACCGGCCAACACCACCACGCGCACCTCATCGGTGCGGTCGACCCAATCGAAAATCTCGATAATTTCCGACCAGAAAGCGCTGTTCATGGCGTTACGCTTTTCCGGACGGTTGATCGTGACGGTAGCGATTTTGTCCGTCAACTCGACACGGAAGGCTTGATAATCTCGCACAGCTGACATCCTCGAGGCGCTTGTTAATGTTATTAGCGGCCCGGCAACTATAACAAGCCGGGGTCAAAAGTCGATGGTGCGCGATGTGATTCAAACCACGCCCACCACGTAACCATGCCCTTGAAAAAGCAGCCGGGCTGGGACTCGTCTCGCCGTTGATGTATCAGGTAAGGCAATCGACGCTATAGATCATCTGCCCCTCGCTCATTTGCCGCCGCAATCCATGCACATCGGCACTAAATCCTGGAAACCGCTGATCAAAGCGCCTGGCAAAGTGCAGGTAATCGCTAATTGACCGCGTCTGCGCTGTGAAGCGCTCACCGGGCATGATCAAAGGAATGCCCGGCGGATAAGGCACCAGCATATTCGCTGCGATGCGCCCTTCCAGATGCTCAATGGCAACCGATTCCACCTCGCCTCGCACCAGTCGATCATAAGCCTCTGAGGGTTTTAGGGCGATTTCAGGCAACTGCGTATACATGTGCTTGAGCGCCTTGGCCGTGCCATTGGTGCGATAGCAGTCATGCAAGTCATCACACAGGTCACGCAACCCCATCCCCTGATAGTGCGTTTCTGCGCCTTGGACAAGCGATGGCAGCGCCTCGCTAAGCGGCAGATTCGCATCGTAATGGCGTTTGAACTCGAGCAACTCTGTCAGCAGAGTGCTCCATTTACCCTTGGTGATTCCCATGGAAAACAGCACCAGGAAGGAATACAGGCCGGTTTTCTCCACGACCAGACCACGTTCCCACAGAAACTTGCTGACCACCGCAGCGGGAATTCCTCGTGTATCCAACCGGCCACCGGCCGTTAAACCGGGCATGACCAGGGTGACCTTGATCGGATCAAGCAGCATGTAGTCGTCGGTGATCTCACCAAAGCCATGCCACTCCGCCCCCGGCTGCAGGAGCCAATCAGCAGTCGCCACCCCGCTAACGCCCTCGGCCTCAGGCGGCTGCCAGATGGTGAACCACCAGTCATCCGGACTCAGGTTCTGGCGTAAATTGGCCAGCGCACGGCGAAAACTCAGTGCCTCATCGAAGGTTTCCTGAATCAATGAACGCCCCGCCTGGCCTTCCATCATCGCCGAAGCAACATCCAGCGAGGCGAGGATGCCGTACTGCGGCGAGGTGGAGATATGCATCATGAAGGCTTCGTTAAAACGCACCGGGTCGAGGCGCTGTTGGCCGTTGTCCTGGACATGGATCATCGAGGCCTGACTGAATGCGGCGAGTAACTTGTGGGTGGAGTGAGTAGTGAACACCAGCGGCCCCTGCTCGGCGCGCCGGGTGCCCATCCCATAACGGCCCAGGTAAAACTCGTGAAAGGCCGCATAGGCGTACCAGGCCTCGTCGAAATGCAGCACATCGACATGCCCCTCAAGCGCCTGTTTGATCAGCTCGGCGTTGTAGCAGAGCCCGTCATAGGTGGAGTTGGTCACTACCGCCAGCTTGATCTTCGCTTCCCGCCCCCGAGCCAACGGGCTGGCGTCGACCTTCGCCTGAATGGATTCACGACTGAATTCGCTGAGCGGAATCGGCCCGATGATGCCCAGCTCGTTGCGTTCCGGCATCAGGTACAACGGGATGGCGCCGGTCATGATGATGGCGTGCAGAATCGACTTGTGGCAGTTGCGATCGACCAGCACCAGATCGTCACGGGCGACCCGCGAATGCCAGACGATCTTGTTCGCCGTGGACGTGCCATTGATCACGAAGAAGGTGTAGTCGGCGCCGAAATTGCGCGCCGCACGCACTTCGGCCTCCGCCAGCGGGCCGGTGTGATCAAGCAGCGATCCCAGCTCTGGCACGGAAACCGACAGGTCGGAGCGCAGGGTATTTTCCCCAAAAAACTGGTGAAACGCCTGGCCCACCGGACTCTTGCGGTAAGCCACTCCACCTCCGTGCCCAGGGGTGTGCCAGGAAAAATTCGATTGTGCGGTGTGCTCCACCAACGCCTTGAAAAAAGGCGGCAGCAGGGCATCCAAGTACGTCCGCGTGGCGCGCGCCACCTGCCGGGCCAGAAAAGGCACCGTGTCTTCGAACAGGTAGAGAATGCCGCGTAGCTGATTGAGATCGGCCATCGCCTCGGCCGGGGCGTTTTCGATAGTGACCTGCTCACCCAGGGCGAAGATCGGCAGCTGCGGCGCCCGGGCCCGTGCAACGCGGATCAATTCGACCACGTCATGCAGCAGCCGGCGATTCTCCCCCGCCCCTTCGGCAGCCAGCAGAATGCAGCCCAGGCCATGGTGGGTTGACGCTACCAGGCGCCCTTCATCCGAGCTGCTGGCGGACAAAATAGTGAAGCCGTACTGCCGCAACTCCTCGGCGATGGCCCGCACCCGCTCGCCTGCCACGCTTTCGGCCTTGATATCGCGATGAACAATCAGAATCGGAAATTTCAGGTCTTTGTACATGGCGCCGCCCCAGGATGATCCTGCACACAGAGTCATACAGGCAGCTGCAAGCTGCAAGCTGCAAGCTGCAAGCTGCAAGCTGCAAGCTGCAAGCTGCTCAGTATGGGGGCGGGTTGGCGGCGGGTCGCAAGCCTGGTGATAGTTAGGCTTGTTCCAACTGCACCCACAAAGGCGTGCCGCCCGAAGCTTTTTCCAATACAGCCAGGCGCGCGGCATGGGCAGCGAGTTCGGCTTCGCTGGCTTGAAGCACCAGGCCACGAGCCCGGTCGGCAGGTAGGCGCTGGATCGGGCTGGCCTGCTGCCGGTTACCCGTGGACGCATCGCTGCCTTCACCGGCCAGAGAGAGATTGGTCTGTCCGCCCGTCATCGCCAGGAAGACGTCGGCGAGAATCTCGGCGTCGAGCAAGGCGCCGTGCAGTACGCGGCCCGAGTTATCGACGCCGTAGCGCTTGCACAGCGCGTCGAGGTTGTTGCGCTGGCCCGGATGGCGCTCACGGGCCATCAGCAAGGTGTCGAGCACCGAGCAGTGCTCGGCAAGATCAGCCCGTTCCGTCTGTGCCAGCAAAGCGAATTCGTTGTTAAGGAAGCCGATATCGAACGCCGCGTTGTGGATGATCAACCGCGAGCCTTTGACAAACTCAAAGAACTCATCGGCCACATCTCTGAAGCGCGGCTTGCCGATAAGGTCTTCATTGCGGATGCCGTGTACGGCGATTGCGCCTTCATCAATCTCGCGATCCGGCTGCAGGTACACATGAAAGTGGTTACCGGTCAGGCGCCGGCCAATCAATTCCACACAACCGATTTCAATGATGCGATGCCCATCGGTAACCGGCATCCCGGTGGTTTCGGTATCGAGTACTACGCTGCGCATGCTTTTTCTATCAACTCCGGTGTTGTTGTTTGGCCAGAACCACGCCACGGTTGGCCAGCTCATCGGCTCGCTCGTTGCCCGGATGGCCAGTATGGCCGCGCACCCACTGCCAGGTCACCTGATGACGGTTGACCTGCTCATCGAGCTGCTGCCACAAATCTGCATTCTTCACGGGCTGCTTGGCGGCGGTCTTCCAGCCACGCTTTTTCCAGTTCGGCATCCAGTCCTGAATGCCCTGCATGACGTATTGCGAGTCGGTGACCAGACGCACGGCACAGGAACGTTTGAGTTCGGCCAACGCCCGGATCGCGGCGGTTAGCTCCATGCGATTGTTGGTCGTATCCATCTCACCGCCAAACAGTTCACGTTCCACACCCTTGTAGATCAGCAACGCGCCCCAGCCACCGGGGCCGGGATTGCCTTTGCAGGCACCGTCGGTGTAGATCTCGACTTGTTCACTCATGTGTTTTCAAATGCTCGGAATTACGCCGACTGATCTTGATCACGGGCATAGGAATCAGCTTGCCCATCGGCTCGCGGCGCGCTTGCCGTAAGGGCCGGACACCGACTGCCAGCTTGCGCGCCACCAATAAATAGAAACCGGCGCCAGGCGCTTGCCAACGACTGCCCCAGTGCTCCAGGCCCGCCAGGCGTGCTCGCCAGGCCTGCGAGACAAGCGGCGGACGATAACATCCGAAGCGTCGTTTCTCCAGCGAGAAACCCAGCAGGTTCAGCCAGTCATAAACCCGACTGGGAGCTATGCAACGCGCCTGCCGAAACCCGTCGCCAACAAAATAATGCCGCATGCCCCAGCTGCTCCAGGGGTTGATACCGATGATCAGCAAGTGACCACCAGGCCGCACGCTGCGGGCCGCTTCACGCAACAACCCATGGGGCGAGAGGCTGAAATCCAGCCCATGTTGCAAGACCACCAGATCGGCGCCGTGCACTCCCAACGGCCAGGCCTCTTCTTCGCAGGCAACTTCCACACCCGGAAAAGGCGCGCCAAGGCTGATGCTGTGCCGTATTTGACGGGCTTTGATGAGGTCCGGCACCGGACCGTATTGCACCAGGTAGCCACCGAAAAAGCGTGACAGCTCTACCTCGATCAAAGGGCGCTCTTCAGCCAGCATCTGCTGCCCCAAAGGCCCGGCGAACCATGCACGCGCCTCGCCAATCAATGCCAGCCATCGAGGGTCGGCTTGTGCAAAAGGTTGTTCGGTCATATCCATCTCCCGCAAGATTGAGCAGATGTATTCCCCAGGCGCGCCGTTTCGCCTCAAGCCGCAGGCTACGAACGGCTGACGAACGGCACACCCTAGCATCCCAGGATGCCCTTACCGACCAGGACAGTTCACCATGCTCGAGATCAATGCTCTGCCCGCCTTCAATGACAACTATATCTGGCTGTTGCGCAACCCTGCCCGTAAAGAATGCGCTGTAGTCGACCCGGGTGATGCCGCACCCGTGCAGGCGTGGCTGGCGGCACACCCTGACTGGCGGCTCACCGACATTCTCATCACTCACCATCATTTCGACCATGTGGGCGGCACCGCGGCACTTCAGCGAGAAACAGCAGCGCGCGTCTATGGCCCCGCCACGGAAAAAATCCCGGTGTGCGATCAGGCACTGAGCGATGCCGACACTATTCACGTGCTTGATCATGCGTTCCAAATCATGCATGTCCCCGGGCATACCCTGGGGCATATTGCCTATTACCACGAGGCTGACACGCCACTGCTGTTTTGTGGCGACACGCTGTTTGCCGCCGGCTGCGGTCGGCTATTCGAAGGCACTGCCGAGCAGATGCATGCGTCACTGACCCGCCTGGCCGCGCTGCCCGATGCCACGTTGGTTTATTGCGCCCATGAATACACCCTGAGCAACCTGCGCTTCGCCCAGGCAGTGGAACCGCAAAACCCCGCCATTGCCGCACGAATTGCCGAAGTGGAAGGCTGGCGGGCCACGGGCCGTATCAGTCTGCCGTCCAGCTTGCAGCTGGAACGAGCCACCAACCCCTTCCTGCGCTGCCAGGAAACATCCGTTAAACAAATGGTTGCCTCCGAACAGAACATCCAATCCGAGGACACAAAAGTCATTTTTGCTGCATTACGTGCCTGGAAAGACCATTTTTGAATAACCAGAACAACCGAGCCGGTCACATTGGCTGCTTGACCCCCCTATGTGGGGTTCCTAGAATCGCGACAATTTTTTAAGCGGAACGATTCCAGCCAATGTCGCTAATCGCCTCGAAACTGTTTAACGCCAGCGCGTTGGCTCCTTGTATCAAGACCACAGCCCTGCTCTTTTCCCTCTTTCTTGCCGGTTGTCAAAACCTGACCCAGACCGGCAGCGCTCCAGAATCAGGCGAGATCATCGCCTCGGGCTCTACGGCGGATGCAGACTGGCTGCCCAAGCCTAATGCCTTGATTGCACCGCCTGAGGACATCTGGGAGCGCATGCGTGCCGGTTTCAAGATGCAGGAGTTCATTGAAGCCAACTCGCAAATCGATTATCACCGACAGCAGTTCATCGATTATCCGCGCTCACTGGAAGTCGCCAGCGAGCGCGCCAGCCTCTACATCCATTACATTGTCGAGCGTCTGGAAGAGCGCGACCTGCCGCTGGAACTGGCCCTGCTGCCGGTGATCGAAAGCGCTTACAACCCCCTCGCCTATTCCCGCGCCCATGCTGTGGGCCTCTGGCAGTTCGTACCCGCCACGGGGCGTCATTTCAACCTGCGCCAGACCAACTGGTATGACGGTCGCCGTGACATCACCGCCTCGACCGACGCAGCGCTCAATTACCTGTCGCGCCTGAACACCATGTTCAATGGCGACTGGATGCTGGCCCTGGCCGCCTACAATGCCGGTGAAGGCACCGTTGGCCGCGCTATCGCACGCAACCGCAGCGCCGGCAAGCCCACCGACTTCTGGAGCCTGCCGCTGCCTCGCGAGACGCGCAATTACGTGCCCAAGTTTCTTGCCCTGTCACAGCTGATCATGTCGCCCGAGGAGTTCGGCGTAGCCCTCAGCCCGATCGCCAACGAGCCCTACTTCGAAGTCGTCGAGATCAAACAGCGCATGGACCTGGGCCGTGCGGCCAAGCTGGCCGAAATCGACGAACAGGAGCTCTATATGCTCAACCCGGCGTTCAAGCGCCGCATCACCATGGATGGCCCCAAGCATCTGCTGATACCGACTGGCAATGTGGAAATCCTCGCCGCCAACCTGGCCGAAATGCCGGAGCAGGAACTGGTCGACTGGCATGAGTACAAAGTGCGTTCCGGTGACAGCCTATACACCATCGCGCGCCGCAATAACCTCACGGTCGGCATGCTGCAGGAAATCAACCGACTGTCCGGCAGCCATTTGCGTATCGGCCAGGTGCTGAGCATTCCGTCCCACGCAGGCCAGCCCGTTCGCTCCACCGCGCCGACCAACATCGCCAGCCACACCTCAGGCTCCTCATACAACTATCGGGTCAAAAACGGCGACTCTCTGTGGACCATTGCCCGCGCCCACCAGGTCAGCGTCAAGGACCTGCAGCGCTGGAACAAATTGTCCGGTAACAACCTGAGGATCGATCAGGTCCTGACCCTGCATGGCGGCACTGGCAAGTCTACCCAGACGCAAACCGCCACCCTGTACAAGGTCCGTGAAGGCGACTCGCTGTATCGCATCGCCAAACGCTTTAACGTCAACCTGGCCAACCTGCAAAGCTGGAATCCCAGCAGCAGCTCCTCCTTGAAGCCCGGCCAGACCCTGACGCTTTATCTGGCCAATTGAGCGGCGCAGCGTCTTTCCACCGATTACCCGATGTGCCGTGGTGGCAGGCTTTTTCCCTTGGGGACAAGCTGATACTGTACCGCCAGCCTTTCCGCCACCATGGACCGGGTGTCTTGCTTTGATGTGCCGTTTTTTACTCGTGTTGCTGTGCCTGACCATCAGCCTGCCCGGCAACAGTGCGGTCACCCATAGTCACGGCTACGCACAATTCGGCACGCTCAAATACCCCGCCAGCTTTACCCATTTCGACTGGGTCAATCCGACCGCGCCCAAGGGCGGTACCTTGCGCATCATGGGGTCGGGGACCTTCGATACGCTCAACCCCTATCCTCTCAAGGGCACCAGCCCCTCGGCGACCGCCAACTTCTACCAGTACGGCGTCAGCGAGCTGAACGCTCCGCTGATGATCGGCACCGGGGCCTACGACCCGTCCGGCGATGAACCGGCATCCAGTTATGGCTTGATCGCCGAATCGGTTGAATACGGCGACGATCGCAGCTGGGTCGTCTTTAACCTGCGCAAGACCGCCCGTTTCCATGATGGCAAGCCGATTACCGCCGCCGACGTGGCGTTCTCCTATCAACTCCTGCTGCGTGAAGGCCATCCGCAATACCGCACCAACCTGCAGGAGGTGGCGCGGGTCGATATTCTCAACAGCCAACGCATCCGTTTTGTGTTCAAGCGCGCCGGCAATCCGTTGTTGATTTTGCGTCTAGGCGAGTTGCCGGTGCTGCCCCAGCACTATTGGAAGAAGCGCGACTTGAAAGCCACCACCTTCGAACCGCCCCTGGGCAGCGGGCCCTACCGCATCACCCAGGCTGATCCCGGGCGGCGGCTGGTGTTCGAGCGCGTGAAGGATTGGTGGGGTGAGGACCTGCCCGTCAATCGCGGCAAATACAATTTTGACCGTATCGAGGTGGAGTACTACCGCGACAATCACGTGGCCTTTGAAGCGTTCAAGGCCGGTGAGTTTGATATTTTCCTGGAGAACCAGGCCAAAAACTGGGCCACCGGCTACAACTTCCCGGCTGTGAGTCGTGGCGACGTGATTCGCGCCGAAATAGTCCACCAGATCCCCACCCAAACCCAGGCCCTGTTCATGAACACCCGGCGCGCCCTGTTTGCCGAGCGCCGTGTGCGTGAAGCCCTGGGGCTGATGCTCGATTTTGAATGGGCCAACCGGACGCTGTTCAATGGAGCTTATCGGCGCAGCGAAAGCTACTACCCAAACAGCGAGTTCGCCGCCACCGGCAAGCCCGAAGGCGCTGAATGGCTGCTGCTTTCGCCGTGGCGTCAGCAGTTGCCCAACGGCTTGCTCGATCAGGCGTGGAAAATGCCCAGCACCGATGGGCGTGGTATTCCGCGCAACACCGTGCGCCGAGCGCTTGGCCTGCTCGCCGAGGCCGGCTGGAAATCCACTAGCCAGGGCTTGCGCAATTCCCGCAACCAGCCGCTACGCTTCGAGATCCTGCTGGTCAATCCGCGGCTGGAGCGAATTCTCCAGCCCTACCGTGAAAACCTGGCGCGCCTCGGCGTGCAAGTCAGTTTACGTACCGTGGACCGCGCCCAATACAAGCAGCGCCTGGATCAATTCGACTTCGACATGGTACTGATGACCCTGCCCCAAACCCTCAGTCCCGGCCTGGAACAATGGCAATACTTTCATTCCTCGCAGGCTTCCGTTCGCGGCAGTCGCAACTATGCGGGTGTCGCCGACCCGGTCGTCGATGCCATGCTCGACAAACTGCTGGCCGCCACTACCCGGGAAGAACAGATCGCTGCGACCCGCGCCCTTGACCGCGTGCTGCTCTGGCAGCACTACAGCATTCCCAACTGGTACCTCGACAAGCATCGCCTGGCCTACCGTAACCGGTTCGCCTTTGTCACTACGCCGCCCTACACACTTGGCCTTCGCGCCTGGTGGATGAAGCCCACGGAGAACACCGCCCGATGAGCACCCCGTTGCACGCTTTTTTCATGACTGGCTGCGCCGTACTGCTGATGGGCATGGCCTCTGTGGCCCCTGCACAGCCACGCCATGCGCTGACCCTGTATGACGAAGCCCCCAAATACCCGGTCGACTTTCAGCATTTCGACTTCGTAAATCCAGATGCGCCCAAGGGCGGCACCCTGCGCTTGGCAGGGCTGAACGGTTTCGACAGCTTCAACCCGTTCATTCCCAAAGGCAACGAAGCCAGCATGATCAGCCTGGTATACAGCACGCTGACTTACCACTCACCGGACGAACCCTTCACTGAATACGGCCTGCTGGCCGAGAAAATTGAAAAAGCAGCGGACAACAGCTTCGTGCGTTTCTACCTGCGCCCTGAAGCCCGTTTCAATGACGGCGCGCCAGTGACCGCTGAGGATGTGGTGTTCACCTTCAACACCCTGATCCAACAGGGTGATCCGATGTACCGCCATTACTATGCCGATGTGGCCGAGGTGGTTGCCGAAGACACCCAGCGGGTGCGCTTCGACTTTACCCACACCGGCAACCGTGAACTACCCCTGATCCTCGGCCAGTTGCAGATCCTGCCCAAGCATTGGTGGCTGGAGCGCGACACCGGCAAGCTCGCCACCGCCCCGCGTCTTGGCGACAAGGCTCACATCGCGCCCAGCGAAGACGGCCGTACGCTGCACGTGGACCTTGCCGAAGGCGACGATGCCGTCAGCCCCGAAGACGTCCGGCAATCCTGGCAGCAATTGAGTGCCGGTGACCCACGCCTGGCCGAGATCCATAGCGTACGCATCATCGACGCACAGAGACTTGAATTCGACCTGGGCCAACCTGCCAGCGCCGAGCTGCTCAGCGCGCTAAGCGACCTGAAAACTCTCCCAGCCAAGCGCGACTTCAGCCGCACCAGCCTGGAGCCGCCACTGGGCAGCGGACCCTACCAGATCGCCAGCTTTGCCGCCGGACGCTCGGTACGCTATGAGCGGGTCAAGAACTGGTGGGCCGCCGACCTGCCCGTCAGCCGCGGCCAATACAATTTCGATGCGATCACTCTCGACTACTACCGCGATATGTCGGTAGCCCTGGAAGCCTTCAAGGCCGGTCAGTTCGATTACAACCTTGAATACTCTGCCAAGGACTGGGCCACCGGGTACGACAGTCCGGCATTGCGGGAGGGCCGCATCGTCAAGGAAGCGATCCCCAATCACAATCCGGTGGGCATGCAGGGTTTTACCTTCAACCTGCGCCGCCCCATGTTCCAGGATCGCCGGGTGCGTGAGGCCATCTCGCTCTTGTTTGACTTTGAGTGGACCAATAAACAGCTGTTTTTCGGTGCCTACAAACGTACCCACAGTTTCTTTGAAAACTCAGAGCTGGCCGCTCAAGGTCTGCCCACACCCGGTGAATTAGCCCTTCTCGAACCGCTGCGCGGGCAGATCCCCGCCGAAGTCTTTGACGTCGAATTCAAAACCCCTACAAGTGACGGCAGCGGCATCATTCGCGACCAGCAACGACGCGCCTATCAACTGCTGCTGGAGGCCGGTTACCGGGTGGAAAACGACCGCATGGTGAATGCCGAGGGCCAACCACTGACCTTCGAATTCCTAGTGGTGCAGGCCAACCTGGAACGGGTGATCCTGCCGTTCAAGCGCAACCTCGCCGAACTGGGCATCGACCTGCAGTTGCGCCGCGTCGATGTCTCGCAGTTCATCAACCGCCTGCGCTCACGGGATTTCGACATGACCTCGAGCATCTGGCCGCAGTCCAACTCGCCGGGCAATGAGCAAATGGAGTTCTGGCATTCGCGCAGCGCCGATAGCCCGGGCAGTCGCAACTTCATCGGTCTGCGCGACCCGGCCATCGACACCTTGGTGGAAGGGCTGATACGCGCCGACTCCCGGCAAAGCCTGATCGACCACGCCCGCGCCTTGGACCGTGTCCTGCTCTGGGGCCATTACGTGATCCCCAACTATTACACCGACACCTGGCGTGTCGCCCACTGGACGCACCTGGCCCGGCCGGCCCGTACGCCCGCCTATGACATCGGCCTGTTGACTTGGTGGATCAAAGGTCAGGAAGGTCACGCAAGCCAAACCGCCGTAGCTGAGCAGGAAGCCCGCTGATGCTCGCCTATATCCTGCGGCGGCTGCTGCTCATCATCCCGACCCTGTTCGGCATTCTGCTGATCAACTTCATCATCATCCAGGCGGCTCCTGGCGGTCCGGTGGAGCAGATGATCGCCAAACTGGAGGGTTTCGATGCCGCCGCAGGCGGCGCCACCGGACGCATTTCCGGCGGCGGTGCGGAGGTCGCGTCGGCCGGCTCCAACTACCGCGGTGCCCAGGGTCTGGACCCGGAGCTGGTGGCCGAAATCGAGAAGATGTACGGCTTCGACAAGCCGGCCCACGAACGCTTCTGGATCATGCTCAAGAGCTACGCCCGCTTCGATTTTGGCGACAGTTTCTTCCGCGATGCCAAGGTGACGGACCTGATACTGGAGAAGATGCCGGTGTCCATTTCCCTGGGGTTATGGAGCACCTTGCTGATGTACCTGGTGTCGATCCCCCTGGGCATTGCCAAGGCCACCCGCCACGGCAGCGCCTTCGATGTCTGGACCAGCTCGGCAATCATTGTCGGTTACGCGATTCCGGCGTTCCTGTTTGCTATCTTGCTGATCGTGGTGTTCGCCGGCGGCAGCTACTTCAACTGGTTTCCGTTACGCGGGCTGACCTCGAGCAACTTCGACGAATTGAGTCTAGGCGGGCAGATTCTCGATTATTTCTGGCACCTGGCCTTGCCGGTAACCGCTCTGGTGATCGGCAACTTTGCCACCCTGACCCTGCTGACCAAAAACAGCTTTCTTGACGAGATCGGCAAGCAATATGTGGTCACCGCTCGCGCCAAGGGTTTGAGTAATAACCGCGTGCTCTATGGCCACGTATTCCGCAACGCCATGCTGATCATCATCGCCGGCTTTCCGGCGGCCTTTATCGGCATGTTCTTTACCGGCTCGCTACTGATCGAGGTGATCTTCTCACTCGATGGCCTGGGCTTGCTCAGTTTCGAGTCGGCGCTCAACCGCGACTATCCGGTGGTGTTCGGCACACTCTTCTTGTTCACCTTGCTGGGGCTGCTTGTGAAGCTGATCAGCGACCTCACCTACTCCCTGGTCGATCCGCGTATCGACTTTGCCAGCCGGGAGGGTTGAAATGAAACTGTCCCCGCTCAATCAACGCCGTTTCGAACGTTTCAAAGCCAACAAGCGCGGCTGGTGGTCGCTGTGGCTGTTCCTCTCCTTGTTCATCCTCAGCCTTGGCGCGGAGCTGATCGCCAACGACAAGCCGCTGCTGGTCAGCTACGACGGCCAATGGTACACACCGGTGTTCAAGCGCTACCCGGAAACCGTGTTCGGCGGTGAATTCCCGTTGGAAGCCAACTACAAAAGCCCCTATGTGCAGGAGCTGATCCGCGACAAACAGGGCTGGATGATCTGGCCACCGATCCCCTTCGACTATTCCAGCATCAACTACGACCTGAATGTCCCCGCCCCTGCCCCGCCCTCGGCGCAGAACTGGTTCGGCACCGATGATCAGGGCCGCGATGTACTGGCACGCATCATCTACGGCTTCCGCATCTCGGTGTTATTTGCCCTCACATTGACCATTCTCAGCTCGATCATCGGCGTGGTCGCCGGTGCCCTGCAGGGCTTTTACGGCGGCTGGGTGGACCTGGTCGGCCAGCGCTTCCTGGAAATCTGGTCGGGCCTGCCGGTGCTCTACCTGCTGATCATTCTGGCCAGTTTCGTACAGCCCAATTTCTGGTGGCTGTTGGGGCTGATGCTGCTGTTCTCTTGGATGAGCCTGGTGGATGTGGTGCGCGCCGAGTTCCTGCGCGGGCGTAATCTTGAATATGTGCGCGCAGCGCGGGCTTTGGGCATGGAGAACGGCGCGATCATGTTCCGTCATATCCTGCCCAACGCCATGGTCTCAACCATGACGTTCATGCCGTTCATTCTGACCGGCGCCATCGGCACCCTGACCGCACTGGACTTCCTCGGCTTCGGCCTGCCGGCCGGCTCGCCATCGCTGGGCGAGCTGGTCGCCCAGGCCAAGTCCAACCTGCAGGCGCCCTGGCTGGGCATCGCCGCCTTCGCCGTGTTGGCGATCATGCTGAGCCTGCTGGTATTCATCGGCGAAGCCGCCCGCGATGCCTTCGACCCGAGGAAATAAGCATGGCCGAGAATCTGATTGAAGTGCGTGATCTGGCCGTGGAGTTTCGCAGCGGCGAGCAGTTCCAGCGTGTGGTCGAAGGCGTCAGCTTCGACATTCGCAGGGGCGAAACCTTGGCGCTGGTGGGTGAAAGCGGCTCGGGCAAATCTGTGACGGCCCATTCCATCCTGCGCCTGCTGCCCTACCCCCTGGCTCGCCATCCAGCCGGCACTATCCACTACGGTAAGCAGGACTTGCTCAATCTCGGCGAGCCGCAGCTGCGTGGCATTCGTGGCAACCGCATCGCCATGGTGTTCCAAGAGCCGATGACCTCGCTGAACCCGCTGCATAGCGTTGAGAAACAGATCAACGAGGTGCTTAGCCTGCACAAGGGACTGACCGGCAACGCGGCCACCGCCCGTACCCTGGAGCTCCTGGAACTGGTCGGCATCCCTGAACCGCGCAAGCGCCTCAAGGCCTACCCCCATGAGCTGTCCGGCGGGCAGCGCCAACGGGTGATGATCGCCATGGCCCTGGCCAACGAGCCGGAGCTATTGATTGCCGATGAGCCGACTACCGCGCTGGACGTCACCGTTCAGCTGAAAATCCTCGAACTGCTCAAGGATCTACAGGCGCGCTTGGGCATGTCGTTGCTGCTGATCAGCCACGATCTCAACCTGGTACGCAGAATTGCCCATCGCGTATGTGTCATGCAGCACGGTCGGGTCGTCGAACAGGCATCGTGTGACGAATTGTTCCGTGCTCCGCAGCATCCCTATACCCGGGAACTGCTCGGTGCCGAGCCCAGCGGCGAGCCGGCAAGCAACCCAGCCGGTGCGCCGCTGCTGGAAGTGCAGGACCTGCGCGTGTGGTTCCCGATCAAGAAAGGATTCCTGCGCCGTACCGTGGATCATGTGAAAGCGGTGGACGGCATCGATTTCAGCCTGCCCCAGGGCCAGACCCTGGGCATCGTGGGTGAAAGCGGTTCCGGCAAATCCACTCTGGGGCTGGCGATTTTGCGGCTGATCGGTAGCCAGGGCGCCATTCGCTTCGAAGGCCAGGCGCTGGACGGCATGAACCAGCAGCAGGTGCGGCCGCTACGCCGACAGATGCAGGTGGTCTTTCAAGACCCCTTCGGCAGTCTCAGCCCGCGCATGTCGGTGGCCGAGATCGTCGGGGAGGGGTTGCGCATCCACAAGATGGGCACGGCGGCGGAGCAGGAACAAGCGATCATCGATGCGCTCGTGGAGGTAGGTTTGGATCCGGAAACCCGGCACCGCTATCCCCATGAGTTTTCTGGCGGGCAACGGCAGCGTATCGCCATTGCCCGCGCATTGGTGCTGAAACCGGCGCTGATTCTGTTGGACGAGCCCACTTCGGCGCTCGACCGTACGGTGCAGCGCCAGGTGGTGGAACTATTGCGGGCATTGCAGGCCAAGTACAACCTGACCTACCTGTTCATCAGCCATGACCTGGCAGTGGTCAGGGCGCTGAGCCATCATTTGCTGGTGATGAAGCAGGGCCAGGTGGTTGAGCAAGGCGATGCGCCAACAGTGTTTGCCGCCCCGCAGCACCCTTATACCCGGCAGTTGCTGGAAGCGGCCTTTATGGCCCCAGCAACCGTCGACTAACCAAGCAAGAGGAATAGAACATGGGTTTTCTCGCCGGTAAGCGCATCCTGATCGTCGGTGTCGCCAGCAAGCTGTCGATCGCCTCGGGCATCGCCGCCGCCATGCACCGCGAAGGCGCCGAACTCGCCTTCACTTACCAGAACGACAAGCTCAAGGGCCGCGTTGAAGAATTCGCCGCAGGCTGGGGCTCGGGTCCGGAGCTGTGCTTCCCGTGCGACGTGGCCAATGACGACGATATCGTCAACGTCTTCGAACAGCTGGGCAAAAAGTGGGACGGCCTGGACGGTATCGTTCACTCGGTAGGCTTTGCGCCTGGCGACCAGCTCGACGGCGACTTCACTGAAGTCACCACCCGCGAAGGCTTCAAGATTGCCCATGACATCAGCGCCTACAGCCTGGTGGCACTGGCCAAGGCCGGTCGCCCGATGATGAAGGGTCGCAACGGCTGCGTCCTGACCCTGACCTACCTGGGTGCCGAGCGCACCATGCCCAACTACAACGTCATGGGCATGGCCAAGGCCAGCCTGGAAGCCGGCGTGCGCTATCTGGCCGGCAGCCTGGGCCCAGAAGGTACTCGCGTCAACGCCGTCTCCGCCGGCCCGATCCGCACCCTCGCCGCCTCCGGCATCAAGAGCTTCCGCAAGATGCTCGCCGCCAACGAGAAGCAGACCCCGCTGCGCCGCAACGTGACCATCGAAGAAGTCGGCAACGCCGGTGCCTTCCTGTGCTCGGACATGGCCTCGGGCATCAGTGGTGAAATCCTCTACGTCGACGGCGGCTTCAACACCACCGCCATGGGCGCCATCGAAGACTGATTCGAGACGCGCGCACAAAAAACCGCACCCATCAGGTGCGGTTTTTTTATGTCCGTTGAAACGAAGGCTGACGCCTTAGCGGCGCGGATGTACACCCTGTGGGGCGACCTCGTAGTGCGCGGTGGGGCTGAAACAAAGAATGTTTCGGGCAGCCGGCCGTCTAGTGTGCAGCGTCGTAGCCCGCAGGCGAAAAAAGAAACGGCCAAGGCTCTGCCTTGACCGCTTTTTTCTGCTTACGCCAACCGCTCTTTTTTTAGAAGCGCTCGATCTTCGCGTTGATTTCCTGCTGCGCGTGGAACGCGGCGAAGTCCTGCTGCCCCTTGCGCGAGGCGAGGAAGCGCTGGTACATCGCTTTCTCTTCGGCAGACAACGTTTCTTGCGGCTCACTTACACCATTCAGACGCACCAGTACAAAATCGCCGCTGGGCAGTGTCACGCCTGCGTAGTTCGGCTTGTCGGCGGTTTCCGGCTTGGGCATGCGGAACAGCATCTGCAATACAACAGGCTCGATACCGTCCTGATTACGCGTCGCTGCTTCGGTGACCTGCCACGTACCAACATCGGCCATCTCCACAGGCGTCTTGCCTGCACGCAGATCGGCCAGCAGTTGCTCACCCTTCTCTTGCACCGCCGCTGCGGCGCGCTCCTGAAGCAATTGCTCATGAATGTCGGCACTCACCTGCTCAAAAGGCAGGCGCTCAGACTTGCGATGCTCCTTCACCCGCAGAACCACCACTGTTTCCGGGTCAAGCTCCAGAGCGGAGCTGTTGGAACCATCTTCAAGCACTTCAGGACTGAAGGCTGCCTGCACGACCTGACGGTTAGCGCTCAGGCCTTCACCGCCTTCGCGGCCAAACGGCTCACTGGTCTGCACGACCAAGCCCAGTTCCTGGGCAGGCTGGCCGAGATCCGAGGCTTCGAATGCCGCATCTTCCAGTTGTTTGCTGACCTCGACAAAACGCTGTTCGACCTTTTGTGTTTTCAGGTCGCGCTCCAATTTGTCGTGCAGGCTGGCAAAGCTCGGCACGTCGGCGGCCTGCACATCGATCAATTTGATCAGGTGCCAACCAAACTCACTGCGTACCGGTGCCGACACCTCGCCCTTGCCCAGCGCGTAGAGCGCCGTTTCGAAGTCAGGGTCGTATACACCAGGACCGGCAAAACCAAGATCACCACCGTCAGCAGCCGAGCCGCTGTCATCGGAAAACTCCTTGGCCAGCGCTGCAAAATCCTCGCCCTGCTGCAGGCGCTGCTGGATCTCGTCGATCTTGGCCTTGGCTTCAGCATCGCTGCGCACACCGTCGCTTTCGATCAGGATGTGGGCTGCCTGGCGCTGTTCAGCCAGGTTGGCAATTTCTTTCTCGTAGAGGTCCTTGAGGTCTTCTTCGCTGACCTCAACCTGAGCGAAGAATTGATCCTTCTTCAGCTCGACATACTCGATTACCACCTGCTCCGGGCTCATGAAGCGTGCGGCGTTTTCTTCGTAATACGCCTGCACCTCGTCGTCGGCGATGGTGATCGCCTGCGGGTCGGCCTGCAGCGTCAGCGTGGCGAAATCGCGGGTCTGGCGTTCTAGACGCGCAAAAGCCTCGATTTCCTGATCGGTCACAAAACCACTGCCCGCGATACCGGCACGCAGCTGGCCGATCAGCATTTCCTGCTCGAGCATCTGGCGGAACTGCAGACGGCTGTAGCCCATCTGGCGGATGACCTGGTCGAAACGTTCGGCGCTGAATTGGCCATTTTGCTGAAAGCTGGGGGTTTGCAGGATGACCTGATCCAACGCGGTCTGGGAGAACGCGAAGTCAGCCTCTTGCGCACTTTGCAGCAACAAGCGGCGCTCAATCAGCCCGTTGAGTGCAGCGTCGCGCAACAGGCGCTCATCAATCAGCGAGGTATCGAAATCACGACCAAACTGTTGCAGCAACTGCCGACGTTGCAGCTCGACCGCCTGGTTCAGCTCGTTCAGGCTGATTTCCTCACCGTTCACCTCCGCAGCGTTCTGCGAATTGCTGGCCGCGTTGAAGATCGCCTCGAAGCCAGTAAACGACAGCAGAACGACGATGAGGCCGATGATGGTTTTGGCAATCCAGCCCTGTGAATTATCCCTGATGTTCTGCAGCATGCATCCCCCAGTAACGGCCGGTTAAAACAGCCGCGCTACGCGGTAATGTCCAAAATGGAAAAGGCGCACCCGAACGGATGCGCCTTTTCGAATGGGCGGAATGAAGGAGAAACACCCTACATTCCCGGTCAGGAGACCGACTATAGCCGACTCACTCACCACCCGGCTGCCAGGCCGGATCGCTCCGACCAAAGAGCCAGGCCCGAAAGACGCTTAGTTGACGGCGTCTTTGAGAGCCTTGCCAGCCTTGAAGCCTGGAATCTTGGCAGCTTCGATCTTGATCGGCTGGCCAGTTTGCGGGTTACGGCCAGTGCGCGCGGCACGGTCTTTTACCGCGAAGGTACCGAAGCCTACCAGGACCACGGAATCACCAGCTTTCAGAGCACCAGTGACGGATTCGATCACAGCGTCCAGCGCACGACCAGCAACAGCTTTCGGGATATCAGCAGATGCGGCGATAGCATCGATCAGTTCCGACTTGTTCACTCTAAGTCCCCTTATTTCTAACTATTTTGAATGTTCGTATGAAGTAGTAAGCAGGTGCCCGCAAGACCGCCGGCACCTAATTCGCCAGAGAATCAGCGTCAAATAAAGTGTCCCGGAAATCCCCGAACTAATGCGTGCTGATTCGTTCCTTGGAATCAGTCTCGCGCTTGTCATCCTTTGCAACCATCTCGGGAGCCGCGTCAGGCAAGGGCTCCGGAGCGTATTGCAACGCAATTTGCAGGACCTCGTCAATCCATTTGACCGCTTTAATCTGCAAGTCTTGTTGGATGTTTTCGGGAATCTCCTTTAAATCACGCAGGTTTTCTTCCGGAATGATCACAGTTTTGATCCCACCCCGATGCGCAGCGAGCAATTTTTCCTTCAAACCGCCAATTGCCAGCACTTGGCCACGCAGCGTGATCTCTCCGGTCATTGCCACATCGGCGCGCACCGGAATCTGCGTCAGCGCGGACACCAGCGCGGTGCACAAGCCAATACCGGCGCTCGGACCGTCTTTAGGCGTGGCGCCTTCGGGCATGTGAATGTGTACGTCGCGCTTCTCGTGAAAGTCTTCGGCAATGCCCAGGCTCTTGGCCCGGCTGCGCACAACGGTCAGCGCGGCGGTCATCGACTCGGCCATCACGTCGCCCAGCGAGCCGGTCTTGATCAGCTGACCCTTGCCCGGCACCACGGCCGTCTCGATGGTCAGCAGCTCGCCACCTACCTGGGTCCAGGCCAGACCGGTCACTTGACCAACCTGATCCTGCTGTTCAGCCAAGCCATAACGGAACTTGCGCACACCCAGGTAATGCTCCAGCGTCTCGGCTGTTACCTGAACCTGGAAGCGTTTTTCCTTGATGTGTTCCTTGACCACTTTGCGGCACACCTTGGCAATCTGCCGCTCCAGGCTGCGCACACCGGCTTCGCGGGTATAGAAGCGAATAAGGTCGCGAAGAGCAGCCTCATCGAAGCTTAGCTCGCTGTCTTTCAGGCCGTTGGCCTTGATTTGCTTGGGCACCAGGTACTTGGTCGCAATGTTGACCTTTTCGTCTTCGGTGTAACCGGGCAAACGAATCACCTCCATACGATCCAGCAGCGGCGCCGGAATGTTCATGGAGTTGGCCGTACACACGAACATCACATCCGACAGGTCGTAGTCGACCTCCAGATAGTGATCGTTGAAGTTGTGATTCTGCTCGGGGTCGAGCACTTCCAGCAGGGCGGACGCCGGATCACCGCGCATATCGCTGCCCAGCTTGTCGATTTCATCGAGCAGGAACAGCGGGTTGCGCACGCCGACCTTGGTCATCTTCTGAATCAGGCGCCCCGGCATCGAACCGATGTAGGTCCGGCGGTGACCACGGATCTCTGCCTCGTCACGTACACCACCCAAGGCCATGCGCACGAACTTGCGATTGGTCGAACGGGCGATGGACTCGGCCAGCGAAGTCTTGCCCACGCCGGGCGGGCCTACCAGGCAGAGCACCGGTCCCTTGAGTTTTTTCACGCGCTTCTGTACGGCGAGGTATTCAAGGATGCGTTCCTTGACCTCTTCCAGCCCATAGTGATCGGCATCGAGAATATCTTCGGCGCGGCTCAAGTCCAGACGCACCTTGCTCTCGGCCTTCCACGGCACATTGAGGAGCCAGTCCAGATAAGAACGCACCACGGTCGCCTCGGCGGACATCGGCGACATCTGCTTGAGCTTGTTCAGCTCGGCCTGGGCCTTAGTGTGAGCTTCCTGGGTCAGACCAGCATTATCGATGCGCTTTTTCAGCTCATCGAGCTCGTTGTGGCCCTCGTCGATGTCGCCCAGCTCTTTCTGAATGGCTTTCATTTGCTCATTCAGGTAGTACTCACGCTGGCTACGCTCCATCTGCTTCTTGACCCGACCACGGATGCGTTTCTCCACCTGCAACAGGTCGATTTCGCCATCCAGCACCGCCAGAACGTATTCCACGCGGGTAGCCAGATCGGTAATTTCCAGGATTTCCTGCTTCTGCTCGATATTCAGCGCCATATGCGCGGCCATGGTGTCTACCAGGCGGCTCGGCTCATCGATGCTGTTCAGCGATGCAAGGACTTCAGAGGGCACTTTCTTGCCCAGCTGTACGTATTGCTCGAACTGGCTGAGCAGGCTGCGGCAGAACACTTCCGACTCACGCTCTTCAACTGCGGCATCCTCGATCAGCGCCACTTCGGCGCGGCTCTGGTCTTCCAGCTCGATGAAACGCTCGATCACCCCGCGTTGCTCGCCTTCAACCAGGACCTTGACCGTGCCGTCCGGCAGTTTGAGCAACTGCAGTACCGTGGCGACGGTACCAACCCGATACAAAGCATCTTCGCCCGGATCGTCATCAGTCGGGTTTTTCTGGGCCAGCAACAGAATTTGCTTGTCGCCCTTCATGGCGGACTCGAGAGCCTCGATGGACTTTTCTCGACCCACAAACAACGGGATTACCATGTGCGGATACACCACAACGTCACGCAATGGCAAAAGTGGCAATTCGATGATTGTCTTCATGATTTAGGCTCTACAGCGACCTTCTGGTCGTGATCGGTGGGATTACCCTCGCGGACAAGATGGGGCCGATGACTGCAAAAAACAAGCATCGAGCCCAGAATGACGAAGGGGCCCGCAGGCCCCTTGTACATCACGCGTCAGGCGCAGCCTTGGCCGTTGGCTCGCTGCTTTCGTAAATCAGCAGGGGCTTGGAAGTGCCCTCGATGACGTTTTCGTCAATCACCACCTTGCTCACATCGTTTTGCGAGGGGATCTCATACATGGTGTCGAGCAAGATGCCTTCCAGAATGGAGCGCAAGCCACGCGCGCCAGTCTTGCGTTCCAGCGCGCGCTTCGCGACAGCCTTGAGGGCATCCTGACGGAACTCGAGGTCCACGCCTTCCATCTCAAACAGCTTGGCGTACTGTTTGGTCAGCGCGTTCTTCGGCTCGGTGAGAATCTGCACCAGCGCCGCCTCGTCCAGCTCGTCCAGGGTGGCAATGACCGGCAGACGACCGACGAACTCGGGAATCAGGCCGAACTTCACCAGATCATCCGGCGCGACTTCGCGCAGCGACTGACCTACCGACTTGCCATCATCCTTGCTGCGCACTTCGGCGTTGAAACCGATGCCGCCACGCGTGGAGCGGTTTTGAATAACCTTCTCCAGGCCGGCGAAAGCGCCACCGCAGATGAACAGGATGTTGCGCGTGTCCACCTGCAGGAATTCCTGCTGGGGATGCTTGCGCCCACCCTGGGGCGGCACCGACGCCACAGTACCTTCGATCAACTTGAGCAACGCCTGCTGCACACCTTCGCCCGAAACGTCACGGGTGATCGAAGGATTGTCGGATTTGCGTGAAATCTTGTCGATTTCATCGATGTAGACAATGCCCATCTGGGCTTTTTCCACATCGTAATCGCACTTCTGCAACAGCTTCTGAATGATGTTCTCGACATCTTCACCTACGTAGCCCGCTTCAGTGAGCGTGGTGGCATCGGCAATGGTGAAGGGCACGTTGAGCAGGCGCGCCAGCGTCTCGGCCAGCAACGTCTTGCCCGAACCGGTCGGACCGATCAGCAGAATGTTGCTCTTGCCCAGTTCGACTTCTTCTTTCTTGTCGCGCTGGTTGAGGCGCTTGTAGTGGTTGTAGACCGCTACAGCCAAAATCTTTTTCGCTCGTTCCTGACCAATGACGTACTGGTCCAGAATCGCGCTGATTTCCTTGGGCGATGGCAATTTATGCGCATTACTCTCGGCCTGGGCTTCTTGCACCTCCTCACGGATGATGTCGTTACACAGGTCGACGCACTCGTCGCAGATGAAAACCGAGGGACCGGCAATCAGTTTGCGCACTTCGTGCTGGCTTTTGCCGCAGAAGGAGCAATAAAGCAGCTTGCCGTTGTCCTCGCCGTTGCGGGTGTCAGTCATTCGATCAATCCAATACGGTAGGGCTTGAAACACAAGATGAAGGCAATTGCAGGCATTTTCAACCCCGCCACGACGGGAATCCCGGTCGTGGCGTGACAGCATGATCAGCTCGTCATTTGACGGCGGGTCAGCACCTGATCGATAAGGCCGTACTTGACCGCCTCTTCACCACTCATGAAATTATCACGGTCGGTGTCGCGGGCAATCACGTCAATCGGTTGATTGCAATGTTCTGCCAGGATTCGGTTCAGACGCTCACGAATGGTGAGAATCTCACGGGCATGGATCTCGATATCCGAGGCCTGGCCCTGGAAGCCGCCCAGCGGCTGATGGATCATCATCCGCGAATGCGGCAGGCAGTAACGCTTGTTGGCGGCACCACCGGCCAGCAACAGCGCACCCATGCTGCACGCCTGACCGATGCAGATCGTCGACACGTCGGGCTTGATGAACTGCATGGTGTCGTAGATCGACATGCCCGCAGTCACCGAACCGCCCGGCGAGTTGATGTACAGATGGATGTCCTTGTCGGGGTTTTCCGCTTCAAGGAACAGCAACTGCGCCACCACCAGGTTGGCCATGTAGTCTTCAACCTGACCAACCAGGAAGATCACTCGCTCTTTCAACAGGCGCGAGTAGATATCGTAGGCGCGCTCGCCACGAGCGGACTGCTCGATAACCATCGGCACCAGACCGCCGGCAGCCTGGATTTCTGGCATTTGCATAAAGGAATTGCGGGACATATCCAGCGATCGCTCCCAATGTGAACGGGTCTTCAAAGACACATAAGCCAGCACGAAGGCTGGCTTATGGTGTGCTCGAACGGGGGAAGAATCAGGCGACTTGCGGAGCTTCCGCGGGCTTGACAGCTTCTTCGTAGGAGACCGACTTGTCGGTTACGTTGGCCTTCTGCAGCACAGTATCTACAACTTGCTCTTCCAGCACAACAGAACGAACCTCATCCAGTTGCTGCTCGTTCTTGTAGTACCAGGACACGACCTGCTCCGGCTCCTGATAAGCGGAAGCCATTTCCTCGATCAGCTCACGAACGCGGGCATCATCGGGCTTGAGTTCGTTCTGCTTGACCACTTCGGCGACGATCAGGCCCAGCACAACACGGCGCTTGGCTTGCTCTTCGAACATCTCGGCCGGCAGTTGCTCAGGCTTGATGTTGCCACCGAACTGCTGAACGGCCTGCACGCGCAGACGATTCACTTCGTTGGAAACGGTAGCCTTCGGCACCTCAACCGGGTTGGCGGCCAACAGACCATCCATCACCTGGTTCTTCACCTTGGTCTTGATGGCCTGACGCAGCTCGCGCTGCATGTTCTTGCCAACTTCGGCACGGAACGCTTCCAGACCGCCTTCCTTCACACCGAACAGGGCAAAGAATTCGTCGTTCAGCTCCGGCAGTTGCGGTGCGGCAACGCTGTTCACGGTCACGGTGAACTCAGCGGTTTTGCCCGCCAGGTCCAGGTTCTGGTAATCCTCGGGGAAAACCGGGTTAATCACGCGCTCTTCGCCCGCTTTGACGCCCACCAGCGCGTCTTCGAAACCGGGGATCATGCGGCCGGAGCCCAGAACCAGCGAAGTGCCCTTGGCGGAACCGCCAGCAAAGGCTTCACCGTCGATCTTGCCGACGAAATCGATGTTCAGTTGGTCGCCACTCTCGGCGGCACGCTCAACATTCTCGAAACGGGTGTTCTGCTTGCGCAGTACGTCGAGCATGTTGTCTATATCGGCATCAACCACTTCAGCCTGCAGACGCTCGACGGCAATGCTTTCAAAGCCGGCCAGCTGAATCTCCGGGAACACTTCGAAGGTCGCAACGTATTCCAGGTCCTTGCCCTTCTCGAACACTTTCGGCTCAACGGCAGGAGCACCAGCGGGGTTCAGCTTCTGCTCAACCACGGCTTCGTAGAAGGTTTCCTGAATCAGGTCGCCCAGAGCTTCCTGACGAGCAGCTGCTTCGTAGCGCTGACGGATCACGCTCATCGGCACCTTGCCGGGACGAAAACCGGGGATCTTTGCACGACGGGCAGTCTGCTGCAGACGTTTGTTGACTTCGTTCTCGATGCGCTCGGCCGGTACGCCGATGGTCATGCGGCGCTCCAGAGCGGAGGTGCTTTCAACAGAAACTTGCATTTATTTTCCTCGTTGCACAGACATAAGCCGGCATTCCGGCCCCAGAATGGGCACGCATTCTAGTAGCTCAATTGCCATAAGAGAAGTCTTCGCGCGAGCAGCAGGCTCGTCGATCATGGTTATCCGCTCTAGAACGCCCTACAAGCACCCGTTTTGTTCGACCCTGAGCGGCTGCGAGCCCAGCCCGTCAATCGCCTTGAACGTGAGATCGCCGCACCGTCGACCACCGCTCATCCTTCATTGGCATGAGTGAAGAAGCGGCATTTATCGGAACGACGGTAGCAGCGCGTAAGCAACCATTCCAAGCACGACACCTCCGGCCGGGATCATTCGGACAAGGTGTTGATGCAAGGGCGTCAAAAATACCTTCCTGTACAAGTAGTAATAAGCCTGCACGAAGTTGATGTGGAATGCGGCCACCAATCCCCAGCACAGAACCTCCATATCGCGAGCGATGATGCCGACGGCGATTGCCGAAACCATGACAACAGCCGACAGGCTGCCGCTCAGAAAGAGTAGATCCGTCCGGTTCATCGCCTGGAAAAAGCTGCCGCTGGTCGAAAGCACCACCTGCACCGGAATTGCGATGGCAAGAATGCGGATGATCGGCACAACGTCGAGCCATTGATCGCCAAGAGCAAACAGGATGATCCACTTGGCAAGCACATACATGGCCAGCCCGGCGGCGGCGCCGAGGAGGGACAGCTTGAAAGTGAAGTCTCGATGGATCTCTTCGACCTTCCGATAATCGCCGGCATGCTGGCGGATGACTGGCTGGATGGCCGGTGTCATGGCGAAAGTCAGCAACATCAGCGGGTACTTCATGAGCTGGTAGGCCTTGTCGTAGGTGCCAAGCGAGGTTGCGCCCATGTATTTGCCGACCAGAATGTTGTCGAGGTTGCGCGAGAAGTAATTGATGAAGTTGAAGCCGAACTGATACCCGGAGAAGCCCATCAGCGGCTTGATGGCGGAAAATTTCCGTCCGGGCAACGGCCTGCCGAATTCAGTGTTGGCCGAGAAGTACCAGATAACGAAGAACAGCGTGCCGGCACTAAAGGCGCCCTTGGCTGCCAGGGCATGCAAGGGGTCGATGAATTGGGCGAGGCTGATGGTGGCTATGGTGCCCAGCAGTTCCCCCGCAAGCCCGCCATTGGCGACTCTGAAAAAGGCCTGCTCTCTATGCAGCAGAGCATGGGGCACGATGCTGGCGGCAAAAAAAAGCAGGCTGACGGCGACATAAGGTACGACTTCATCGACACGGGGGAGTTGGTAGAAGGACAGAAATAGCGGGGCCAGCGCGGTAAATAGCAACGCCAACAGCACGCCGATGGCCAATGTCAGACCAAAGAGGCCATCACGGTCTTCTCTTGTCAGGTCGCCCAAGTTGATGATGGCAGGACCCAGGCCTATCTCGGCCACCAGTTGAAAAAACACGAAGAACACCATGATGGCGGCAACCGTGCCGAAGGTTTCCGGGGTGAAGATCCTGGCCATCACCATCATCGAAAGGAGGTTGACCGTATAGACGGCGTAGCGGCCGAGCATGCTTCTGGCGATGGCGCGGTAAAGGCTGCTGGGTTTTCTCATGGATGCTTGATAAGGCCATGTAGTTTTCTTTTTATAACCATGATCTCCGGCAAAAAACAGATCAAAGCTGCTCTAGGATTTATATGCCTGAGATTTGTCTTGAGAAAAAGCCTCAGAGATTTATTTCTAACATGTAGGGGTATTTTGTTATCGAAGGCTGCCTGCGCCGTAGCCAATGCGTTACCGATAATGCCTTGTATGAATTGGTTGAGTGCTTTTGCAGTGGAGCAGTTTTGGTTTTTTAACTCATGCCTCAAAAGCTCTTCGGCCACAGCAAGGTAGCCACTCACATGCTTCATGCTTTTTTCTTTCGTCATGATTGAACCCGGCCTTACTCTTCTATGAAAGAAGCGGTCGGGCAAGCAGATGACCTCTGCTGTCTCGCTGTTTATGAGGAGCTGAGTTGTAAAAAGATTGTCCTCATGGATAATTCCCGACTGAAATCTGTTCTTACTGAATGTGCTGCGCTTGTAGAGGTACAGACAAGGCGACACCAGATAGGCTTTGTTTCTTATGAATAATGCAAAGGCCTCCCTGCAACGTAGTTTTTTGTCAGTGAGGCATGGAGCTCGTGTATAGTTTAATTTCTTAATATCAAAATCTTGCACTTCATCTGCGAACGAGTGCGCATTGAACATGACAATGTCCGCATCATGCTCTTTCAGTGCCAGCAGGCATCGCTCTAGCGTTTCCTTTTCAAGCCAGTCATCACTGTCGAGGAATATCAGGTAGTCGCCGGTTGACGTGTCCAACCCAGTATTGCGCGCAGATGATTGGCCGCGATTTTCGGTCGCAATAAAAACGATTTCGCTGTATTTTTCTTGATAGCTCGAGATGATATCTGCGCTACCGTCAGTGGAGCCATCGTTTACGATGATGATCTCCTTGTTCTGGTGGGTCTGCCCCACTGCCGAGTCCAGACATTCAGCCAGATATTTCTCCACGTCGTAGACGGGTATGATGATACTGACTTTCATGTCTCTTATACCGTTCATACTTAATCGCCACCAACCAAAGCTCTCGTATAAACCCTGCCTTCCACTTCTGCCAACTGACTCGGGCGACGATTAGCAATGATCACTTCAATGATCTGCTTGAACGCGTCCAGATAGGTAGTTACCCGCGACGTGTAAATACTGTTTTCAGTAAGCGACTTGCGCACGGTCTTGGTGTAGCCGACCGGCACGGTGTGTTGGATCGCCACTCGCTCCTCAATCACCGTCTCGACGTGGGGGGCGTTGAAGAAGTTTGTTTGCGGGTCGCAGTCGATGGAGGTGGTGCTGATTACGAAGCTGGCATCACGGTAGGCGCTGCCTTTAATGGGGGAAACGCGGTCGGCCGGGACGATGGCCAGGGTGAGAATCGTGTTGTGCTGCGCCAGCAGGGCTGCCCTGGAAAGATTGACGTAACCGGCGCTGGCAATTGGGGCGTTCATGGGCTTCCTTGCACTGGGGTTAACGAGTGGACGATGTTCTTGTTCAGCAACGTGAACGGCATTCTGAACAGACTGATCGGGGCCTGCCACAGGCCTAGCTCTAGAGAATCCTAGCCGGACGAAACGTGTAGACCTTGATCAATTGGACCCGTTCCAGCCGTGGCGTAGCTGTTTGCGGAATACCGGACCAGGCGCCCGCTTGATCAGCAAGGCGATGGTGCATCTGCGGAGGTTGAGGGGTCAGCGCCATAGCGCAAGGCGGCCGTGAGTACGGCGCTGATCAGGACCGCGTCGGACAAGGTAGCTAGCGGGCGAGTGTCAATTGAGACGGCGCCGCTGCGGTCGAATGGTGTGGCATGAGAATACCCTCAGATCGGTTGGCTTGACCTACTCAAGCTCGCACCCAGCGCTGCCGAACCCAACTGCTGAGCGCATCGACAGCCAGCACCAGCAGCAGCATGGCGATGATGACCGTACTTGCCTGTGCTTCCTGGAACAGGCTGAGGCTGACATACAGCATCTGCCCCAACCCGCCCGCGCCTACGAAGCCGAGCACGCTGGCCATGCGGATATTGTTCTCCCAACGGTACAGGCTGTAAGCCAGGAGTTGCGGCCACAGGTTGGGCAAGGTGCCGTAGCAGAAGGCTGCAACCGGATTGCCGCCTTGCAGACGAATGGCTTCAGCCGGCCCCGCCGGGGTATTTTCCAGTGCCTCGCCAAACAGACGCCCCAACACTCCGGCGGTGTGCAACGCCAGCGCCAAGGTGCCAGCATTCGGGCCGAGCCCCGCCGCCAGCACCATCAACGCAGCCCACACCAGTTCAGGAATCGCACGCAAGGCGTTGAGCAGCAAGCGCGCGACGCCGGCCAGCGGCCAACCGAAACGACCAGCGGCGGGCAGCGCCAACAGCAGCCCGAGGATCGCCGCCAACAGCGTGCCGATGGCGGACATGGCCAAGGTTTCCAACGCACCGCGGCCGATGGCTTGCAGATGCCCGGCGCTCAAATCCGGGTCGAAAAAGCGCTGGGCATACGAGCCCATCTGCCCCAGATTATCGCGACCAAACAAGGCGCCCAGGTCGAGCCCCAAATAGCTGAACGACAGTCCTACCGCCGCCAGCAAGGCCAGAATCAGTCCGAGATTGACCAGGCGCCTCATATCAGCCTCGCCCGCAACAGCCGACTGAGCAGGTCCGCCAGCATGACCAGCACCAGGAAGGTCAGCAGCATGCTGGCCACTTCATCACCGGCGAACATGCGCATGGACAGGTCAATTTGCTGACCCAAACCGCCCGCGCCGACAAAGCCCATCACCACCGAAGCACGAATCGCGCATTCCCAGCGGTACACGGTGTAGGACACCACTTCGTGCGCCGCATTGGGCAGGATGCCATAGAGGAAAGCAGTGAAACGGCCACTGCCCGCCAGCAATAAAGCATGGGCCGGACGCTGGTCAACCGACTCGAAGATTTCCGCATACACCTTGCCGAGCATGCCGCTGTACGTAATGGCGATCGCCAGCACGCCAGCGGTAGGCCCCAGACCCACGGCACGCACAAACAGCAGCGCCCAGACGATTTCCGGCACGCTGCGCAGGAAAATCAGCAAGCCACGCACGGGCCAGCGCAACAGTTGAGACCACCACCCCGGCCGTCCACCACGCGCTGCCGCGGATAACGATAAGGCACGACTGGCCAGCAGGCTCGCCGGAATGGCCAGCAGCAGCGCCAAGGCCATGCCAGCGGTAGCGATCGCCAGGGTTTGCAGGGTGGCGTCGAACAGCAGCTGGAGAAACTCTTCGCCATGGGCCGGCGGCCAGAAGGCTGCCACGAACAGCCCCATATCACTGGCGCTGTCCTTGGCCAGCAGCACGCCCAGGTCAACCTCGCTGAGTTGCATTCCCGGCCATAGCAGAGCAATGGCCAATAGACTCAGTAATAGGCGCGGCAACGTAGCCGGATCGCGGGTATCGCGGCTCAGCATCGTGAAATCTGCACACTCGTCACGGGGGCCGGAGCCAGGCCGGGCGCGAAGGTCAGTTGCTGGTTGGCATACAGCGCATCGAGCAACTCGCGGGTGACATCTGTCGCCGGGCAATCAAACAGCACCTGCCCGGCACGCACACCGATGATGCGCGGGAAATGCGCCAGTGCCAGCTCCACAGCATGCAGGCTGGACACCAGAGTGACACCCTGCTGCGCCGCGTGCCGGCACAGCACGCCAAGCGCGTGATCAGCCAGTACCGGGTCCATCGCCGACACCGGCTCATCGGCCAGTAACAGGCTCGGCGCCTGATACAACACGCGAGCAATGCCCACGCGCTGCAGTTGGCCGCCGGAAAGCTGCTGACACTGTTGGAACAGTTTGTCGGCCAGATCCAGTTTCTCCAGCACAGCCCGCGCACCAGCAATATCCAGCGGGTGCAGCAGGCTCAACAGGCTTTTGCCCAACCCCCACTGCCCCAGCTTGCCGGCCAGCACCGCGGTGACGACGCGCAAGCGCGGCGGCAAGGGCGGCGCCTGATGAATCAGGCCAATGCGCGCACGTAACCGTTGCCGCTGCCGACTGGATAAACGCCAGGGCTGCTGATCAAGCACTTGAACGTCACCGCTGCTGGGCTGCAACGCCGTTCCCAGCACGTTCAACAGGCTCGACTTGCCAGCACCGGACGGGCCGATGATGGCAACCTGTTCACCCTGGGCAATGTGCAGATTCACATTGCGCAGGGCCTGGACGCCGTTGCCGTGCCTGAGGCTGGCCTGGGCCAGCTGTACAGTCATTTCAGCAAGTCAGCCGCGCGCGCGGCGTCCTCAATACCTTGATAGTTCTCCGGCTTGGTCTCGATAAAGCGGCTCGCCGCCTGCAGGTCGAGAATCGCCTTGTGCTCGGGATTGGCAGGGTCGAGCGCCAGGAATGCTGCCTTGATCTTCTCGGCCAGAGCCGGATCAAGCGTGCCGCGCACCGTCCAGTTGTAATCGTAATAAGGTGGCGTGGTGGCGAAAACCCGTACCTTATTGGTATCCACCTTGCCATTGGCGACCAGTTTGTCCCACACACTGGCATTGAGCACGCCGCCCGCCACCTTGCCGGCTTGCACCCAGGCGGCGGTAGCATCGTGAGCTCCGGAATAGGCCACGCGGCTGAAGAACGCTTCTGGCTTGATGTCGTCCTGCAGCATGAAGTAACGCGGCATCAGGCTGCCGGAGGTGGAAGACACCGAGCCGAAGGCGAACGTCTTGCCTTTGAGGTCGGCCAGCGACTGCACGCTCGAATCGGACGTGATGAATTTGCTGGTGAACTGCGCATCCTGCTCGCGCTGTACTAGCGGAATGGCATTGCCGGTCTTCTCGCGCACCTGGACGAAAGTGAAACCGCCCAGCCAGGCCAGGTCGAGGCGGTCGGTAGCCAAGGCCTCGACCACTGCCGGGTAGTCCGCCACAGGCGTGAATTGCACCTGCATGCCCAACTGCTGCTCCAGGTAGGCACCCAGCGGTTTGAATTTACGCAGCAACTCGGTGGGGGCTTCGTCCGGGATAGCGCTGACCCTGAGCACCTCGGCAGCTTGGGCAAAGACGGCGGACAGGGACAACGTAATACCGGCGGCGAGCGCCAGGGTGGGCTTGAGCATGGAGTTCTCCGGTTCAATAGCGGAAAAAACGAGGGATTGGCCACCACCTAGGCTAGCAGGCGTAAGTTGGGTGGGCCGCATGGGCTGTAAACGCGGCGATTATATAGTGCGGCGAGCGGCGCCGCAGCTTTGCTAGAATTCGCGCCCTCAGATGCGGGGTATATGACATGAGTGAACCGATTCGCCTGACCCAATACAGCCATGGCGCCGGCTGCGGCTGCAAGATTTCTCCCAAGGTACTGGAGACGATCCTCGCCGGCAGCGGCGCACAAAATCTCGATCCAAAGCTGTGGGTCGGCAACGCTTCGCGTGATGATGCGGCGGTTTATGCCCTGGACGATGAGCGTGGCGTGGTGTCCACCACCGATTTCTTCATGCCGATCGTCGACGATCCCTATGATTTTGGCCGCATCGCCGCCACCAACGCGATCAGCGATATCTACGCCATGGGTGCCACCCCGCTGATGGCCATCGCCATTCTCGGCTGGCCGATCAATACCCTGCCGCCGGAAGTGGCCCGCGACGTCATGCGCGGCGGCCGCGCCGTGTGCGATGCCGCCGGCATCCCGCTGGCCGGTGGACACTCCATTGACGCACCCGAGCCGATCTTCGGCCTGGCAGTGACCGGCGTGGTGGAAAAGCGCTACATGAAGCGTAACGACACCGGCAGTGTCGGCTGCAACCTCTACCTGACCAAACCGCTGGGCATCGGCATTTTCACCACGGCGGAAAAGAAAGCCAAACTGCGCGCTGAAGATGTGGGCCTGGCCCGTGACTGGATGTGCACCTTGAATACACCCGGTAGCCGCTTCAGCAAGCTCGAGGCGGTCAAGGCGATGACCGACGTCACCGGCTTCGGCCTGCTCGGCCACCTGGTGGAGATGGCTGAAGGCAGCGGCCTGACGGCCCGCGTCGAATTCTCCCGCGTGCCGCGCCTGCCGGGTGTCGAGCACTACCTGACGGAAGGCTGCGTACCCGGCGGCACCCTGCGCAACTTCGACAGCTACGGCGAGAAGATCGCGCCCATGCCTGAGTTGACCAAGCTGCTGCTGTGCGACCCGCAAACCAGCGGCGGTTTGCTGGTTGCCGTAGCATCGGAAGGCGAGCAGGAATTCCTCGCTGTGGCGGCTGAGCTGGGCCTGGCGCTCGAGCCCATCGGTCAACTGGTGGAGCGACAGAGCCACGCGGTCGAGGTGCTGTAATGCGGCAAGACTGCACCGACTACCGCGACATCTTCCTCAGCGACCTGCCCATGATGGATGCCCGCGCCCCGGTCGAATTTGGCAAAGGCGCCTTCCCCACCGCCCTCAACCTGCCGCTGATGACCGACATCGAGCGGCAGAAGGTCGGCACCTGTTACAAACAGCACGGCCAGAAGGCAGCCATCGAGCTCGGCCATCAGTTGGTGGCGGGCCGCACCAAAGCTGAACGGATCGCCGCCTGGGCTGCGTTTGCGCAGGCCAACCCCGACGGTTACCTGTACTGCTTTCGCGGCGGCCTGCGCTCGCAGATCGTCCAGCAATGGCTGAAAAGCGAAGCCGGCATCGACTACCCCCGGGTGGTCGGCGGCTACAAGGCGATGCGCACTTTTCTGCTGGAAACCACCCAGCAGGCGGTGACGCAATGCGACTTCGTGCTGGTCGGCGGCTTGACCGGCACCGGCAAGACCGAGGTGATCGACCGGCTGGACAACAGCCTGGATCTGGAAGGCCACGCCAATCACCGCGGATCGAGTTTCGGCAAGCACGCCACAGAGCAGCCGACCCAGATCGACTTCGAAAACCGCCTGGCCATCGACATCCTGAAAAAGCGGGCCGCCGGGCTGCAGCAGTTTGTGCTGGAAGATGAGAGCCGCCTGGTGGGACGCTGCGCCGTGCCACTGGAACTCCACGAAGGCATGCAGCGTTTTCCGCTGGTGTGGCTGGAAGACAGCTTCGAAAGTCGCGTTGAGCGCATCCTCGGCGACTACGTGATTGATCTGTGTGCCGAGTTTCACAACGTACATGGCGCGGACGATGGCTTTCGCCTGTTCGCCGAACGCCTGCTGCAAAGCCTGGGCAACATCCACAAGCGCCTGGGCGGCGACCGTTACCAAAGCCTGCAGGCTCTTATGCAGGCTGCCCTCGACGAACAGCAGCGCAGCGGCGCGGTAGACCTGCATCGCGGCTGGATTGAGGCGCTGCTGCGCGACTACTACGACCCCCTGTACGCCTACCCGCGCGCCAGCAAGATCGATCGGATCGAGTTCCGGGGTGAGCAGGAAGCAGTGGTCGCCTACCTGCGCGAGCGGGCGCAGCGCCACAACGGTTGAACTGCCACTCGTTTTATAGCCAGACGTAGGGTGGATCGCGCCTCATTGATCCACCACGTGGCGATCCACCGAGTTGCTCATGGTGGATGTGAAAAGCGACATCCACCCTACTAACTGCGTACCTTCATCCCGCCTCTGTGCCACGAGCGACGCCGCCTTACGGTACCGCCGTCTTTGCACTCCAACTCCAACCTCGCCGCAAGGCCTAACGGGCCGCTAACATCAGCCGCTTAGCGTCAGGGCGGCGAGCAGTAGATAACGGGTCGCCTTGGCCACCAGCACGATGAGCAGGAAGCTCCAAAAAGGCTCACGCATTACACCGGCGATCAGCGTCAGCGGATCGCCAATGATCGGCATCCAGCTCAGTAGCAGCGACCAGCGACCGTAACGGTGATAGCCATGCTGGGCGCGCTGCAGCTGGGCATCGCTCACCGGAAACCAACGCTTGTGGCGCCAGCGTTCGATGGAGCGTCCCAGCAGCCAGTTGACCACCGAGCCCAGCACGTTGCCGACGATGGCCACCCCAAGCAGACCCAGCGTCGAATGCTTGCCGGCCAGCAACAGGCCAACCAGCACCGCTTCCGACTGCAAGGGCAACAACGTGGCAGCGCCAAATGCGGCTAAAAACAGACCTAGATAGCCGGAGACTTCCCACATGCCCGCGTCAGTCCAGCATCAGGGACGGCAACGGCAATCCCTCGCACAGCGCGCAGATCAGCCGGGCATCCAGCAGCGCGTGATGGGGCACCGGCTCTTCGAACTCGAACACCGCCTCCAGCGGATCGTCCACCTGCCGGCAGCCAAGCACATTGGCGGGCAGGCCCAGCGGCGCGAGCAAGCCGATCAACAGCGGCCAGTCCCAGGCCAGGGCGTCGCCGACGATTTCCACCTCGCCGAGCGCCGACAGAAAGGCATGCAACGCCTCGCGCGCCTGCCCGGCCGGCATGCCGTAGCGTTCCGGATCCAGCTTCGGCAGCACCTCATCGAGTACGAAGGTGGAACAGTCGTCTTCCTGCCAGGTATCGGTCACTTCGACATAGAACTCCGCACCCGCCGGATCGACCAGCGCCAGGGAGATCAATTGCCGGTCGTAGGTCAGTTGGGTGAATTCGGTATCGAGGTAGATCGCGCGCATCGGCACTCCCGGTCGGACGATGAGGTGGGTAGGGAAAACCCAGGCGGATCAGGTATCCAGATGCCCGCTGAGAAACTGCGCCAGGCGCCGCTGCATCAGCCGCCCCGCGCTGCCCAGCCGGGCGATGGGCGTGCCCGCCAGGCGGTCTTGCGCCAGCTCCGAGCCTTCGCCACACAGCGCCAGCGGGCAATCCACCGCCAGCACCAGCTTGCGCAACTGCGCCAGCAATGAATCAGTTGGCGGCGCTGTGACATACAGCACCAGCGCCTGTGGCTGCACCGCCTGGCAGATCACGCTGAGTTCTTCCAGCGGCTGACCGATGGCCAACATGCGCACCGCGCCGCTGTCACCGTTGAGCAGCAGGCCGGCCACCAGCAGCTCCAATTCGCGACACTGGTCTGGAACCGCCGCCAGCAACACGGTTTTATCGTCCGGGCGTCGCGCCAGTTGCAGGCGCTGCAACACCCGTGCCCGCAGGAATCCATCAAAAAACAGCCATTGGCTGGTCTGTCCGAACCCCTTGCGGTGCAGCAGTTCCTGCCACAGCGGCAGGAGAATGTCCTCGAACACCACCGTCAACGGATACGTAGAAAATACCTGGCCGTACAACTGCTCCAGGCGTATTTCGTCGAAATCGCTCACCGCCTGGCGGATCCGCGCCTGCCATTCGCTCCACTCCCCCGCCACCGGCTCGGTTTCGACCGGCTGGGATTCGGCCTTGCTCGCGGCGCTGCGCTCCAGCAGGCTGCCGACCTTGCTGACCGCCACACCCCGCTCGGTCCAGGTCACGATACTGTGAATCGCCTCGATGTCCGCCTGGGAATACAGCCGGTGGCCGCCTTCGGTGCGCACTGGCTGAATCAGCCCGTAGCGGCGCTCCCAGGCCCGCAGGGTGACCGGATTGACGCCTGTCAGCCGCACCACCTCGCGGATCGGAAACAGCTCATCCTGGCCCGACGGGTCGGATGCGTGCGGCGCAGCGGCAGTGAATTCGGTCATTGGCAGGAGCAGCCCATGTCATGCAAGTCGCGGCATTCTAACTCAGGGTTAACCGATTGCACGGCTCACCCTGTAGCAAAGCCGAGACGCCTGGAATGTTGCGCCTTGTCTTGCTACCTCGCCTCCTCTCCACAGCCTGTTAGAATGCGCCCGAACCTGCCCGCGGACTCTAGAACATGATCAACGCCAAGCTGCTCCAACTGGTCGTCGAAGCCTCCAATGACGGCATCGTGGTGGCCGAACAGGAAGGCGATGACAACATCCTGATCTACGCCAACCCGGCGTTCGAACGCCTGACCGGCTACCCGGTCGACGATATCCTTTATCAGGACTGCCGCTTCCTGCAGTCCGAGGATCGCGACCAGCCGGGCCTGCAGGCGATCCGCGAGGCAATCCGAGCAAATCGCCCGTGCCGGCAGATCATCCGCAACTACCGCAAGGACGGCAGTGCGTTCTGGAACGAGCTGTCGATCACGCCGGTGTTTAACGAGGCCGACCAGCTCACCTATTTCATCGGTATCCAGAAGGATGTCAGCGCCGAAGTTCAGGCCACCGAACGTGTGCGCGAACTGGAGGCCGAAGTCGCCCAGCTGAAACGCCAGCTGGCCGACCGGCACGCCTGAAACAACCAATCCTCCGGGTGAGCGCTACTTGCCGCAGAGCAGACGCAACGTGCATGCACGTTGAATCATCAGTAGCCACCCGACAACCGCCTTGCCTGACGAATTGAACCCCTATGCCCGCAGCCACGAACAAACTCGAACTCCTCAGCCCCGCACGGGATACCGCCATTGCTAAGGAGGCCATCCTGCATGGCGCCGATGCCGTGTACATCGGCGGCCCCAGCTTTGGCGCACGCCACAACGCCAGCAACAGCGTGGCGGAGATTGCCGAGCTGGTGGAGTTCGCCCGTCTGTTCCATGCCAAGGTGTTCGTCACCCTCAACACCATCCTGCATGACGATGAACTCGAGCCCGCCCGGCTGCTCATCTGGCAACTGTACGAAGTGGGCGTCGACGTCCTGATCGTGCAGGACATGGGCATCCTCGAGATGGACCTGCCGCCCATCGAGCTGCATGCCAGCACGCAAACCGATATTCGTACCCTGGACAAAGCCAGGTTCCTCGCCGATGCCGGCTTCTCGCAACTGGTGTTGGCCCGTGAGCTGAACCTGCAGGAAATCCGCGAGATCAGCCACCAGGTTGACGCCACCATCGAGTTCTTTATCCATGGCGCGTTGTGCGTGGCGTTCTCCGGGCAGTGCAACATTTCCCATGCCCAGACCGGACGCAGCGCCAACCGCGGCGACTGTTCGCAGGCCTGTCGCCTGCCTTACACCCTGAAGGATGATCAGGGCCGTGTCGTCGCTTACGACAAGCACCTGCTGTCGATGAAGGACAACAACCAGACCGACAACCTGATGGACCTGGTCGAGGCCGGCGTGCGCTCCTTCAAGATCGAAGGCCGCTACAAGGATGTCAGCTACGTAAAGAACATCACCGCTCACTACCGGCAGGAGCTGGACAAGATCCTCACCCAGCGTCCCGACCTGGCCCGCGCTTCCAGCGGTTTCAGCGAACACTTCTTCGTGCCCAACGTGGAAAAGACCTTCCACCGTGGCAGTACCGACTACTTCGTCCAGGACCGCAAGATCGACATTGGCGCCTTCGACTCGCCGAAATTCGTCGGCCTGCCGGTGGGCGAAATTCTCAAGGTGGGCAAGCACGACTTCACCGCCGAAACCAGCGAAACGCTGAGCAATGGCGATGGCCTGAACGTGTTGCACAAGCGTGAAGTGGTGGGTTTCCGCGCCAACACGGCAGAACTGCTCGAGGAGTTCGAGCAGGACGGCCAGACCCGTCGGCAGTACCGCATCGTGCCCAATGAAATGCCGGCTGAATTGAAACAGCTGCGCATGCCCCATGCGCTCAACCGCAACCTGGACCATAACTGGCAGCAAGCGCTGCTCAAAACCTCGGCCGAGCGCCGTGTGCCCGTGCGCTTCCAGGCTACGTTCAGCAACGAGGCATTGACCCTGAACGTGACCAGCGCCGAAGGCATCAGCGCCTCGGCCAGCCTGGCCGGTCCGTTCGGTTTGGCGAAGAATCCGGAGCAGGCCCACGAGCTGCTGCGCGACACCCTGAGTAAACTCGGCACCACGATCTATCACGCTGAACAAGTGGACATAGACGCGCCCGAGGCGTTCTTCGTACCGAACTCGCAGCTCAAGACGTTGCGCCGCGACGCCATCGACGCGCTGACCGCTGCACGCCTGGCCGCCTACCAGCGCGGCAGTCGCAAGCCGGTCAGTGTGCCGCCGCCGGTCTACCCCGAGTCGCACCTGACCTTCCTGGCCAACGTGTACAACGAAAAGGCCCGTGCGTTTTATCACCGCTACGGCGTGCAACTGATCGACGCCGCCTACGAGGCCCACGAAGAACCGGGCGAAGTGCCGGTGATGATCACCAAGCACTGCCTGCGCTTCTCCTTCAACCTGTGTCCGAAACAGGCCAAGGGCGTCACTGGCGTGCGCACCAAGGTCGCGCCCATGCAGCTGATCCATCAGGACGAAGTGCTGACCCTGAAGTTCGATTGCAAACCCTGCGAAATGCACATCATCGGCAAGATGAAAGGCCACATCCTCAACCAGCCTCAGCCAGGCAGCGCCAGCAGCATGGTCGGCTTCATCAGCCCCGAAGACCTGGTGAAGACCATCAAGCGCAAACCCGCGCAGCACTAAGCGCCAGCCGGTGACCAGGCTACCTGTGCCTGGTCACCGGCGCTGTCGCGAGAAGCGGCACTTCCCACCCATAAAGCACGCGGGTCAGGCGTCATCCCTGTTGTGCTCGACCCAGATCAGCTGCGACACATCAATGCCCAGCTCGGCAGCCTGATTGACCAGTTGTTGGCGCACGTCGTCCGGCAGTTGCTTGTCACGGGCGAGAATCCACAGATAGTCGCGGTCCGGGCCCATCACCATGGCCCAGCGGTAATCCTGGCGGTCCAGCGCCACCACGTGGTAGCCGCCATAAAACGGCCCGAAGAACGACACCTTGAGCGATCCGACATCTGTCGGACCGGTGAACCGTGCCTTGCCAACGGCCTCCTGCCAGGCGCCGCGTTTATCGTCATAACCGCGATTGATCACTTCGACACTGCCATCCGCGCGTTGCCGGTACGTGGCATTCACATTGCTCAGGCCGCGCTCGAACGAATGGTCGAGCCGCGCGATCTCGTACCAGTGGCCCAGGTAACGCTCCAGCTCGAACGGCGTCACCACCGCCACGCCTTTGGGGGGCGCGTACGAACAGCCGCCCAACGCCAGTAGAGCCATTGCCATCAGCGCCGCCGAGATTCGGCGTGGCCCGTTTTGGATGCTCCACATATTCATAACGATGATCTCCGCGAGTTGAGTTTTCGGTTGGCGATTGGATGCGACGTAGGGTGGATGTCGTTTTTTACATCCACCATGGCCCCGCTCGGTGGAGCGCCACCCGGTGGAGCGATGAAGCGCGATCCGTTTCCTCAGCGCCCGCAATCGCCAACCAGCTGGCTTCTACACAGCCCACTGCAAACTTATACAAACAAGTTGACTTGTACAAGAAAAACTCTACATTTGAGAAAAGCTGTACAGATTAACCACGCGTCCCTGTATGAGAGACCGCACATGAGCACATTCGTCGCCCCCCTCAAGATCGGTATCAGTGCCTGCCTGCTCGGCAACCCGGTGCGCTTCAATGGCGGACACAAGGAATCAAGGTTGTGCAGCGAGACCCTCTCGCGGTATTTCCAGTTCGTGCCAGTCTGCCCGGAGGTTGGTATTGGCCTGGGCACCCCTCGCGAAGCGATCCGCCTGGTTGGCGATCCGGCCCGCCCGCGCGCAGTGGGCAGCATTCACCGTGAACGGGATGTCAGCGACGCCTTGACCGCGTTCGGTCAACGCACCGCCGAACAACTGGACGACATCTGCGGCTACATCCTCATGCAGAAATCGCCCTCCTGCGGCATGGAACGGGTCAAGGTCTATCAGGACAACGGCAACCCCGTGCCTGGCGGTGGTCGCGGCCTGTTCGCCGCCGCGCTGATGCAGGCCCGCCCGGATCTGCCGGTGGAAGAAGACGGCCGCCTTAACGACCCGGTGCTGCGGGAAAACTTCATCACCCGTGTATTCGCCTACGCCGAATGGCAGCGTCTGCAGCAGGCCGGGCTGACCCGCCGCGCGCTGTACACCTTTCATGCCCGCTACAAATACCAGTTGATGGCCACCTGTCGTCCGCAGTACCAGGCCCTCGGTCGACTGCTGGCGGGAAGCAGCCAGCACCCCCTGGAAGAGTTCGCCCCGCGCTACTTCAGCCAATTGATGGACGCCCTGAAACACACCGCGTCTCGCGGCAGCCACAGCAATGTGCTGCAGCACCTCAGCGGCTATCTGAAACGCGACCTCAGCCGTGACGACAAGCTGGAGCTGCAGCAGGTCATCGACCAGTACCGCCTCGGCATCGTGCCGTTGGTGGTGCCGCTGACCCTGCTCAAGCATCACTTCCGTCGCCATCCGGACGATTACATCGCGAGCCAGGCCTACCTGCAGCCGCACCCGGAAGACCTCAGCCTGCGTAACGCCCTGTAGCCATGACCGAATCCTGCAACACAGTGGCCGACCACGACGACGCGGCGCAAAGCCTGCTGCCGATCCGCGACGTCGCCCGCCTGACCGGCGTCAACCCGGTGACCCTGCGCGCCTGGGAGCGCCGTTACGGATTGATCCAGCCACAGCGCACCCCCAAAGGGCATCGCCTGTATACCTGCGAACAGGTTGAACAGGTGCGCCAGGTGCTGGCCTGGCTGGAGCGCGGCGTGGCGGTCAGCCAGGTAAAAGAGCTGCTGCACGAACCCGCGCCACAGGAGAGCACCCACGACTCCACCTGGCAGGCGGCACAACAGCAGTTGCTGGGTGCCATCGAGGCGCTGGCTGAGCGCAGTCTCGATGACGCCTTCAACCGCAGCATGGCCATCTATCCGCCTGTCACCCTGTGCCGGCACCTGCTACTGCCGCTGCTGCAGACCCTCAGGTTGCGCTGGCGGCTGCACCCCGGCGCCCGCTTGGAGCAGGTGTTTTTCTTGTCCTGGCTGCGCAGCAAACTGGGTGCCCGCCTGTACCACAACAATCGCCTGCACGCGTCTGCGCCGCTGCTGTTGCTCAATCTGTCGCCCGAACCGATGGAGCCCGGCCTGTGGCTGTGTGCCTGGCTGGCCAGCGATGCCGAATGCCCGGTGCAGGTGCTTGATTGGGCCATCCCCGCCCAAGAGATCAGCGTTGCTGTGCAGCGCCTGTTGCCGCGCGGCCTGCTGCTGTATGGCAGCCAGAGCCTCAAGCCCAGCAGCTTGCAGCGCCTGCTGCCCGGCATCGCCTGCCCGGTACTGCTCTGCGGCCCGGCCAGCAGCATTCACCGTGACCAGTTGCAGGGCAGTGATCTGCACCTGACCGATGACCCGTTGGACGCCCTGCACTGCCTGCACGACCACGGCCTGCTCGGCGGCTACCCAGGACGTTTCCCATGCTCCAACTGATCTGGCTACGCAGCGACCTGCGCGTACACGACAACACCGCACTGAGCGCCGCCATGGCCGAGGGGCCGACCATCGCCCTGTACCTGCTCACCCCCGGCCAGTGGCACCTCCACGACGATGCGCCATGCAAGATCGACTTCTGGCTGCGTAACCTTGTCGCGCTCCAGCAAGAATTGCAGCGCCTCAACGTGCCGCTGCTCATTCGCCACGCCGAGCACTGGCGGGACGCGCCCGAGGTACTTGCCGAAGTCTGCCGCACCCACGCCATAGGCTGCGTGCACGTCAACGAGGAATATGGCCTCAACGAAACCCGCCGCGACCGCGACGTGGCGGCGGGTCTCGATAACCTGGGCGTGAGTTTTCGCGCTCATCTCGATCACCTGTTGCTCAAACCGGGCAGCGTGCTCACTCGCTCCGGCGGCTACTTCCAGGTGTTCAGCCAGTTCCGCAAGGTCTGTTACCAGCGCCTGCACACGGCCTTGCCCGCGCTGCATCCACTGCCCCTCGCCCAGGCGCCACTGGCAATTGCCAGCGATGCCGTGCCGGCCAGTGTGCCGGGCTTTGCGTCACCGGCGGACGGGCTACGTGAGCTGTGGCCGGCCGGCGAGTCTGCTGCGCGGGAACGCTTGACGCGTTTTGCCGATGAACAGCTCGAGGACTACCCACTACAGCGCGATATTCCCGCCATGCCTGGCACCAGCCAGCTGTCGCCGTACCTGGCAGCCGGCGTACTGTCGCCGCGCCAATGCCTGCATGCTGCGCTGCAGGCCAATCGCGGCGAGTTCGACGGCGGCCTGCCGGGCGCCGTTAGCTGGATCAACGAACTGCTCTGGCGCGAGTTCTACACCCACATCCTGGTCGGCTATCCGCGGGTGTCGCGCCACCGCGCCTTCCGCCTGGAAACCGAAGCACTGCCCTGGCGCCACGCCCCCGAGGAGCTGGCCGCCTGGCAACAGGGCCGTACCGGTTTCCCGCTGATCGACGCCGCCATGCGCCAACTGCACGCCACCGGCTGGATGCACAACCGGCTGCGCATGGTGGTCGCCATGTTCCTCACCAAGAACCTGTTGATCGACTGGCGCGAAGGCGAGCGTTTCTTCATGGCCCACCTGATCGACGGTGACCTGGCCGCCAACAACGGCGGCTGGCAATGGAGCGCCTCCACCGGCACCGACGCGGCCCCGTATTTCCGCATTTTCAACCCCATCAGCCAGTCGCAGAAATTCGACCCGCAAGGACGCTTTATCCGCCACTGGCTGCCGGAGCTGGCGCACCTGGATAACCGCGCCATTCACGATCCGTCCGCACTGGGTGGCTTGTTCGGCGCGGTCGATTACCCGCGCCCGATCGTCGATCTGCGCGGCAGTCGCGAACGCGCCCTGGCGGCTTTTCAGCAGTTGCCCTCACGGGAGGTACGTCATGTCTGAATTCCTGAGCTCGTTCGCCGAGCGCTTCGCGCGCCTGGACGCCAGCACGCTCGGCCATCTGTCCGAGCTGTACAGCGACGACATCCTGTTTCGCGATCCGCTGCACGAGGTGCGCGGTCTGCCGGCGCTGCAGGATTACTTCGCCGCGCTGTACGCCAACGTCACCGAGCTGCGCTTCGAGTTTCACGGCATCGAGCAGAGCGCCGTGGACGCCGGCTACCTGCGCTGGACGATGCGCTACCGCCACCCGCGCCTGCGCGGCGGAGCGCTCATTGCAGTGGAAGGCTGCTCCTACCTGCGCTGGCGCGACGGCATGGTCTGCCAGCACCGTGACTATTTCGACGCCGGCGCGCTGCTCTACGAGCACGTGCCGGTGCTCGGCACGCTGATCAGCTGGCTGAAACGGAGGCTGGCATGAGTACACCACGGCGTATCTGGCTGACCGGCGCCAGCAGTGGCATCGGCGCCGCGCTGGCCGAACAATTCCTCGGCGAGGGTCACCGCCTGGCGATCAGCGCCCGGCGCGTGGAGGCCTTGGAGCAACTGGCGCTGCGCTGGCCGGGACAGGTGTTGGTCGTGCCCGGTGACCTCGGCGATGCCGAACAGGTTCGCGCCATCGGCGCGCGCATTCGTGAACACTGGGGCGCGCTGGATCAGGTGATCCTCAACGCCGGCACCTGCGAATACCTGGACACCCACGCCTTCGAGGCGGCGCTGATCGAGCGGGTGATGCGCGCCAACCTGCTTTCTGTGGCCTATTGCATGGAGACCGCCCTGCCCTTGTTGCGCCTGGGCCACCAGCCGCACCTGGTGGCGGTGAGCAGTTCGGTGACCTACTTGCCGCTGCCGCGCGCCGAAGCCTACGGCGCCTCCAAGGCGGCGCTGCGCTACCTGTGCGAAGCGCTGCGCGTGGACCTGGTCGCCGAGGGCATCGACGTCACCCTGGTCAGCCCCGGTTTCGTCGACACGCCGCTGACCCGGCAGAACGATTTCCCCATGCCCATGCGCTGGTCGGTGGACCGGGCCGCCCGCCACATCGCCACGCGCCTGGAACGCCGCCCGCTGGAGATCGCCTTTCCCGGCCCGTTCATTGCCGCCTTGCGGCTGCTCGGCCTTTTACCCAAACGCCTGCAACTTGCCTTGGGCAAACGCATGGCCCGCACCGCCACGGAAGACGCCACACCATGAAAATCGCCATCATCGGCAGCGGCATTGCCGGTCTGACCAGCGCCTACCTGCTCAATCGCCGCCACGACATCACCCTGTTCGAGGCCAGCGACTGGGTCGGCGGGCATACCCACACCGTGGACGTGCAGGTCGACGGGCGCACGTACGCCATCGACACCGGCTTCATCGTGTTCAACGACTGGACCTACCCGCACTTCATCAGTTTGCTCGAGCGGCTCGGTGTGGCCTCACAACCCACCGAGATGAGCTTTTCGGTCAACGACCCGCGCAGCGGCCTGGAATACAACGGCAACACCCTTAACAGTCTGTTTGCCCAGCGCCGCAACCTGCTGTCGCCAGGGTTCTGGGGCATGCTGCGCGACATCCTGCGCTTCAACAAACAGGCCCTGCTCGACCTCGACCAACAGCGTATTCCCGCCGACTTGACCCTCGGCGATTACCTGCGCCAGGGCGGCTACGGCCCGCGCTTCATCGACCACTACATCGTGCCCATGGGCGCGGCGATCTGGTCGATGTCCCTGGCCGACATGCTCGGCTTTCCCCTGCAGTTCTTCGTGCGCTTCTGCAAGAACCACGGCCTTCTGTCGGTCAACGACCGTCCGCAATGGCGCGTGATCGAAGGGGGTTCGCGCAGCTACGTGTTGCCGCTGACCGAGTCCTTTGGTTCGCGTATCCGCCTGCGCTGCCCGGTGCAGCGGGTCGAGCGCGACGCCGAGGGCGTGACCGTACACAGCGCCACTGGCCGGGAGCGCTTCGACAAGGTGGTGTTTGCCTGCCACAGCGATCAGGCACTGGCGCTGCTGGCCGAACCCAGCGCCGCCGAGCGCGACATCCTCGGCGCGCTGCGTTATGCCGACAACGACGTGGTGCTGCACACCGACACCCGCCTGCTGCCCACGCGCCCACTGGCCTGGGCCAGCTGGAACTACCGCCTCGGCGGGCCGGCCGACCAGCCCGCCGCCGTCACCTACAACATGAACATCCTGCAGGGCATCGACAGCGAGACCACCTTCTGCGTCAGCCTCAACCAGACCGCGGCCATCGACCCGACGCAGATTCTGGCCCGCTTCACCTACGCCCACCCGCAATACAGCCTCACCGGCCTGGCCGCCCAGGCGCGCTGGGAAGAACTGCTCGGCGCACACCACAGCTATTACTGCGGCGCCTACTGGGCCAACGGTTTTCACGAAGACGGCGTGGTCAGCGCCCTGCGCGTGGCCGCGGCCTTCGGGGAAGCACTGTGAACAGCGCGCTCTATCACGGCTGGGTCAGCCACCGGCGCTTCAGCCCTCGTGCCCACGCGTTCCGCTACCGCATCGGCATGCTTTACCTGGACCTCGATGAACAGGAGCAAGTACTCGGCCTGTCGCCGCTGGCCGGGCGCTCGCGCTTCGCGCCCTTCGCGTTCCGCGAAACCGATCACCTGCCGGATCACACCCGCCACGGCGTACGACTGATCGACGCCGTGCGCGAGCGGGTCGAGGCAGCCATCGGCCACCGGCCGCAAGGTCGCGTATGCCTGCTGACCCAGCCGCGCAGCTGGGGCCTGGCGTTCAACCCGCTGAGCGTTTTCTTCTGCCATGAAGACGACGGGCGTTTGACAGCAATTCTCTGCGAGGTGAGCAACACGCCGTGGCGCGAGCGTTACCACTACGTATTGCCGGTCGGCCCCGGCACCGGCACCAACGAGCTGCGCCATCGCGTGCCAAAGAGCTTCCACGTGTCTCCGTTCCTGCCCCGCGACCTGGAATACCGCATGCGCTTCACCCCGCCCGGCGAGCGCCTGCGCATTCACATGGCCGACTGGCAAGGCGAAGAAAAGCTCTTCGAGGCCGGCCTCGGCCTGCGCCGCCAGGCGCTCGACCGCGCCAGCCTGCATCGCCACCTGCTGGCCTTCCCCTGGATGACCGGGAAAACCGTGCTGGGCATTTATTGGCAGGCCCTGCGCCTGCTGCTCAAGCGCGCCCCCATTTCCGATCATCAACCTGCCGTCGGTG
>CAYPFO010000016.1:0-59072 GCA_964410065.1 uncultured Pseudomonas sp.
TGCGAATGATCCACTCGCGGGTTTCGTGGATGTGCTTGCCGGTGGACAGGTCCATCACCGTGTCCGAACCCCAGCGGATGCCCCAGGTCAGCTTGGCCACTTCCTCTTCAATGGAGGAGCCGAGCGCGCTGTTGCCAATGTTGCCGTTGATCTTCACCAGGAAGTTGCGGCCGATGATCATCGGCTCCAACTCGGTGTGGTTGATGTTGGCGGGGAGGATCGCCCGGCCACGGGCGATCTCCGAGCGCACGAACTCCGGGGTGATCTCCTTGGGGATCGCCGCGCCGAAGCTCTGTCCGGGATGCTGCTCGTTGAGCAGCCCGGCTTCGCGGGCTTCGGCCAGTTTCATGTTTTCCCTAATGGCGACGAATTCCATTTCCGGGGTGATGAGGCCCTGGCGGGCATAGTGCATCTGCGTCACGTTGCGCCCGGCCTTGGCGCGACGCGGAGTGCGCACATGGGCAAAGCGCATGGCGCTCAGCTCGGCGTCGTTCAGGCGACGCTGGCCAAATTCGGAGGTCAGGCCCGGAAGTTTTTCGGTATCACCGCGGTCTTCGATCCAGGAGCCGCGCACATCGGCCAAGCCCTCGCGCACGTCGATGGTCACATTGGGATCGGTGTAGGGGCCGGAAGTGTCATAGACGGTCACCGGTGCATTCACTTCGCCACCAAACGCGGTCGGTGTGATGTCCAGACTGATTTCGCGCATCGGCACACGAATGTCCGGACGCGAGCCCTGCACATAAATTTTTTGCGAACGCGGAAAAGGCTGGATGGACTGTTCGTCGACCTGGGCGGATTCACTGAGATGTTGTTGTTCTGCACGCATCAGACTGGCTCCTGGATAGTTGTCGGAGCGAACCTGAACATACGATGAGAAAGGAGCTTGGGGGTGCGCCGGACGTGGCGCCGAGAGACTCGCCGCAGAATAGGCGAGCACATCTTGTTCCCTACGCAGGCCTTAACCTGATCAGGTTCAACGGGATCCGGAACTTTCCGATCTCAGCCCATGCTTCTGGGCACCCCGACAAGAACCCGGGCAGTCTAATCAAGCCGGACGGGAAACACCAACTGGCACGCCCAACGCTCAAAGAGTCGAAAACAGCGCTGGAAGGCTGGAGGCTGAACGACAGGCAGTCCATGACTAAATTGTGTTTTGCGGCCTGCCATCCCTGGCGGCCATCCTCCGAGTCATCGCGGCGGCGCGACATCAACAATGGCTCAGGTATTCTTGCGTCCAACTATCCAGCTTCCCGCGCTTATCGAATGCCCCTTGCACTATTCCATAACGCGATTGCCCTGGCCTAAGCTGGTCCCGCAGACAACCGGATCACCACCTGTACATTGCCGCCTTGACCCGCCCTGAGCTCGCTCGTAGCCTTGCTCGATCAAACAAGACAGCCATCAGGAACGATCATGCTGCGTAGACTCACGCTGACCATCGCCATCTCTGCCGTTACTGCGGGGTGGGTATACGCTCAGTCGGCCCCGCCGCCACTGCGCAACGATTTGATGGGCGTCTATCAGGAAGCCGCCGCCAACAATGCCGACCTGGCCGCCGCCCGCGCGCAGTATCTGGCCCGTCAGGAGCTGGCTCCGCAAGCCCGCGCCGGGTTGCTACCGCAACTCTCGGCTGGCGCGTCGATCAACGATATCGACATCGATGTGGATACGGATCGCGGCAACCAGTCACTGTCTCGTAGCGCCCTGGTCTACCAGGCCAGCCTCAGCCAACCGCTGTTTCGCGCCGATCGCTGGTTCCAACTGCAGGCCGCCAAGGCCATCGGTGAACAAGCCGCGCTGGAGTTCTCCGCCACCGAACAGAACTTGATCCTGCAAAGTGCCGATGCGTATTTTTCGGTGCTGCGCGCCCAGGACAATCTGGCCGCCACCAAGGCCGAGGAAGCAGCCTTCAAGCGCCAACTGGACCAAGCCAACGAGCGCTTCGATGTCGGCCTGTCCGACCGTACCGATGTGCTCCAGGCCCAGGCCGGCTACGACTCCTCCCGCGCGGCGCGATTGAGCGCACAACGCTTGGTAGATGACGCCTTCGAGAACCTGGCCACCCTGACCCACCGCGAATACCGCAGCGTGGAAGGCATTCGCCACAGCCTGCCGGTGCTGCCGCCGACTCCGAGCGACGCCGGTAGCTGGGTAGATACCGCCGCACGGCAGAACCTAAACCTGCAGGCCAGTGAATTTGCCCTGCAGGCCGCTGAGGAAATCCTGCGCCAGCGCCGCGCCGGCCACGCCCCGACCCTCGATGCGGTGGCCCAGTATCAGCAAGGCGACAACGATGGCCTGGGTTTCAGCAACACCAACATTCCAGGCCTGCCCACGCCGCGCTATACCGGCGATGCCTCGCAGAGCAGCATCGGCCTGCAGTTGACCATCCCGCTGTTTAGCGGCGGGCTGACCACCGCCCAGTCGCGCGAGGCTTACCAGTTGCTGGCGCAGACCGAGCAGCAACGCGAAAGCCTGCGGCGGCAAGTGGTGCAGAACACCCGCAACCTGTTCCGCGCAGTGAATACCGATGTCGAACAGGTACAGGCGCGCCGACAGGCGATCATCTCCAGCCAGAGCGCGCTGGAAGCCACCGAGATCGGCTATCAGGTCGGGACCCGCAATATCGTCGACGTACTGGACGCCCAGCGCCTGCTCTATGCCACGGTGCGTGACTACAACAACGCCCGCTACGACTATATCCTCGACAACCTGCGCCTCAAACAGGTCGCCGGCACCCTCAGCCCCGCCGATTTGCAGGCGCTCTCCGCCTACCTCAAACCCGACTACAACCCGGATCGCGACTTCCTGCCGCCAGACCTGGCCAATGCCGCCGAACGCAGCCTGCGCGGGCCGGAGTTTTAAACCTCTCCGGCGGGCTGCGCCGCAACCTGTAGGGTGGCCTCGCCCGTTGCAGGGTGTGAGGTAGACACAACGGAGTTACCCGGGCAGCCCACCACGAACAAAACTCCGCCTCTGGGTTACTCGCGCGGCTTCAACTCTCCCGCCTACCGCTCCGCCTCGATTGACATGGGCCTGTCCGGTTAAACCATCAACCGATCCAAGCCATCCAGCAATCGTCGCAGCGCGCCTTGATTGGCGGCGAGCACGGCCAACCCTGCTTCGTGCATGCGCCGCGCTTCCTCTGGTTGCCCCCAGAGCTTGGCGATCTGCTCGGCCAACGCTGCGGCATCGACCACCTCGCACAATGCCCCCGCTTCGCGCAGCTGGGCGGCGATCTCCAGGAAATTGAACAGATGCGGGCCACTGAGCACGGGTTTGCCCAGCGCCGCCGGTTCCAGCAGGTTGTGCCCGCCGTTGGCCACCAAGCTGCCGCCGACGAAGGCGTTGTCGGCCAGAGCATAGAGAAACAACAATTCGCCCATGGTGTCGCCGAGCAATACCTGATGCTGCGCCGTCACCGGCTCGCCTGAGGTACGTCGGCAGGTGGTAAAGCCCTGCTGGCGGCACAACTCGAACACGGCGTTGAAGCGCTCGGGATGACGCGGCACCAAAATCAGCAGCGCCTCGGGATGCCGGGCCAGCAACTGACGATGCGCGGCCAGTACGACTTCGTCCTCACCGGCATGGGTACTGGCTGCGATCCACACCGGACGCTCGCTTGCACCCCACTCGGCACGCAAGGCTTCAGCACGGCGTGATAATTCCGGGCCGATGGTCAAATCGAACTTGATCGAGCCGGTCACCGCCACGCACTCCGGGCGTGCGCCGAGCAAGCGAAAGCGCTCAGCTTCAGCCTCGGTCTGCACCGCGATCCAACTCAACTCCGCCAGCATCGGCGCAGTCAGCTTGGCAAACCGTGCATAACCACGGGCCGAGCGCTCGGACAAGCGGGCGTTGGCGACGACCACGGGAATTTTCCGTGTGGCGCACTGGTGGATATGGTTGGGCCACAGCTCGGTTTCCATCACCACCGCCAGTTGCGGCTGTGCGCGATTGAGAAAACGCGCCGCTGCCCAAGGCAGGTCATAGGGCAAATAGCAGTGCTGCACGCGACCGTCTGTTATCTCGGCGCTGAACATCGCCTGGATGCGCTCGGAGCCGGTGGGCGTCATGCAGGTCACGGTGATCGGCAGTTCAGGATGACGCGCCAGCAACGCACGAATCATCGGCGCGGCGGCGATGCTCTCGCCCACCGAGACCGCATGCACCCAAATGCCGCCGGGCTTGAGCGGCGGCAGGCCAAGGGCAAAGCGTTCGCCAATGCGCCGCGCATAGGCCGGCGCCTTCCAGGCACGCCACAACAGACGCAAACCTACCAGTGGCAGGCCCAGATGAAACAGCAAGGTATAGAGGAGTCGATTCATGGCGGCGGAGTTTACAGAGTGTTGCGGTGTAGCTGTATCGCTGTATTGCCGTATCAAGTGCGCAAATTTTGTAGGTTGGATTAGCCGAAGGCGTAATCCGACGATCGCAAGTAACACTAGTTTCGCGAATGAGGCTCGGCTCCGAGGGAGGTGGTTGATTCGCGGTGAACGACGAAAGCGCCTTTGGCGATTCCATCTTACAAAAAGCGATCCGCCCTGCCGCGATACTGTTGCTGCATTGCCGTATCGCTGTATTGCCGTATCAAGCCGTTATACTGCCTGCCTGTTTTCCCAGTGAGCCTTCGCGTCATGTCCCAAGCCCTGAGCACCGATGTTCTCATTCTCGGCGGCGGCGTCGCCGGCCTGTGGCTCAATGCCCGCCTGCGCAACGCCGGTTACGCCACTGTGCTGGTCGAAAACGACCGGCTCGGCGGCGGGCAGAGCGTGAAGTCCCAGGGCATCATTCATGGCGGCGCCAAATACGCCCTGCATGGCGCGCTGACCGGCTCGTCCGAAGCCATCGCCGAGATGCCCACCCGCTGGCGTGAGGCACTGGCAGGCCGCGGTGAACTGGACCTGTCGGGTGTGCGGCTGCTGTCCGATGCCCATTACCTGTGGTCACCCGGTACCTTGGCCGGCAACCTGACCAGTTTTTTCGCCAGCAAGGCGATGCGTGGCCGGGTCGATGCGGTCAAGGGCGAGCAATTGCCTCCGGCGCTGCAACATCCGAAGTTTAAGGGCAAGGTCTACCGTCTGGCTGAGTTGGTGCTCGATGTGCCCAGCCTGATCGCCCGCCTCGCCGCACTGGCCGGCGACGGCCTGTTGGCCGGCGAAACCCTTGAGCCGCTTTATGTGGCCGATGAGCTGGTCGGCGTGCGCGTCGATGGTCGCGAGATCCGCGCCCAGCGCATCGTGCTCAGTGCCGGCCAGGGCAACGCCGAATTGCTCAGAGCCTTCGGCCAGAGCCAACCGACTCAACAACTGCGCCCGCTGCACATGGTGATCGCCAAGGGCCCGGCACTGAAGCCGTTGTATGCCCATTGCCTGGGCGGTGGGCCCAAGCCGCGCGTGACCATCACCACTCACCCGGCTGCCGACGGCCAGTGGGTTTGGTATCTGGGCGGTGACCTGGCCGAAGCCGATGGCGTGGCTCGCGATGAAGCGGCGCAGATTTGCGCCGCACAGGAGGAAGTCGCCGCGTTGCTGCCCTGGGTCGACCAGAGCCAGACACGCTGGGCGACCTTGCGCGTCTCGCGCGCCGAACCGGCGCAGTCTGGCCTGGTGCGTCCGGACAATGCCTTTCTCACGGACCAGGGCCGCCTGCTGGTTGGCTGGCCGACCAAGCTGGCGCTGGCGCCAGACTTCGCCGACCGGGTATTCGCCGCCCTTGCGCGCGACGGCATCCAGCCGAGCCAACACCCGGCCCTGCCCTCATTGCCGCGCCCGGCCGTGGCCAAACCGGTTTGGGAGGAGCTCCTGTCATGATCAAGACCTTGCACGACTTGCATCGCCCACTGGGCAGCACCGGCCTGACGGTCTCACCGCTCGGCTTGGGCACCGTCAAGTTCGGGCGCGACCAAGGGGTGAAATACCCCAACGGCTTTCGCATCCCCGACGACTTCGAGGCGCGCCAACTGCTTAACCAGGCGCGTGAACTGGGCATTAACCTGATCGACACCGCACCGGCTTACGGCACCAGCGAAGAACGCCTCGGTCCGTTGCTACGCGGACAGCGCAACGACTGGGTAATCGTCAGCAAGGTGGGCGAGGAGTTCGAGAATGGCCAGTCGCGCCATGACTTCTCCCCGTCCCATACCCGCGCCTCCGTGGAACGCAGCCTGACGCGTTTGGGAACCGATCGGATCGATCTGGTGCTGGTGCATTCAGACGGCAACGATGTCGCTATCCTGCGCGACTCCGGCGTCTACGAAACCTTGGCTGCGCTCAAGCGTGAAGGCAAGATCGGCGCCTACGGTTTTTCCGGCAAGACCGTCGAAGGCGGCCTGCTGGCCCTGGAGCAGGGTGACTGCGCGATGGTCACCTACAATCTCAACGAGCAGGCCGAAAAACCGGTGCTCGACTACGCTGCCAGACACACCAAAGGCATTCTGATCAAGAAAGCCTTGGCCAGCGGCCATGTGTGCCTGGCACCGGGCATCGACCCGGTACGTGCCAGCTTCGAACTGCTGTTCAGCCATCCTGGCGTGTGCAGCGCGATCGTCGGCACCATCAATCCTGTGCACCTGGCCCACAACGTCGCGACGGCTGCGACCGTTATCCGTCAACTCCGCTAGGTCGCTGAACGGCCTGCACACTCCAGGAAGGAGAAGGCCTATGCCGCAAACACTGCTCGAAAAGCTACCCAGCGACTTCAAAACCTTGCCCCTGCATGTCGAGGCAAGCCCGGATACGCTAAGTTACCAAAGCCTCGGCGAGCCGCTGAACTTCAGCCAGATGCTGGCGCGCCGCCGCCCAGTGGAAATCACCGACCCGCAGCGGTTTTCCGTGCAACTGGCCAACCTCGGCGTTTCGGTGCGCCTGACCCTCGACTGGCAAGGCCGTGAGTACTGGCTGCTGGTTCGCCAGCAGCGCCAGGATCGCGGCGACGTAGTGCTCAAATTGATCTCCGGCTACGTGCCGGCTCAAGAACTCGGCCTGCCACTGCTCACCGCCGTTCAGGAAGTGGCCGAGGAATGTCTGATCGAGAATGCCGACGGCTGGCTAGCCGGGCGCTTCGCCGACATCTGGCTGCCCACCCCCTACCAAACCACGCTGCGCTACCGACAGGCCAGCCACTTTCGGCTGCTCTCCAACAGCGGTGCGCCCCATTCGGTCCACTATGGTGCCTTGCGCCTGACCGAGCGACCGCATGCCTATGTGCATACCCCCACCGCCTCGCTGCAGCTGGTCTATGACCTGCGCCTGGAGTTACCGGCGGACTGCCATAAGCCGAGCTTCCACCACGTCGATGAATGCCTGGAAGACGACCACTTGGTGGCCCGACTCGATCGCGAACAACCCAACCTGTTCCTGCTGCCCGTGCAGCAGAACCGCGCCGAGGGCGAGCTGTATACCTTGCGCTACGGCCGGTTGCAGCCCGCCGACACCCAGGACGTCTGGCTGGCGGAAAGCTTCGCTTTGCAGGAAGGGTGGCTGGTGCGTGAGGAGCGTATTGGTTGGGGGGAATGGTTGGCGAATGGGGAAACGGCTTAGCGGGTAAGGTTATACGCCTCCCCGCTAGTTACCAACTTCGCGGAAAGACGAGCTCCCATCACTTCTGGCGAATCTTCTCAACAATCGCCGTGGTCGAGCTGTTTGCCACCAACCCCAGCACGCGTACCTCACCACCATAAGCCTTAACGATTTCCGCCCCGACTACACCTTCAATGCCGTAGTCGCCACCCTTGACCAACACGTCGGGCTTGAGTTGCTCAAGCAGGCGCTCCGGAGTGTCCTCGGCAAAGCTGATGACCCAATCCACGGCGCCAAGACCGGCTAGCACCGCCATACGCCGATCCACCGTATTGATTGGCCGTCCTAGGCCTTTCAAACGGGTTACCGAAGCGTCGTCGTTAACCGCGACGATAAGTCGATCGCCTTGGGCGCGGGCCTGTTCCAGATAGGTCACATGGCCCGCATGGAGAATGTCGAAGCAGCCGTTGGTGAAGACGATCTTCTCGCCTTGGGCGCGGGCATCGTCGATGGCCAGTTGCAGTTGCTCCAGCCCCAGCACGCCACGCTCGGAGCCCGCCTCACGCTGGATGGCGCGACGCAGTTCCGGCGCGCTGATCGCCGCCGTACCCAGCTTGCCAACCACGATGCCGGCCGCCAGATTGGCCAGCCCCACCGCCTCCGGTAATTCCTCTCCCGCCGCCAGAGCAGCAGCCAGGGTGGAGATCACCGTGTCGCCTGCCCCAGTGACATCGAACACCTCGCGGGCACGGGCCGGCAGATGCAGGGCTGGGTGTTCGGGGCGCAACAACGTCATGCCATGCTCGCCCCGGGTAACCAGCAGCGCACCTAGCTGCAGCTCAGCCATCAGCTGCGCACCCTTGCTGACCAGCTCAGCCTCACCGGCACAGCGGCCGACAATGGTTTCAAACTCAGCGAAGTTAGGGGTTATGAGACTGGCACCACGGTAAATGGAAAAATCCTTGCCCTTGGGGTCGGCCAGCACCGGGATACCGCGCGCCCGTGCGGCCTGGATCAGCACCTGGTGGTTTTGCAACGCCCCCTTACCATAGTCCGAGAGCACCAACACCTTGACCCCGGCCAGCAATTGCTCGACCTGCGCGGCCAAGGCGGCAGTGTCCGTGGCAAAAGGCTCTTCAAAATCCATGCGCAGCAGTTGCTGGCTGCGGCTCATCACCCGCAGCTTGACGATGGTCGGCTGCGTATCAATTTGCTGGAAATGAGTTTCGACCCCCGCCGCTATCAGGCTCTGACCGAGGCTTTGTGCCGCCTCATCCGCGCCGGTCACGCCGACCAGCAGCACAGGGGCACCCAAGGCGGCGATGTTCAGTGCCACGTTGGCCGCGCCGCCGGGACGATCTTCCCGATGCTCGACCTTGACCACCGGCACCGGCGCCTCGGGAGAAATCCGCGAGGTACCACCATGCCAGTAACGGTCGAGCATGACATCACCGACCACCAGTACGGGGGCCTGGTCGAAACGGGGCATGGACAGCTGCATGGAAACTCCGGATGGCGCTGAAAAATGCCGCGAATTCTAACACAGCATGCAGACAGCCTTGCTTGTTATGCACACGCCTTTACGATTCCTGAACTCCCGGCTCGTCTTGGAACTGATGGGAATGCAGCCGCGCGTAGTAACCGTTCTGAACCAATAGCTCGGCATGGCTGCCGCGCTCGACGATACGCCCCTGATCCATGACCAAGATCAGATCGGCCTTCTCGATGGTGGACAGACGGTGAGCGATCACCAAAGTGGTCCGTCCGCTCATGACCTTATCCAGCGCCGCCTGGATATGGCGCTCGGATTCGGTATCCAGTGCCGAGGTCGCCTCATCGAGAATCAGTACCGGAGCATTTTTCAGCAACGCGCGTGCTATCGCCAAACGCTGACGCTGGCCGCCAGAGAGCAAGACGCCGTTTTCACCCACCTGGGTGTCAAAGCCCTGCGGCAACTGATCAATGAATTCCTTGGCATAAGCCGCTTCCGCTGCCGCCTCGATCTGCTCACGCGGCGCTCCAGCGAGATCGCCATAGGCGATATTCTCGGCCACCGAACCGTTGAACAGGGTCACCTGCTGAGTAACCAGGGCGATATGCCGGCGCAGATTGCGCAGCTTGTAGTCTTCGACCGGCACTTCGTCGAGCAGGATCTGACCATCCTCATGCTGGTAAAAGCGTGGAATCAGGTTGGCCAGCGTCGACTTGCCACTGCCGGAGCGCCCCACCAGTGCAACCATCTGCCCAGGCTCGGCAATGAAATTGATATTGCTGAGCACAGGTTTTTCGCTGCCTGCATAGCGGAAATTGAGATGGCGCACTTCAAGACGCCCCGCCACGCGATCACGCTCGATGCTGCCCTGATCGGGCTCGGACGATTCGTCGAGCTGCTCGAAAATACTTTCAGCTCCAGCCAAGCCTTTCTGAATCGTTGAACTTACTTCCGAGAGCTGGCGTATCGGCTTGGGCAACAAGCCGGCCGCGGTTATGTATGCAACCAGATCACCGGCTGTAGCATCACCGCGCAATAATAAAACCAGGAACAGCAGCACCGACATGCCGGTGTAGGTCACCAGCTGCAAGGTCGGGGTATAGATGGCATTCGTACGCGTCATGCGCAACTGTCGCTGCGTATTATTGGCGCTGGCATCCACGAAGCGTTGGGTTTCGTAGGTTTCGCCCCCGAAACTGCGCACCACCCGGTATCCCTGGATGGTCTCTGAGGCCACATGGGTGACGTCACCCATCGCCACCTGGATGCGCTTGCTCTGCTTGCGGAATTTTTTGCCGGCACTCCCCACGATCAACGCGATGACCGGCAAGATGGCCAGCATCACCAAGGTCAGCCTCCAGTTCATCCATAACAGATAGGAGAACAGGAAAATCACTGTTAGCCCTTCTCGAATGATGATCTTGATCGCCTCAGTTGCTGCTCCGGTGACCATTGTTACGTTGTAGGTGATCCGCGAAATCAGATGCCCAGAATTGTTTTCGTCAAAGTAGCGATTGGGCAAGCTCAACAGGCTGCCGAACAAGGCAACGCGAAGATCGTGGACCAGCCCCAGGGAAACCTTGGCTAAAAAGTAGCTACCCAGGAACGAGCCAATCCCCTGCCAGGCCGCAATCGCCACGATCAGCAATGGTACTAACTGCAGCAGCTTGAAATCCTGTAGGAAGGCCACGTCCGGAAACATCGCTGCCTCGGGGTTGCCCAGCCCATCGACGAAATACTTGAGGATCCCTGCCAGCATCGGTTGGCTAGACGCGAAGATGATGTAGCCGAGGATGCTTAGCGCAAAGTAGCCGATGTAGGGCTTCACGTAGCTGAGCAGACGGAGGTAAATTTTTAGGCTCGAAGTATTGGCCGCACCGGAGCTAACGCTACTCATGTATTGATCCCTAAATGTGGCTGGTAGCAAAGCGGTTCTGCCTGGCGGGCAAACGATCTCAGTCCCAAAGTTAGGGCCACTGGCAACCAAGTCAAGAACCATTCTGGCCGTGGAGTATCCCAGAGATTGGCTCCATCAAACAGGAGAGCACAACTACTGAAAATTAGCATGCCTAAAACGGCCCCACCCAAACGACTCGTCCGTGCTTTCCATGTCACGTTCAGACACCAGCCCCAGAGAAATAACCAGGCAAGCAGACCCGGCATACCTAGCTCGAGCGCTACATGTGTAAGCAAGTTATGGCTATGGTCAAATGTAATCCCCGAGGAGACTATAGAAATTCTATAGTCTCCTCCCAGACCAACACCCAGCCAAGGATTATCTAAGATCATCTGTAAGGACGCAATAAATATTTCAGGCCTATAAGATGCACCTCGAGCCGTAATGAGCGTTTCGAATTGCCAATACCCAATTGCAACACCAAATAGCAGAAGAACACTTAACGCCCAAACGAACCGATTATTTCGCCATAAAGGAAGTAGGAAAACCACCGCTAGCATAGCAGCCCAAAGACCGCGACTTTGCGTCATCACTAAGAAAGCAAGCATCACTACAAGACTTAAACCCCATATTAAACGGGCAGCAAATCCCCGCGGGGGCAACAACAAAAGCCAGATAGCTGCAAGCCCGGTTACATAACCACCCAAAATGGGATGGTTTAGTAAACCGATGCCTATAAGCCTCCAATGCCAAGGCTTTCCCTCCCAGCCATAGCCCTGCACTAAGGCAACCAGCGCAGCTAATGCCAAACAGCCCCCTGCGACTTGCAAAACAACAATATAGGACTCAGGCCGCTTACCTGACACCAAAACGAACCCGCTTAAAAAAAAGACAACATAAAGAATGCGTTTAGCTTCTCGTAACGGTTCTAAAGCGTTAGTCCAGAGCGTACTCAAAGCTGCCCAAAATGTCAGAAAAAAAAGCACTGACAAAGCCACCCTATTATTAACCCAAAGCGAAACCAAAAGCTTCTTGGAAAAGATAGAAACAACTATTGCAGGCAACCACAAAAAAACCACTAAACCTTGTTGGTAAGCCTTATTACTGGAAGCCCATGCAATCCCTAGCAAGAACCATAGCACGCCTGGCAACAACCAAGCATGCACAGGCAAAAAACGGCCATAGACTGGCAAATTCAAGTAACTTCTCCTATTAAAATTCACAATCAACACCAACAACCATAACGGCATTAAGGCCAAACATTACCAACCACTATTGCCGCAGTTTTAATTCAATTATCGCCCAAGGGAAAATTTTCCTACCACAGCGCTTGCATCTGGAAGTGGAATGGTCTTGATGCATAGCTTGCCTGCAATCTGCCCTCCGCTCAATAAACAGATGGCGAAACACAGCCTGCCCGCCTCAGGCGGAACTGATTCCACGTGACCATAAGCCGCCGGCCCCTCCGCGTAACGGGCGGCGTGGCTGTGCAAGCATTTCCGACTAACAGCCAGCCGGGCTGTCGGGCTGTCGGGCTTGGCCGCTGATTTTTTGTCCTAGCTGAGAATACGAGCAGTTGCTATGATTATAATTAGAAATAGAATTTTTAGCTATTGATGTCATGCGCAATATAGCTCGTTGCTATATTGGCAAAGCCACAACAATCGCGAGTTATAAAACCACATGAGCATCGATCATTGAAGAATATTAGCGTAATTTTACCAGTCTATAATTCTGCACAACACTTGCCGCAAACACTAGATTCAATCCTAGCCCAAACATTACAAGCAGACCAAATTATTGTCATCAACGACGGATCTACCGACCAATCACTTGAATTAATTTACAATTACCAAAGAAAGGAGCAACGGATTCAAATAATTGACCAGCCCAACGGAGGTGTTTCCAAGGCTCGAAATCGTGGATTGGAAATCTGTCAGGGGGAATTGATTGCACTGATGGATTCGGACGACATTTGCCTGCCCACTCGTTTCGAGGAACAATCTAAAATCCTCAAAGATCTGAAAGCCGACATCTGCGGAAGTTGGGTGGAGAAATTTGGAGATAAAAATCGAATCAGCAAATACCCCAAAAAAAGCTCACTTATAAAATGGAATTATATTTTTTTGGGCCGCACTATAGCCAACCCAACTTGCATGCTTCGACGCAGCATAATTGACAGCACTCGCTACGCCGAGGATTTATTTTTTGCAGAAGATTATTGCTTCTTCTTGGAGCTCTTAATTAAAAACCCAGAAGCAAAAATAACAAACATTCAAAAAACACTCCTTCGCTATAGAACTCACCCACAACAAGCAACTCAGCGATTAAAATCGCAGAATATTGAAAATATCACCAATATCCATAAAAGATTATTACCTTCACACTCATTGTTAGATTTGGAGCAGCTTATTCCTCTTCACATTAAAATTTGGGCTCTTGACGAACCTTTATGCGAAAGCGAATTAATATCATACCTACCCTTCATGACCTTCCTCACTGAATGGCTCAGCAGAGAAGGTAAATCACCCGAACCAGCATCTGCGTTCTGGCAAAGACTTATTAATAAGCACTCCTCATTAAGTTCAAAAGAGCAGGACTTGATCAGAAGAAGCTCAATTCCTTTCGCTGCAACATGGAAATCAAAAATAGAGAATTTTTTTAATATTTTTTAAAGAAACTTTATATTCAATGCGCACCAAGCAGGCAAGCTTGGCGCTACTTAATAATCAAAATTTTATTATTGATACTTCAAAAAAAAGCATCATAAAATTTTCTCCACCACTTTCTAGAAGGAGTTGAAACAGAAGGCCACGGCCGACGCAACTCCGCCACCAGCTGCTGGGCAAGGTGAGCAAACGTCAATCGCTCCACTACAAATTTTTTGCCCGACGTCGCCAGCCTTTCCACTTCTACTGGATTACACCGCAACCATTTCAAATGTTGGCGTAACTCCTCCAGCGAGGAGTACAACAGTAGGTGCTCACCATCCTTCAGGCCTATGGCACCCTCCTCTTCCCCTTGGCGCCATGCTAACAACACACAGCCACATGCCATGGCTTCAAAGTTTTTTGCCATGTACTCTTCCAAACCTACATCCGCACTTACAAAATAGCGAATACGATTCAGAGTACCTCGATAGGCATCACCAGGGTCGGTACGCAGCAACTGCAAAGACTCACATGCAGCCAGATTCTCGAGGAAAGTTTTTCGCCCCGCATAAGCGCTGCTGGCTGTACGCCCAATAAAACCCAACTCGATATCTCGTTCCCGATGCTCGTCAAAAAGAATCTTTGGATCGTAACCCTTAGGAATAAAGGCTACAGCAAAGCCCTCTTCTTTCAGACGTCGCGCTACGGAGGCACCAGTTACCACAATCTTCGCATTGGGCAAGGCCCGATAGAATCTACTAAACTTCCCACGCCAGCGCGAATAAGGAATATAGTTCTGGCAGGCATCCTCCTCATAAACCATCAGTCCTCTAAGACCACTCAGGTATCCTGCCTGCTTATAAACATGCTTGAAATTCAAATCAACCAAGACCCGCTCATACAACTCCCACTGCACATCCTTTAATGAGACACGCAAATTGCGTTGAGCAAGCTTATCTAGAACTCGAATATCCAGATCAAGATGGACTGACAACTGCTCATACAAACTTGTAAAATCTGGACTTCGACAACTTGAAGTCAGCACAAGAACTTTCATTTAATCAATAGTCTCAAAAACTTACGCACATACGAGCCCCTGGCTAGAATACGCCAATCTTTTTTTAGGGCTAAAAAAAAGTACTTCCTAGCAGCGTCAACATCGCCTGCGTTATGAGCACTACGTAGCAGCGATAAGCAGCGCTGAACATAGAATGCTTTCTTTAGAAATTGAAACTGACCACCAAGCCGTTGAGGGGAAAAAACCTCATCAACTAACGCAAGCCCCCCCGCTTTAGCATGGGAGAACTGATGGCGCAGACTATCATCGTGCTTATTAATAATTGCCATCGGTTTAGCTAAAATCGTGCAATGATAATTAGCCAGTACCTGGCTGAAAACAGGAATGTCCTCAGCACTACGAAACTGTTCAGGATAGTTACCCTGTGCAAAAACATCGCGATGCATGGCGCAAGCGCCGTTCGATAAGGCAATGCGTTTATCTAATAAGTAATCGCGTAAACGCGTTACAGGATCTGACGAAAGAGCGCCAGGCAAATGCTCACGGCTTTTTCCGTCCTCCGACACCGCGCGATGGCCACCGATCACCATACGACTTTCAGGATTTTCATCCAGGTGTTGCTTGAACGCAGACAAAGCCCCCGGTGCCATCTCATCATCCGCATCCAGGAAAATAAGATATTCACCTTTAGCTTCATCTATGCCGCGATTTCGTACCGATGCTAGACCACCGTTCTCCTTTCGAATTGCCCGAAAACGTCCCTCATGCGCAACCAGAAGCTTTTCAATAATCTCCGGCGTGCTGTCTATCGAGCCATCATCGATCACAATCAACTCAGCCGCAATTTCGTGCAGTTGCGCCATCACTGACTCAATGGCCCGCGGCAAAGTTTTCGCATAGTTGTATGCGGGGATAATTACACTTATCAGCAAGCCATTATCAGTCTGATTTTCTACTACCATATCAATACCCAGGCATCGCCTTTAAACGTTTGGAATTCGCGACTCAAGCTGTTGATGCAGCGGGCTCTTCTCTGGCCAATTCCGTAACAACCGCGCCCGATCCTTGCCGAAAGCAGCCTGGAAACTGCCTTCACCCGAATGCTGGCGCACCGCATCCAGATCAATCAGGGCCCACTGGTTCCGGCCCCAAATCAGATTGGTTCCTTTGAGGTCGCCATGGCTGATGCGTTCGCGCTGTAAAGCTGTCATCAGTCGTTCAAGAGCTTGAAGCTCAGCAGCTGGCGGCAACTGGTTCAGATACGGCTGTAAGCGCGTCAGTAGATCCTCACCCGCCATGTATTCGGTCACTAGGTAGCTGCGGCTGCGCAACCCGCACCAACGTTGCTCCAGCATTGCCAATGGTTTTGGCGTGGCGATGCCAAGAAAATTCAATCGATGCCCTTCCACCCAGCTGTGCCACGCCCGGCTCGGACGCCAGAAGCGCTTCAGCCAGTGGCCCACACCTTTGATGTTGTAGCGTTTTATCACTAGGGGTCGACCGGCCACTTCGACCAGCGCTACCGTGGAGCTGCCACCCAGCTTGAGTGCTTTGCCCGCGTTGATGGCCGCGTCAGGGTCGGCCAGCAGTTCCTGCAGCGCTGCAGCCTCTTCGCGACGCACCACCTGCAGTCCCATGGGCCCGCGCTGCGCGCTGAACTCGGTGCAGTCACGGCCCAGCTTGTGCAGGTACTCGCGCAGCCGTTCACGCCGCTGGGCGTGTACGCTCTTGAGCAACGCCTGCAAGGGCAGCGCGTGCTCTCCGTTGACCAGCACGTAATGCACCAGCAACTCTTCGATAAAAGGCTCAAAGCTGGCCGGCAACTGGGCGAAGAACAGACCAAGGTTTTCCAGGGCCTTGTTACGCGTCAGCGGTGAACCGGCGTTTTCAGCGCGAATCGCGCCGCCATCAATCAGGAAAAGTTGCCGTTGATGACGTAGCAAGTTGTCCAGGTGCAAGTCGGCTTGCCAAAGTCCTTTGGCATGCAGCCCGGCGATGGCGCCCAAGGCCTCGGCGAGCACAGCCTGCTGACCGTTAGACAAAGGCGGCTCCTGGGCCACTGCCTGCCAGGCATCGCCAAGGCTTTGCGAGCCGTCGAGATACTCGAACAATAGCCAGCCACCTTCTCCCTCCTGCAGGCCACTGCCTAAAAGCTGTGGCGTGGTTTGCTGCTGCTCGGCCAGTAGCCGCGCACCGGCCAGCTCGCGCTGAAAATGCCGCGCTGCCTTGCCGCCCACCAGTAACTTGGCCAATACCGGCCGGCCGCGCCATTCGCCGAGACCGACATAGCGTTGCCCGGGGATCACCCGCAGCAGGCGGTGCACCTGCAAGGTTTCCGGGCCGGCGCCGTCGGCCAGTTCCAGAGACAGCGGCAATGCCGGGGTGCGGCCGGCACGCGACAATTCATGCAATTTCAAGGGACGTCTCCGCTCAACCCTGTGCGCCAGGCGCGTATTTACGTTCGAAACGGGCCTGAAGGCGCGCCGCCCTGCGCTCCAGCCAGTCCAGCAGCCGGGCTTCTTCACGCAGAATCTGGCGCAGTGGCTGGCGGAAGTAGAGGCGCAAGAAGCGCAGCTTGTCGCGGCGACTCAGGCCGATGTTCAGCGCGGAAAAGTACAGCCCGGCCAGGTCCTTGTCGCGCCAGCGCCGCGGCACCTGCGTGCGCGCCTGGGCACGGTGCAGATCAATCAGCGACAGTCGCAGGCTGTCTGCCGTTACCGGCTGGTCGGTGTGCAGCAGAAAGTGGCAGATATAACAGTCGCGATGGTTGACCCCGGCGCGATGCATGTCGCCGGTCATCTCCGCCACGCGCTGGATCAGGGCTCGCTTGAGGCGCGGCGGTGGCGCTTGCTGCAACCAATCGGCAGTGAAATCTTCAAGGCTGACCGTAGGCGCCAGCTCCTCGGTGACGATGAAGGAATGCTGAGTCGCAGGATTGGCGCCCCGCTTGCCGAAGGCCACGGCCGTCATGGTGGGTACGCCAGCGTCGGTGAGCCGCTGAATGGCGGTCCATTCCTGACCAGCCCCGATCACGGGGGCTTTCAGGGTGCTGATGTTCTTAAATATCTCGCTCCAGCCAATGCCACGATGAATCTTGACGAAATAGCCACGCCCCTCGACTTCAGTGCGCAGGGTGCGACGACCTTCCAGCTCGCGGTAGATCTGGCCCTGAAGCTTTTCCACTTCGGCAAAGGGATCTTTGCCCTGCCAAAGCGATTTGAAAGGTTCGCTGAGAAACAGTTTCATCAAAACTCCAGCAGGCGGCACGCCCTCACGGCTGCTCCGCCAGAATGATCTCTGCCGCGCGCTGCGGCATGGAATAGATATCGGCGGCTTGTGCCCAGACTAGAGCATTGCGACACCAGGACGCACGCTGGGCAGAATCGGCCAGCACCTCAGCCAACCACTGATCAAGCTGTTCTTGCCGGAACGGGCTGGGCAGCACCCGCCCTGCCTGCGCTTCGGTGATGTAATGGGCATAACCGCACACCTCCGTGGTCAACACCGGCAGCCCGGCGACTAGCGCTTCCAGCAGTACGGTACCGGTATTTTCGTTGTAGGCCGGGTGGATCAGCAGGTCGGCGCCAAGCAGGAAGCGCGGCACGTCGTTGCGACCACTGAGAAACTGTACCCGCTCGGCAATGCCCAGCGCCTCGGCCTGCGCTTGAAATGACTTGGGATTGTCCTGGCCGATGACCATCAGCCGAGTACGCTGACGCAGCTCTGCGGGCAGCGCGGCCAGCGCAATCAAGGTGCGATCCAGCCCCTTGGTCTTGAAGCCCGAACCAATCTGCACGACCAGCAACTCATCGTCTGCCAGCGCGAACTCCTTGCGGAAGGCGGTGCGAATCTCGGTGGCATTGGCGGGCGCGCGGCGATCTTGAGCAATGCCCGGCGGCAGCAAGTGGAAACGCTCGGGCTGGGTGCCGTAATGCTGCACGAACAGCGGCTGCTGCACCTCGGAGATCATCAGAATCTGGGTGTTGGCTTCAGGTGCGAACACCGCACGCTCAGTCGCAGAAAAATGCCGGTAGCGCCCGCCCAGCCGAGACAGCCAGCTGCGCCCCTTGGCTTTGGCCTCGTAGCAGCCATCCGCCGCGTAGTAGACGTCTAGCCCAGGCATTTTGTTAAACCCCACCACGCGATCCACCGGATGGCGAGCCAGGTCGGCCTGCACCCAATCGGTGTATTTCTCGTTGCGCCGGTGATTGGACAGCGCCTTGACCGGCACATAGCGGATTTCGAAACCCGGCGGAATCTCTCCCTCCCACGACAGGCAGTACACGCGGATGGCGTGGCCGCGCTGCTGGCATTCCAGGGCGATGCGCAAGAAATCGCGTTGCAGGCCGCCAAACGGAAAGTACTTGTACAGCAGAAAAGCCAGTTGCATCAGGAGTGCTCCGCCAGCAGCCGTTGCAGTTCGGGATAGACAGTCGCGGCACCCAGGCCATCGAAACTGGGCTTTTCCCGGTCTCCGCTACCGGCGTTGGGGCCGGTGGCGCACAGGTGGATCTGACCCTGACCATAGGCGCCGACGCGGCCGGGGCGCGTCGGACCATAGAGTGAAATACTCGGCACATCCAACGCAGCGGCCAGATGGCCGAGGCCGGTGTCCACCGCCACGCAGGCGCGGGCCCCAGCAATGACCCGGGCAACCCCGACAAGGTTCAGCTTGGGCAGCACTTCGGCCTTATTCAAACCGGCGGCGATGCGTTCGGCGCGGGCCTTTTCCTGGGCATTGCCCCATGGCAGACGAATCGCCCAGCCCTCGGCATTCAGACGTTCGGCCAGCGCGCGCCAGTCGGTTTCCGGCCAATGCTTGCTGGCCCAGGTGGTGCCATGCAGGAACACCAGATAAGGCGCATCAACCGGCCCGGCCAGCGCAACGCGATCCAGGCCGTAATCGCCGGTGCTGGCAGGCACGCTGTAGCCCAGCGCCTGGGCGAACAGTTGACGGGTGCGTTCCAGCGCATGCTGCTCACGTGGCACGTGAAAGGTACGGTCGTATAAGCGGCTGGCGAGGGGCTCGCGGGCCGAGTGACGATCAAGTCCTGCCACCGGTGCGTTGCAATAACGGGTCAGCCAGGCGCTTTTCAGCAGCCCCTGGGCATCGATCACCAGATCGTAGCTTCCCTCGCGCAGGCGTTGCTTGAACTGTCGCCACTCACCACGTTTGTAGGTGTGCCACAGATTTTTGCGCCAGCGGCGGATGGCCACTGGAATCACTCCGTCCACGGCCGGGTGCCAGGCGGGAATTTCGGCGAAGCCCTCCTCCACCACCCAGTCGAAGCGAATACCGGGAATCGCTTGGGCTGCGTCGGTCAGTGCCGGCAGGGTATGGATGACGTCGCCCAGCGAGGACGTCTTGATCAGCAGAACCCGCACTCACTGCACCTCGATCGGCTGGGGCAGCAGGCGCTCCAGCGCCTCGATCACCGCACGCGGCTTGAGGTCACGCAGGCAGTTGTAGTGGCCGAAGCGGCAAGTGCGTTCAAAGCACGGACTGCAGTCCAGGCCAAGACGGACGATTTCCACCTGCTCGGCCAGCGGCGGAGTGAACTGCGGGGAGGTGGAGCCATAAACGGCCACCAACGGGCGGTTCAGCGCAGCAGCCACGTGCATCAGCCCAGAATCGTTGGAAACCACGGCCGAGGCAGCCGAAAGCAGGTCAATGGCCTCGGCCAGGCTGGTTTCGCCGGCCAGGTTGCTGACTTCTTCGCGCAAACCCGGAATCAGTTGATTGCGAATCTCTTCGCCGCCCGGATGGTCACTTTTCGAGCCGAACAACCAGACTTGCCAGCCTTCGCGTATCTTCGCTTCGGCCACCCGAGCGTAATGCTCGGCCGGCCAGCGCTTGGCTTCACCGAACTCGGCGCCGGGACACAGCGCCAGCACCGGACGGTCCAGGCTCAAGTCGAACTTTTTCAGCGCTGCGGCACGGCTGCTTTCGTCGATTTGCAGGCTGGGGCGCGGATACGGCTGGGGAATCTCGGCACCCGGCTCGAAGGCCAGGGCCATGAAACGCTCGATCATCAGCGGGTAGCGCTGTTTGTCCAGCGTGCGAATGTCGTTGAGCAGGCCATAGCGCATCTCGCCCTTCCAGCCGGTGCGCAGGGGAATGCCGGCAAAAAACGGCACCAGGGCCGATTTCAGCGAATTGGGCAGCAGGATCGCCTGGTCGTACTGGCCTTTGAGACTACGGCCGATGGTACGACGCGTGGCAAGGTCCAGCACGCCGTGACCGAGCGGAAAGCTCAGGGCGCGACGCACTTCAGGCATGCGCTCGAGAATCGGCCGGCTCCACTCGGGCGCCAGGACGTCGATGTTGCACTCGGGATGGCGCTGCTTGAGACAGGTGAACAGCGTTTGCGCCATTACCATGTCGCCGACCCAACTGGGTCCGATGATCAGGATATTCATAAGGGCAGCTTCAAGCCGCAAGCGTCACGCTGCAAGCCGAAAAGCAATGGATGACTGCTTGCCGCTTGCAGCGTGACGCTTGCACTTATTTAACCAAAGTCCGCCATTCGGCGTGGGCGTCGGTCTGGCCGGTGACCAGGTCGAAGTAGGCTTTTTGCAGCTTTTCGGTGACCGGGCCACGGCGACCAAGACCGATCTGCCGGCCGTCCACTTCGCGGATCGGGGTCACTTCGGCGGCGGTACCGGTGAAGAAGGCTTCATCGGCGATGTACACCTCATCGCGGGTAATGCGCTTCTCGACGATCTCAATGCCCTGCTCGCGGGCCAGGGTCAGCACGGTGCTGCGGGTAATGCCGTTCAGGCAGGCGGTGACTTCCGGGGTGTAGAGCACGCCGTTCTTGACGATGAAGATGTTCTCACCCGAACCCTCGGCCACGTAGCCTTCCGGATCCAGCAGCAGCGCTTCGTCGGCGCCGGCGGAAACTGCTTCCTGCAGGGCCAGCATCGAGTTGACGTAGGAGCCACTGGACTTGGCGCGGGTCATGGTGATGTTGACGTGGTGACGGGTAAACGAGCTGGTGCGGATCTTGATGCCGTTGGCCAGGGCTTCTTCGCCCATGTAGGCGCCCCAGTGCCAGGCGGCGACGATCAGGTGCACCTTGAGGTTGTCGGCGCGGATGCCCATGCCTTCGGAGCCGTAGAACGCCAACGGACGGATGTAGGCGCTGTCAAGCTTGTTCTCGCGCACGGCGGCGAGGGTGGCTTCGTTGATCTCATCCTTGGTGAAGGGGATCTTCATGCCCATGATGTGCGCGGAATCGAACAGACGGTCAGTGTGCGCCTGCAGGCGGAAGATCGCCGTGCCTTGTGGAGTCTTGTAGGCGCGCACGCCTTCAAACACACCCATGCCGTAGTGCAGGCTGTGGGTCAGCACATGGGTGGTCGCGTTGCGCCATTCGACCAACTCGCCGTCATACCAGATCACGCCATCACGATCAGCCATCGACATCGTTGTCACTCCTCAAGGTTATTCATTGATCCGGGCTGCAGCCCGCTACGCCAACCCCAGCTCAAGCCAGATGCGCCGAACCTCGCGGCGCAATTCGGCGAACTGATCGCCCGGGACTTTACCGGGCTGTTTCTGCAGGGCCAGCCGGTGCGTCGCGGCGCGGTAAGCCTTATAAGCCTCCTGCAAGAGCTGGACGTCGGCCGCTGGCAGCAGGTCGGCTGCGCTCAGGCCGTCCAGAATACGCATATTGTCGGTGTAGCGAATCAGCTGCGGGTAATGGTGCGACCACGCCAGGGCCGCGTATTGCACCATAAATTCGATATCGACGATACCACCGGCATCCTGCTTCAAGTCGAACGGCTGCGCGGCATCGAAGGCATTTTCGCCCAGCCCGGCCTGGGTGGCGTGGGTACCCAGGTTGGCGCGCATCTTGGCGCGCATCTCACTGACTTCGCTGCGCAAGGTGTCCAGCTCGCGCGCCTGGCCCAGCACCCGCGCACGCACGGCTTCAAAGCCTTCGGCCACTCGCGGGCTGCCCACCAGCACGCGGGCGCGGATCAGCGCCTGGTGCTCCCACGTCCAGGCCTCGCTTTCCTGGTAGCGGGCAAAGGCGCTGAGCGAGCTGACCAGCAACCCCGAGGCGCCGGACGGGCGTAAGCGCATGTCCACCTCGTAGAGCTGGCCAGACGTGGTGTGAGTGGTCAGCAAATGAATGATGCGCTGCCCCAGACGTGTAAAGAACGAGGTGCCGTCCAGGGGTTTCGGCCCGTCCGTCTCGGCTTGCGGGTCGCCGTCATGGATGAACACCAGGTCCAGATCCGAGCCATGTCCCAGCTCGATACCACCAACCTTGCCATAGCCGACGATGATGAAATCCGGGTCGCAGTCGCTGCCGTCTGAGCGTTTTGGCGTGCCGTGCCGGGCCACGGTATCCCGCCAGGCCAGTGCCAGTACCTGATCGAGGATCGCCTCGGCCAGCCAGGTCAGGTAATCGCTGACCTTCATCAGCGGCAAGGTACCGGCGAATTCCGAGGCGGCCACGCGCAGGCTGTGGGCCAATTTGAAATGGCGTAGCGCTTCCATTTGCTGTTCAAGGTCGTCCTCGGGAATCCGCGTCAGCCGCTCACGCAGCTCGGCGGCCAGCTCCGGCGCCTGGGGCGGACTGTACAGCCGCCCTTCGTTGAGCAGCTCGTCGAGCAACAACGGGAAGCGGGCGATCTGCTCGGCAATCAGCGGGCTGGCGGCACACAGTTGCAACAACCGGGTCAGCGCACCGGGGTTTTCCGTGAGCAGCACCAGGTAGGCCGAGCGCCGGGCCACCGCCGCCACCAGCGGCATGACCCGCTCCAGCACCTGGTCCAGCTCGGCGTGTTCGACCGCCTGCGCCAACAGGCGCGGCATAAAGGCATCCAACCGCTCGCGACCCAGGCGCTGCATGCTGCGCACCTGGCTGCCGTTACGCAGATCCTGCAAGCGCCGCAGGGCCACCTCCGGCGCCTGGAAGCCGGCCTCGGCCAGTTGCCGCACTGCCATCTCTTCATCCAGGGTGCCCAGCCACAGCGGTATCCACTCGCCGCCCACCACCTCGTCGTCATCCTCGCCATCCGGATCGGCGATCACCTGATGGAAGTGCCAGTCGATACGCTCGCGCCAGTGCTGCAGTCGCTCGAGGAAGGCCGCCCAATTGTCGAAACCCATGATGAAGGCCACCCGTGCCCGCTCGCGCGGGTCGTCGGGCAGCATCTGCGTCTGCCGGTCGGCGATGGCTTGCAGGGCGTGCTCGGTGTAGCGCAGGAAGCGATAACCGTCGCGCAACTCGGCCACCACCGGCGCCGGCAGATAGCCCTGCCCTTCGAGAATCGCCAACACCTTGAGCAGCGGGCGCAGTTGCAGGCTCAGGTCGCGGCCGCCATGAATCAGCTGGAAGGCCTGGGCGATGAACTCCACTTCGCGGATGCCGCCGGCGCCCAGCTTAATGTTCTCCGCCATGCCCTTGCGGCGGACCTCCTGCTGGATCAGCTGCTTCATGGTGCGCAGCGCCTCGATGGCGGAGAAATCCAGGTAGCGGCGATAGACAAACGGCTGGAGGATTTTCAGCAGCCGGGCTCCTTCGCGCTGATCGCCGCCGACCACCCGCGCCTTGATCATCGCGTAGCGCTCCCAGTCACGGCCCTGGTCCTGGTAGTACTGTTCCAGCGCGGCAAAGCTGAGCACCAGGCCGCCACTGGAACCATAGGGGCGCAGGCGCATGTCGGTGCGGAATACGAAACCGTCCACGGTGATCGCATCCAGCGCCTTGATCAGCTTCTGGCCCAGTCGGGTAAAGAACTCCTGGTTGTCCAGCGAACGCCGGGCGCCCTCGGTCTCGCCCGCTTCGGGGAAACCGAAAATCAGGTCGATGTCCGAAGACAGGTTGAGCTCATGGGCACCCAGCTTGCCCATGCCGAGAATGATCATCTGCTGCGGCGCACCGCTGCGCCGACCGGTGGGCGTGCCGAACTGTTCGCAGTGGCGCGGGTATAGCCACTGGTAGGCCAGATCGATGCAGGCGTCGGCCAGGTCGGACAGGTCGCGGCAGGTTTGCGCCAGATCGGCCAGGCGATTGACGTCGCGCCAGATGATGCGCAGCTGGTGGCGATTGCGAAAACGGCGCAGCACGCGCGCAAGTTCATCCTCCTGGTCGCATTCAGCCAGCCAGCCGTGCAACTGAGCGCGCAGCTCGCCGGGACGCAAGGCGCGCTCCAATTCGCCGGATTCCGCCAGGCCCAGAAAGCCCGCCGCGTCGCGCTGTGCCTGCTCGGCGACAAAGTCACTGGCCACGCAGGCGCGGGCAAAGGCCTGCCAGCGCTCCTCCGGCCAACCCTCGGCAGCCAGCCCCAGCTCTTCTACCTTGGCAAGCAACGCCACCCGCCCTCGCTCGGCCAGAGGTTCCAGCGCAACGGGGACGGCAACGAGAGAAGGCAGACTCATGGTGGATTCCTTGGGCGTGAACGCAGGCCGCCAGCAAATAGCGCCAATAGGGGGTTAGTCAATCCCTGCTCTTAAAAACTTTACCCGTTACCCATCCCTATGAACTCGCCGGACGGGGTTCAAGCTAGCCGGCCGTGTACTCCGGCCTATGCCCGTGCCCCGAGGGGCGTGTCCGGCAAAGCGCCTTGCCCGAGCGAGTTTCCGGTGCCGCCATTGCATCCGCAATGGCTCGGCCCCGGTATCGGCGGCCGGTCCGTGGTCTATTCTTGCCCATCTGAATACTGGGTCTGCAGGGATCGCGACGAGACGTTTTTGTAGTTTTCCCGACTTTCGTATGTATCGAGATAGATGATTCTTACGTCGATATGTAGTAAAACTACAAAACCGGGCTGATCGCTCGGTCACACAATGAATAAGAGACTGCCGCCCAACAAAGGCGTCAGAGACACCGCGAGGCGGCCTACACGGGTACGCCTTATTGCCCTGGAGCAAGCCATGCAAGACCTCGACCCTATCGAAACCCAGGAATGGCTGGACGCCCTGGAATCCGTCCTCGACCGTGAAGGCGAGGAGCGTGCGAAATACCTCATGACCCGCATGGGTGAACTGGCCTCGCGCACCGGCACCCAGCTGCCCTACGCAATTGCCACCCCCTACCGCAACACCATTCCGGTCACCCACGAAGCACGCATGCCCGGCGACCTGTTCATGGAACGCCGCGTTCGCTCGATCGTGCGCTGGAATGCGCTGGCCATGGTGGCACGGGCCAACAAGCAGGATTCCAGCCTGGGCGGACACATCTCCACCTTCGCCTCCAGCGCGACCCTGTACGACATCGGCTTCAACTATTTCTTTCAGGCCCCGACCGAAGAACACGGCGGCGACCTGATCTATTTCCAAGGCCATGCCTCCCCCGGCGTATACGCCCGCGCATACCTCGAAGGGCGCATCACGGAAGACCAGCTGAACCACTTCCGCCAGGAAGTCGACGGCAAGGGCCTGTCCTCTTACCCGCACCCGTGGCTGATGCCCGACTTCTGGCAGTTCCCCACCGTGTCCATGGGCCTGGGCCCGATCCAGGCGATCTACCAGGCGCGTTTCATGAAGTACCTGGAGAGCCGTGGCTTCATTCCCGCCGGCAAGCAGAAGGTCTGGTGCTTCCTGGGCGACGGCGAGACCGACGAGCCGGAATCCCTGGGCGCCATCTCCCTGGCCGGCCGCGAGAAGCTGGACAACCTGATCTTCGTCATCAACTGCAACCTGCAGCGCCTGGACGGCCCGGTGCGCGGCAACGGCAAGATCATCCAGGAACTGGAAGGCAACTTCCGCGGTGCTGAATGGAACGTCATCAAGGTGATCTGGGGCCGTCTGTGGGACCCGCTGTTCGCCAAGGACACCGACGGCCTGCTGCAACAGCGCATGGAAGAAGTGGTCGACGGCGACTATCAGAACTACAAGGCCAACAACGGCGCCTTCGTGCGCGAGCACTTCTTCGGTGCGCGTCCGGAGCTGCTGGACATGGTCAGCGACCTCTCCGACGAAGAGGTGTGGAAGCTCAACCGTGGCGGCCATGACCCATTCAAGGTGTATGCGGCCTACCACGCGGCGGTCAACCATACCGGTCAGCCGACTGTGATCCTGGCCAAGACCATCAAGGGCTACGGCACCGGCTCAGGCGAAGCACAGAACATCGCCCACAACGTGAAGAAGATCGACGTCGAGAGCCTGAAATCCTTCCGCGACCGTTTCGGCGTGCCGATCCCGGACGATCAATTGGAGAACCTGCCGTTCTACAAGCCGGAGCCCGATAGTCCGGAAATGAAGTACCTGCTCAAGAGCCGCGAAAAGCTCGGCGGTTTCGTACCGCAGCGCCGCGCCAAGAGCATCAGCATTCCGACTCCGCCGCTGGAGACCCTTAAGGCCATCCTCGACGGCTCAGGCGACCGCGAAATCTCCACCACCATGGCCTTCGTCCGCGTACTGGCTCAGTTGGTCAAGGACAAGGACCTAGGCAGCCGCATCGTGCCCATCGTGCCTGACGAGGCGCGCACCTTCGGTATGGAAGGCATGTTCCGCCAGCTCGGCATCTATTCCTCGGTCGGCCAGCTGTATCAGCCGGTGGATAAAGACCAGGTGATGTTCTACCGCGAGGACAAGAAGGGCCAGATCCTCGAGGAAGGCATCAACGAAGCCGGCGCCATGTCCAGCTGGATCGCTGCCGCCACCGCGTACAGCAACCACAACCAGCCGATGCTGCCGTTCTACATTTTCTACTCGATGTTCGGCTTCCAGCGCATTGGAGACCTGGCCTGGGCAGCCGGCGACAGCCAGGCGCGTGGCTTCCTGATTGGCGGCACCGCAGGGCGCACCACGCTCAACGGCGAGGGCCTGCAGCACCAGGACGGTCACAGTCACATCCTCGCCTCGACCATCCCCAACTGCCGCAGCTACGACCCGACCTACGGCTACGAGCTGGCCGTGATCATTCGCGAAGGCATTCGCCGGATGACCGAGGAACAAGAGAACATCTTCTACTACCTGACGGTGATGAACGAGGCCTATCAGCAGCCGGCCATGCCTGAGGGCGTCGAAGACGGCATCGTCAAGGGCATGTACCTGCTCCAGGAAGACAAGAAGGAAGCCGCGCATCACGTGCAGTTGCTCGGTTGCGGCACCATCCTGCGCGAAGTGCTCGAGGCGGCGAAGATTCTGCGTACGGACTACAACGTCGGCGCCGACGTGTGGAGCGTCACCAGCTTCAACGAACTGCGCCGCGAAGCCCTGGCCGTGGAACGCCACAACCGCCTGCATCCGGAACAGAAGCCGCAGCAGAGCTATGTCGAACAGTGCCTGTCCGGTCGCCAAGGCCCGGTGATTGCCTCCACCGACTACATGAAGCTGTTCGCTGACCAGATCCGCCAATGGGTGCCGGTCAAGGAATACAAGGTGCTCGGCACCGACGGTTACGGCCGCAGCGATACGCACAGGAAACTGCGCGATTTCTTTGAGGTGGACCGCAACTGGGTCGTGCTGACCGCGCTGGAGGCCCTGGCCGACCGCGGCGACATTGAGCGCACCGTGGTTGCCGAGGCGATTGCCCGCTTCGGTATCGACACCAACAAGCCCAACCCGCTGGATTGCTGAGGAGCGAAGAAATGAGCGAATTGATTCGTGTCCCGGACATTGGCAGCGGCGAAGGCGAAGTCATCGAACTGTTCGTCAAGGTTGGCGATCGCATCGAGGCGGAGCAGAGCCTGCTGACCCTGGAGTCCGACAAGGCCAGCATGGAAATCCCCGCGCCCAAGGCCGGGGTGGTCAAGAGCCTGAAGGTCAAACTCGGCGACCGCCTGAAAGAAGGCGACGAGTTGTTGGAACTGGACGTCGAGGGTGACGAAAACGCCGCCCCGACCGCAGAAGCCAAGCCTGCCGAAGCGGCCCCCGCTGCCCCCGAGGCTCCAAAAGCCGAAGCTCCGGCTGCCCCGGCACCCGCTGCGGCGTCTGCCACCAGCAGCCAGGAAATCCGCGTGCCGGATATCGGCTCGTCAGGCACCGCCAAGGTCATTGAAGTGCTGGTCAAGGTGGGCGACACGGTGGAAGCCGAACAATCGCTGATCACCTTGGAGTCGGATAAGGCGAGCATGGAAATCCCCTCGCCGGTCGCCGGCGTGGTGGAAAGCCTGGCCGTACAGCTGGATGCCGACGTCGGCACGGGCGATCTGATCCTGACCCTCAAGGTTGAAGGAGCCGCCCCCGCTGCTGCACAACCTGCAGCAGCCGAGCCTGCCGCACCGGCCAGCAGCCCTGCGGCTGCAGCTTCGGCAACTCCGGCTGCACCCGCACCGGCTCCCGCCGCTCCAGTGGCCGCTGCGAAGCGTGACAGCAGCAAAGTGCACGCCGGCCCTGCCGTGCGCCAGCTGGCTCGTGAGTTCGGCGTCGATCTGGCTGCCGTGACCGGCACCGGCCCACGCGATCGCATCCTCAAGGAAGACGTGCAGGCCTACGTCAAAACGATGATGCAGCAGACCAAGGGCGCACCCATTGGGGCGACTGGCGGTGCCGGTATTCCGCCGATTCCGGCTATCGACTTCAGCAAGTTCGGTGAAGTCGAAGAAGTGGCCATGACCCGCCTGATGCAGGTGGGTGCTGCCAACCTGCACCGCAGCTGGCTCAACGTGCCGCACGTCACGCAATTCGAATCCGTTGACATTACCGAGCTGGAAGCTTTCCGCGTTGCGCAGAAGGCTGTGGCCGAGAAGGCGGGCGTCAAACTCACCGTCCTGCCGCTGCTGCTCAAGACCTGTGCGCACCTGCTCAAGGAGATGCCGGATTTCAACAGCTCGCTGGCGCCCAGCGGCACTGCATTGATCCGCAAAAAGTACGTGCACATCGGCTTCGCCGTGGACACGCCGGATGGCCTGCTGGTACCGGTGATCCGCAACGTCGACCAGAAGAGCCTGCTGCAACTGGCCGCTGAAGCGGCCGAGCTGGCCGACAAGGCGCGTAACAAGAAGCTGTCGCCCGACGCCATGCAAGGCGCCTGCTTCACCATCTCCAGCCTCGGTCATATTGGCGGTACTGGCTTCACGCCGATCGTCAACGCGCCGGAAGTGGCGATCCTGGGTGTCAGCAAGGCGACCATGCAGCCGGTCTGGGACGGCGCAGCCTTCCAGCCCAAGCTGATGCTTCCGCTGTCGCTTTCCTACGACCATCGTGTGATCAACGGCGCCGCCGCGGCACGCTTCACCAAGCGCCTGTCCGAGCTGCTCGCGGATATCCGCACCATGCTCTTGTAACAGCCGCCGGGGCCCTGCGCCCCGGCCCCTTTCTTCTAGCGATCTGTTCTTCTAACGAGCATGCGCCACGCTCGTACCTCAGACCCTGCCGATTGGCAGGGTTTTTTTTGCACTACGGTTGCGATCTGCCAAGAAGCTGGGCACGCTTTAGAGGAGACTTATCGCCAACGTTGTGTGGCCAGGCGCTCATTCATGCGGTTATCCGGCGTGTGCAGCTTGCCGCGTTGACGATAACGTCACATAGTGGCTAAGTGCCTTAATCCAAAGGTCAGGCTCGCCTATCGATTCGCCTGACGATAAATAAATAACCATATAGCGCGACCCTTGTTAGCGAGCCTTCATGTTCAAGCAGTCCGAATCCGCATCAGAGCTTATCGCGCAGTTGCCCTCGCTGGCCCGCTTCGGCTTGGCTCGTTTCGCACGACCCAACAATGAAGTTTGGGAGCTGACTTGCGACTATGCGGAAGGAGCCGAAGGCGCGCTTTGGGCGAGGCTTGTTGAAGCGCGGTATGACGAACTGATTCCCTTGGCGTTACGCCGGCAGTTGCACCAGTTGGTGCAGCGGCAGTTGCAAAGCAGTAGCCACTATCGTGTGAGTTACTTCCTGAACACCCCCCAAGGCCCGCTGAAACTGCTGGAAATCGGCGAACGTTGTGGTGATTGGTTGCGTGGCTACCTGGTTGCGCAAAAGCCCGCCCCGACAAGCCGTGAGACGGTCTGCCTGAACGCCATCGAACAAAGCGCTCAGGCCTTTTTACTGGTGGATACTCGCGGCCGGATCACTTATGCCAATCCCAGCCTGTGCACCATTACCCACTACAGCCTTGCGGAACTCCTGGGCCGTCGGCTCGAAGAACTGCCACCCCTGGAGAGCGTCGCTGAGTTGTTCCGCGATGCCATGCGCCAACGCCCCGAACACACCAGCTGGACAGTTGAATTCCCCAGTCAGCGTAAAAATCTCGAGCCCTACTGGGGGCGTGTAACGATTTCCCGTGTGCGCGACGAGAACGGTCAGACCAGCCATTTTTCCGGAATTTGGGAAGACATTACGCTGAGCAAGCTGAGCCAGCAGCAGTACCAGCAGCAAGCGCTCACCGATTCGCTGACCGGCCTTGGCAACCGTGAATACTTCATCGGCCTGCTACAACGGCGCCTTGAAGCCAAACGGCCCGCACCGTTCAGCGTCCTGCTGATCGATATCGACAACTTCAAACGCATCAATGACAGCCTGGGTCATGAGACCGGCGACAAATTGCTGGTCAGCCTGGCCCGCCGCCTGCGCAACAGCCTGGCCTCCTCCACCAGTCTTTCGCGCTTCGCCAGCAATGAGTTTGCGGTCCTGCTCGATACTGAAACAGATCAGGGCGCCCAAGACATCGCCCAGCAACTGCTGCAACTGCTCGACCTGCCGTTGTTCGTGGCCAACCAACTGATTTCCGTGACCGCAACACTGGGCCTGGCACACTTCCCCCGCCATGGCGACGAGGCGAAAAGGCTCATCAAACATGCCGGTCTGGCCCTGCATAAAGCCAAGGAAGTCGGCACGAATCGCCTGCAGGTATTCACTGAAAACCTGAATAGCGAAGCCGATTACAACCTGTTTATCGAAAGCAATCTGCGCCATGTGTTGGACCGGGATGAGCTGGAGCTCTACTACCAACCCAAGCTGTGCCTGGGAAGCAAACGCCTGATCGGCCTGGAAGCTCTGCTGCGCTGGCACCACCCGGTCAAGGGGCTGATTCCGCCGGACAAGTTCATTGGCTTGGCCGAGGATACCGGGCTGATCGTGCCCATCGGCCAGTGGGTGATTCGCGAGTCCTGCCGGATGCTGCATCATCTCGAAGCGGCCGGTCGCACGGATTTGCGCATCGCGATCAATTTGTCGCCGCGCCAGTTCTACGATGAGCACCTGGTCAGCTCCATCGAAAAGATACTGCTTGAAGAATGCGCCGACGCCACACGTCTGGAGCTGGAGCTGACCGAAAGCCTGCTGCTCGACTCCAGCACGGATACCTTCGAGCAACTGACACGCCTGAAAGCCCTGGGCTTTACCCTGGCCATGGACGACTTTGGCACGGGCTACTCGTCGCTGAGTTACCTGAAAAAATTCCCGCTGGATGTCATCAAGATCGACCGCAGCTTCATCAAGGACATCCCGGGCAATCAGGACGACATGGAAATCACTGCAGCCGTGATCGCCATGGCCCATAAACTCAACCTGCAAGTGGTGGCCGAAGGCATCGAAACCGACGCCCAATTGGCGTTTCTGCAGCATCAGCATTGCAACGTAGGGCAAGGTTTTCTGTTCGACAGACCGATTGCCGGCAACGGTTTGCTGGAGCATCTGGGACGCTATCCAAAACTGGCGTAGCTGCCGCGGGGATGAGATGGCACTCGCTTAATCGACTGAACTCGGCAGGGATGCAACAAGCCCCGTATCAGCAGCACGCTCGGCTGTCTGGCTCCCCTCACGGCAACGGCGTAGGCTGATCCCATTCTTTACACCGGGAGCCCTGACATGTTTGCTACTACACACCACGCTGCACTTCCCACTGCTGAACAGGCGTTACCCGGGCGTGACACGCCCATACCGGTCCCAGCCAACCATTACGTGAACGGTCATTCGCTGCAGCCGCCCTTCCCTGCCGGCCTGCAACAAGCGATTTTTGCCCTTGGCTGCTTCTGGGGCGTAGAGCGACGGTTCTGGCAACAGCCTGGAGTCTGGAGCACCGCCGCCGGGTATATCGGCGGGCATACGCCTAATCCCACCTATGAAGAAGTGTGCAGCGGGCTGACCGGGCATACCGAAGCGGTGCTGGTGGTGTTCGATCCGCAGGTGACTGATTACGCCGCGCTGCTCAAGGTGTTCTGGGAAGCCCATGACCCAACCCAGGGCATGCGCCAGGGTAACGATATCGGCACCCAGTACCGCTCGGCCATCTATTGGCTGAATGACGAGCAAAAGGCCGCCGCCCTGACCAGCCATGACGCCTATGCCCACCAACTGGCCAAGGCCGGCTTTGGCCCGGTTACCACGGAAATGGCCGAGGCGCCGCCGTTCTACTACGCCGAGGAGTATCACCAGCAATACCTGGCGAAAAATCCCAACGGTTATTGCGCGTTGCGGGGTACGGGTGTGTGTCTCCGTAGTGGCGGTTAGCTGGCCGGGATGGGGATCGCTGCGCTCAATGCCATCCTAGGAGACGGACCGGCCTTATACAGCCGTACGGGGCTTGGCGATGATCCGCCAATCCTCGCCGACCGCGCGGATGTCGAGAATCTGCAACTCCCTAGCTTCGCTCATATGCTCCAGGGGCAAGTCCAGCAACGGACGGGCGCTGGAGCCGAGGAATTTGCCAGCGACGAAAATCTGATACTCATCGACCAGATCCTGCTGTGCAAAGGCGCCTGCCAGGCGCGGACCCGCTTCGATCAGCACCTCATTGGCGCCACGCTTCGCCAGTTCGCCTAGCAAGGCCCGCAGGTCCACCTGCTCTCCCTCACCCGGCACGCTCAGGCATTCATGTCCGGCAGCCTGGTAATCCGGACACCGGGACGAAGCCGTCACCACCAGTGCCGAGCCAGCCTGGAAAAACGGTGCATCCAGCGGCACGCGGCAACGTCCATCGACCAGTACCCGCAACGGTGGGCGGCCCAGCGCCAACGCCGTCTGTTCGGCATCCAGGCCCAGCTCTTCGCCGCGTACCGTGAGCCGCGCCTGATCCATCAGCACGGTATCGGCGCCGGTGAGCACCACGCTGGATCGGGCGCGCAGACGCTGCACCGCCGCTCGCGCCGCCGCGCCGGTGATCCACTGGCTCTCGCCGCTGGCCATCGCTGTGCGCCCGTCCAGGCTCATCGCCAGCTTGACACGCACATAGGGCAGGCCCGTTTCCATGCGTTTCACAAAACCACAGTTCAGCTCACGCGCCTCGGCCTCCAGTACACCGCGGGCGACGTCGATACCCGCCGTGCGCAACCGCCCAAGACCACGCCCCGCGACCTGTGGATTGGGGTCCTGCATGGCCGCCACGACACGGGCGACACCTGCGCTCACAAGCGCTTCGGCACACGGCGGGGTACGGCCGAAATGGCTGCACGGCTCAAGCGTGACGTAGGCAGTGGCACCTTGCGCGCGCTCGCCGGCCTGGCGCAAGGCATGCACCTCGGCGTGTGGCTCGCCGGCGCGTACATGCCAGCCTTCACCGACAACGTGGCCATCGCGCACGATGACGCAACCGACACGCGGGTTGGGATGGGTCGAATACACGCCTCGGCGCGCCAGCTCCAAGGCACGCGCCATATACAGCTGATCATTCATGGCTTGGACGGCTCACGGGCCAGACGCTCGATTTCCTCACGGAACTCGTTGAGGTCCTGGAAGCGACGGTAGACCGACGCGAAACGGATATACGCGATCTCATCCAGCTGCTGCAGCGCGCTCATCACCAGCTCGCCGACCACCAGGGATTTGACCTCGCGTTCGCCTGTGGCTCGCAGCTGATGCTTGATCTGGGCAATCGCCGCTTCCAGGCGCTCGACACTCACCGGACGCTTTTCCAGAGCGCGCTGCATGCCGGCGCGCAACTTCTCTTCGTCGAAAGGCTGGCGGCTGCCGTCCTGTTTGATCAAGCGCGGCATGACCAGCTCGGCGGTCTCGAAGGTGGTGAAACGCTCGCCGCACGCCAGGCATTCACGGCGGCGCCGCACCTGATCGCCCTCGGTAACCAGTCGTGAATCAATGACCTTGGTGTCATGGGCGCTGCAAAAGGGACAGTGCATGGGCGAAAAAACCTGCTGTGGGAACCAGGCGCCATGGTAGCGCATCCCTTTGGCCAGACAAATCAGCCGGGCTTGCGGCTACACTCGGCCTCTTTTTTTCAGTCTGTCACCTCACCATGAACACACCTCATTCCCTGCAACAGGCGCTGCATGATCTGCTTGGCGATGCCCGGCTAAGCGCCACGCCGTTGCCCGGCACCGATCTGCGTCTGTGGCTGATCGATGCGGACAACATGGACCGCGCGTTCAGCCCCGAAGAAACCCGGCGCATTCTCGAAGAGCCGCCTTATTGGAGCTTCTGCTGGGCCAGCGGACTGGTATTGGCACGCTGGCTGGTCGAGCACCCGCAGTGGGTGCAGGGTAAGCGCGTGCTGGATTTTGGTGCTGGCTCCGGTGTCGCGGCCATTGCCGCCGCTAAGGCCGGCGCACTGGAAGTGGTGGCCTGCGACCTTGACCCCTTGGCGCTGGCGGCCTGCCGGGCCAACGCCGAACTCAACGGCGTAGAGCTGGGGTACTCGGCCGATTTCTTTGCCGAAAGCGATCGCTTCGACCTGATCATCGTCGCCGATGTGCTTTACGACCGTGCCAATCTGCCGTTGCTTGATCAGTTCCTCAGCCGGGGGCGGGAAACCCTGGTAGCCGATTCGCGGGTCAAGGATTTCAATCATCCACTGTACCGGCATCTCGGCCAGTTGGAAGCCAGCACTTGGCCGGATCTGGCCGAACCGGCGGAGTTTCGCCATGTAAATCTGTATCACGCCACGCGCGGGTCGGCGTAAGTACCCAAAACAAATGCCCCGCACAGGGCGGGGCATTTGTTATCGCAGCGAGTCGGCTTAGAACGTCAGACCGACGTTCATCCGCGCACCGTCGAACTCTTCCTTGGCGTGGCTTTGATAGCTGGCGCCGACGAAGAACTGGGTATTGGTGGCAGCCGAGCCCGACCAGCCAAAGTTGACGCCGTATTCCGTCACCTGATCGGAATACAGCGCATCGCCGGAATAACGGGTGTCGCGCACAAATACCTGAGTCGCCAGTTTCCACGGCAGGGCAATATGCCAGGCCAGGCCGTTGGTCATCGCTTTGTTGCTCAGGTCATAGTCGATGGCGTAGGTCACCGGATCTTCGTCATCGTCGTCTTCGTACTCGAGGCGCTCACTGTCGATTTTCACCAGGCTGTTGTTCAGGGTGAAATTCTGGCCAAACAGGCTGAAGTCGTAGCGCGTGGTCAGCGATAGCGCACGCAGCACACCCACGGTGAGGATTTCGGCGGAACCGGCGGCGCCGTAATCGATGGCCGGAGTGATTTCCAGGCCTTCGATCAGCGGGATGGTCCAGGCAAAGCCCATTTGCAGGCTGTAGCTCTTGGCATCCTCGTTGATCGTGGTGTAGTTCATCGGCATACGGAACTGCAGACGATGGCCCGGGAACCAATCGAGCTTGAAGGTATAGGCCAGCGGCAGGTTGTAGTTGATGACGTCCTGATTGTCCGCCGTGGTGTAGCTGCTGTAGCGCAGGCCCAGATCCCACTGGTTGTCGATATCCTGACGGTTGGTGCCGGTGATCGAGCTGTTGGTCAGGAAATAGATGTTGTCGACCATGGTCGACATCAGGCTGCTGGGGTTACCGGCAACGGGGTCGAAGCTGGTGGCTTGCGCGGCGACTTTGTTCATCTTGGTGAGGATCTCATGTTCGCCCTTTTCGACCAGGTAATCCTTCAGTTGGTCAATGGCATCGTCACCCATGGGATCGTCGTTAAATTCCTTGTAAATACCCAGGCTCGGGATATCCAGGATCAGCTTGCTGCCCTTTTCATAGGTCAGCTGGATGGGTACGCCCCGGAACTTGATTTCCGCGACTGCGTCATGCTGGCTCTCGTCGAAACCATCCAAACCCCATTGATCAATGATGAAATCAAGATCGACAACATCGACGGCCTGTTCAGCATCGTTAAAGCTGAAACTTTGCGATCTTCCGTCCCCTTTCCACGTCAAGGTCACGTCGAACAACGCGGCCTGTGCCGACGCGCTCCCCAGCGCGATGGCCGTAGCCAGTACTACTTTGCGGTACATGTTGAAGCTCCAATTGTTGGTTTTTTATCCCTACCGCAGCGTTGGCAGATCTGTAGCCGGCAAGGCGTGCCATTATTCTGCCTCTACCGCATTTGACTGCCAATAGCACTGATGTCGGGAATACGTCGAAGCATCCGGCCATTAGCAAAAACCAAACCTTTTCATGGCTCCTTTACAGCCGCCCGTCGGAACCCCTACGGCTTCCCGTAACGACCATCCACCCTTACCATGCAGGCACGTCCGTTCCTTCGAGAAAGCCGATGAGCGCTACCCCGTATATCTTCGATGTCACCGAGGCCAGCTTCGAACAGCTGGTGCTTGAAAACTCTTTCCACAAGCCGGTGCTGGTGGACTTCTGGGCCGACTGGTGCGCGCCCTGCAAGGCGCTGATGCCCCTGCTGGCCAAGATCACCGAGGAGTACCAGGGCGAGTTGCTGCTGGCCAAGGTCAACTGCGACATCGAACAAGGCATCACCGCCCGCTTCGGCATCCGCAGCCTGCCCACCGTGGTGTTGTTCAAGGATGGCCAGCCGGTGGATGGCTTCGCCGGCGCGCAGCCGGAATCGGCGATTCGCACGATGCTCGAACCTCACGTGCAGATGCCTGCCGCACCGGAGGCCGACCTGCTGGAAAGCGCCCAGGCGCTGTTTATCGAAGGCCGCTTCAGCGAGGCCGAAGCGCTGCTCAAGCAATTACTCAGCGAAGACAATGAAAATGCCGCCGCGCTGATCCTGTATGCCCGCTGCCTGGCCGAGCGCGGCGAGTTGGGTGAGGCCGAAACTGTACTCAACGCAGTTCAGGGCGACGAGCACAAGCAGGCCCTGGCCGGAGCCCGTGCCCAACTGACGTTCCTGCGCCAGGCGGGTGATCTGCCGGACATTGCCTTGCTGAAATCGCGCTTGGCCAGAGAAGCAGGGGATGATGAAGCCACGTATCAGTTGGCTATTCAGCACCTGGCACGCCAGCAATACGACACCGCCCTGGAGGGACTGCTGAAGCTCTTTGTGCGCAACCGCAGCTATGCCGACGGCCTGCCGCACAAGACGCTGCTGCAAGTCTTCGACCTGCTGGGCAATGACCATCCGTTGGTGACGCAATATCGACGCAAGTTGTATCAGTCGATTTACTGAATCCAGCCGTTTTTTTGCATTTAGGGGTCGGGCCGGCGTGGCAAAACTCTTGACTGCCACGCCAGCAGTTCGTACACAGCGAACGTTTCGGCCCGAGGTCGGGCCTCCACGGACCTCTGTGTGAGCGGCGACCTCGCTGCGCAGACCTTGATGCCACACCCCCCGGTTCGTGCACGGCAAACGCTTCGGCTCGAGGTCTGGCCTCCAGCAGAGGCCTGCCTAGCTCGGAGCTGCGAAAGCCGGTGACCTCACCGCGAATTTTTCAACTCAACGCAGCCACGACCCATAGCGTGCCGCCGTGCCTGTGCGCCAGCGGCCAGTGCACGCCGGCTTCTCCAGACACACTTATCAAAAACCATCAGAACCCCGCTTCTGGCCGCCTCCATGCTGGCCAGTGCCCAGAAAATATTGTTATAAGATAACAAGCCTTGTTCATCACGGAGTTTCCATGCGTCGCCTGTTGCTTGCTGTCCTGCCCCTTTCCCTGTTGGTTTCGCCCCTCGCCAATGCCCTGATGCATCACGATGATGACGATGCCCATGGACACGCCAGCCTGCATGCCCATGAGCACGGCGTCGCTCGGCTTGATGTTGCGCTGGAAGGCAAGCTGCTCGAGGTGGAGATGCACAGCCCGGCGATCAATCTGCTGGGCTTCGAGCATTTTCCCAAGAACTCGGCCGAGGAGGCCCGAGTCGACGCCGTGCGCGACCTGCTCGAACAGCCCCGCAACTTGTTCAGCCTGCCTGCCATGGCCAAATGCGAGGCGGAGCACCAGGCAATCAACAGCCCACTGTTCGGCGTGGCGGCTGGTGACGTCGATCATCTGGCCCTGCATGACGAAGACGCCTCAGCCGATACGATGGAGCAGGAACACGCCGAAATTCACGCCCATTACCAGTTTAAATGCGCTCAGCCCAATGCCTTGCAGAGCCTTGACCTGAGCCCTTTGTTTCGCCAATTCCCCGGCACCCGGCGCATTCAGGTGCAGTTGATCGGGCCCAAGGGCCAGCAGGGTCATGAGTTGACGCGCAGTCAGCCGCGCCTGCCTCTTTAAGTCACGCGGAACAATCCCGCTTTTCATACTTCCACGGATCTCATGACCGCTTATTTGCTTGAACTCTCCCAGCTCGGTTTTGCCTGGCCCGGCCAGACTGAGCTGCTGGATATCCCCGCGTTCCAGTTGGCCAAGGGCGAAAGCCTGTTTCTCAACGGCCCCTCCGGGAGCGGCAAGACCACTCTGCTCGGCCTGCTGGGGGGCGTGCAAAGGGCCGGACGAGGCACCGTGCGCCTGCTCGACCAGGACCTGAGCCTGCTCAGCGCGGGTGCCCGTGACCGCTTTCGAGTCGATCACACCGGCTATATCTTCCAGCAGTTCAACTTGCTGCCGTTTCTGTCAGTACGTGAAAACGTCGCCCTGCCCTGCCGCTTTTCCAGGTTGCGCACCGAGCGTGCCCGGCAACGCCACGGCAGTGTCGAGCAGGCTGCCCGCCAGTTGCTCGATCACCTGGGCCTGCCGGCGGCGCTGCACGAACGCCGCGCCGAGGCATTGTCCATTGGTCAGCAGCAACGTGTCGCCGCCGCCCGCGCGCTGATTGGCCAGCCCGAATTAGTGATCGCCGACGAACCGACATCGGCCCTCGACGCCGATGCCCGCGAAGCGTTCCTGCACTTACTGTTCGCCGAATGCCGGGCGGCGGGCGCCAGCCTGCTGTTCGTCAGCCACGACCAGAGCCTGGCGCCGCTGTTCGACCGCAGTCTTTCGCTGCTCGACCTCAACCGCGCCGCCCGCGCCCCGGAGGTGTGACATGCATCTGCTGCACCTGGCACTGGCCAGCTTGGCCAACCGCCGCTTTACCGCACTGCTGACAGTATTCGCCATTGGCCTCTCGGTGTGCCTGCTGCTGGCCGTAGAGCGCGTGCGCACGGAAACCCGCGCCAGCTTCGCCAGCACCGTGAGCGGCACCGACCTGATCGTAGGAGCCCGTTCCGGCTCGGTAAACCTGCTGCTGTATTCGGTGTTCCGCATCGGCAACGCCACCAACAATATCCGCTGGGACAGTTACCAGCGCTTCGCCGAGCATCCCCGCGTCGCCTGGGCGATTCCGATGTCCCTGGGCGACTCGCACCGCGGTTATCGGGTGCTGGGCACCAGCACGGCCTATTTCGAGCATTTCCGTCATGGTCGCAAACAGGCTCTGCAGCTGGCCGAAGGGCGCGCCTTCGCCGACGACCCGTTTGAGGTGTTGCTAGGGGCTGAAGTGGCCAGCGCGCTGGGCTACCGGCTGGAAGATGAAATTGTCCTGGCCCATGGCGTCGCCCGGGTCAGCCTGACCCACCACGACGACAAGCCGTTTCGCGTGGTCGGCATCCTGGGACGCACCGGCACGCCGGTAGACCGCACCCTGCACGTGTCGCTGGAAGGTATGCAGGCGCTGCATATCGACTGGCGCAACGGCATGCCGGCGCGCGGCAACCAGGCGATCAGCGCCGAGCAGGCGCGCCAGCTAAACCTGCAGCCGCAACAGATCACCGCCTTCATGCTCGGCCTGCACAGCAAGGTGGCAACGTTCGCCCTGCAGCGCGAGATCAATCAATATCGCGGCGAACCCCTGCTGGCGATTCTGCCCGGCGTCGCTCTGCAGGAGCTGTGGAGCCTGATGGGCACGGCGGAACAGGCGTTGTTCGTGGTCTCGCTGTTTGTGGTGATGACCGGGCTGATCGGCATGCTCACGGCCATTCTCACCAGCCTCAATGAGCGTCGTCGGGAAATGGCCATCCTGCGCTCGGTGGGTGCGCGTCCTTGGCATATTGCCGGGCTGCTGATCGTCGAAGCCTTCGCGCTGGCGCTGGCAGGCGTCGCCCTCGGCCTGGGTTTGCTTTATATGGGCATTGCCTTGGCACAAGGGTCCTTGCAAAGCCACTACGGCCTTTACTTGCCGCTGGCGTTACCCAGTTCCTGGGAATGGAGCCTGTTGGGTGCCATTCTGCTCTCCGCCGTGCTGATGGGCAGCGTGCCCGCCTGGCGCGCCTACCGGCAGTCGCTGGCCGATGGTTTATCGATTCGCCTGTGAGGAATCCCATGACACGTCTGCTGTTCGCTTTGCTATTGGCCGTCACCCCAGTGCTGGCGGCCGCCGAGGTCCGTGAATTGCAATGGTCCGACCTGATCCCCGTCGGCGCGCCGCTGCCGGATCTGGAGCCGATGCCGCTGCACGATTTGTCCGACCTCGGCGACGTGCTCTCCGAAGATGGCCCGCCCGCTCCCCAGCAGGCACCCAACGAGCCGGTGGTGGAAGCGCTGGATGGGCAGCGGGTCAAGCTGCCCGGTTACGTAGTGCCGCTGGACATCACCGACGAGGGGCGCGTCATCGAGTTTTTGCTGGTGCCCTACTATGGGGCCTGCATCCATGTGCCGCCGCCGCCCTCCAACCAGATTGTCCATGCCACCAGCGAACTGGGCATCCGCCTGGAAGACCTGTGGCTGCCGTTCTGGATCGAGGGTCCCTTGAAGGTCGCACACGCCAGCAGCGAACTGGCCGAGGCCGGCTACCAGATGCAGGCAGAGAAAATCATCGTCTACGACATAGAACAACTGCAGGGTTATTGAACCGGCAGCTTGCCGACCAACGCGACAAGCTGCCGCACGGGTGTCTGGCAAACCATTGCGCTGGGTCAAAAAGCGCCATTCCCAGGCTCCTAACATGGGCTCCAACCAAGACATATTCTTTGCCTCGATTGGAGTTACCCATGCGCAAGACACTACTCGCTGCTTCCGCCCTGGCCCTCGCCATCGCCGCCCCGCTCGCCCATGCCCACAAGGCCGGTGACATCATTGTGCGCGCCGGTGCCGTGACGGTGGATCCGCGGGAAGACAGCTCTCTTCTCAATCTCGACGGTGGGAGTGTCCCCGGTACAGGCGCCACCTTGAACAGTGACACCCAGCTGGGCTTGAACTTCGCCTATATGCTCACCGACAAGGTGGGTATCGAGCTGCTGGCCGCCACCCCATTCACCCATGACGTGGGTGTTAAGGGCGTAAGCGCCGCAACAGGAATTCCAGGCCTGGACGGCAAACTGGGCGAGGTCACCCATTTGCCGCCGACCCTCAGCGCCGTGGTCTACCCGCTGGACAGCAACTCTGCCTTCCAGCCCTACCTGGGCGTCGGCATCAACTACACCATCTTCTTCGACGAAGAGTTGACTGCCGAACGCAAGGGCCAACAGTTCAGCAACCTCAGCTTGGATAGCTCCTGGGGCCTGGCCTTCCAGGTTGGCGCCGACTATATGCTTTCCGACAGCCTGATGCTCAACGCCCAGGTGCGTTATATCGATATCTCCACCGACGCCACCGTCAAAGGTCCGGGCGCCCTGGGTGTCCAGGAAACCAAGGTCAGCGTCGACGTCGACCCGATGGTCTACATGGTCGGCCTGGGCTACAAGTTCTAAGCCCAACCCTCAGAACGAAAAAGGCGCCTAATTCGGCGCCTTTTTTTCATTCCAGCAGCAACTTTTACGAATGCCCCAACAACCTTGCCAGCCCTTCACGCATGCCGGTCGGCTCAGGGAATGCAAAACGCGCCAGCAGCCGTGCATTGTCGGCCCGCGAATGACGTATATCCCCCGCGCGCGCCGGCAGGTGGCTCACCTCGGGCAAGCCGCCGAGCACATCGCTTATGGCGGCCAGCAACTGGTTCAGGCTGGTGGCCCGGCTCAGGCCGAGATTGACCGCGCCCGCCTCAAGTGTCGGTGCTTCCAGCGCCTGCACCAGCACGGCAACCAGATCGCCGACATACACGAAGTCTCGGGTCTGCTCGCCGTCACCGAACACGCTGATGGGCAGGCCCTTTTGCGCCCGCTCGGTGAAGATGCTGATCACCCCGGAATAAGGCGACGACGGGTCCTGGCGTGGCCCGAAGATATTAAAGAAGCGAAAGATCGCCGGTTCCAGGCCATGCTGGCGGCGATAGAAGTCCAGGTAGTACTCACTGGCCAGCTTGTCCGCCGCGTAGGGAGTCAGCGGCGCCTTGGGCGTATCTTCGTCAATCGCCTCGCCTTCGCCGTTGTTGCCATAGACCGCGGCGCTGGAGGCGAACACCACGCGACGCACGCCCTGCTCACGCATCGCCTCGCACAGGTTCAGGGTGCCGACCAGGTTGCTCTGGTGAGTGCCCACCGGGTCGTCCACCGACGCCTGTACAGACGCCACCGCGGCCAAGTGCACCACTGCCTGGCAGCCCTGCAAGGCGTTGCGCACCACCTCAGCATCCGCCACATCGCCCTCGATCAGGCTCAGGCGCGGGTGCTCCAGCTGCAGGTTGGCGTGCTTGCCGGTGGACAGGTTATCCAGCACGCGCACGGCATAACCCCGCGCCAGCAAGGCGTCGGCCAGGTTGGAGCCAATGAAGCCGGCACCGCCGGTGATCAGTATCGGGGCATCATTCATGACGAAAGTAACGATCCAGTAAGGGCGCCAGCCCGGTGCGCCAGGCACGCGGCTTGACGCCAAAGGTATTGAGAATTTTCTTGCAGGCCAGCACCGCGTGCTGCGGCTCATCCGCCGCATCAACGCAGGCGGCGTGGGCTTTGGCCACAATTTCCACGCTGGGCATGCTACGCAAGGTTCGCGCTTCGGCAAGGATAGCCTGCCCTACAGCCAGTGGAGTGGTCGCCTCCTGCCCGCCGTAATGGTAGGTTCCCCACAGCGGGGCCGCGCAATCCAGCTGCTTGAGCACGGCCAGAATGACCCGAGCCACATCGTCTACCGGGCAGGGATTGCCACGCCGGTCATCGGCCAGCTCCAGCTCCCCCTGCTGATTGGCACGCTGCAGCAAGCGCCCAAGGATGCCTTCGCGACTGTCATCCAGCACCCAGCCTAGGCGTAACAGGACATGACGCGGACAGATCGCACGGATGCACTGCTCCATGCGCCACAGTGCCTGACCGCGCAAGCCCAGCGGCATGGCCTCGTCTTTTTCGCTGTAGGCCGTAGCCCGCCCGCCATCGAACACCCGGTAGCTGGACGGTTGCACCAGCACGATACCGTGGTGCTGGCAGAGTTCTGCCAGGCGCTCGACGGCATGTTCCTGCTCGGCAAAGCGTTCCGCACTGACGGTCTCACTCTGGAACCAGTCGAAGTAATAAGCCAGATTGACCAGCGCATCGGGGCGGGTGTCGTCGAGCAGCTGGGTCAGGCTGGCGGCATCCCAGCCGTGCTGTGGAGGGCGCGGCGCAATAAAGCCGATGTCTTCTTCGGCCCCCTGGGCAATCAGTGCCTGGCCCAGTGAATTACCGCCACCGAGCAGCATCAGGCGCATGCGCATGGCATCAACTCTTGCAGGTATGAAATACGGGGTCGCTGCATGGGAAATCAGTACGATCCATCTGAAATGCGGTCTTGGAAGGTGTGCCGCGATTGGGAGGCATTTTGCGTGTTCCGGTGAACATCGTCACGCGTCGATCGCTGTTACTCCCTCTGTACTACGCTACTAGGCCGATGGCAACCCGCAGCGTGACGAGCAGATCATCTCTGCAACGGGAAAGCACCGAGCCGTAGCAGTGGTTCAGGCCGTATCAGCGCCAGGTTCGGCGATAAAAAAACGCAGCCGAGGCTGCGTTTTTTTCAGACACTCGCTAGAACGGAATGTCGTCATCAAAGCTGTCGAAATCCGGTGCCGGCTGCTGAGCCGCCGGTTTCGGAGTAGGGCGCGGCGCAGCCTGTTGCTGCGGCGCTTGCTCACGCTGCGGGCGCGGAGCGCGCTGAGCATAATCACCACCTTCATTGTTGCCACCACGACCACCCAGCAATTGCAGGGTGCCGCCGATGTCCACAACGATTTCCGTGGTGTAGCGTTTGACGCCGTCTTTTTCCCATTCACGGGTTTGCAGGCGGCCCTCGACGTAGCATTGCGAACCCTTGCGCAGGTATTCACCGGCGATTTCCGCCAGCCTGCCGAAGAACACCACGCGGTGCCATTCGGTACGTTCCTGCTGCTGGCCGGTCTGTTTATCCTTCCAGCTGTCGGTGGTGGCCAGCGTGATATTGGTCACCGCATTGCCGTTGGGCAGGTAGCGGGTTTCTGGATCACCGCCGACGTTGCCGATCAGTATGACTTTGTTAACCCCACGGGCCATGACGTTCTCCTAGGCTTCAGCACGCAGGCGCCGGTTCGACCAGGCGCTCAAGAGACGTGCGATCCAATTGTTCGGTATCCACTTTAATATAGAGGGCGGCTTCCTCAGCCACCACTACGGCATCCGCTACGCCCGGCACTGCCAACAACCGCTCGGTCAGCCCGGCGTCGGCCATCGCCGTCGACGACAGGGGCAGGCGCAAGCTGGTCACATAGGGAGGCTCGCGCATGGTAACAGCAATTATCGCCCACAGTGCGCAGAGCAGCGCACAGCCGATGAACACGCCGTCCAGCCCACCGACCTGCATCAACCAGCCGCCCAGGATGCCGCCCAGCGCCGCCCCCAGGAACTGACTGGTGGAATACACGCCCATCGCCGTTCCTTTGCCGCCGGCCGGCGACACCTTGCTGATCAGCGAAGGCAACGAGGCTTCCAGCAGATTGAACGCTGTGAAAAACAGGGTCGCGCCAATCACCAGCGCCGTGAGACTGTGGCCCACCTGCCAGAAATACAGCTCGCAGAACAGCAGCACCAGCACCGCGCCGGTCAGTACCCGCTTCATCTGCCGCTTCTTCTCGGCGTAAATGATGAACGGCAGCATGCCAAAGAAGCCCACCAGCATGGCGACCAGATATACCCACCAGTGTTCTTCCCGGGGCAGGTCACCTTGCTCCACCAGCGAGATGGGCAACGCCACGAAGCTGGCCATGAGAATGGCATGCAGAACGAAAATACCGACATCCAGACGCAGCAGATCGCCATGGCGCAACGTCGCGCGCAACGCCTGGCGCGCCACGCCGGATTCACGATGCTGCAGGGGTCCCGCGCTGCGTGGCACCATCCCGGCGATGATCAGAATGCCCAGCAACGCCATGGCCGCCGTTGCCCAGAACAGGCCCGCCAGCCCGAACGCACGAGTCAGCAAGGGGCCGACCACCATGGCCACCGCAAATGACAAACCGATACTCATACCGATCATCGCCATGGACTTGGTGCGGTGCTGCTCGCGGGTCAGGTCGGACAAGAGCGCCATCACCGCCGCTGAAATCGCCCCGGCGCCTTGCAGAACACGCCCGGCAATCACGCCCCAGATCGAATCGGCGTTGGCCGCCAGCACGGCTCCAGCGGCAAAAATCAGCAGCCCAGCGTAAATGACCGGCCGCCGGCCGATGCGGTCGGACAGCATGCCAAAGGGAATCTGCAGCACAGCCTGGGTCAGGCCATACGCCCCAATGGCCAAGCCAATGAGTGCTGGAGTGCTGCCGGCCAGATCCTGCCCATAGGTGGCGAGAACCGGCAGCACCATGAACATGCCGAGCATGCGGAAGGCGAACACCAGCGACAGTCCGCCGGCGGCCTTCAGCTCGACCGGCGACATGCGCTCGCTATGCGGATCGTGCATGGAAATCCCTCATGAAAACCGGCGCCGATTCTAGCAGCCCGAGCCGCCAACGGCTCGGGCAAAGCGTCGCGCCTGAACAACTCAACCCCAGCCAAAGCTGACGCGGCTTGCCGGCCAGCCGTATACTTTGTGGTTTCCGCCCGCCATGCGAGGCCGCAGTACGTGGACAAGATTCTGATTCGTGGGGCGCGCACCCATAACCTGAAGAACATCGACCTGACCCTGCCCCGTGACAAGCTGATCGTCATCACCGGGCTGTCCGGCTCGGGTAAGTCCTCGCTGGCCTTCGACACCCTGTACGCTGAAGGCCAGCGCCGCTATGTCGAATCGCTGTCGGCGTACGCCCGGCAGTTCTTGTCGGTGATGGAAAAGCCCGATGTCGACACCATCGAAGGCCTGTCGCCGGCGATTTCCATTGAGCAGAAATCCACCTCGCACAACCCGCGCTCGACAGTCGGCACCATCACGGAAATCTACGACTACCTGCGCCTACTGTATGCACGGGCGGGCACACCGCGCTGCCCGGATCACGACCTGCCCCTGGAAGCCCAGACGGTCAGCCAGATGGTCGACCAGGTCGTGGCGCTTCCCGAAGGCAGCAAACTGATGCTGCTCGCGCCCATTATTCGCGAACGCAAGGGCGAGCACCTGGCGGTGTTCGATGAACTGCGCGCCCAGGGCTTCGTCCGCGCGCGGGTCAACGGCAGGCTCTATGAATTGGATGAGCCGCCCAAGCTGGATAAGCAGAAAAAACATTCCATTGATGTGGTGGTGGACCGCTTCAAGGTCCGCGCCGATCTGCAGCAGCGTCTGGCCGAATCGTTCGAGACCGCGCTCAAACTGGCCGACGGCATTGCCCTGATCGCACCGATGGACGACGACGAGCAGGAGGAACTGATTTTCTCCGCGCGCTATGCCTGCCCGGTGTGCGGTCACTCGATCAGTGAACTGGAACCCAAGCTGTTCTCCTTCAACAATCCGGCCGGGGCGTGCGGCACCTGCGACGGCTTGGGCGTGAAACAGTTTTTCGATGCCAAACGCCTGGTCAATGGCGAACTGACCCTCGCCGAAGGCGCGATACGCGGTTGGGACCGGCGCAACGTCTACTACTTCCAGATGCTCGGTTCGCTGGCCAGCCATTACGGCTTCAGCCTGGAGAGCCCTTTTGACACCCTTGCAGCTGCAGACCAGAAAGCGATCCTGTTCGGCAGCGGCAAGGACTCGGTCGATTTTCGCTACCTCAACGACCGGGGCGATATCGTCAAGCGCTCGCACCCCTTCGAAGGCATCATCCCCAACCTGGAGCGTCGCTACCGCGAAACCGAGTCGAACTCGGTACGCGAGGAGCTGGCTAAATACCTGGCCACACAACCCTGCCCGGATTGTCGCGGCACCCGCCTGCGCCGCGAAGCTCGCCATGTCTGGGTCGGGGAAAAAACCCTGCCGGCGGTAACCAGCCTGCCCGTGGGCGATGCCTGTGCCTATTTTGCCGACCTTACGCTGCCCGGGCGACGCGGTGAAATCGCCGCCAAGATCCTCAAGGAAATTCGCGAACGCCTGGAGTTTCTGGTCAATGTAGGCCTCGATTACCTGACCCTGGAACGCAGTGCCGATACGCTGTCCGGTGGTGAAGCCCAGCGCATTCGCCTGGCCAGCCAGATCGGTGCCGGCCTGGTGGGTGTCATGTACATCCTCGACGAGCCGTCCATCGGCCTGCATCAGCGTGATAACGAGCGCTTGCTGGGCACCCTCACCCACCTGCGCAACCTGGGCAACACGGTGATCGTGGTGGAGCACGACGAGGACGCCATCCGCCTGGCCGACTATGTCGTGGACATTGGTCCCGGCGCCGGGGTGCATGGCGGCCGGATCGTCGCTGAAGGCACCCCAGCCGAAGTCATGGCCCACCCGGACTCACTGACGGGCAAGTACTTGTCGGGTCGTGAAAAGATTCGCTATCGCACCGAGCGCACGCCTCGCAACCCGAAGAAACTGCTCAAGCTCAAAGGCGCGCGCGGCAATAACCTGCAGAACGTTGACCTGGAAATTCCGCTCGGTTTGCTGACTTGCGTCACCGGCGTGTCCGGCTCGGGTAAATCGACGCTGATCAACAACACCCTGTTCCCAATCACCGCCACTGCGCTGAATGGCGCGACCACGCTGGAGGCCGCACCTTATGCCTCACTGGATGGCCTGCAGCACCTGGACAAGGTGGTCGACATTGACCAGAGCCCGATCGGCCGCACGCCCCGCTCCAATCCAGCCACCTATACGGGGCTGTTCACGCCCATCCGTGAGCTGTTCTCCGGCGTGCCGGAAGCCCGCTCGCGGGGTTACGGTCCGGGACGCTTCTCCTTCAACGTCAAGGGCGGACGCTGCGAGGCCTGCCAAGGCGACGGCGTGATCAAGGTGGAAATGCACTTCCTGCCGGACATCTATGTGCCCTGCGATGTCTGCAAAGGCAAGCGCTACAACCGCGAAACCCTGGAAGTGAAGTACAAGGGCAAGAGCATCCACCAGGTGCTGGAGATGACCATCGAGGAAGCCCGTGAATTCTTCGACCCCGTACCGGCCGTGGCGCGCAAGCTGCAAACGCTGATCGATGTCGGCCTGTCGTACATCAAACTGGGCCAGAGCGCGACTACGCTGTCCGGCGGCGAGGCCCAGCGGGTAAAACTTTCCCGCGAACTGTCCAAACGGGACACCGGCAAGACACTTTACATACTGGACGAACCCACCACCGGACTGCATTTCGCCGACATCCAGCAATTGCTCGACGTGCTGCACCGCCTGCGTGACAACGGCAACACCGTAGTGGTCATCGAACACAACCTGGACGTCATCAAGACCGCCGACTGGTTGGTCGACCTCGGCCCCGAGGGGGGTTACAGGGGCGGTCAAATCATTGCCACCGGTACGCCGGAGCACGTGGCGGACATGCCGCAGTCGCACACCGGGCATTTCCTCAAGCCATTGCTGGAACGCGACAAGGGCTGACAGTCTTCATGCTGTCATTCGGCGCCGGGCTGTACCGTTTCGCGACCGGGCTGGTTTACCTTGAAAAGCAAAAACCCGCAGCATGCTGCGGGTTTTTTGTGTTATCGCCGAGGCGGTGTTATAGCGCCTCTTCCACCGGAATACCCAGGGCATTCGCCACGCCGGTGCCATAGGCCGGATCCGCCTTGTAGCAGTGGAGAATGTGACGCAGCTTGATGTGTCGCGCCGCATCGCCCATCGCCCGTGCCGTGTTGCCGAACAGCCGCTGCTGCTCTTCAGAATCCATCAGGCGGAACAGGTTGCCTGGCTGGGTAAAGTAGTCATTGTCGTCCGCACGATAGTCATAGCGGGCGGCAGCGCCTTCCAACGCCAAGGGCGGTTCGCTGAAATCAGGTTGTTCCTGCCATTCGCCATAGGTGTTCGGCTCGTAGTGCAGACGACCACCGTGGTTGCCGTCGACACGCATTGCGCCGTCGCGATGGTAGCTGTGCACTGGGCAACGCGGGGCGTTGACCGGAATCTGGTGGTGGTTGACTCCCAGACGATAACGCTGCGCGTCGCCGTAGGAGAACAGGCGACCCTGTAGCATGCGGTCGGGCGAGAAGCTGATGCCCGGCACCACGTTGGCCGGCGTGAACGCGGCCTGCTCGACGTCCTGAAAATAGTTGTCCGCGTTGCGGTTCAACTCGTAGTAGCCCACTTCGATCAGCGGATAATCCTTCTTCGACCAGACCTTGGTCAGATCGAACGGATGGAAGCGGTACGAGGCCGCTTCAGCTTCCGGCATCACCTGCACGTACATGGTCCAGCGCGGGAAATCGCCACGCTCAATGGCCTCGAACAGGTCGCGCTGCGAGCTTTCGCGATCATTGGCGACGATGGCCGCGGCTTCTTGGTCGGTCAGGTTCTTGATGCCCTGCTGGGTCTTGAAGTGGAATTTCACCCAATAGCGCTGATCATCGGCACTGATGAAGCTGTAGGTGTGCGAGCCAAAACCGTGCATATGGCGGTAGGACGCCGGAATACCACGATCACCCATCACGTAGGTGATCTGGTGCAGCGCCTCCGGCAGGCTGGTCCAGAAGTCCCAGTTATTGTTGGCATTGCGCATGTTGGTGCGCGGGTCGCGCTTGACCGCATGGTTAAGGTCGGGGAATTTCAGCGGATCGCGGAAGAAGAACACCGGCGTGTTATTGCCGACCATGTCCCAGTTGCCCTGCTCGGTGTAGAACTTGAGCGCATAGCCGCGGATATCACGCTCGGCATCCGCTGCACCGCGCTCACCGGCCACGGTGGAGAAACGCGCGAACATCGGCGTCTTCTTACCCACCTCGGAAAAGATCCTGGCCTTGGTATAACGGGTAATATCGTGAGTGACCACAAATTCGCCGAATGCACCCGAACCCTTGGCGTGCATACGCCGCTCAGGGATCACTTCACGGTCGAAGTGGGCGAGCTTCTCAAGGAACCAGACGTCTTGTAGCAGCATCGGACCGCGTGGACCCGCGGTCATGGCGTTCTGGTTTTCCGCAACGGGAGCCCCGGCAACGGTTGTCAGCTTCGGCTTATCAGTCATGGCATTACTCCTTGGTTTGCATTCGGTTCACGCCGGGGGATTAACCGGTGGATGGCAGCCATCATAGGGGCACCGCCTCATGACGTCTAATGCGCAAAATCAAAGCCTGCGATTGATTTTTTTACGGACATAAAAAAACCGGGCACAAGGCCCGGTTTTTTTCGACAACCGATGTTACTCGGCAGCGGCTTCGACGGTACCAGCGACCGGACGGTCAACCAGTTCGACGTATGCCATCGGAGCATTGTCCCCAGCGCGGAAACCGCACTTGAGGATACGCAAGTAACCGCCCTGACGGGTGGCGTAGCGCTTGCCCAGATCGTTGAACAGCTTGCCGACGATGGCTTTCGAACGGGTACGGTCGAAGGCCAGACGACGGTTGGCGACGCTGTCTACCTTGGCCAGGGTGATCAGCGGCTCGGCAACGCGGCGCAGTTCCTTGGCTTTCGGCAGGGTGGTCTTGATCAGTTCGTGCTCGAACAGCGACACCGCCATGTTCTGGAACATGGCCTTGCGGTGGGCGCTGGTGCGGCTCAGATGACGGCCACTTTTACGATGACGCATGATTGAAATTCCTTACCAAACGTTCAGTTCGGTGATTGGGGACGATCAGGCAGTGGCCTTATCGTCCTTCTTCAGACTTGCCGGCGGCCAGTTATCGAGGCGCATACCGAGGGACAGACCACGGGAAGCCAGAACGTCCTTGATCTCGGTCAGGGACTTCTTGCCAAGGTTCGGAGTTTTCAACAGCTCGACTTCGGTGCGCTGGATCAGATCACCGATGTAGTAGATGTTCTCCGCCTTCAGGCAGTTGGCCGAACGAACGGTCAGCTCAAGGTCATCAACAGGGCGCAACAGGATCGGATCGATCTCGTCTTCCTGCTCGACCACTTCCGGAACGGTGTCACCCTTGAGGTCGACGAAGGCGGCCAGCTGCTGTTGCAGGATGGTCGCGGCTCGGCGAATCGACTCTTCGGGATCCAGAGTACCGTTGGTTTCCAGATCGATAACCAGCTTGTCCAGGTTGGTACGCTGCTCGACACGGGCGTTTTCCACCACGTAGGCGATACGGCGAACCGGACTGAAGGAAGCATCCAGCTGCAAGCGACCAATGCTGCGGCTTTCGTCTTCGTCACTCTGACGGGCATCGGCGGGCTCATAGCCACGGCCGCGCGCCACCTTGAGCTTCATGTTCAGCACGCCGTTATCAGCCAGGTTGGCGATAACGTGGTCGCCATTGACGATTTCGACATCGTGATCCAGCTGAATATCGGCAGCGGTGACCACGCCCGGGCCTTTCTTGGAAAGGCTCAGCGTTACTTCGTCACGACCGTGCAGCTTAACGGCCAGGCCTTTTAGGTTAAGCAGGATTTCGATGACATCTTCCTGCACACCCTCGATGGCGCTGTACTCATGGAGCACGCCATCGATTTCGACCTCGACCACTGCACAGCCAGGCATGGAGGACAACAGGATGCGACGCAGCGCGTTGCCCAAGGTATGGCCAAAGCCACGCTCGAGAGGCTCGAGCGTAATCTTGGCGCGGGTCGGACTGACCACCTGAACATCGATGTGACGGGGGGTCAGGAACTCATTTACCGAACTCTGCATGGATACACCTATTTTCTAGCCCTTACTTGGAGTAGAGCTCGACAATCAGGCTTTCGTTGATGTCGGCGGACAGATCGCTACGAGCCGGAACGTTCTTGAACACACCGGACTTCTTCTCGGCGTCGACTTCAATCCATTCGGCACGACCGCGCTGAGCAGCCAACTCAAGAGCCTGGCCGATGCGCAGCTGGTTCTTGGATTTCTCACGAACTGCCACCACGTCACCGGCTTTCACCTGGTAGGACGGGATGTTCACGGTTTGACCGTTAACAGTGATCGACTTGTGGGAAACCAACTGGCGGGATTCAGCGCGGGTAGCGCCAAAGCCAATGCGGTAGACAACGTTGTCCAGACGGCATTCGAGCAACTGCAGCAGGTTCTCGCCAGTAGCGCCTTTACGGCTGGCGGCCAGCTTGTAGTAACCGCTGAACTGACGCTCAAGCACGCCGTAGATACGACGAACTTTCTGCTTTTCACGCAGCTGGGTACCGTAGTCGGAAAGACGACCGCGACGCTGACCGTGCTGGCCAGGAGCCTGTTCGAGCTTGCATTTGGAATCGAGCGCGCGCGCACCACTCTTCAGGAAGAGGTCGGTGCCTTCACGGCGAGACAGTTTGCATTTGGGACCAATGTAACGTGCCATTTTTCACTGTCTCCTATTACACGCGACGCTTCTTCGGCGGACGGCACCCGTTATGCGGGATGGGCGTCACGTCGGTGATGCTGGCGATTTTATAGCCGCAGCCGTTAAGAGCACGCACAGCGGACTCACGACCTGGACCGGGACCCTTGACGTTCACGTCAAGGTTTTTCAGACCATATTCCAGCGCAGCTTGACCAGCACGTTCTGCAGCCACCTGGGCAGCGAACGGGGTGGACTTACGCGAACCGCGGAAACCCGAACCACCAGAGGTAGCCCAGGACAGAGCATTGCCCTGACGGTCAGTGATGGTCACGATGGTGTTGTTAAACGAGGCGTGGACGTGAGCGATCCCATCAACGACTGTTTTCTTGACCTTCTTACGAGGACGAGCAGCAGGTTTTGCCATGACTAGATTCCTACGCGATTACTTGCGGATCGGCTTACGCGGGCCCTTACGGGTGCGCGCATTGGTCTTGGTGCGCTGACCGCGAACCGGCAGACCGCGACGATGACGCAGACCACGGTAGCAACCGAGGTCCATCAAACGCTTGATGTTCATGTTGGTTTCGCGGCGCAGGTCACCTTCAGTGGTGAGCTTGCCGACTTCGCCACGCAGCTGTTCGATCTGCTCGTCAGAGAGATCCTTGATCTTCGCAGCCGGATTTACGCCAGCGGCGGCACAGACTTGCTGTGCAGTGGTGCGACCAACACCGTAGATGTAGGTCAGCGAGATAACAGCATGCTTGTTATCTGGAATGTTGACGCCTGCAATACGGGCCATTCAGTGAAACTCCAATTGACAGCTACCTACGCCCCGGAAGCCAAGAAATAGGGCGCGAGATATTAACGCTGTAGGAACGATTAATCAACCCGACAGCACACTAGCTGTCGGGCTATTGACGCTGTGTCACATTCAGCCTTGGCGCTGTTTATGACGCGGTTCCGCCTTGCAAATCACTCGCACGACACCTTCACGGCGAACAATCTTGCAGTTACGGCACAGTTTCTTGACCGATGCACGAACTTTCATCAGTAACTCCTAGAGCCTGTCTGAATGCTTCAGCGGAGCATGCCGCTGCCATAGCCCTTCAGATTGGCTTTCTTCATCAGGGATTCGTACTGATGCGACACGAGGTGCGACTGTACTTGAGACATAAAGTCCATCACAACCACGACAACGATCAGCAGCGAGGTCCCGCCAAGATAGAACGGAACGTTGGCCGCAACCACCAGGAACTGGGGCAACAGGCAGACGGCCGTCATGTACAGGGCACCGAACAGGGTCAAACGAGTCAGAACGCCATCAATGTAACGTGCCGACTGCTCGCCCGGACGGATACCTGGGATAAAGGCACCGGACTTCTTCAGGTTTTCCGCTACGTCTTTCGGATTGAACATCAGCGCTGTGTAGAAGAAGCAGAAGAAGATGATCCCTGCGCTAAACAGCAAAATGTTCAACGGCTGACCCGGCGCGATCGACTGAGAAATATCCTGCAGCCAGCCCATGTTCTCGGACTGCCCGAACCACTGCCCCAGCGATGCAGGGAACAACAGGATACTGCTGGCAAAAATAGCCGGGATCACCCCCGCCATATTCACTTTCAGCGGCAAGTGGCTGGTCTGCGCAGCGAAGACCTTGCGGCCCTGCTGACGCTTGGCGTAGTGCACCGCAATGCGACGCTGACCACGCTCAATGAACACCACGAAACCAATGATCGCAACAGCCAACAGGCCAATGACCAGCAGCGCGACGATATTGATATCGCCTTGCCGCGCCGACTCGAACGACTGACCGATCGCCGACGGCAGACCTGCAACGATACCGGCAAAAATCAGCATAGAAATGCCATTGCCGACACCGCGCTCAGTGATCTGCTCGCCCAGCCACATCATGAACATGGCACCCGCCACGAAGGTGGTGATGGCCACGAAATGGAAGCCGAAATCAGCTGCAAAGGCTACACCCTGGCTTGCCAGGCCGATGGACATGCCAACAGCCTGAACGATTGCCAGCACCAGGGTGCCGTAGCGGGTGTACTGGCTGATCTTGCGACGGCCAGCTTCACCTTCCTTCTTCAACTGCTCCAGCTGCGGGCTGACAGCGGTCATGAGCTGCATGATGATCGACGCCGAGATGTACGGCATGATCCCCAGGGCAAAGATGCTCATGCGCTCCAGCGCGCCGCCGGAAAACATGTTGAACAGGCTAAGAATGGTCCCCTCATTCTGGCGGAAGAGCTCCGCCAGACGGTCGGGATTGATCCCGGGAACCGGGATATGCGCGCCAATTCGGTAGACGATGATCGCCAGGAACAGGAAGCGCAGCCGAGCCCAGAGCTCGGACAACCCGCCGTTGCTTAGCGCAGAGAGAGCACCTTGCTTAGCCATTTAGTCCTCGATCTTACCGCCAGCTGCTTCGATAGCCGCGCGCGCACCCTTGGTGGCGGCGATACCCTTCAGGGTGACAGCGCGACCAACCTCGCCCGACAGCATGACCTTCACACGCTGTACGTTCTGGTTGATGACGTTGGCATCCTTCAGCGCCTGCAGGGTCACGACGTCGCCTTCCACCTTGGCCAGCTCGGAAGTGCGCACTTCAGCACGATCCATGGCCTTCAGGGATACGAAGCCGAACTTCGGCAGACGACGGTGCAGCGGCTGCTGACCACCCTCGAAGCCGGGGGCGATGCTGCCGCCGGAACGGGAAGTCTGACCCTTGTGGCCGCGGCCACCGGTCTTGCCCAGACCGCTACCGATACCACGGCCGGGACGATGCTTTTCGCGGCGTGCACCCGGTGCGGAGCGCAGGTCATTCAGTCTCATGGTTAACCCTCCACGCGCAGCAGATAGTGGGCCTTGTTGATCATGCCGCGGTTTTCAGGAGTGTCCTGAACCTCAACGGTGTGACCGATGCGACGCAGGCCCAGGCCCTTGACGCATGCCTTGTGGTTGGCCAGACGGCCGTTCACGCTCTTGACGAGGGTGACTTTGACGGTTTTAGCCATGGTTAGAGGATCTCCTCGACGCTCTTGCCACGCTTGGCTGCAACGCTCGACGGAGCCTGCATGGCCTTCAGACCCTTGAAGGTGGCCTGAACCACGTTCACCGGGTTGGTGGAGCCATAGCACTTGGCCAGCACGTTCTGCACGCCAGCGACTTCCAGGATGGCGCGCATGGCGCCACCGGCGATGACACCCGTACCTTCGGAAGCCGGCTGCATGTACACCTTGGAGGCGCCATGTGCGGACTTGATCGGGTACTGCAGGGTAGTGCCGTTCAGATCAACCTGGATCATGTTGCGGCGAGCCGCTTCCATGGCCTTCTGAATGGCTGCCGGTACTTCGCGGGACTTGCCACGACCGAAACCAACACGACCCTTGCCATCACCCACCACGCTCAGCGCGGTGAAAGTGAAGATACGGCCGCCTTTAACGGTCTTGGCAACACGATTAACCTGTACCAGCTTCTCGATGTAGCCTTCGTCGCGGCTATCGTCGCGATTGTCGCGATCGCGCTTTTGCTCGTGATTTGCCATAACTTAGAACTCCAGCCCGCCTTCACGAGCAGCATCGGCCAGCGCTTTCACACGACCGTGGTACTTGAAGCCAGAACGGTCGAACGCAACCTGGGAAATACCAGCGGCTTTCGCACGCTCAGCTACCAGTTGACCAACCTTTTTGGCCGCGTCAATGTTGCCGGTGGCAGCATCACGCAGTTCTTTGTCCAAGGTCGAGGCCGAAACCAGAACCTTGCCGCCGTCGGCCGAAATGACCTGGGCGTAAATGTGCTGGGAAGAGCGGTACACGCAGAGGCGTACGGCTTCCAGCTCGCGCATTTTCAGGCGTGCCTTGCGAGCGCGACGCAGACGAGTTTCTTTCTTTACGCTCATTTGCTATGCCCTACTTCTTCTTAGCTTCTTTACGACGGACCACTTCGTCCGCGTAACGTACGCCCTTGCCCTTATAAGGCTCGGGACGACGGAAGTCGCGGATTTCAGCAGCCACCTGGCCTACCACCTGCTTGTCGATACCTTTGATTACGATATCGGTCTGGCTCGGGGTTTCAGCGGTGACGCCTTGCGGCAGTTCGTATTCGACCGGGTGCGAGAAGCCGAGGGCAAGGGCAAGCACTTGACCTTTGGCCTGGGCCCTGTAACCAACACCAACCAGCTGGAGCTTGCGCTCAAAACCTTGGCTGACGCCGACTACCATGTTGTTGACCAGCGCACGGGTAGTGCCGGCCATCGCACGGTTCTGCTGATCACCATTGCGAGCAGCAAAACGCAGCTCATCAGAATCCTGGATGACTTCAACAGACGGGTGAATATTCAGTTCCAGAGCGCCCTTGGCACCCTTCACCGAAAGCTGCTGGCCGGACAGCTTGATTTCAACGCCAGCGGGCAGCTTGACGGGGTTCTTAGCAACGCGAGACATGCTTATCCCCCCTTAGAACACAGTGCAGAGTACTTCGCCACCCACGCCAGCGGCACGGGCAGCACGATCAGTCATCACACCTTTATTGGTGGAAACGATCGACACACCCAAACCACCACGTACTTTCGGCAGCTGGTCTACGGATTTGTACTGGCGCAGGCCAGGACGACTGGCGCGCTTAAGCTCTTCGATAACCGGACGGCCTTCGAAATACTTCAGCTCGATGGACAGCAGCGGTTTGGCATCGCTGCTGACTTGGTAACCCGAAATGTAACCTTCGCTCTTGAGAACGTTGGCAACTGCCACCTTCAGCTTGGAAGCCGGCATGCTTACGACGGACTTTTCAGCCATCTGGGCATTACGGATACGAGTTAGCATGTCCGCTAACGGGTCCTGCATACTCATGGGCTAGACGCTCCTAATACAGAAAAATAGCCTTGCGGCTCATAATCGCCCGAGCTGCTCTAAACAAAAAAGCCGGGCTCTGGCGAGCCGGCAATTCTAGAGATCACCCAGAAACAAATCAAGCCCCAGAGGGGCTTGATTTGATTTGTCGAGAGACACGAAGATTTCCCCTCGTGTCGCTTCAACTTACCAGCTGGCCTTGACCAGACCTGGCACGTCACCGCGCATGGCTGCCTGACGCAGCATGTTACGGGACAGGCCGAACTTACGGTAAACACCGTGCGGACGACCGGTCAGGCGGCAACGGTTGCGCAGACGAGCAGCGCTCGCATCACGCGGTTGCTTTTGCAGAGCTACCTGAGCTTCCCAACGAGCCTCCTGAGTGGAGTTCGGGTTGGCAATGATAGCTTTCAGCTCGGCACGCTTTTTGGCGTACTTGGCGACCGTTTGCTGACGCTTCAGCTCACGGTTTTTCATGCTCTGTTTGGCCATTTCCTACTCCAATCAGTTGCGGAACGGGAAGTTGAAGGCGCGCAGCAACGCACGACCTTCATCATCGGTACGGGCGGAAGTAGTCAGAGTGATATCCAGACCACGCAGCGCATCGATCTTGTCGTAATCGATTTCCGGGAAGATGATCTGCTCTTTAACGCCCATGCTGTAGTTGCCGCGGCCATCGAAGGACTTGGCATTCAGGCCGCGGAAGTCACGCACGCGCGGCAGGGAGATGGAGAGCAGACGGTCCAGGAACTCGTACATATGATTGCCACGCAGAGTGACCTTGACCCCGATCGGCCAGCCTTCGCGGACTTTGAAGCCAGCGATCGACTTGCGAGCGTAGGTGACCACCGGCTTTTGGCCGGTGATTTTTTCCAGGTCGGCTACTGCGTTATCGATGATCTTCTTGTCACCGATTGCTTCGCCCAAGCCCATGTTCAGGGTGATCTTGGTAACGCGCGGAGTTTCCATCACGTTGGCCAGCTGAAGCTCTTCCTTCAGCTTGGGCGCGATTTCCTTCCGGTAAATCTCTTTCAGTCGTGCCATGGTGTTTTACCTACGATGCTCAAGCGCCAACCGGCTTCTGGGTGGACTTGAAGACACGAATTTTCTTGCCGTC
>CAYPFO010000017.1:0-58705 GCA_964410065.1 uncultured Pseudomonas sp.
CGGGTGCGGAACAGATCGACCACACCCTTCACCAGCGGCGCTTCCGGGCCGACGATGGTCAGTTGCACGTTCTTTTCGGCGAAATCAGCCAGCGCCTCGATGTCGAGGACATCGATGGCGACGTTCTCGCACTTGGCCTCGGTGGCGGTGCCGGCGTTGCCAGGCGCGACGAAGACCTTTTCGACGCGCTTGTCCTGTGCAACTTTCCAGGCCAGGGCGTGCTCACGTCCGCCGCTGCCGATGATCAAAACATTCATAAATCTCTCCCGTTGGGGGCGGGCCTGCGGCCCGCTTGGTGGATAAACAAAGCGTTATCCACCCTACGATGTCTGGCGTTCCGTGTAGGGTGGATGGCCGAAGCCATCCACCAACGGATCAATGGCGGAAATGGCGCATGCCGGTGAACACCATGGCGATATTTGCTTCATCAGCGGCAGCGATCACCTCGGCATCGCGCATCGAGCCACCCGGCTGGATCACGGCGGTGATCCCGACGGCGGCGGCGTTGTCCAGGCCGTCGCGGAACGGGAAGAAAGCATCGGAGGCCATGACAGCCCCCTGCACCTGCAGGCCGGCGTGCTCGGCCTTGATGGCGGCGATGCGTGCGGAGTTGACGCGGCTCATCTGGCCGGCGCCCACGCCCACGGTCTGGCGGTTCTTGGCATAGACGATGGCGTTGGACTTGACGAACTTGGCCACTTTCCAGGCGAAGATCAGGTCATAGATTTCCTGCTCGCTCGGCGCGCGCTTGGTCACGACCTTGAGGTCGGATTCGGTGATCATGCCGATGTCGCGGCTCTGCACCAGCAAGCCGCCGTTGACGCGCTTGTAGTCCAGGCCATTGACGCGTTCGGCGGGCCACTGGCCGCACTCCAGCAGGCGAATGTTGGCCTTGGCGGCGACCACGGCACGGGCTTCGGCGGAAATGCTCGGGGCGATGATGACTTCGACGAATTGACGCTCGACGATGGCCTGGGCGGTCGCGCCGTCCAGCTCGCGGTTAAAGGCGATGATGCCGCCGAAGGCCGATTCGCTGTCGGTGGCGTAGGCCAGATCATAGGCCTTGCGGATGCCGCCGTCGGCTTCCGGAACCACGGCCACGCCGCACGGGTTGGCGTGCTTGACGATGACACAGGCCGGCTTGGTGAAGCTCTTCACGCATTCCAGCGCGGCGTCGGTGTCGGCCACGTTGTTGTAGGACAGTTCCTTGCCCTGCAGCTGCGTGGCGGTGGCGATGCAGGCTTCGGCGGGTTGGGCTTCCACATAGAAGGCCGCCTGCTGGTGCGGGTTCTCGCCATAGCGCATGTCTTGCGCCTTGATGAACTGGCTGTTGAAGGTGCGCGGGAACTGGCCTCGACCTGCCGTGGACAGGGTCTCGGTGCTCTGATCGATGGTGCCCAGGTAGTTGGCGATCATGCCGTCGTAGGCCGCGGTGTGCTCGAAGGCCTTGAGGGCCAGGTCGAAGCGCTGCGCATAGCTCAGGCCGCCAGCCTTGAGGGATTCGACGATGCCGGCATAGTCTCCGGCGTTGACCACGATGGCCACGTCCTTATGGTTTTTCGCAGCGGAACGCACCATGGTTGGCCCGCCGATGTCGATGTTCTCGATGGCGTCGGGCAGCGTGCAGTCCGGCTTGCTCACGGTCGCCGCGAAGGGGTAGAGGTTGACCGCCACCAGGTCGATCGGCTTGATGCCGTGTTCGGCCATCACCGCCCCGTCCCGATCACGACGGCCCAGAATGCCGCCGTGAATCTTCGGGTGCAGGGTCTTGACCCGGCCATCCATCATTTCCGGAAAGCCGGTGTAGTCGGCCACTTCCACCGCGGCGATGCCGTTGTCCTGGAGCAGCTTGTAGGTGCCGCCGGTGGAGAGAATCTCGACGCCCAGGGCGGCGAGTTCACGGGCGAAGTCGACGACGCCGGATTTGTCGGACACGCTGATCAGCGCGCGACGGACGGGAAGACGGGTGGTTTGGTCGGTCATAACGATTCCATCAGAAGGTAGACAACGCTGGAAGCTGGACGAGGGTGTAGCTTGTTCGTCCAGCTTCCAGCCTCCAGCGGCTTTAAAGAAGATCGTACTGCTTGAGTTTCTTGCGCAGGGTGCCGCGGTTCAGGCCGAGCAGCTCGGAGGCTTTGGTCTGGTTGCCCTTCACATGATTCATCACAGTTTCCAGCAATGGGGCTTCCACTTCGGAAAGCACCAGGTTGTACACATCCGTGACGGCAGCGCCCTCGAGATGGGCGAAATAATTTTTCAGCGCCTGCTCCACACTGCCGCGCAGGGTCGGCTGACCCTCTTCGATGGGCGTGTTCAGGTGCTGTTTCAGGTTGGCTTGCTCACTCACGGGTGTTGTTCCACTCAAAAAGGTCTCGGTCATCGTTGTCATGCGGCCACCTCTTCTTCAGCGTCGATTCGCGCGGCGAAGAATTCTCGAATGCTGGCGCGCTGCGCGTCCGTGTTGTCCAAACGATTAAATAGGGCGCGGAACTCCTTGGCGCCCGGAAGCGTTGCCAGATACCAGCCCACATGCTTGCGGGCAATGCGCACACCCATGACATCTCCATAGAAGGCATGCAGTGCGGCCAGGTGTTCCAGCAGTATGTGTTGCACCTCGATCAGGCCTGGGCCCGGCAATTCCTCGCCGGTTTCCAGGAAATGGGCGATCTCACGAAAAATCCACGGGCGGCCCTGAGCGGCCCGGCCAATCAGTACGCCATCGGCGCCCGTGTGTGCGAGCACGGCACGGGCCTTGTGTGGCGAGTCGATGTCACCATTGGCGAACACCGGCATCGACACGGCCTGTTTGATGCTGGCGATGCTGTCGTATTCAGCCTCGCCGGTGTACAGGTCGGTGCGGGTGCGGCCATGCACTGCCAGTGCGGCGATGCCTGCCTGTTCAGCGATCCTCGCTATTGTGATGCCGTTTTTGTTCTGACGATCCCATCCCGTGCGTATTTTAAGCGTCACCGGCACATCCACCGCGGCGATCACAGCGGCGAGAATCTCCGCCACCAGCCGTTCATCCTTCATCAGGGCGGACCCTGCGGCCTTGTTGCACACCTTCTTGGCCGGGCAGCCCATATTGATGTCAATGATCTGCGCACCCAATGCGACATTGGCGCGCGCCGCCTCGGCAAGCATGAACGCGTCGCCGCCGGCAATCTGCACCGAACGCGGCTCGGGATCATCCTCGTGAGGCAGGCGCAGGCGTGACTTGCGGCTGTTCCACAGCCGTACGTCGCTGGTGACCATCTCCGATACCACCAGCCCCGCGCCAAACCGCCGGCAAAGCTGGCGGAATGGCTGGTCCGTCACGCCCGCCATGGGCGCGAGGATCAAACGGTTGGGCAATGTATAGGGGCCGATACGTAGCGCTGACATAGGTCTTCCCTGCTGGGGCCTGCTGGCTCAGGTCGAATCGGGGACTGCAAAAAAGGGTGGGCATAATACCCGCTCTTCATGAGCGGATAAAGGCCGGGTTGAACAAATTCTGAGCAGTTTAGGGCTTATCGCCACAGGTTGTTTTGTGATAAGCGAACCCAGGCTTTTGCGCAAAGCACCATCATTCCGGGGAATGGAAGCCCAGGCTGTAATTCACCGCTTTGGCGCCGGGGTCCAGAATGTCCAGAGAGATGTGGATCGGCGTTTGCGGCGGCATTTCCCGCTGCCCGGCCAATTCGCCGCTCAGGTACTCGCTGGGTTTGAAGCGCCGGCTGGCCAGCAATTTACCGTTGATGTCGGAGAACCGCATTTCCAGAAGGGGAAACGGCTGGGCAAAGGCGGCGCGGTTATACAGGATCGCATCGACGATAAGTGCGCCGGAATAGCGCGGATGGCTGCGCACCACCAGGTTGCTGCTTTTGATCTGAGTGATGTCCACCTTGGACGGCAGGCTGCAGCCCATCAGCGGGCACAGTTGCTCGAACAAGGGACGGTAGCGGTCCTGGCGGGCCAGCTCCGCGTAGTGGTAGTAGGCATACTGTGCAGCCAAGCCGAGCAGGGCGAGCAGAATCAACAGGCTCCAGCCAATCCAGCGTCCCCAGGGTTTCTTCGGGCGTTGCCATTCCAGTTGCAGCGGGGGCTCATTGAGCTGATCCAGGCTGCCGTCGTAGGAGGAGACGGCGGAAAAACCGGCGTCAGGCTGGGCGGGCGCCGAGTCGGCCTTGGCCGATTTGGCGCTAGCACGCACAGCAGGTGTTGGTACGTCAGGCTCCAGCTCGCCCAGGGCAGGTTCGATGTGTAGACCATGACGGGCTTTGCTGTCAGCCGTTTCGTCGAGCAGCGCCTCGGCCCACGCCTCGTCATCGGTTATCGGTGTATCCGGCGCGTCGTTGAAAGCGTGTTCGTCAGTGGTGGAGAGTGAGATGAACTGCTGGGAAAGTTGATGCTCTTCCTGCTCCAGGCGCTCCAGTTCACGGTCCAGATCAAGGTCGCCCAGGTCCAGGTCGTCATGGATGCGCAGGTCATCATCCAGCGGATCGCGCGGTGCCGGGGCGGCCGGCACCGCGGTCGGCGCTTGAGGTGCAGGCGGGGTGGCCGGTTTCGTTTGCGCCGCGGGCTTGGCCGGCGGCGTCGTGGCCGGCTTGGCCGCAGGCGCCGGAGCGGCCTCGCCGAGGACCTGGCGGGCAGCATTGAAAACATGCAGACATGCGCCGCAGCGAACCGCGCCATGAGCAGCGCCTAGCTGCGCGCGGCTGACGCGAAAGCTGGTTCGACAATGGGGGCACTGGGCGACGAATGTCTCGGTCATGGAACGATCCGCTGAAAACAGGGGGCACGTAGTCTAGCGCAAGCTCCCAGGCTGGTGGTTACAGCCTGGGGAACTTCTGATCGCTCAGCCGTGACGCACGCCGCTGATCCGCACCCAGCCGTCTTGCTCGGCAGTGGGGTCGAGGTCGAAGTCTGCAGCATAGGCGGCACGCACCTCTTCGGCCTGTTCGGCGAGGATGCCGGACAGCGCTAGCCGCCCGCCCGTCTTGACCAGGGAGGTGATCTGCGGCGCCAAGGCGACCAGCGGCCCGGCAAGAATGTTGGCGACCACTACGTCGGCTTGCTCCTGGGGCAGATTTTCGGGCAGATAGACCGGGAAGCGCGCCGGGTCGATGCCATTGCGATTGGCGTTGTCGCGCGAGGCTTCGACCGCTTGCGGATCGATATCGGTGCCCACCGCGTGTTCTGCCCCCAGCAGCAGCGCGGCGATGGCCAAGATGCCCGAGCCGCAGCCAAAATCGAGCACGGTGCAGCCATCCAGTGGTTGGCCGTCCAGCCATTGCAGGCATAGGGCGGTGGTCGGATGGGTGCCGGTACCGAAGGCCAGCCCCGGATCGAGCAACAAGTTGACGGCGTCGGGCTCAGGTGCCTCATGCCAGCTCGGCACGATCCACAGGCGACGGCCGAAGCGCATCGGCTGGAAATTGTCCATCCAGCTGCGTTCCCAGTCCTGATCCTCTATGCGTTCGATCTGGTGCTCCGGCAGTGGATCACCGGTCAGCAGGCGCAGGTGGGCGACGACCTGGTCAGCGTCGGCATCGCCTTCGAACAGCGCGAGCAGGTGGGTGTGGCTCCAAAGCGGCGTGGTGCCCAGGTCCGGTTCGAAGATCGGCTGATCCTCGGCGTCCATGAAGGTGACCGAGACGGCGCCGACTTCGAGTAGCGCATCCTCATAGGTCTCCGCCTGATCAGGGGTGATGGCGAGACGGACTTGTAGCCAGGGCATAAAAACCTCGTTGTGAAACGGCTGAAGGCTGGAAAGCTGGACGAAAGGCGGATTATCCGCTTTTCCGTCCGGCCATCCAGCCTTCAGCGCTTTTGTCGACTTTCGCTTAGTGCTTGTCCATCCCCAGCTTCTTTTCCAGGTAGTGAATGTTCACACCACCCTTGCAGAAGCCTTCGTCACGGGTCAGGTCGCGGTGCAGGGGCACGTTGGTCTTGATCCCGTCGATCACGATTTCGTCCAGGGCATTGCGCATGCGCGCCAAGGCTTCGTCGCGGGTGGCACCGTAGGTGATGATCTTGCCGATCAGCGAGTCGTAGTTCGGTGGTACGGCGTAGCCGCTGTACAGGTGCGAGTCGACCCGCACACCGTTGCCGCCTGGCGCGTGGTAGTGCTTGATCTTGCCCGGGCTGGGCATGAAGGTTGCCGGGTCTTCGGCGTTGATCCGGCACTCCAGCGCATGGCCACGAATGACCACGTCTTCCTGCTTGATCGACAGCTTGTTACCGGCGGCGATGCTGAGCATTTCCTTGACGATGTCGAAGCCAGTGACCATTTCGGTGACCGGGTGCTCAACCTGCACGCGCGTGTTCATCTCGATGAAGTAGAAACGACCGTCTTCATAGAGGAACTCGAAGGTGCCAGCGCCACGGTAGCCGATCTCGATGCAGGCATCGACACAGCGCTTGAGCACTTCGGTACGGGCTTTTTCGTCGATGAACGGCGCAGGCGCTTCTTCCAGGACCTTCTGGTGACGGCGCTGCAGCGAGCAGTCGCGATCACCCAGATGAATGGCGTTGCCCTGGCCGTCGGACAGTACCTGGACTTCCACGTGACGCGGATTGCCGAGGAACTTCTCCAGGTAGACCATCGGGTTGCCGAACGCGGCACCGGCTTCGGTGCGGGTCAGCTTGGCCGACTTGATCAGGTCTTCTTCCTTGTGCACCACGCGCATGCCGCGACCACCGCCGCCGCCAGCGGCCTTGATGATCACCGGATAGCCGACTTCACGGGCGATGCGCAGGGCTTCCTGCTCATCTTCCGGCAGCGGGCCGTCAGAGCCGGGCACCACGGGTACGCCAGACTTGATCATGGCGTGCTTGGCGGACACCTTGTCGCCCATCAGGCGAATAGTCTCGGCTTTCGGGCCAACGAAGGCGAAGCCGGAGCGTTCAACCTGTTCGGCGAAATCGGCGTTTTCGGCCAGGAAGCCGTAGCCCGGGTGGATCGCCGTGGCGCCGGTGACTTCGGCGGCGGCGATGATGGCCGGGATCGACAGGTAGGATTGGGCGGCGTTGGCCGGGCCGATGCAGACCGACTCGTCGGCCAGCGACAGGTGCATCAGCTCGCGGTCCGCCGTGGAGTGCACAGCCACGGTCTTGATGCCCAGTTCCTTGCAGGCGCGCAGGACACGCAGGGCAATCTCGCCGCGGTTGGCAATAAGGACTTTTTCCAGCTGCATCGCAGGTTCCCCGCGCATCAAACGATGGTGAACAGCGGCTGGTCGAATTCCACCGGCTGACCGTTCTCCATCAGGATGGATTCAATGACGCCACTGGCTTCAGCTTCGATGTGGTTCATCATTTTCATCGCTTCGACGATGCACAGGATGTCGCCCTTCTTCACGGTCTGACCGACTTCAACGAAGTTGGCCGAGGTCGGCGAAGAGGCGCGATAGAAGGTGCCGACCATCGGCGAGCGGACCACGTGGCCGTTCAGCTTGGGTGCGGCCGGCGCAGCGTCGGCCGCCGGGGCGGCGACCGGTGCAGCTGCCGGAGCGGCTACCGGGGCTGGAGCCTGGGCATAGACGGTCTGAGCGACCTTGTGGTTGTTGCGGCTGATGCGGACGGACTCTTCGCCTTCGCGAATTTCCAGTTCGTCGATACCGGACTCTTCCAGCAGCTCGATCAGTTTCTTGACTTTACGGATATCCATTAAGCAATCACTCCCAAATGGGGTCAGGGGCGTTCAAGGTGTTCTAGTGCCGCCTCCAGGGCCAGGCGATAACCGCTGGCGCCGAGACCGCAGATCACTCCTACCGCAACGTCGGAAAAGTAGGAGTGATGCCGGAAAGGTTCACGTTTATGTACGTTCGACAGGTGAACTTCGATGAATGGGATGCTCACCGCCAGCAACGCGTCACGTAATGCGACGCTCGTGTGCGTAAAAGCTGCCGGGTTGATGATGATGAACTCAACGCCTTCGCCTTGGGCGGCGTGGATGCGGTCGATCAACTTATACTCGGCATTGCTCTGCAGATGGCTGAGGGTATGGCCAGCGCTGTGGACGCGTTGTTCGAGGTCCTGATTGATCTGCTCGAGGGTGACGGCCCCATAAACTCCCGGCTCGCGGGTGCCCAGCAGATTGAGATTGGGGCCGTGCAGCACCAGTAGGCTGGCCATGGGAATCCTTGTCACGGATGGAAAGCGGTGAAATATGCCGGCAAAAGTGGGTGGCTGTCCAGATATGAACAATAGGCGGCCGATTGGCGGGGATTGGCCGAAGTTGTCGGAAAGATGCTGTGTGACTGCAGAGTCAAGCGAAGCGCAATGACGATCGGGCGCGGCGCCGTCAACCGCTCTGCAGCTCAACGCCGGGCATTTGCTTCGCGCAGGCGTTCGGCAAAACGGGCGGCATCGGTTTCGCCGACCGTGCGCAACTCCTGCCATTCCTCGCCGGTAGGCGCGAACAGCTGCAGCGCCGGAGGGCCGAACAGCTGGTAGCGATCGAGCACGGCCCTTTGCGCGGCATCACTGCGGGTAATGTCAAAACGCACCAGTTGATAGCCGGCGAGCTGCTCGCGCACCTCGGGTGCTTCGAGTACTTCCCGTTCAATGACCTTGCAGCTGATGCACCAGTCGGCGTACCAGTCGAGCAGCAGGGGCTGGCCGGCATTCTTCGCCGCGAGCAGGGTGGCATCGAGCGCAGCGGGTGTCTCCAGGGTTTGCCAGCCAGAGCCGGGAGCAGGCGACGTAGTGGCCTGAGCATCCAGGTGGCCCAGCGGGCGCAGTGGGTCGGACTCGCCTTGTAAGGCGCCGACCCAGGCGCTCAGGCCGTACACCAGCAATGCCAGGCCAAACAGTTGGGCTATTTTCTGCTTGCCAGGCTTGGGAATGAATTCCAGGGCGCCTAGCCACAGCGCCGTGCCGACGGCCAGCAAGCCCCACAGGGCCAGGGCCAGTGTGCCCGGTAGTACGCGCTCCAGCAGCCAGACCGAAACCGCCAGCAACAGCACCCCAAACGCGTTGCGCACCGCCACCATCCAGGTGCCGGACTTGGGCAGCAGGGTGCCGCCCCCGACGGCGAACAGCACCAGCGGCGCACCCATGCCCAGGCCCAGGGCGAACAGTTTCAGGCCGCCGCCCAAGGCGTCGCCGCTGGCGCTGATGTAAAGCAGGGCGCCGGCCAGCGGGGCGGTGACGCAGGGTGACACCAGCAAGCTGGACAGCACGCCCAGCAGCGCCGCTCCCCAGAGGGAGCCGCCGCGGGCGCTGCCGGCTAGCCGATCCAGGGGCTCGCTGATCGCGCGGGGCAGGCGCAGCTCGAAGGTGCCGAACATGGCCAGAGCGAACACTGCAAAAAAGGCGGCAAAGGGCACCAAAATCCATGGTGATTGCAGGCGCGCCTGCAAGTTCAGGCCGGCACCAAACACGCCCATCAGTGCGCCCAGCAGGGCGAAACAGGCCGCCATCGGCAGCACATAGGCCACTGACAGGCTGAGGCCGCGCAGGCCGCCGATCTGCCCGCGCAGCACCACGCCGGAGAGAATCGGCAGCATTGGCAATACGCAGGGGGTAAACGTCAGGCCCAGGCCGGCCAGGAAGAACAGCGCCAGCTCGCGCCAGTTCCAGCCTTGAGTCTCGCCGGCCGCCCCCGCTGGGACGTCACCGATGCTGAACGTGCGGGTTTCCGGGGGGTAGCACAGGCCCAGGTCCGCGCAGCCCTGGTAACCCACACTGAGGGTGAACGGCAGGTTTTGCGGGTTTTCCACGGGCAGGACAATGTCCGTCACGCCGTAGTACACCTCCACATCACCGAAAAACTCATCGGTTTTGGCGATGCCGGCAGCCATTTGCGGGCTGCCAATCGTCACGTCCGCCTGGTCGCTGCTGAACGTGAAGCGATGCTGATACAGATAATAGTCATCGGCATTGATGAAACGCAGGTGCAGGCTGTCATCGCCGGCCTCGATAAGCTCAAGCCGAAAGGCCTTGTCCACCGGCAGGAAATCCTGGCTATTGTTCAGCACACCACCCGACAAGGCGGACGGCGGGCGGGGGGCATCGAACAGGCCCGCACTGACGGGCAGAGTGAACAGCAGTAGCAGGCATAACAGCAGGCGGGGCATGGTTATCTCGCAGGCGAAAACTGCCGGCATGATAACCAACTTGCTGACCAGCGTCAGATGACAGCTGGCCGCAGGGGCGTGACAAACATTGCGAAATGCTGCTTCCTGCTGGTTGGCAATCAGCGCCTGGTGCACAGATGATCGGGCGTCTGCACGGCGCGCTGTGCTTGACAAGCCGGCACGGCTATAATCTGCCGCTTTCCCCGACTTTTCCAGACCCTAAGCCATGACCGACTCCGTGCTCGACTACATGACCCGCCTGGGCCGCGCCGCGCGCGAGGCCTCGCGAGTGACTGCGCGCGCCACTACGGCGCAGAAGAACAACGCTCTGCTGGCCGTCGCGCGAGCCCTTGATGACGCCCGTCCCGAGCTGTTGGCCGCCAACGAGCTGGATCTGGCCGCTGGCCGCGCTTCAGGCCTGGACGATGCCATGCTCGACCGCCTGGCGCTGACGCCGGCGCGGATCAATGAAATGATCGAAGGCCTGCGTCAGGTTGCCGCGCTGCCCGACCCGATCGGTGCGATCCGCGACATGCGCTATATGCCGTCCGGTATTCAGGTCGGCAAGATGCGCGTGCCGTTGGGGGTGATCGGTATCGTCTACGAGTCGCGGCCCAACGTGACCATCGATGCCGCCAGCCTGTGCCTGAAGTCCGGCAACGCCACCATCTTGCGTGGCGGCTCCGAGGCGATTCATTCCAACCAGGCGATTGCCCGCTGCATTCAGCTGGGCTTGGCCGAGGTCGGACTGCCGGCGGCGTGCGTGCAGGTGGTGGAAACCACCGACCGCGCCGCTGTCGGTGCGCTGATCACCATGCCCGAGTTCGTCGACGTCATCGTGCCGCGCGGCGGCAAGGGCCTGATCGAACGCATCAGTCGTGATGCCAAGGTGCCGGTGATCAAGCATCTGGACGGTGTCTGCCACGTGTATATCGATGTCGCCGCCGACCTGGACAAGGCCATTCGCGTCGCCGACAACGCCAAGACCCAGCGCTATGCGCCGTGCAACGCCATGGAAACCCTGCTGGTGCATGCCGACGTGGCGGCCCAGGTGTTGCCGCCGCTGGCTGCGCTCTACGCGACCAAGGGCGTTGAGCTGCGCGGGTGCGAGCGGACCCGTGCACTGTTGGGCCGCGATGTGCGCGAGGCTGGTGAGGACGATTGGTTCGCCGAATACAACGCGCCGATCCTGGCGATTCGCGTCGTCGATTCGCTGGAGCAGGCTATCGAACACATCAACCACTACGGCTCGCACCATACCGATTCGATCATCACCGAAAATTTCACTGATGCACGGCGCTTCCTCACTGAGGTGGATTCCAGTTCGGTGATGATCAATGCCTCGACCCGCTTTGCCGACGGCTTCGAGTACGGCCTGGGGGCGGAGATCGGCATTTCCACCGACAAACTGCATGCGCGCGGCCCGGTCGGCCTGGACGGCCTGACCAGCGAGAAATACGTGGTCTTTGGCGACGGGCATACCCGCAGCTGATGACACGGCGCATCGGTATTCTGGGTGGCACCTTTGATCCGGTGCATATCGGTCACCTGCGCGGCGCGCTGGAGGTTGCGGAGCTGCTCGACCTCGATGAGGTGCGGCTGATCCCCAGCGCGCGACCGCCCCATCGGGGGACGCCGCAGGTGTCCGCCGAAGACCGGCTGGCCATGGTGCAATGCGCCGTGCAGGGCGTCACGCCGCTGACGGTGGATGACCGTGAACTGCGAAGGGACAAGCCGTCCTATACCGTTGATACGCTGCTTTCACTGCGCCAGGAGTTGGCGGCCCACGATCAACTGTTTCTCCTGCTGGGCTGGGATGCCTTTTGCGGGTTGCCCAGCTGGCATCGCTGGGAAGAGCTGCTCGACCATTGCCATATCCTCGTGCTGCAACGTCCGGATGCCGACAGCGAGGCGCCCGATGAGCTGCGCAACTTGCTGGCCGGTCGCAGTGTCAGTGACCCGCTGACACTGAATGGTCCGGGCGGGCAGATCTCGTTTATCTGGCAAACGCCGCTGGAAGTCTCCGCCACGCAGTTGCGTGAACGGCTGGCCGGCGGCAGATCGATCCGTTTTCTGGTGCCCGATGCGGTACTGGCATACATACACGCGCATGGGTTGTACCCTGCGTCGAACTGAACCTTAAGCGAAGAGTTTCCTCATGCAAAACGAACAACTGGTCCAGCTGGCGGTCGCCGCCCTGGAAGATATGAAGGCCCAGGACGTCACCGTTATCGATGTGCGCGGCAAGACCAGCGTCACCGATTTCATGGTGATTGCCAGCGGTTCTTCCAGCCGTCACGTCAAGTCGCTGGCCGACAACGTCCTTGAGAAGGTCAAGGAGCAAGGTGTGCGCCCGATCGGCTGTGAAGGCATGGAAGGCGGCGAGTGGGTGCTGCTCGACCTGGGTGATGTGGTGGTGCACACCATGCAGACCGCCACGCGTGAATTTTACGACCTGGAGCGCCTGTGGCGCGGCGCCGAACAAAGCCGCGCCCAGCACGGCACCGACGCGGAATAAGTCGCCGCCGTGCGTATCAAACTGATCGCGGTCGGCTCGCGGATGCCGCGCTGGGTGGAGGACGGCTGGCAGGAGTATGCCAAGCGTCTGCCGCCCGAATTGCCGCTGGACCTGGTGGAGATTCCGTTGCACACCCGCGGCAAGAATGCCGATGTGGCGCGGCTGATCCGTCAGGAAGGCGAGGCCATGCTGGCCAAGGTGCAACCGGGCGAACGCATCGTCACCCTTGAGGTGCACGGCAAGCCGTGGAGCACCGAGCAATTGGCTGCTGAGCTGGAACGCTGGCGTCTCGAAGCGCGCAATGTCAATCTGATGGTTGGCGGGCCCGAAGGCCTGGCGCCAGAAGTGTGCGCGCGCAGTGAGCAGCGCTGGTCATTGTCACCCTTGACCCTGCCGCATCCGCTGGTGCGCATACTGCTCGGCGAGCAGATCTACCGCGCCTGGACCGTCCTCAACGGGCATCCTTATCACAAGTAGTCAGCCGTAACGATGCCGCACTTTATCCCTCTGCAGGATCACGAACGTAACGCCCGCCTGGTGCGGCGACGCATGCTCGTGGGTGCGGCCTGCGTCGTGCTGCTGACGCTGCTGCTGATTGCGCGGATGTTTTACCTGCAGGTGATCCAGTTCGAGCATCACACCACCCTGTCGGAAAACAACCGTGTCCATGTGCAGCCCGTGCCGCCAACGCGCGGGCTGATTTATGACCGCAATGGGATTTTGCTGGCCGATAACCGACCGAGCTTCAGCCTGACCGTCACTCGCGAACGGGCCGGTGACTGGGAAGATGTGCTGGACCGCATCGTCGCGGTGCTGCAGCTGGGCGAGGAAGAACGCCAGCTCTTCGAGAAGCGCGTGCGCCAGGGACGGCGGCCTTTCGAGCCGGTGCCGATCATGTTCGAACTGTCCGAAGAACAGATTGCCCGCATCGCGGTCGATCAGTTCCGTTTGCCGGGTGTCGAAGTCGCCGCGCAGCTGGTTCGTTATTACCCCCAACAGGAGCACTTCGCCCACTCGGTCGGCTATGTCGGGCGCATCAACGAGCAGGAACTCAAGCGCCTCGACACGGTTAATTACAGCGGCACGCACCATATTGGCAAAACCGGTATCGAGCGTTTTTACGAGGATCAGTTACACGGTCAGGTCGGCTACGAAGAAGTCGAAACCAATGCCCGGGGTCGCGTATTGCGAGTGCTCAAACGCACCCCGCCGCAACCGGGCAAGGATCTGGTGCTGAGCCTGGATGTTCACCTGCAAGCGGCGGCTGAAGAAGCGCTGGCCGGGCGGCGCGGCGCCGTGGTGGCGCTGGAGCCGGCCACCGGCGAGGTGCTGGCCATCGTCAGTCAGCCCAGTTTCGACCCTAACCTGTTCGTCACCGGCATCAGTTTTAAGAAATACGCGGAGCTCAGCGAGTCCATTGATCGTCCGCTGTACAACCGTGTGTTACGTGGTCTGTATCCGCCGGGCTCGACCATCAAGCCGATGGTGGCGGTCGCCGGGCTGGACAGCGGCACAGTTACGCCGGACACCAGGGTATTCGACCCCGGTTATTTCCAGTTGCCCAATCACAGTCACCGTTACCGTAACTGGAACCGGTATGGGGATGGCTGGGTCAGTCTGGAGCTGGCGGTTGCGCGTTCCAATGACACCTATTTTTATGAGTTGGCCCACAAGATGGGCATCGACGAGTTACATCGTTATATGTCGGCTTTCGGCTTCGGCAAGCGCGTGTCCCTGGACATGTTCGAAGAAACCGCAGGCTTGATGCCGTCGCGCGAATGGAAACAGGCGCGCTATCGCCAGGTCTGGTTCCCGGGTGAAACCGTCATTCTCGGCATCGGTCAGGGCTATATGCAGGCCACGCCACTGCAATTGGCCCAGGCGACGTCGCTGATGGCCACGCGGGGCAAGTGGATTCGCCCGCACCTGGCGAAAAGCATTGGAGGGGTTCCTACGGTGGATCCCAATCCATTTCCGGACATCGAGTTGAAAGACCCCCGCTTCTGGGATGAGGGACGTCGCGCCATGGAGGCGGTGGTCCATGGGGCCCGTGGCACTGCGCGCAGAGTCGGCCTGGAGGCGCCTTACCGGATCGCCGGCAAAAGCGGTACGGTTCAGGTGGTGGCCATCGCACAAGGCGAAAAATATGACCGAGAAAAGCTTGATGAACGGCACCGCGACCACGCACTGTTTGTCGCTTACGCACCGGCTGACGATCCACAGATCGCCGTGGCGGTAATGGTCGAGAACGGGGAGTCGGGCTCTGGGGTGGCCGGTCCGGTGGCGCGCCAGGTGATGGATGCCTGGCTGCTGGGTGAAGACGGTCGCCTCAAGCCTCAGTTTGCTCCGCCGCAACCCGCCGAGGTGGTTCGCCGTGTTCAATGATTTTGACCGTACCCTGTCCAATCAGGATGCCCTGCGCCGTCGCGCCACCCCGCTGCAGCGGCTGCATATCGATGGCATCCTGCTGTTGCTGTTGCTGGTTCTGGCGGCCGTCAGCCTGTTCGTGCTGTATTCGGCCAGTGGCAAGAACCTCGACCTGCTAATCAAGCAGGCCAGCTCCTTCGGCCTGGGCCTGGCGGCCATGCTGGTGATTGCCCAGCTGGAGCCGCGCTTCATGGCCCGCTGGGTGCCGTTTGCATATGTTGTCGGCGTGGGGCTACTCGTGGTGGTGGATGTCATGGGCCACAACGCCATGGGAGCGACCCGCTGGATCTATATCCCCGGAGTAATTCGCTTCCAGCCGGCGGAGTTCATGAAGATCATCATGCCGGCCACCATTGCCTGGTATCTGGCCAGCCGCAGTTTACCGCCGGGCCTCAAGCACACCAGCATCAGTCTGCTGCTGATCGTTATCCCCTTCGTATTGATCCTGCGTCAGCCTGATCTGGGTACGTCATTGCTGATTCTTGCCTCAGGTGCCTTTGTATTGTTCATTGCCGGATTACGCTGGCGCTGGATTATCGGCGCGGTGGCGGCGGTGGTGCCGATTGCCGTGTTCATGTGGTACTTCGTGATGCACCAGTACCAGAAGCAGCGAGTGCTGACCTTTCTTGATCCGGAAAGCGATCCGTTGGGCTCGGGCTGGAACATCATCCAGTCCAAGGCGGCAATCGGTTCGGGCGGTGTGTACGGCAAGGGCTGGCTGCTGGGCACCCAGTCGCACTTGGACTTTTTGCCGGAAAGCCATACCGACTTTATTATTGCCGTGCTTAGCGAAGAATTTGGTCTGGTAGGTGTTTGCCTGCTGCTGCTCCTTTATCTGTTGCTGATTGCCCGTGGTACGGTGATTACCCTGCAGGCGCAGACGCTGTTCGGCAAACTCCTGGCTGGCAGCATGACGCTCACGTTCTTTGTATATGTGTTCGTTAACATCGGCATGGTCAGCGGTCTCCTGCCGGTGGTGGGCGTACCTCTGCCGTTTATCAGTTACGGTGGTACCTCATTGGTGACCCTGTTGTCAGGGTTTGGAGTTTTGATGGCCATTCACACCCATCGCAAATGGATCGCACCACAATGAAGAACACGTTGCAGACGCTGCAGGGCTGGTTGATCGGAACCTGTGCTGCGGCCTTGCTGGCCGCCTCGAGTGGTGCCAGCGCCACGAGCTACCACGATTCGCCTGACGCACAGGCAATGATCGATGAATTAACCCGCAGCTACGGCTTCGCTGAAGAGCAGCTTCGGGACTTATTTGCGGAGGCCGAGCGCAAACAGGCCATTCTCGATGCCATTTCCCGGCCCGCCGAGCGGGTCAAGCCTTGGAAAGAATATCGACCGATCTTCATCACCGATGCGCGTATTGCACGGGGTGTGGATTTCTGGCGCGAACACGAGGCGGCACTGAGCCGCGCCGAACGGGAATACGGCGTGCCGGCTTCGGTGATCGTGTCGATCATCGGCGTGGAAACCTTCTATGGCCGCAACACCGGTAATTACCGGGTGCTCGATGCCTTGTCCACGCTGTGCTTCGATTACCCGCCGCGCGCACCGTTCTTCTGCCAGCAACTGCGAGAGTTCTTGCAGTTGACGCGTGAAGAACAGGTTGATCCGCTGCAGCTCAAGGGCTCTTACGCCGGGGCCATGGGGTTGCCGCAATTCATGCCTGGCAGCTTCCGTGCCTACGCGGTGGACTTCGACGGCGATGGCCGCATCGATATCTGGAACAACCCGGTGGATGCGATCGGCAGCGTGGCCAGTTATTTCAAGCGTCATGGCTGGGTGAGCGGCGAGGCGGTGGTCAGTCGCGCTCAGGTCAAAGGCGAGCGCATCGAAGAAGGCCTCAATACGACCCTGGTTCCGCAGCACACGGTAGCTCAGCTGCGTGCGCTGGGTTGGCAACCGCAGACCGCTTTGGCAGACGATTTACCGGTCCTCGCCTTCCGTTTTGAGGGCGAGGCGGGTGATGAATACTGGTTCGGGCTGCACAATTTTACGGTGATCACCCGCTATAACCGCAGCACCATGTACGCCATGGCCGTGCATCAGCTGGCCGGCGAGCTCGGCCGCGTACGGGGTATGAAATGATGGTCAGGGTGAGGGTGCCGCTGTTGGCGTTGGCTGGCGTGCTGATCATGGCCGGCTGCTCCAGTCCGCCCGTGTCCAAACCCGTTGCAAGCACGCCGGGGCTGAGCGGGCCGAGCAGTTATTCCCGTCCGCACCAGGATGGCGCGCCCTGGTGGGATGTGGATGTCTCGCAGATTCCCGACGCCACGCCGATGCCGCATTACGGGCGCCTCAAAGCCAACCCCTATACGGTCCTGGGCAAGAGTTATTACCCTATGCCCGATGCTCGAAACTATCGAGAAACCGGCACCGCCTCCTGGTACGGCACCAAGTTCCATGGCCAGGACACGGCCAACGGCGAATCCTATGATCTGTACGGCATGACCGCCGCGCACAAGACCCTGCCGCTGCCCAGCTACGTCAAGGTCACCAACCTGGACAACGGTCGCCAAGTGACGCTGCGGGTCAACGACCGTGGGCCGTTCTACTCCGACCGAATAATCGATTTGTCCTTCGCCGCGGCCAAGAAGCTCGGCTTCGCCGAGAGCGGCACGGCGCGCGTGCGAGTGGAAGGCATCGATCCCCATGAATGGTGGGCTGCACGCGGCCAACCGGTGCCCGGCGTGCTGGCACAGCCTGCTGCGGCAGCACCGGCTTCCAGGATCAGCACTCAGCCCATGGAGCAGTACACGCCGCCGCCACAGCAGCATGCGGCAGCCGTGCTTCCCGTGCAGATCGCCTCGACTTACCCGCAATCGGTTCAGGGCGGTGCGCTGTATCTGCAGGTAGGGGCCTTTGCCAATCCGGATGCGGCCGAGCTGCTCAAGGCCAAGTTGTCTGAAACTGTTTCAGTTCCCGTTTTTCTCAGTTCCGTGTTGCACAATAACCAGATCCTGCACCGTGTGCGTCTTGGGCCGATTGGCAGCCAGAGCGAGGCCCAGCAAGTGCAGGACAGTGTGCGCCTGGCCAATCTCGGCCAGCCCCGCCTGGTACGGCCAGATTAGGCCGTACCCGCGAATCAGCTACGCAGTGCCGGATTGTACCGCTGGCCCAGCTGCATTAAACAAGCTCGGGCTGATATGATCGGGCAATTATTCCCATTTCGGCGAACTTAGCCGTTCATACAGGGTCTGAAGCACGCCCAACGGGCGGCACTCCAGCATTGGGCTGCGTTCCTATTAAAAATGTCAGGGAGAAGAATGAAAATCTTCAGTTTTGCGCCTTGCTTGCTCGTTTCCGTCTTGAGTTTTGTCACTCCGGCGGCACTGGCCGTCGAGCAGGCTATCCCAGCCCCACCACAGCTGGCGGCTAAATCATATGTGTTGATGGATGCGGCCAGCGGCAAGGTGCTGGTGGACAACAATGGCGACGAGCGCCTGCCGCCGGCCAGTCTGACCAAGCTGATGACGGCCTACATTGCCACGCTGGAAATCAACCGTGGGCAAATTCGCGAGCAAGACCTGGTGACTGTCAGCGAAAAGGCCTGGCGCACCGGCGGCTCGCGCATGTTCATTCAGGTCGGTAGCCAGGTAACGGTGGATGACCTGTTGCACGGCGTGATCATCCAGTCTGGCAACGATGCCAGTGTGGCGTTGGCCGAACACATCGCCGGCAGTGAAGAATCCTTTGCCGAGATGATGAACCAAAGCGCTACGCGTTTGGGCCTGCAAAATACTCATTTTCGCAATGCCACCGGCCTGCCGGACCCGGAGCATTATTCTTCAGCCCATGACATGGCCAAGCTGGCGCGGGCGATCATCTATCAGGACCCGGCGCATTACGCGGTTTACGCGCAGAAGGAATTCCTCTGGAACAACATCAAGCAGCCCAACCGCAACCTGCTGCTATGGCGCGACAACTCCGTGGATGGCCTGAAAACCGGACATACCGATGAAGCGGGTTATTGCCTGGTGGCCTCGGCGGTGCGTGATGGCCAGCGACTGATTTCCGTGGTGTTCGGTACCAGCAGCGAAGAAGCGCGCTCGGCCGAAACCCAGAAATTGCTCACCTACGGTTTCCGCTTCTTTGAAACCGAGACCTTCTACAAGCGCGGCGACGAGCTGGCGAAGGCGAAGATCTGGAAGGGCGAGCAAGGTGAGGTCAAGGCAGGCCTGGCCGAGGATCTGACCCTTACGGTGCCGCGTGGCCAGGGCAAGAACCTAAAGGCAAGCCTGAGCCTGGATCCGACGCTGGTGGCGCCGATTGAACAGGGCCAGGTAATTGGCGTGGTTGAAGTGCGCAATGGCGAAGAGCTGGTGCATAGCGCCGATTTGATTGCCATGCAAAGCGTTGCCGAGGGTGGCATTTTCCGTCAGCTCTGGGATAGTATCCGACTGTTTTTCTACGGTTTGTTTAACTGATTATCCACCGAGATAAACGCCCGCTTATCCGCGGGCTTTTGTCCTTGCGGATCACAAGTCCGCCATAGAAGCTGTCCATGACTGATTCCGATATCAAAGCTCCGAAAATTGAATTTCCCTGCGAGCGCTATCCCATCAAGGTGATCGGTGACGCTGGCGAAGGCTTCGCCGCTCAGGTCATTGAGGTGATGCAGCGCCACTGCCCGGATTTCGACGAAACCACCCTGACGCTGCGCGACAGCAGCAAGGGCCGGTTCATGACCGTCCAGGTGCTGATCACCGCGATCGGTGAAGAACAATTGCAAGCGATCCACATCGACCTGCGAGCGACCGGCCGCGTACACATGGTGCTGTGATGGCCCAGGACCTTCTCGGCGTGCGCGAACTGGGCCTAGTCGACTACTTGCCAGCCTGGCAGGCTATGCAGCGCTTTACCAACGAGCGGGATGCCACGCACGGCGATGAAATCTGGATGCTGCAACACCCGCCGGTGTTTACCCAGGGCCAGGCCGGTAAGGCCGAGCATGTGCTGTTTCCTGGCGATATTCCGGTGGTGCAGGTGGATCGTGGAGGCCAGGTGACCTATCACGGCCCGGGCCAACTGGTGGTTTATCTACTGATCGACGTCAAGCGCCACAAGCTGGGCGTGCGTGATCTGGTCAGCCGTATCGAGCAGAGTCTGGTCGATCTGCTCGCGAGCTATGGCGTAGAGGCGGCGGCCAAGCCCGATGCCCCCGGTGTTTACGTCAATGGCGCTAAGATCGCTTCCCTCGGTCTGCGCATCCGTCGCGGCTGCTCTTTCCATGGCTTGGCCTTGAACCTGGATATGGACCTGGCGCCGTTCCAGCGGATCAACCCCTGCGGCTATGCCGGCCTGGCCATGACGCAGTTGCGCGACCTGGTTGGCCCCATCGATTTTGCCGAGGTGAGTGGCCGGCTGCGCACTCAGCTCGTCTCACACCTCGACTATGTGGATTACAAGACCCTGACGGGCGGGATCGAATCATTATGAGCACCGTTGAAAACACCGGTAAGCCGGCCAAAGTGGAAGCCGGCGTCAAGCTGCGCGGAGCCGAGAAGGTCGCGCGGATCCCGGTGAAAGTCATTCCCACCGAAGAACTGCCGAAGAAGCCGGACTGGATTCGCGTGCGCATCCCGGTTTCCCCGGAAGTCGATCAGATCAAGCAGACCCTGCGCAAGCACAAGCTGCACAGCGTGTGTGAAGAAGCGTCCTGCCCGAACCTGGGCGAATGCTTTTCCAGCGGTACCGCCACCTTCATGATCATGGGCGACATCTGTACCCGTCGTTGCCCGTTCTGCGATGTCGGCCACGGCCGGCCCAGGCCGCTGGATGTCGACGAGCCAAAGAACCTCGCACTCGCCATCGCCGACATGCGCCTGAAGTATGTGGTGATTACCTCGGTGGACCGCGACGATTTGCGCGACGGTGGCGCCCAGCATTTTGCCGACTGCCTGCGCGAAATTCGCTTGCTCAGCCCCGGCATTCAGCTCGAAACCCTGGTGCCGGATTACCGTGGCCGCATGGACATAGCCCTGGAAATCACCGCGACCCAGCCGCCGGATGTGTTCAATCACAACCTGGAAACCGTACCGCGCCTGTACAAATCCTCGCGTCCGGGTTCGGACTTCGAGTGGTCGCTGGATCTGTTGGAAAACTTCAAGAAGCGCGTACCCGGCGTGCCGACCAAGTCCGGTCTGATGCTGGGTCTGGGCGAGACCGATGAGGAAGTCATCGAAGTCATGCACCGCATGCGCGAGCACGATATCGACATGCTGACGCTCGGCCAGTACCTGCAGCCGTCGCGCAACCACTTGCCGGTGAGCCGCTTCGTGCACCCGGACATGTTCGCCTGGTTCGCCGAGGAAGGCACAAAGATGGGCTTCAAGAACGTCGCCTCCGGTCCACTGGTACGTTCCTCTTACCACGCCGACCAGCAGGCTCACGGCAACAAGATCGGCTGAGCCTGAGCGCTGAGCAAAAACCCGGCCCTAAAGGCCGGGTTTTTTTATGGTTGCAGAGAAGACGATATCGGCCCGTCTAGTACGACGGCGTCGCTTGTTGCAGGAACGCGAGCGTGTATCCGGAGCTGAACGAGCACCCTCCAGCGCAGCGTCACATCGCGGCGGGCTGCCCGGAACGTCGGATTCACTTTCCAGCAAGGGCGAGACCGCCCTACGCCCGTGCAGCTTCCCTATTTGGGCGGGGCTATGCCAGCCGCTGCAACCACAGTGACGCGCTGAGCAGCAGGGTGTTGATCGCCCAGGCGGCGGTCAGAAAGCGGGCCATGACGCCGAACACCGGATTTTTCACGTTATCGGCGCACAACCAGACCTGCATAAGAATCCAGGCGGTGTAGAGCATCAGCGTGGCGAACAGCAGGGCCAGAGTGCCGAGCGAGGCGCCGCGCTGATAGATGAAGAGGAGGCCGGCCCAGAACAGGTTGCTGGGCAGTGCCCCATAAAGCCAGAACACTTCCCCTAGCGGACGGTTAAGCGATAACGCGGCAAGACGGCTGAGTTTCATGGGGAAACCTCCGCATGCAGCCTATTGCGCCCCGTTGTACCTATCGTCAGCCCAGGGTGCCTGGCGTGCGTATTAACGCGTCCGGGGCGTGTCAGGCTTGAGCAGATGCTCCAAAAGCTTTTGGCTGGCATAACCGTCGGCGGGCAGGCCACGGCTTTGCTGGAACGCACGGATCGCCTGGCGGGTATTGGAGCCGATGATGCCGTCCGCGCTGCCCGGATCGTAGCCCTGCGTTGCCAGGCGTTCCTGTAGCGCGATGCGCTCGCTGCGGCTGAGGGGCGGATCGTTACGCGGCCAGTCGGCGGCAATCAGCCCGCGGCCTTGCAAGCGCTCGGACAGCAGGCCGATGGCCAGGGCATAGGATGTCGAATTGTTGTATTTGAGAATTGCGCGAAAATTACGGAACACCAGAAACGCTGGGCCATCATGGCCGGCGGGCAGCAGCAACGAGGCCTGCTCATCGGGCGCGGCGGAGGTGGATTGGGTGCGAATGCCCAAGCGGCGCCACTCGCTGAGGGGCTTCTGGAGGTGCAGATCGGCCTGGGCATAATCAAACGGCTTCGGCAGTTTCACCTCGAATCCCCAGGGAATGCCAGTCCGCCAGCCGGAGCTTTTCAAGTAGTGGGCGCTGGACGCCAAGGCATCGGCTGAGGAATCCCAAATGTCGCGCCGCCCGTCGCCGTCGAAATCCACGGCATGGACGTGATAGGTGGTGGGGATGAACTGGGTCTGCCCCATTGCTCCGGCCCAGGAGCCAATCATGCGATCGGGGAGGACATCACCGTTCTGCAGAATTTTAAGCGCAGCCAGCAGTTGGTCATGGGCAAAGCCGGGGCGCCGTCCCTGGTGGGCGAGGGTGGCCAGGGAGCGGATGACGGATTTATTGCCCTGGGTCTGGCCAAAATTGCTTTCCAGCCCCCAGATCGCGACCAGGATTTCGGGGGGCACGCCGTAGCGGTGCTCAATGCGGCCCAGCGTGCTGAGGTGCCGGCGCAGCAGGATGCGCCCGCGAATGACGCGCTGGGACGCCAGGGCATTGTCCAGGTATTCCCAGACGGGACGGGTGAACTCTGGCTGGCCTTGATCCGCCTGGATGATGCTGGGGTCCGGTGTGACGCCGGCAAAGGCCTGATCGAAAGTGGCCGCGCTGATCCCGGCCAGAAGAGCCTCTCGGCGGAAGCTGGCCAGCCAGTCGGCGAAGGATGGATCTTGTGTGGCGTCCGGGTAGAGGTGCTGCTCGCTCGCCATGGATTCAGCCTGGGGAGAATTCTCGATACAGGCGGTGAGCACGAAAATGGCCGTGAGCGCGAACAGAAATTGCTTGAGGCGGCCTGAGGCCGGGATGAACGGCATGCGAAACGATCTCGGTCTGTGGCTAAACAGTGCCTGACATTATCACGGGATCGCAGTTTTAGGCGGCCAGAACGACGGAAGCCCCCCAGTTTTGCTGGGAGGCTTCGCGGCGGTAGCTGCCTTTGCCTTTCTTGGGTCGTTCCTGGCGGCAGCGGAACAGGGGTTGGGCGATCAGGCTCTTGGCCTTGTTGGGGCGGGTTTTGCCGGGTTTTGCCATAGGGGGTTTCCTCTGATGGGCCTGGGGATTGCCAGGCACGCGCATCATCGTTACTTGCTCAGAAAATGTCCAGCCTAGGTTGATTCGGTGGCGTGTGGTGGTGTCAGGTCTCGCGGGGCAGCGGTAGAGGCTTGCCGGCGATGGCCAAGGCCAGGCCAGCCAGGCCACTCCAGGGGCTGCCGGCAGCCTGGCCTTTGATTTGTGCGTCGATGCGTTGGGCATCGAGCAGCAGCAGACCCCAGCGTTCGGCGGAGTGGCGTTGCAGGGCCTTGCTGAGCAGCGGTCGGCGCTTGTCCCAAACGGGTGGACGACACTGACTGAAGGCGCGATCCAGAGGAATGCCCTGCTCGTACTGCTGGGCCAGGTTGGCCAGTTGGCGCAGTTCGCGGGCCAGTGCCCAGAGAATCACCGGGGTCTCCACGCCTTCGCCACGCAGGCCTTCCAGCATGCGCAGGGCGTGGGCGGCGTCGCCATTGAGAGCCGCATCGATCAGGCCGAATACATCGAAGCGTGCGCTGTCCGCCACTGCGGCCTGCACCGTCTCGGCGCTGATCTGGTTGCCCTCGGCAAGCAGCTTGAGTTTTTCGATTTCCTGGGCGGCCGCCAGCAGGTTGCCTTCCACGCGGGCGCAGATCATTTCCAGGGCTTCGGGGCTCGCCGACAGGCCGGCTTGGGCCAGGCGTTGGCGCACCCAGTTGGGCAATTGCTGGATATCCACCGGCCAGATCTGGATGAACTGCACGGCGGTGCCTTCGATCAGCGCCTTGGCCCATTTGGTACGCTGGGTACTGGCGTCCAGCTTGGGCAAATCGATCAGCAGCACAGTGTCTTCGGCGGGGCGCGCCAGATAGTCGAGCAGGGCAGCGGAGCCTTTGTCGCCCGGCTTGCCGTTGGGAATGCGCAGCTCGATCAGGCGTTTCTGTGCGAACAGCGACAGGCTGGCGCCGGCTTCGTAGAGCTGCCCCCAGTCAAAGCTGGCGTCAACGCTAAACACCTGACGTTCGTCGAACCCCTGCTGGCGGGCGGCGGCGCGGATCGCATCGCTGGCCTCCTGGCACAGCAACGGCTCATCGCCGCTGATGGCGTAAACCGGGGCGAGATTGCCTTGCAGGTGTTTGGCGAGTTGGGCGGGGTTGAGTTTCATGATCTGGCGCTGTCGGGCACCTGTTCCTCAGGGCTCGGTAGGCGCGGGCAGGGAGTCGGTGCTTCCTGGTGGGGTTTGGGCTTCTGCTTCGGCTGCGGCTGCGGCTGCGGCTTTGGCTTCGGCGTCGCGCCGTAGGCGATCCAGTTGAGCCGGTGTCAGCGGTTGCAGGCGGCGGGCCAGTTGCTGGACCAGGTCGCGGCGCATTTCTTGGGTCAGTTGCTCACGCTCCTGTTCCGAACCCACCAGATTGTTTTGATCGACGGCGTAGATCTTCTGCGCTTCCAGCCGGTTTTCCAGCAAAGGTAACTGCTGGGTGCGGATTTGATAAGCCAGCGAGGTGTTAAGTTCGTATTCGGCGCTGCGCGCTGCGCTGGTGAAGCTGGCAGTGCGCTGCGATTGCTGTTCGTCGAGCAGCACCAGTTGGTAAGGCGCTCCGGCATGTACGCGCACGCCACTGTCGGTGAGCAGGTCTTCCAGTTGCCGGGCGGTTTCGCCAAAGGCATCGCGGGCCTGCAGGTCGATCTCCGTGAGTGCAAAGGTTTGCGTGCCGCTACCGCGCAGTTGAAAGCCGCAGGCGCCGAGCAGCAGCGCCAGGGCGATGATCATCAGGTTGCGGTGCAGCATCTCGGCGATCTCCTGTCCATCGGCCCGGCGCACGCGCCGGGCGCGAATCGTTAGTTGGCGACGATATTGACCAGCTTGCCCGGCACCACGATCACTTTGCGAATCGTCAGGCCTTCAGTGAAGCGCACAACGTTCTCGTTGGCACGTGCTGTGGCTTCGACCTCTTCACGGCTGGCGCTGGCCGGTACGTCAATCTGCCCGCGCAGCTTGCCGTTTACCTGCACCACCAAGGTCAGGTTGTCCTGCATCAGGGCGCTTTCGTCGACCGTTGGCCACTGGGCGTCGATGATCGCCCCTTGCTTGCCCAGCTGCCGCCAGAGTTCGTGGCAGATGTGCGGGGTGATCGGCGCGAGCAGCAAGGCCACGGTTTCCAGGCCTTCCTGCAACAGGGCGCGGTCCTGTTCGCCGGTGGTCGCGGCCCTTTCCAGCACGTTCATCAGCGTCATCACCTGAGCAATGGCGGTGTTGAACTTGTGGTGCAAGCCGACATCGATGCTGGCCTGCTTGATCGCCAGGTGGATGGCGCGGCGCACGGCTTTCTGCTCGTCGTTCAGGTTGGCTACATCCACGCTGCCCGGCAGGCCGCTGCTGACATGGCTGTGGGCCAGGCGCCAGACGCGACGCAGGAAGCGGCTGGCACCTTCGACACCGGTGTCCGACCACTCCAGGCTGAGCTCTGGCGGCGAGGCGAACATCATGAACAGCCGGCAGGTATCGGCGCCGTACTGGTCGATCATCGCTTGCGGGTCGACACCGTTGTTCTTCGACTTGGACATCTTCTCGGTGCCGCCGATGATCACCGGCAAGCCGTCGGCCTTGAGGGTGGCGCCAATGATCTTGGCCTTCGCGTCACGCTCAATGTTCACTTCGGCCGGGTTGAACCACTGACGGCTGCCATTGGGCTGTAGGCGGTAGTAGGTATCGGCCACCACCATGCCCTGGGTCAGCAGGTTCTTGAACGGTTCGTTGGAGGTCACCAAGCCTTCGTCACGCATCAGTTTGTGGAAGAAGCGCGCATACAGCAGGTGCAGGATGGCATGCTCGATACCGCCAATGTACTGATCCACCGGTAGCCAGTGGTTGGCCGCGACCGGGTCGACCAGGCCCTGGTCATACTGTGGCGAGGCGTAGCGGGCGTAATACCAGGACGATTCGACGAAGGTGTCCATGGTGTCGGTTTCACGCTTGGCCGCGGCGCCGCACTGTGGGCAGCTGCACTCATAGAATTCCGGCATCTTGGCCAGCGGGCTGCCGGCGCCGTCCGGGACTACGTCTTCGGGCAACACCACCGGCAGTTGGTCTTCCGGCACGGGCACATCGCCACAGCTCGGGCAATGGATAATCGGGATCGGGCAACCCCAGTAACGCTGACGGCTGATACCCCAGTCGCGCAGGCGGAACTGGGTGCGGGCCTGGCCGAGACCTTTCGTCTGCAGCACGGCTTCGATGGCGTCAAAGGCGCCGACGAAGTCGAGGCCGTCGAAGTCGCCGGAATTGATCAGTTCGCCGTGCTCGCCGTAGGCGTCCTGCCACGGCGCGGGCGTTTCGTCGCCGGCGCTGGTGCGGATCACGGCCTTGATCGGCAGTTGGTACTTGGTGGCAAATTCGAAGTCGCGCTCGTCGTGGGCCGGTACGGCCATGACCGCGCCTTCGCCGTAGGTCATCAGCACGTAGTTGGCGACCCACACCGGCAGCAGTTCGCCAGTCAGCGGGTGCTGCACGCGCAGGGCAGTGGCGATGCCTTTCTTTTCCTGGGTGGCGATGTCGGCTTCGGCGACGCCACCGCGCTTGCACTCGTCGATGAACGCCTGCAGCTCAGGGTTGCCCTGGGCGGCCAGGGTGGCCAGCGGATGCTCGGCGGCCACGGCCACGTACGTGGCACCCATCAGCGTGTCGGGACGTGTGGTGTAAACCTTGAGTGCGCCTTCGCTGCCAATGGAGGCCTGGTAATAGGGGAAGCTGATTTCCATGCCACGCGACTTGCCGATCCAGTTGCGCTGCATGGTCTTGACCTGCTCGGGCCAGCCCGGCAGTTCGTCGAGGCTCTCCAGCAGCTCATCGGCGTAGGCGGTGATCTTGAAGTAGTACATGGGGATTTCGCGCTTTTCCACCAGCGCGTCGGAGCGCCAGCCGCGACCGTCAATGACCTGCTCGTTGGCCAGTACGGTCTGGTCCACCGGGTCCCAGTTTACGGTGCCGTTCTTGCGGTAGATCACACCCTTCTTGTACAGACGGGTGAATAGCCACTGCTCCCAGCGGTAGTAATCCGGCCTGCAGGTGGTGATCTCGCGGGACCAGTCGATGGCCAGGCCCAGGCGCTGGAACTGCGCCTTCATGTAGGCCATGTTGGAATAGGTCCACTTGGCGGGCGCGACCTGGTTCTGAATGGCGGCGTTTTCCGCAGGCATGCCGAACGCGTCCCAGCCCATGGGCTGCAGCACGTTCTTGCCCTGCATACGCTGGTAGCGAGCGATCACGTCGCCGATGGTGTAGTTGCGCACGTGCCCCATGTGCAGCTTGCCGCTGGGGTAGGGGAACATCGACAGGCAATAGAACGTGTCCTTGCCGGGCTGTTCACTCACTTCAAAGGATTTCTGCGCGTCCCAGTGGGACTGCGCGGCGGCTTCGATTTCGCGGGGCTGATACTGTTCGTGCATGGCTTCTGGCGCTAGGAAAGGGGGACTTACGGAAGCCCGCTAGCATACATGACCCCCCTCGGCATAGGGAAACTCTGTTGGCCGCGCGGCGTTCGTTTGCTTGACTGGCGAGGCGTTTGAGGCGTTGCACACTGCCACGCCAGATTGATCGGCTGCCCGCTGAGAACGCTGGGCGAACTAATGTCGGCGCCATTGGTCGCGGCGAAAATTCAGGGCAAATGTCAACGCTAAGCTTTCGATAGCAGGGCAGACAGGACATGAGGTAAATCGAATGATCGAGCAGCGCAAGGTCGAGGATGAAAGCGGGCTTTATGGTCGTTTGCTGCAACGCTTGGGCCGGGTGTTGGAGAAGGCGGGCGACTCGTCCGAGTGCCCCGCAGAAACCGAGCTGCTGGAATTGCAGGGATTGAGTGACCCTGAGCTGGAAATGATCCGCGCCTACCTGGCGCAGGACCTGCAATGGCTGCGGGGTTGGCATGCCGCTGCGGAGGAAATGGAGCTGATCCGTCGCTCATCGGCAGCGGTGGGCGGCGCGCGCTGGCTGCAGCGGCGCAGCCTCAAGCGTAGATTCGTGCGTCATCCCCAGCTGCGCTGCGCGCTGTGTGGGGTGGTATCCACCTGGGTGGCGAATCGCAGCCTGATCCGTTGCTCATGCTGCGGCTCGCAATTGTTTCGTGCCGCAGGCTCGCAGCACTAAACGCCAGCGGAGCGCCGCCGGTACAGCGCCCAGCCCAGCAAGACCAGTGTCAGGGCTGCCATCGGCCAGCCGCGCCAGCGCAGATAAGGCGTGAGTCCCTGCATGGGTACGACTTCGCCATACAGCGTGGCTTGTTCAAACTGCGGAATCTGCACGCTGATTCGCCCGAACGGGTCGATCAAGGCGGTGACCCCGTTATTGGTGGCGCGGATCATCCAGCGACCGGCTTCCAGCGCACGCATCTGCGCCATCTGCAGGTGCTGCAATGGGCCGATCGAACTGCCGAACCAGGTGTCGTTGCTGACCGTTAGCAGAATGTCGCTCTGTGCCGCGAGGCTGGCAGCGAATTCCGGGTAGACCACTTCGTAGCAGATATACGGCGCCAGCGTGTAACCCTTGGCCTGCAGCAGCGGTTGGCCAGACGGACCGCGGGCAAAATCGGACATTGGCAGGTCGAAGAAGGCGATCAGCCCGCGCAACAGATCCTGCAGCGGCACGTATTCGCCGAACGGCACCAGTTTCTGCTTGAGGTAGGTGCCAGCGCCGTCGCCCAGTACCGTCAGGCCGTTGTAGTAGCGCGGCTCGCCGTGCTGGTTGAGCTGGCGGATGGGCAGGCCGGTGATCAAGGCCGCACCGCGCTGGGCGGCATGGGCGCTCATCGTTTGAAGATAGGCCAAGGCATATTTTCGTAGGACTGGCACGGCGGTCTCCGGCCAGACGATCAAGTCGACATCGGCTGTCGCCTGGGTCATGCCGCGATACAGGTCCAGTTGCGCCCGGAGCTGTTCGCGCTCCCACTTGAGTTGTTGCGGCACGTTGCCCTGCAGCGCAGCGACCCGTAGCGGTGCGCCAGACGAGGTCGTCCAGGCATGCTGCTGCAAGGCCAGGCCGAGCAGCCAGGGGGCGATCAGCAGGACCAGGCCGCCTACCAGCAGCGGTTTGCGTACACCCAGGCGCGGCAGGTTGATCAGCAGTGCAGCGGTGAGCGCCAGGATAAACGAGGGCAGCCAGACTCCTCCCAGCGGAGCCAGCCCAGCCAGCGGGCCGTAGAGTTGGCTGTAGCCGGCGTACAGCCAGGGGAAACCCGTCAGGAACCAACCACGAAACGCTTCCTGCGCCAACCACAGCGCGGCGAAGACCAGGGCGTCGCTCAGCGGCGCCTGCTCGCGACGCAACCAGCGTGTCCAGAGCCAGGCCGTGAGGGCGAACAGCAGGCCCAGTCCCGCGACGAAGGCCAGGGTCAGGAAAACCGCCAAGGGCACTGACGCGGCGCCGTAATCGTGGATGCTGACATACACCCAGCTGGTGCCACTGGCGAACAGGCCGAAGCCGTAGAACCAGCCGCGCGCGAAGGCCGCCCGACCGCTCAGCTGGCGCAAGCCCAAGTAGAAAAGGGCAATGGACAGCAGCAACAGCGGCCAGATATCAAAGGGCGAGAAGGCCAGGGGCGTCAGTGCGCCAGCGCCCAGGGCCAGCAGATGGCCCGGCCAGCCGGGTTGGATGATCCAGCGCAAGCGTGATTCCTTATGGAAAATGCAATCGCCGCAGGCTAACGGCAGGGGCCGTGGACGGCAAGTCGCAGACAGGGCGACATGTGCTGCGGGTGTGGCGTGTGCCGCACCCGCAGCAGCAGAGCCTCGACGTCAGGCTTGCATCGCGGTCAGGCGCAGCAGGTGGATGCGCCGGCTGTTGGCGTTCAGCACCCGGAAGCGGTAACCGCCGATAGTAGTGACTTCGTTGCGTTTGGGCAGATGGCCGAATGCGTGCATCACCAGACCGCCGACGGTATCGAACTCCTCGTCGGAGAACTCACTGTCGAAGAACTCGTTGAAGCTGTCGATCGGGGTGAGCGCCTTGACGATGAAATCGCCGCTGGGCAGCGGTTTGATGTAGCTGTCTTCCTCAATATCGTGCTCATCTTCGATATCCCCGACGATCTGCTCGAGCACATCCTCGATGGTGACGATGCCGGCCATGCCGCCATATTCATCAATCACCACGGCCATGTGATTGTGGGTGCTGCGGAACTCGCGCAGCAGCACGTTGAGGCGCTTGGACTCGGGCACGAAAGTGGCCGGGCGCAGCAAGTCCTTGAGCTGAATAGGCGGCTGCGTATCACCGTGCAGCACCATCGGCAGCAGGTCCTTGGCCAGCAGAATGCCCTGAACGTCGTCGAGGGACTCGCCAACCACCGGGTAGCGGGAGTGCGCCGCCTCGATGATGGTCGGCAGATAGTCACGGGGGGTGTGATCCGCGCGGATGCTGATTACCTGGGAGCGCGGCACCATGATGTCGCGCACCTGCAGGTCGGCGACCTGGATGGCGCCCTCGACGATAGACAGCGCCTCGCTGTCCAGCAGCTTGTTGTCGTGGGCGTCGTGCAAAACTTCCAGTAGTTCCGCACGGTTTCTCGGCTCGTGGGCAAAAGCCTGGGTGATTTTTCCCAGCCAGGACTTGTGCCCGTTGCTCTCTCGATCTTCGCTCATATTTCCTTGCTCAGTCATTCATCGCCGGCGTAGGGGTCGGGATGCCCCAGCTCGCCAAGCAGTTCTCGTTCCAGGGCTTCCATCTCTTCGGCTTCGTCATCCTCGAGATGATCGTAGCCAAGCAGATGCAGGCAGCCATGGATGACCAGATGGGCCCAATGGGCCTGCAGGGCTTTGCCCTGTTCGGTCGCTTCACGCTCGACCACCGGCACGCAGATCACCAGGTCGCCAAGCAGTGGAATATCCAGCAAACCTTCGGGAATGTCGGCTGGAAAAGACAGCACATTGGTGGCGTAATCCTTGTGCCGCCACCTGTGGTTCAGCTCACGGCCTTCCGGCTCGTCCACCAGGCGAATCGTCAGTTCGGAGTCCGCGGTGCGCTGGCGCAGAGCCAGTTCGCACCAGCGGCGAAAGTCGTCTTCGCTGGGGTGGCTGCCGGTGGTGGCCAGTTGCAGGTCAAGCTCAAGCATGATCGTCGGCTCGCGCTCCGGGGTCGTTGTCCGCCGAGCGGGGAGTGCGCGAGATGGCCTGCTGATCCTCGAAGCGCTCGTAGGCTTCGACGATGCGCTGCACCAGCGGATGGCGTACGACGTCCTTGGGCTGGAAGTGGGTGAAGCTGATGCCGGGAACGTCTTCCAGTACCTTGATGACATGGGCCAGGCCGGATTTGGTGCCGCGTGGCAAGTCGACCTGGGTGATGTCGCCGGTGATCACCGCGGTGGAGCCGAAGCCGATGCGTGTGAGGAACATTTTCATTTGTTCCAGCGTGGTGTTCTGGCTCTCGTCGAGAATGATGAAGCTGTTGTTCAGGGTACGCCCGCGCATGTAGGCCAGCGGTGCGATTTCGATGACCTGTTTTTCGATCAGCCGCGCCACGTGCTCGAAGCCGAGCATCTCGTACAGGGCGTCATACAGCGGGCGCAGGTAGGGGTCGATTTTCTGCGCCAGGTCGCCGGGCAGGAAACCGAGCTTTTCGCCGGCTTCCACGGCCGGGCGCACCAGCAGGATGCGCCGTACCTGTTCGCGCTCCAGTGCGTCAACCGCGGCGGCGACCGCCAGGTAGGTCTTGCCGGTACCGGCCGGGCCAATGCCGAAGTTGATGTCGTTGTCGAGGATCGCCTGGACGTAACGCTGCTGGTTGGCGCCGCGCGGGCGAATCAGGCCCTTCTTGGTGCGCAGGGCCAGACGGCTGTCGGCCTTCCCCTGTTCCAGGGCTTCCATGGCGGATTCCTGCAGGTACAGGTGCACGGTTTCGGGCGACAGCTCGGTGCTTTTGGTTTCCCGGTACAGACGACGCAGGAGGTTTTCCGCGTTGTGGGCCTGTTGCGTGTCGCCGATCAGTTCGAATTGATTGCCACGGTTGCGAATTTCGATGGCCAGGCGCTGTTCGATCATGCGCAGGTGCTCATCGAATTGACCGCAGAGATTGGCGAAGCGGCGCGCTTCAAAGGGCTCGAGGGTGAAACGGTGCAAATCTGTGGGGGCGTTCAAGGGCTTCGTTAGTAACCAGTTACAGAGTGGAGATTGAAGAATAGCGCTGCCAGCAAGATGCGGGAAGCATGTGGCGGGCAGCTTTTAGGCGAATGGTGTGTAGACCGCTGCGCGGCGCGGTAAGCGAAGCGCGGTTAACCCCGTCGGTAGGTGGGCGGCCCCGTCTGTTGCTGGGTATCGCCTGCCACCGTCCAGGAATCGATGGGAGCAGGCCTTGTAGGGTGGCCTCATCCGTTGCGGCGGGCGGCGTTAGCCGGGCAGTCACCATGCGGGTGGAGGTTCCGCTGGCGGCTGCCCGACAGGTTTTCGGCGCCTGGTTGCCCGAGCGCCGCCGCCCTGCATAGCTGCTAGCCGATCAACGTGCCACGCAGCGAGTGCGGCAGGGCGTCGTCGATGTACACCTCGACGAAATGACCGATCAGGCGCGGGTTGTCGCAGCGGAAGTTGACGATGCGGTTGTTCTCGGTGCGCCCCTGCAACATGCCCGGGTCTTTTTTCGAATAATCGCTGACCAGAATGCGCTGGGTGCTGCCGACCATGCGCCGGCTGATCTCGAAGCCTTGCTGGCTGATGCGGGTTTGCAGAATCGACAGACGCTGCTTTTTCACCGCCTCGGGGGTTTCATCCACCATCTCGGCGGCCGGGGTGCCGGGGCGCGAGCTGTAGATGAACGAGTAGGAGAAGTCGAAGCCCACATCCTCGATGAGTTTCATGGTCTGCTCAAAGTCTTTCTCCGTTTCGCCGGGGAAGCCGACGATGAAGTCCGAGCTGATGCAAATATCCGGCACCGCCGCACGCAGCCGGCGAATGCGCGACTTGTATTCCAGTGCAGTGTGGTTGCGCTTCATCGCCGCCAGCACGCGGTCGGCACCGGACTGCACGGGCAGGTGGACGAATTTCACCAGCTCGGGAATCTCGGCGTGGGCCTGGATCAGCGCGTCGGAGAATTCCAGCGGGTGGCTGGTGGTGTAGCGGATGCGTTCGATGCCATCGAGGGCGGCGACCAAGTACAGCAGGTCGGCGAAGTCGCACGGGCTGCCGTCCGGGTTGGTGCCCCGGTAACCGTTGACGTTCTGGCCGAGCAGGGTGACTTCCTTCACACCGTTTTCAGCCAGGTGAATGATTTCCGCCAGGACGTCTGCCACCGGACGGCTGACTTCCTCGCCACGGGTGTAAGGAACCACGCAGAAGGTGCAGTACTTGCTGCAACCTTCCATCACGGAGACGAAGGCGCTGGGGCCATCGACGCGCGGCTCGGGCAGACGGTCGAACTTCTCGATTTCCGGGAAGGAGACATCCACCTGGGCGGTCTTGGTGGTGCGGGCGGCGTCGATCATTTCCGGCAGGCGGTGCAGCGTTTGCGGGCCGAACACCACGTCGACATAGGGGGCGCGATCGCGGATCGCCGCACCTTCCTGGCTGGCCACGCAGCCGCCCACGCCAATCACCAGGTCGGGGTTTTCCAGTTTCAGTTCGCGCCAGCGGCCCAGTTGTGAGAACACTTTGTCCTGGGCTTTTTCGCGAATCGAGCAGGTGTTGAGCAGGATCACGTCGGCGTCTTCAGCCTTGCTCGTGATTTCCAGGGCCTGGTGTTCGCCCAGTAGGTCAACCATGCGCGAGCTGTCGTACTCGTTCATCTGGCAACCGTGGGTTTCGATATAAAGCTTCTTGGCCATGAGTGTCTGCGCGTCGGGGTGTTCGAAAAGGACTGCGGATTATAGGGGAGTGCCGGCGCAGGGGGTAGGTTTGTGGGCGAGTGGCGGGTTGCGCATAGCAGGCGTGCCGCCGGCCGAAGGCTGCCTGTGTTATTCTCCGCGCCCGCCTTAACAGCCTTTTAGTAGCCGCATCGCCATGAGCAAACACGACACACCCATCTTCAAGGTGATCTTTCTCAACCAGGGTCAGGTGTACGAAATGTACGCCAAGCAGATTTTCCAGAGTGAGCTCTGGGGGTTCCTGGAAATCGAGGAATTCGTCTTCGGCGAGCGCACGCAGGTGGTCGTCGATCCCAGCGAAGAAAAACTCAAGGCCCAGTTTGACGGCGTGGTGCGCAGCTTCGTACCCATGCATGCCATCGTGCGCATCGATGAGGTCGAGCGCATCGGCACGCCGAAGATCAGCGAAGCCAAGGGCACCAGCAATGTCATGCCGTTTCCCATGCCCATGACGGACAAGTAAGCGCCAAGCTTGCGTCCCCCTCCTGATGATTGCCTGCTCCGCCTTCGCGGCGGGGTAATGCCGTTCCCACAGTGAACGCCTGCGTTTGACACGTAGCCTGTGGAAGGATCGACCTCGGGTCGAATGAGCACCTCGCACCGAAGCTCTCGGGCCGAAGCGCTTGTGAAGGTAAAGATGGCGTTGAGCGCAGCGCTGCCCATCGACAGCTAGCGGCTAGCGGGATTCAAGGCAAAGGCGCGAACGGCGAGTCGCCGTCGAGCGTCTGCAGTTCCAGCAGGTAATTGCGGAAGATGTGCCCGAGTATCTGCGTGGCGACTGCCAGTTCTTCTTTGGTCATCTGTTCGGCGACCAGGTCCGCGCCGTCCAGCGCCTCTTCCGAGCCGTTCACCGCAGACATCTTCAGCACGATAAACGCCTGGATATTACTGGCCGGCACGCCTTCGCCCTTGAAGAACATGGTGCCCAGCCGGCGTTGCGCTTCAGCGTGCCCCGCCAGGGAGGCCTGCTCGTACCAGTGCAAGGCCTGTTGCAGGTCTTGCTGGGTGTATTCGCCCGTGTAGAAATATTCGCCCAGCTCGAATTGCGCCTGATCGTCACCTGCCACGGCCAATGCCTGGCAGGTGTTCAGGGCTTCGCTGAGGTCTTCCGCCAGGACATTCAGCACGCAGCGTCCATTCGCCGGAATCAGCAATGAATTGCCGCTGGCAAATACCTGCAGCGAGAACAGCAGGCAACACAGGCTCAGGATGGAACGGGTGCGAATCATTGCAATCAAGGCGCCTCAAGGATCAGGGCGGGTTCCGACGACCGGCACATTATGGATAAGCGGACAACGGGTGACAAAGCCTTTTGCCCCATGCCTGGACACGTACTGCAAAAAAGCCATGACCAGACGCAATTTCTTCCATCCCTGAGAAGTGAGTCACCCAGGGTGCTCTGCTTGCGGGCGCAGGCAGGGCACCTCGGTGGCGATCGTTTTTACTTCAACTGCGCAAAAGCCTTTTCTGCAGCATCCAGCGTGATTTTCAACTCCGCTTCGCCATGCACGATAGACGTGAAGCCCGCCTCGTAGGCGCTAGGCGCCAGGTACACGCCGCCATCGAGCATCAGATGGAAGAAGCGGTTGAAACGTTCCACATCGCAGGCCATTACGTCACCAAAGGTCTGGATCGCGTCGGCGCCACTGAAGTACAGGCCGAACATGCCGCCCGCCTGGGTGGTCACGAACGGGATGCTGGCGGCATCGGCGCGGTCCTGCAGCCCCTGCAGCATGCGGCTGGTGTAATCGGTCAATTCGGCGTGGAAGCCGGGGCGGCTGATCAGCTTAAGGGTGGTCAGCCCGGCGGCCATGGCCAGCGGGTTACCGGACAGGGTGCCGGCCTGGTAAACCGGGCCGAGCGGCGAAATGCACTCCATGATTTCGCGCTTGCCGCCGAATGCGCCGACCGGCATGCCGCCGCCGACGATCTTGCCAAAGGTGGACAGGTCCGGCGTCACGCCGAAATGCGCCTGGGCGCCACCGAGGGCGACGCGAAAGCCCGTCATCACTTCGTCGAAGATCAGCACCACGCCATGTTCGCTGCACAGTTCGCGCAGGCCTTCGAGGAAGCCCGGCACCGGCGGCACGCAGTTCATGTTGCCGGCCACCGGCTCGACGATGATACAGGCGATGTCCTTGCCGACCTCTGCCAGGGTTTCGCGCACGGCTTCGATGTCGTTGTAGGGCAGGGTCAGTGTGTGCTGAGCAAAGGCCGCCGGCACGCCGGGGGAGCTGGGCACGCCGAAGGTCAGCGCGCCGGAGCCGGCTTTCACCAGCAGGCTGTCGGAGTGGCCGTGGTAGCAGCCTTCGAACTTAATGATGGTGTCGCGTCCGGTATAGCCACGGGCCAGGCGGATGGCGCTCATGGTCGCTTCGGTGCCGGAGCTGACCATGCGCACCATGTCCATGGACGGCACGATGGAGCAGACCAGCTCGGCCATCTCGGTTTCCATGGCGGTCGGCGCGCCGAAGGACAGGCCGTGTTCGAGCTGGCGGCGTACCGCATCGAGCACATCCGGATGGCCGTGGCCGAGAATCATCGGGCCCCATGAGCCGACGTAGTCGACGTAGCGCTTGTCGTCCTCGTCGATCACATAGGCGCCTTCGGCGTGTTTGATGAACAGCGGCGCGCCACCGACGCTCTTGAAGGCGCGCACCGGCGAGTTGACGCCGCCGGGGATGTGTTTCTGGGCATTGCTGAAGAGAATTTCGGAACGGGACATGAGGGGCCTCGTAAAGGACGGGCGGACACCATCGTCCGCCCGCTCAGGATCAGGGGGTCGCAAACAAAGCGGAAAACGCACGGGCGCGGCGTTCGACTTCAGTGGCCGAATCGGCGCTGAACAAGGCATTAATCACTGCCAGCCAGTCGGCGCCGTGTTCGATCAGCCGCGGCGCGGTATCCAGGGTAATGCCGCCGATGGCCACGATTGGCGTGTCGAAACGCTCTCGTGCCTGCTGCAGCAACTCGGAGGTGGCTGTGACCTCGCCGGGTTTGGTCTTCGAGCTGAAAAAGCGGCCGAAGGCGATATGGCTGGCGCCAGCTGCAAGCGCCTGTTCCGCCAGCTCAAGGCTGGCATGGCAGCTGGAGCCCAAGTGCAAGCCGACACCGAGGCGGGCGCGGGCCTCGCTCAGCGAACCGTCTTCCTGGCCCAGGTGCAGGCCGACGCCCAGGCGTTCGGCCAGCGGCAGGTCATCGTTGATAATCAGCTCGGCGTCGTAGCGACGGCACAGTTCCAGCAAGGCGCAGGCTTCATCGAAGCGGCGCGCCTGGTCGCGTGATTTCTCGCGGTACTGCAATAACCTGGCGCCGCCTTCCAGCGCGGCTTCGACGTAGGGCAGCAGGCGTCCATCGGCGAGCAGCGTGCTGTCGGTAATGGCGTAGAGACCGCGGGTCATCATGGTGCGCCCCTCCATTACAGGGCATCCAGCGGCAGGCGACGGGGAATGTACTGGCCACGGCCGGGAGCTTCGGCGTCGCGCAGGCAGCGCCAGGTGTAATCCAGGGCGGTTTTTACCGCGCTGACCATGTTTTCACCCAGCGCCAGGCGGCCTGACAGGGCACTGGCCAGCGTGCAACCGGAGCCGTGATAGCTGCCCGGCAAGCGCGCGCAGCTGAAACTGTGCTGGCTGCCGTCGCGGCAATACAGGCGGTTGACGACTTCTTCTTCATCACCGTGGCCACCGGTGATCAGCAGGTTGTGAACGTAGGGCAACAATTTTTCGGCGCACTCGTCGGCCGTGCCGTTGGGCAGTTCGGCGAGGATCTGGGCTTCCGGCAGGTTTGGCGTGGCAATGGTGGCGACCGGGAACAGGCGTTCGCGCATGGCGTAGCCGACTTCATCCTTGCCCAGCGCACCGCCGCCGCCGGCGCGCAGCACCGGGTCGCAGACCAATGGCACACCGGGTAGTTTTTGCATGATTTCCAGCACGGTTTCGACCATGTCCACCGAGCCGAGCATGCCCAGCTTGACGGCCGCAACCGGCAGGTCGGCGATCACCGCATGGGCCTGGGCAAGCACCCAGTCGCGGTCGAGCACGCGGAAATCAATAACGTCGACGGTATCCTGCACGGTCAGCGCGGTGACGGTCGGTGCAGCGTGGCAACCCTGGGCAATCAGGGCTTCGATGTCCGCCTGCAAGCCGGCACCACCACTGGGATCGTGGCCGGAAAGACAGAGGACGACAGGGCGGGAGTTATGTCTGTTCATGGCGCGCGAGCTTAGCATTTTTCGCCGTGGCAGGCTCTACGCCACGGCCGTCTCGCTTAGACGATCCGTGAATTAGAGGGCCTGGGCTACGGGGCTTCCCGTCCCATCTGCCCTCGCTTTTGTCCGCTTTCCCGCTCCCGATCTGCCGATCAGCCATGCTTCACTCAGGCGCATTGCTGATTGCCTTGCCACAGGAGCTCGCGATGAATCCGCATCACTATGCCGAAACCCATGAGGTGTTCAACCAGGTGCCGCCGCTGGACGGCGCCAGCCTCTACCGTCTCGACCTGCCCTTGCAGGAGTGGATTCGCCGTTACCACGGCAGTTGGGGCGAGACGCGGCTGGATGCCTATGGCGCCTTGGCCGGCGGCCCGTTGATGGCGGCGGGCTTTCTGGCCAACGAGCACAAGCCGGAGCTGCGCACCCACGACCGCTACGGCCACCGCATCGATCAGGTGGATTTCCACCCGGCGTACCACCAACTGATGCGAACCGCCATTGAGCATGGCCTGCCGTCGCTGCCCTGGACCGAACCCCGCGACGGCGCTCATGTGGTACGTGCCGGTCTGACCTACCTGCACAGCCAGGCCGAAGCGGCCAGTGGCTGCCCGCTGACCATGACCTTCGCCAGCGTGCCGGCGCTGAAAATACAGCCGAATATTGCCGAGCAGTGGTTGCCGAAAATCCTCGCCACCACCTACGACCCGCGCAACGTGCCCATGGAGCAAAAGGCGGGGGTGACCATCGGCATGGCCATGACCGAGAAGCAGGGCGGCACCGACGTGCGCGCGAACACCACCCGCGCTTATCCGATTGGCGCTTCCGGGCCGGGGCAGGCGTATGAGCTGGTCGGCCACAAGTGGTTCTGCTCGGCGCCCATGTGCGATGCCTTCCTCACGCTGGCGCAGACCGACAAGGGCCTCAGTTGCTTCCTGCTGCCACGCCACCGCCCGGACGGCACGCGCAATCAGTTCTACATCCAGCGCTTGAAGAACAAGCTCGGCAACTGGGCCAACGCCTCGAGCGAAGTCGAGTATCGCGGTGCCTTGGCCTGGATGCTCGGCGAGGAAGGTCGCGGCGTACCCACCATCATCGAAATGGTCGCCATGACCCGCTTCGACTGCATGGTCGGCTCCAGCGCGTTGATGCGCCAGGCGCTGACCCAGGCCACGCACCACTGCGCGCACCGCAAGGTCGGTGGCAAGCTGCTGATCGACCAGCCGCTGATGCAGAACGTGCTTGCCGACCTCGCCCTGGAAAGCGAAGCCGCGCTGGCCCTGACGATGCGCATGGGTCGCGCGCTGGACCGTCCCCAGGACGTGCAGGAAGCCAGGTTCGCTCGCCTGGTCACCGCCATCGGCAAATACTGGATCTGCAAGCGCGCCCCGGAAATGACCTACGAAGCCAGTGAATGCCTGGGCGGCGCCGGCTACGTCGAAGAAACCATCCTGCCGCGCCTGTACCGCGAGGCGCCGGTCAACTCCATCTGGGAAGGCTCCGGTAACGTGCAGTGCCTGGATGTGCTGCGCGCCCTGTCCAAGGAGCCCGGCGTGCTCGATGCGCTGTTCCACGAACTCGGCGACGGCCATGGCGACGCGCGCCTCAAGGCCCATATCGAGCGCCTCAAGGCCGGTTTCATGGACACTGCCGATATCCAGTTCCGCGCCCGCCAACTCACCGAGGACACCGCTGTGGCCCTGCAAGCCACACTGCTGCTGCAAGCTGGCAACGCGACGGTGTCCGACGCCTTTATCGCCAGCCGGCTGGAAGGGCATGGGCGGGTGTACGGCACCTTGCCACGTGGTGTGGATGTGGACACGTTGGTGAAGCGGAGTGCGCCGCACGCGGAATAGGCCCGCCTGTAAATTTCCCGCCGAGGCGGCCGATAACCGGTTGGACATCGCAAGGAGTGCAACCATGATCGTCCGCCTCGATTCCACCCCTGTTTTGCCGAAGCTGCCTGATGCCCGACGCCTCGATGAAGCCGAGCGTGAGGTGGCGTCGCGTGGTACTCCGTTGACCGCTGCGCCTGTCGAGGCGAAGACTACGCAGCAGAGCCTCGGCGCCATTCTGAAGAAAGCCGGCGAGGAGGCGCGCGCGTTTGGCGATTCGCTGTCCGCGCGCTTCGACGAAGCCCGCAAGAACAGCGCCCGCGAACAGGTCGCGCAGATCCGCGAGCGCATCAAGATGCTTAAGCAACTGATCCTCCTGTTCGGCGGCTCCAAAGCGCTGCTGCGGGAACTCAAGCAACTGGCCGGAACACTCGCCTCGGCCGCCGGTGTGCTCAAGGAGGGCGGCGGTGGCGGTTCGGCCGCCTCGGGGGCGGAGGGCTTTTTGTACACCGAAACGGGTGTGTCCGCCAAAACCGGCCAGACCGGCGTGCCGGCCGACGGCGGCTCGCAATCCGACAAGAGCGAGGCGCAATCGGAGCCCGAACAGCAGGCCGCAGAGGCTCTTGCGGCGCAAGCCAAGAGCGAACTGGCCAGCCTTAAGGTCAAATCGAACGGGCAGATCGAAGCGCAAGACAAACCGCAGGTTTTCGATCCGCAACCCACCCTGGCCTTCACTCCTGCCTCTGGCAGCCAGCAGGACGCCCAGCGCCGCGCCGACGCCGAGCAGCTCGCCAAGGCGCTGAGCGAACTCAAGGCTCTGGTCACCGCCGCCAAGGCTGCCGAACGCAAGCGCGACCGCGAGGATCAGAAGCGCTTCGCGGAAATCGACGAGCACGTGGAACAGGTTGGTGCGGCGGTGCAAACACTGAATGAGCCGATGCCGATGCCGATGCCGATGCCGATGCCGGCGGGTGGGCTTTCGATTCGGGCGTGAGCTGCGCTTATGGCCACTGCCGGGCCGCATGCAACACGCGCAGCACGGCCACCGTGTCGCCGTCGTCCTCAATGCGGTAGACCAGCACATAGTTTGGCCGTACCACGATTTCGCGGGTGCCCGGCACACGGCCCGGTTTGTAAAGCGTGGGCCGTTGCCTAGCGATCTCGGCGCTGGCTTCAAATTCGGCATCCAGAGCGGCGGCAGCAGTCGGGTTGTCCTGCGCGATGTAATCCATGACCGCCTCGCGGTCAGCCAGCGCAGCGGTCGCCAGACCAGCCGGGTCATGCATTGTTACGCAAGGCGGCGCGGCGGGCGCTGAAATGGGCGCGCACCTCGTCATCGCTCAAACTCGGTCGCGGGTCATCAATGCTGGCTTGCACCTGCTGGCGGAACCACTCGGCATAGGCGGCTGCTTTGTGGGTCCGTTTCAGCGCTTCGGAACGGTCGGGCCGGCGCGTGACGTCCGGCGCATAGCCCGATGCATCCACCTCGAAGCGGGCAATACCCATCCCCTGCAGATAGGTCACCAGCGTCTCGAACTTGCGAAACAGCCGAATGTTGCGGCTGCGCTGCGCGGCCAGAGGGCGCTCGTGCGTTCCATAGCGCACCAGCAGCGTCCAGCCGCCGGGCTGGCCGACGATATGCGCACCCTGGATGGTTCCAGCTTCCGCCAGTCGGGACAGGGTGGTGTGATCGATGGTTTCAGACATGTTACCTATCTCCTGGCACGTGCGTGGCATTGTAGGCCACGTTGCAATTAACAATAGATTGCTGGCGTGGCCTGCCAGCTTTTTCATCCCATTTACGCCTGCGTGCCGGCAGCAACTTGATGAACTTTAGGCTGGCTGCGCCATGCCGTGCATGCCGTTCCGGGAGCGGGCTCGCCCTCGGTAGGGCCCCGCGCAAGCGGGGATGAACCGTACGTCGGCCTCGTCGCGTCGACCGCAGGCATGTGTTCCCCACGCCGGGGGATGAACCGGCGCCGCTGCCGAAGTAAATTCGGCCCCACAAGTGTTGCTCGTGCCAGGGGGATCAACCGGTGCTGCAAGGACTGCAACAGGCACTGGCTGTGTTCCCGCTCCAGCGAGGATGAACCGCTGGGCATCAGCGCCAAAGACAGCCAGGGCAAGTGTTCCCCGTACCAACGGGGATGAACCGGCGCTGCTTCTTTGGCGTAACAGCCGCGTCATGCGATCCCCGCGCCAGCGGAGATGAACCGTCCGTCCTCGGCAAGCTGCTTTAGCACCTCGGCGGCATTGGCCTTGAGGTAGCTGATGGGTTTGATATTGGAGGAACGATGGCCGTCTCCCAGGACCGTGGCGGAGACCAAATAGTCCTTAAAAAGCTGTCACGTGAGGCTATCCGCCAAAGCGTGCAGCTAATCCCTCAGGAATTCCTGCACGCTGGGCTTAACCGAACGGTTCGACTCCTGAGCCGGACGTTTACTCGCCTATTCTCCGTTGACCGTTATGCCATCTTATTTCCCTGTCATGCCTTCGCCACCCAAAGCAGGCAAGATACGCGCATGCGAACTGCCAGGAAGCCACTGTTGTGAATACCGACTCCGCACACTTCATCGTTACCGCCACGCCTGAAGAGGCGGTCAATCGTCTTGCCGAACTGCACCAGCGCGCCACTTCGGCGCTGAGCCAGGCGCTCAAGCGTTATCTCAAGGAACGTACCCTGCCCACCGCCGAGGAGCGGGCGCTGTTTCGTTATCCGGCGCTGCGCCTGACCTATCAGTGTCAGGGCGATGAAGTGCCGACCAGCACGCGGGCGTATGCCAAGGTGCAAGTGCCGGGCACTTACAGCGTGACCGTCACTCATCCCCAGGCCTTTCGCGAGTACCTGCTCGATCAGTTGCGGCCGTTGATGAGCGAGTTCAGCGTGGTGGTCGAGGTCGGCGTCAGCGAGCAGAACATTCCCTATCCCTATGTGGTGGAGCAGGGCGATGAGCTGGCCGGCTCGGGCGTGACCGCCGCCGCGCTGGCGCGGGTGTTCCCCAGCACGGACCTGTCGGCCGCGTCCGATGGCGTGGCGGATGGCTTGTATGAGTGGGAAAACCTCGATCCCATGCCGCTGGCGCTGTTCGACGCGGCGCGTGTGGATTTCTCCCTCAAGCGCATCCAGCACTACACCGGCAGCGACTGGCGCCATGTGCAGCCGTGGATTCTGCTGACCAACTATCACCGCTACGTCGACCAGTTCATCCGTCACGGCATCGATCAATTGCTGGCCGACACGCGCTTCGTGCGCATGGTGCTGCCGGGCAACGTGGTGCTCGAGCACGGCATGCAGGAAGGCGAGATGCAGGCGATCCTCGAGGGGGTGATCTGGCACCGTTACCAGATGCCGGCTTATCACCTGATCGCCAACGACGGCCATGGTGTGACGCTGGTCAACATTGGCGTCGGCCCGTCCAACGCCAAGAACATCACCGATCACCTGGCCGTGTTGCGCCCGCATTGCTGGCTGATGATCGGCCACTGCGGCGGGTTACGTCAGTCGCAGACTATTGGCGACTACGTACTCGCGCACGCCTACATGCGCCGCGACGGGATTCTCGATCGCGTGCTGCCGCCGAACATTCCCCTGCCGGCCTTGGCCGAAGTGCAGCAGGCCTTGCAGGAAGCCGCGGCAGAAATCACCGGCGAGAAGGGTGAGGCACTGAAAAAGCGCCTGCGTACCGGTACGGTACTGACTTACGACGACCGTAACTGGGAGCTGCGCTGGGCGCAGGAACGCCCGCTGATCAACCTGGCCCGCGCCGTGGCGGTGGACATGGAAAGCGGCACCATCGCCGCCCAGGGCTATCGCTTGCGGGTGCCCTACGGCACCTTGTTGTGCGTGTCGGACAAGCCGCTGCACAGCGAGATCAAGCTGCCCGGCGCCGCCAACGCCTTCTACGAGCGCGCGGTGAACCAGCACCTGCGCATCGGCATCGCCGCGCTGGACCTGTTGCGCGGCCAGCTCGATTCGCTGCACTCGCGCAAGCTGCGCAGCTTCGACGAGCCGCCGTTCCGCTGATCGCTGCCGCTTGGTATTGGTTCAGCGCAGCTGTTGGCGGCGCCAGGTTTTCGGGCTGACGCCCTGCCACTGACGGAAGGCGCGGCTGAAGGCGCTTTGTTCGGAATAGCCGAGCAGCGCGGCGATTCCCCCGAGCGGCAGGTGCGGATCGCGCAGGTAACCCGTGGCCAGCTGGCGGCGGGTTTCCTCCAGCAACGTGTGGAAACTCAGCCCTTCGCTGGCGAGGTGCCGCTGCAGGCTGCGCGGCGAGCGATGCAGGCGCTCGGCCAGTTGCACCAGGCTCGCCTCACCGCTGCGCAGGAGCGGAATCAGCAGCTGCTGGCACTGTTCCACCAGTGTGCTGCGCCGCTGCAGCAGGAAGCGCTCGGCCTGGTCATCCAGCAGCGCCAGCAGGGCGGGGTCGGCTTGGCGCAGGGGCAACTGCAGGTACGCCAAGGGCAGCACCAGACGCGTGCTGGATTGCGCGAAGCGCACTGGGCCACCGAAGAAGTCCTCGTAGGGTGCCACGTCGGCAGGCGCCGGATTGACAAAGTCGAGCCCTAGCACCGCTATTTGTTTTTCGGTCATGTTGCGCGCCAGTTGCACCAGCGCCGCGAGCCCGGTTTCGTCCACCAGTTGGCCGGGGCGGCCATGGGCGATGCCCCATTCCACCACCAGTCGGTCGTCTTCGTGGCGCAGCTGCACGGGGTTCACGTCGTAGACCAGCGCGTGATAGCGCTCCAGCCGTTGCAGGGCCTCACCCAAGGTGGTGCAGGCCAGTGCAGCGTAACCGACCACACCGAAGTGACGCGGGCTGATGCCTTCGGCAATGCGTAGCCCCAATGCCGGTATGCCCAGGGCCGCATCGGCACGCTGCAATAGCTGTTGCCAGAGCTGCATGGGCAGCAGGCCGGTGTCGTTGACTGTCAACGGGCCGAGCAGGGCCTCGGCATCCAGCTCCTGGCGGGTCAGGAATTCATAAAGCAGCGGAGCATAACTGGCAGCGATTCGCATGGCGTACCGGATGGCGTGTTTGGTCAAAAAGTTAGCCGGGTCGGTCAAGCCTGGCCAGTGGGCCGAGGCCATCATCGATGGCAGGACTGACCGGAGGAATACCATGGAAATGCTTTCCAGTCTGTGGGCGACAGTAGATCTGCGTCGCGATGTGCTGCTGATCCTCACGCCTCTGTTCGTCGCCACCCTGGCGGTGGAGTGGTTGGCGATGCGCAACCGTGGCGTCTATCGGTTGAAGGACTCCCTGGCCAGCATCGGCCTGGGCAGCCTGTATCTGGTGGTCGACGCCGTTCTCGTGGCGGCGCTGGTGTTGCCGGTCTACCACGGGGTATACGGCCTGACACCCTGGCGGCTGGAGATGACGCCGCTGATGTTCGGGCTGCTGTTTCTTGGCGTTGAGCTCTGCTACTACGTGTTCCACCGCGCCAGCCATCGCATCCGCTGGTTCTGGGCCGCCCATGTGGTGCATCACAGCTCCGAGCAGATGAACATCACCACGTCTTCGCGCCAGAGCCTGTTCTATGGATTCTCCGGCAACTGGCTGTTCTATCTGCCGTTGGTGGTGCTGGGCTTTGCTCCAGAGTGGGTGCTGTTCATGCTGTCGGTCGACCTGGCCTACCAGTATTTCATCCACACCCAGGCGGTAGGCCGGCTGCCAAAACCCATCGAATGGCTGTTCAATACGCCTTCGCATCACCGGGCCCATCATGGTCGCAATCCGCAGTACATCGACCGTAATTACGGCGGCGTGCTGATTGTTTTCGACCGCCTGTTCGGCACCTTCGTCGAGGAGCGCGAGGCGCCGGAATATGGCATCCCGCGTCAGCCGAAGGGCTTCAACCCGCTGTGGCTAAACCTGCATGAGTGGGTCGATCTGGTGCGCGACCTGGCTCGGCCAGGGCCGTTGTGGTTGCGGCTCAAGCACCTCTGGGCGCCGCCGGAGTGGGAACGGCCGGCCAATGGTGAGGCGGCGCAGCAGCCGATAGGAGTACGCGGGACGGACGCGTGACGCCTACAACCCGTTTAGAGCGTTGCCTGCTTGGGATGCGATTTGACGGTTTGCCAACGATACTCCAGTGACCCGTTACTGTGTCGCTGGAGGTACTCATGGAACTGTCGGTGCATCCTTTCCACAGCCTGTTCGAACAGCTGGGCCTGCCCAACGATAACGACTCGATTCGCCGGTTCATCGAGCAGCATTCGCCCTTGCCCGAAGATGTCCTGCTCGCCGATGCGCCGTTCTGGACACCGGCCCAGGCGGCTTTCCTGCGCGAGGAAATTCTCGATGACGCCGACTGGGCGGTGGTAGTCGACAACCTCAATGTGGCGTTGCGCAAGGGGGACCCGTCTGGCACGCGGTATTCAGCCAATGGCGTTGCATGACAACATTCCGTCGGCGCGACGCTATTTTGGCTTAGGTGACGAGGCCGGGCGCTCCGTTATGGTGCGCTTTTGATCAAACAGTCATGGTCGTGGTGTTTAATGGTGCAGACGAGGCGCCGGCCGCGCTGCGAGGCGCGACTTGCGCTGTAAATGTGTCGGCAAGCTGTTTGCATGCCTCAAAGACCTGTATGCAATGCCTTTTTTCTCAAGGACGAGTTGGCTTGTATCCGCAGCCTTGTCTGCTTTATCACGAGAAGAATAAACATGCATAGAGTTTCACCCACACGTCTGCGTGAGGCCTTTCGCGCCCTGTTGAAGTCGGACGCCTGTTATCACTGCGCGTCCGTGTTTGATCCCATGTCCGCCCGCATGGCCGGCGACCTCGGATTCGAGGCCGGCATCCTGGGTGGCTCAGTGGCCTCCCTCGAGGTGCTGGGCGCCCCGGATATCGCGCTGATCACCCTGACCGAGTTCGTCGAGCAGGCCACCCGCATTGGCCGGGTCGCTACCCTGCCGGTAATCGCCGATGCCGACCACGGCTACGGCAATGCGCTCAATGTGATGCGCACCGTGACCGAACTGGAGCATTGCGGCATCGCCGCGCTGACCATCGAAGATACGATCCTGCCGGCCCGTTTTGGCGGCAAGGCCGTCGACCTGATCGGCATCGACGAAGCCGTAGGCAAGCTGCGCGCGGCACTGGAAGCACGCATCGATCCGACCTTCAGCATCCTGGCGCGCACCAATGCCGGCAGCGGCCTGGAAGAAACCATCGCCCGCGCCCAGGCCTACCAGGCGACCGGAGTCGATGGTGTTTGCCTGGTCGGCATCGAGGATTTCGAGCACCTGGAACAGATTGCTCCGCACATCGACGGCCCGCTGATGCTCATCACCTACGGTAACCCCAAGCTGCGCGACAGCGCCCGCTTGGCAAGCCTCGGCGTGCGCATCGTGGTGGACGGTCACACCGCCTACTACGCCGCACTCAAGGCGACCTACGACTGCCTGCGCGAACAGCGCCAGATTGCCACGGGTGACCTCGGCCCAAAGGCACTGGTGGCCAAGTATTCCGACGCTGACCAGTACCGGGCCTGGGCGCGGGACTTCCTGCATCTCAAGGACTAATCGCTCAAAGGCGGGTTGCGTCAGAGAAGGGCCCGTGGCTTAACCGCCACGGGCCCTCTTGTTTCAGGCACTCAGCAGCCAGACACCAGTCACTGCCGCAGCGCCGCCGGCCAGGCGCACCAGCGGAGCGGCGGCCTGGGGCAGGTGGCGCACCAGGGCGTAACCGAGGCCATGCAGGGCGGCGGTCGCAGCAACGAAGCCGGCCGCATAACCCCAGGGATTGGCCAGCTCGGGCAGTTCCAGTCCGTGGGCCACGCCATGGGACAACGCAAACAGCGCGGTCAGGCCGGTGGCTATCGCCAGCGAAGGACGTACTGCCAGCGCCACCAGCAGGCCCAGCGCCAGCACCGAACCGGCAATGCCGGTTTCCATCAGCGGCAGTTGCAGGCCGGCGAAGCCGAGTAGGCCGCCCACCAGCATGGTGACGACGAACGTCAGCGGCAGCGCCCAGCGGGCCCGGCCTTGCTGTTGCGCGGCCCACAGGCCGACGGCGAGCATGGCCAGCAGGTGATCGAGGCCGAACACCGGGTGGGCGATGCCGGCCAGCAGACCGGAATGGTCATGGCCGGCGTGGGCAAAGGCCAGGGTCGGGCTGAGCAGCAGGGCGGCGACGCCGAAAAGCTTAGAGAAGGACATGGCGGATTTCCTTGGGTACAGGGAGTAGGCAGGGGGAGTGCTGTGGGCGCTGAACTCAGCCGGCCTTGAGCATGCCCTGGGTTTCGATAAAGGCGATGATCTCGTCCAGGCCCTGGCCGACCTTCTGGTTGCTGAACACGAACGGCCGCTCGCCGCGCATCGTGCGAGCATCGCGGTCCATCACCTCCAACGAGGCCCCGACCATCGGCGCCAGATCGATCTTGTTGATCACCAGCAGGTCGGACTTGCAGATGCCTGGCCCGCCCTTGCGCGGCAGCTTGTCGCCGGCGGATACATCGATTACGTAAATGGTCAGGTCGGAAAGCTCCGGGCTGAAGGTGGCCGACAGGTTGTCGCCGCCGGACTCCACCAGGATCAGATCGAGGCCCGGAAAACGGCGGTTGAGCTGTTCGACGGCTTCCAGGTTGATCGAGGCGTCTTCGCGGATGGCGGTGTGCGGGCAGCCGCCGGTCTCCACGCCGATGATGCGTTCCGGTGCCAGGGCTTCGTTACGGACCAGGAACTGCGCGTCTTCCTGGGTGTAGATGTCGTTGGTCACCACGGCGAGGTTGTAGCGCTCGCGCAGTGCCAGGCACAGCGCCAGGGTCAGGGCGGTCTTGCCGGAACCGACCGGGCCGCCGATGCCGACGCGTAAGGGTTGGCTGTTCATGGGTCTAAGTCTTCCTATCAGGAACGGAATAAGCGGCTGTACTGGCGCTCGTGCGCCATGCTCGCCAGGGACAGGCCGAAGGCGGCGCTGCCCCAATGATCGGGTTCAAGTTCGCTGGCCAGGCGTTGGGCGTCCTGCAACGCCGGCAGCAGTTCACTGGTCAGGCGCTGCGCGGCCTGCTGGCCGAGCGGCAGAGTTTTCATCAGCACCGCCAACTGGTTTTCCAGCCAGCCCCACAGCCAGGCGGCCAGCGCATCCTGCGGCGCGATGCCCCAGACACGGGCGGCCAGCGCCCAGCCGAGGGCCAGGCCGGGCGCCTCGAGGCTGTCGAAGAAGGCGCGGGCGGGCGCGTCCAGTTCCGGCAGGCCGGTCAGCAGTTGCCGCAGGGAATAGCCGGTCTGGCGGTTTTCCTGCTGCAGTTCGCGGGTTTCGCGGCTGGCGCGCTGCTGCTCGGCCAGCGCACGCAAGACATTCCAATCGCCATGGCGGGCGGCCGCGCAGTGGGCCAGCAGCAGCGGCGCGTCGAAGCGCGCGAGGTTGAGCAGCAACTGATCGCTAAGCCAGCGCCGCGCGCTGTCGCTGTCGTGCACCAGGCCGTTCTCTACGGCCATTTCCAGGCCCTGGGAGTAGCTGTAGCCGCCGATGGGCAACTGCGGGCTGGCCAGGCGCAACAAGGCCCAGGCCGGGTTGCAGGCAGCGGCCGTGGCCTGGCTCACGGACGCTGGCCGAACTGGTGCAATTTTGGCGCGTAGCTGAACTCGGCTTCGCCGGCACTGGAATGGTGATGGCCGCCACCATAGGCGCCATGTTCGGGCTGGAAGGGCGCCTCGACGGCCTGCACCGTGGCGCCGAGTTGCAACAGCATGTCCTTGAGCACGTAGTCGTCGAGCAGGCGCAGCCAGCCGTCGCCGATCTGCAAGGCCACATGGCGGTTGCCCAGATGATAAGCGGCGCGGGTCAGTTCGAACGCATTGGCGCAGGTGACATGCAGCAACTGTTCGGCGCGCGCCTTGATGCGCACGATGCGGCCGTCCTCGGCCTGCAGGCATTCGCCGTCGTGCAGCGGCGGTTGGCCGCGTTCGAGAAACAGGCCGACGTCTTCGCCGGTGGTGCTGAAGCAGCGCAGCCGACTCTTGCTGCGCGCCTCGTAGGTCAGCTCCAATTCGGCATCCCACTGGGGCCGGGCAGGGGTACGTTGATGTATGACCAGCATGGGCAAGCGTTCCGCTCAATAAGTGAAGGCGATCAAAACAGGAAGTAGCGCTGCGCCATCGGCAGCACTTCGGCGGGTTCGCACCACAGCAACTGGCCGTCGGCCTTGACCTGATAGGTCTGTGCATCGACGTCGATGTGCGGCAGGTAGCCGTTGTGGATCAGGTCGGTCTTCTGCACGTCGCGGCAGTTCTTCACCACGGCGATCTTTTTCCTCAGGCCGAGCTGTTCCGGTACCCCGGCCTCCAGCGCGGCCTGGCTGATAAAGGTCAGGCTGGTGGCGTGCAGCATCGCGCCATAACTGGCGAACATCGGTCGGTAATGCACCGGTTGCGGCGTGGGGATCGAGGCGTTGGCATCGCCCATCAGGCTGGCGGCGATGGCGCCGCCCTTGAGAATCAGCGTCGGCTTGACGCCGAAGAACGCCGGGCGCCAGAGCACCAGGTCGGCGAACTTGCCCACTTCGATCGAACCCACTTCATGGCTGATGCCGTGAGTGATCGCCGGGTTGATGGTGTATTTGGCGATGTAGCGCTTGGCGCGGAAGTTGTCGTTGCCGGGGCGGTCTTCCGGCAGCGGGCCGCGCTGTTTCTTCATCTTGTCGGCGGTCTGCCAGCAGCGGGTGATCACCTCGCCGACCCGGCCCATGGCCTGGCTGTCCGAGCTGATCATCGAGAATGCGCCCAGGTCGTGGAGAATGTCCTCGGCGGCAATGGTTTCCCGGCGAATGCGGCTTTCGGCAAACGCCACGTCCTCGGCAATGCTCGGATCAAGGTGATGGCAGACCATCAGCATGTCCAGGTGCTCGTCGATGGTGTTTTTGGTGAATGGCCGGGTCGGGTTGGTGGAGCTGGGCAGCACGTTCGGGAAACCGCAGGCTTTGATGATGTCTGGTGCATGGCCGCCGCCGGCACCTTCGGTGTGATAGGTGTGGATGGTGCGGCCCTTGAACGCGCCGAGGGTGGTTTCGACGAAGCCGGACTCGTTCAGCGTGTCGGTATGAATGGCCACCTGGATGTCGTACTGGTCGGCGATGCTCAGGCAGTTGTCGATGGCCGCCGGCGTGGTGCCCCAGTCTTCGTGCAGCTTCAGGCCGATGGCGCCGGCCTCGACCTGCTCGATCAGCGGGCCGGGCAGCGAGGCGTTGCCCTTGCCGGTGAAGCCGATGTTCATCGGAAACGAGTCGGCGGCCTTGAGCATCATCGCTATGTGCCATGGGCCGGGCGTCACCGTAGTGGCGTAGGTACCGGTGGCCGGCCCGGTGCCGCCGCCAATCATGGTGGTGGTGCCGCTCATCAGCGCTTCTTCGATCTGCTGCGGGCAGATGAAGTGGATGTGCGTGTCGATGCCGCCAGCGGTGAGGATCATGCCTTCGCCGGCAATGATCTCGGTGGCGGCGCCGATGGCGATGGTCACGTCGGGCTGGATGTCCGGGTTGCCGGCCTTGCCGATGGCATGGATGCGCCCGTCCTTGAGGCCTATGTCGGCTTTGACGATGCCCCAGTGGTCGAGGATCAGCGCGTTGGTAATCAGCGTGTCGACCACCTCGGCGGCGCACAGCTGGCCCTGGCCCATGCCGTCGCGGATCACCTTGCCGCCGCCGAATTTCACTTCTTCACCGTACGTGGTGAAGTCCTTCTCGACTTCGATCCACAGGTCGGTATCGGCCAGACGCACCTTGTCGCCGACGGTGGGGCCGAACATGTCGGCGTAGGCTTGGCGGGAGATTTTCATAAGCTCGATCCTTCCGGAAGGTGGAAAAACGCAGCGTCAGAGGTTGCCCATGACGCGGCCGGCAAAGCCGTACACGCGGCGTAGGCCGGCCAACTCGACCAGTTCCACCTCGCGGCTTTGGCCCGGCTCGAAACGCACGGCGGTACCGGCGGCGATGTTCAGGCGCATGCCGCGCGCGCTGGGGCGATCAAAGATCAGCGCGTCGTTGGCTTCGAAGAAGTGATAGTGCGAGCCGACCTGGATCGGTCGGTCTCCGCTGTTGGCCACCTGCAGGGGCAGGGTGCGGCGGCCGGCGTTGAGTTCGATCTCGCCATCCTGGATGTGGTATTCACCGGGAATCATCGTGGTCTCCTCAGGCAATCGGTTGATGCACGGTCACCAACTTGGTGCCGTCGGGGAACGTGGCTTCGATCTGGATCTCCGGGATCATTTCCGGGACGCCTTCCATGACCTGTTCGCGGCTCAGCAGGGTGGTGCCGACGTGCATCAGTTCGGCCACCGTGCGACCGTCGCGGGCGCCTTCCAGCAGGGCGGCGGAGATATAGGCCATGGCTTCCGGGTAGTTGAGCTTCACCCCACGGGCCAGGCGGCGTTCGGCAACCAGGCCGGCGGTGAAGATCAGCAGCTTGTCTTTCTCGCGTGGACTCAGATCCAATCTCAGGTGCTCCAAATGCGTGGGGGGATGGCGGTGCGGCCGAGCAGGAACGGGCGCAACAGGCGCCACAACTCGATCAGCCAGGCGCGCGCATGCAGGGCTTCATGGGCCAGGCAGCGTGCCAGCAGCAAGCCGGGCAGTTGGGTCAGGTTGCCGCTCACTTGGCCAGGCACGTCGCGGCAACGTTGCAGCAGGTCGGCATCGACTTCGCCCGTGACGATCAGCGTGGCGAACACCGGTTGGCCGGCGAGGCCGATGGGTGACTCGAGCAGGCCGTCATCGCCGGTCACGCGCTGGCGTTCGTGCCACAGCAATTGACCGTCTCGGCGAATATCCAGGCGCGACTGGAAATGGCCGGCATCGAAGCGCTCCCCGCTGGCCGGGCGACCCAGGGCGACCATGTCCCAGTAGAACAATCGGGCATCGCCTTCGAGGTCTATCCGGGCACTCAATTCAGCCTGCGCGGCTGAGTAGACGATGGTTTCCTGCGGCAGCCATTCCAGGGTGGCGCCGGCCCCGACGCGCAGGCTCAGGTCCTGATAGGCCGGGCCGGCGGCGCGATACCACTTGGCGGCGCCTGGGCTGGTGAGCTGTGCCCAGGCGTTACGGCCAACCGTGACACGAACGTCCAGACGGTCGCCGCCGGCGATGCCGCCGGGCGGATGCACGATGATGTGCTGGCACACCTCCGGGCCTTCGGCGTACAGGTGCTTCTGCACGCGCAGCGGGCCGCAGTGACGGCGCAGGACCGGGCGCGTGCTGTCGCCGAAACGGGCGTAGCCGAGTTCCAGTTCGGCGTGCCAGTGCGGGGTGAATGAGGCGGTCGGGGCGATCATCAGGTTGCGGGGTTCTCCGTGTAATGACGGAGACAGAGCAATAGGCGTGCCTTTTTAGCGCCCGTTCGGTGCGTGAGCACAGCATGGAAGACCTAACCGAGCACCGGTCACCTCTGATGGCACCGCGGGCGAGCCATCTTGGTGCGCGCGTGGTCCGGTCAGGCGGTGCGCTGCTTCATCGTGGTGCGCGGCTGTCTAGATCGTCACCAGCCCGCGCACGCCTTCGGCCTCCATGTTCGCGCCGCGGCCTTGCTGAACGATCTCGCCCCGGCTCATCACCAAGTACTGGTCGGCGAGGTCGGCGGCAAAATCGTAAAACTGTTCCACCAGTAGAATCGCCATGTCGCCCCGCGCCGCGAGCTTTTTGATCACTGCGCCGATTTCCTTAATGACCGAGGGCTGGATGCCTTCGGTGGGTTCGTCGAGGATCAGCAGCTGAGGGCGGCTGGCCAAGGCGCGGCCGATTGCCAGTTGTTGTTGCTGGCCGCCGGACAGGTCACCGCCCCGGCGGTGTTTCATTTCTTTAAGCACTGGGAACAGCTCGTAGATGAATGCGGGGACTTCTTTGGCCTGTGAACCCGGAAAGCGCGAGAGTCCCATGAGCAGATTTTCCTCCACGGTCAGGCGACCGAAGATTTCCCGGCCCTGAGGCACATAGGCGATGCCGGCATGCACGCGCTGGTGCGGCTTGTGCGCGGTGATGGCCTGGCCCTGCCAGTTGACGCTGCCTTCCTTGGCCGGGATCAGGCCCATCAGGCACTTGAGCAGGGTGGTCTTGCCGACCCCGTTGCGACCCAGCAGGCAGGTGACTTCGCCAATGTTCACGTCGAACGAGAGGCCGCGCAGGATGTGGCTGCCGCCGTAGTACTGGTGGAGCGATTGGACTTGCAGCATGCGTTTTTCCTCGTGGCCGCTGGCTGCAACGCTGCCAGCGGCAAGTAAATTTGGATCGGTTGGGTCTGCTGCGGCTTGCCGTTTGCCGCCGCCCTACCGCCCCAGATACACCTCGATGACCCGTTCGTCGTTCTGCACCTGCTCCAGCGAGCCCTCGGCCAGCACCTGGCCGTGGTGCAGCACGGTGACCTGATCGGCAATGGCGCCGACGAAACCCATGTCGTGTTCTACGACCATCAGCGAATGGGTGCGTGCCAACGACTTGAACAGCTCGGCGGTGAACTCGGTTTCGGCGTCGGTCATGCCGGCCACGGGCTCGTCGAGCAGCAGCATCTTGGGCTCCTGCACCAGCAGCATGCCGATCTCCAAAAATTGCTTCTGGCCGTGGGAGAGCAGGCCGGCGGGGCGCTGGCGCTCGTGGCCGAGGCGGATGGTGGCCAGCACCTCGTCGATGCGGTCGCGCTGTTCGCCACTGAGTGTGGCGCGCAAGCTGGCCCACACCGACTTGTCGGTCTTCTGCGCCAGTTCCAGGTTCTCGGCCACCGAGAGCGCCTCGAACACTGTGGGCTTTTGAAACTTGCGGCCAATGCCGGCCTGGGCGATCTGCACTTCGCTCATCTGGCGCAGGTCGAGGGTTTCGCCGAACCAGGCGCTGCCCGAATCCGGGCGAGTCTTGCCGGTGATCACATCCATCAACGTGGTCTTGCCGGCGCCGTTGGGGCCGATGATGCAGCGCAGTTCGCCGACGCCGATGTACAGGTTGAGATCAGTGAGCGCCTTGAAGCCATCGAAGCTGACGCAGATGTCTTCCAGCGACAGGATGGTGCCGTGGCGGGTGTTGAGGTCCTGGCCGGCCATTTGGCCGAGGCCGATGGCGTCGCGGGCGGTGCCGGTGTCGATCTGGGAATCGAGCGCGAGCTCGGTGAGGGGGAGAACGTTCATTGTTCACCTCGCTTGTTCAGCAAGCCGAAGAGGCCTTTGGGCAGGTACAGGGTAACGAGGATGAACAGCGCACCGAGGAAGAACAGCCAGTATTCAGGGAAGGCCACGGTGAAGAAGCTCTTCATGCCATTGACCAGCCCTGCGCCCAGTAGCGGGCCGATCAGGCTGCCGCGCCCGCCCAGTGCGACCCACACGGCGGCTTCGATGGAGTTGGTTGGCGACATTTCGCTCGGGTTGATGATGCCGACCTGGGGCACGTAAAGCGCGCCGGCCAGGCCGCACAGCACCGCGGACAACACCCAGATGAACAGCTTGTAATGGCGTGGCTCGTAACCGCAGAACATCAGGCGGTTCTCGGCGTCGCGCACAGCGGTCAGCACCCGGCCGAACTTGCTGCGTGCCAGTTTCCAGCCGAGGTACAGGCTGGCGACCAGCAGCAGCACCGTGGCGAAGAACAGCGCGGCGCGGGTGCCCGGTGCGGTGATGTCGAAGCCGAGGATGCGTTTGAAGTCGGTGAAGCCGTTGTTACCGCCGAAACCGGTCTCGTTGCGAAAGAACAGCAGCATGCCGGCAAAGGTCAGTGCCTGGGTCATGATCGAGAAGTACACGCCCTTGATCCGCGAGCGGAAGGCAAAGTAGCCGAACACAAACGCCAGCAGTCCCGGGGCCAATACCACCAGGCACATCACCCAGAGGAAGTGCTCGGTGCCCATCCAGTACCAGGGCAGTTCGTTCCACGACAGAAACGTCATGAATGCCGGCAAGCCATCACCGGCGGTCTGACGCATCAGGTACATGCCCATCGCGTAGCCGCCCAGGGCGAAGAACAGGCCGTGACCAAGGGACAGCAAGCCGGCGTAGCCCCACACCAGATCCAGCGCCAGTGCGACGATGGCATAGCACAGGATCTTGCCCACCAGGGTCAGGCTATAGGCCGAGACATGCAGCGCATGCTCCCCAGGCAGCAAGTGCAGCAGCGGCATGGCCAGCAGCACGCTGAGCACGATCAGGCCGATGGCGAAGCTGATGCGCGGGCCGAGCTTGAGGCTGGCGCGCGCTAGCAGGGTTTGGTTGATGGCGTTCAATCGATGACCCTCCCTTTGAGGGCGAACAGGCCCTGCGGGCGTTTCTGGATAAACAGAATGATCAGAGCGAGGATGAGGATCTTGCCCAGCACGGCGCCAATCTGCGGTTCGAGAATCTTGTTCAGGACGCCGAGGCCGAAGGCGGCCGAGACGCTGCCGGCCAACTGGCCGACGCCGCCGAGCACCACCACCAGGAAGGAGTCGATGATGTAGCCCTGACCGAGATCTGGGCCGACATTGCCGATCTGCGACAGTGCGACGCCACCCAGGCCGGCGATGCCGGAGCCCAGGCCGAACGCGAGCATGTCCACACGACCGGTGGGCACGCCGCAGCAGGCGGCCATGTTGCGGTTCTGGGTGACCGCGCGCACGTTCAGGCCCAGGCGGGTCTTGTTCAGCAGCAGCCAGGTCAGCACCACCACGCACAGCGCGAAACCAATGATCACCATGCGGTTGTAGGGCAGTACCAGGTTGGGCAGCACGTGCCAGCCGCCGGACAGCCAAGCGGGGTTGGCGACCTCGACGTTCTGCGCGCCGAAGATCACGCGCACCAGTTGGATCAAAATCAGGCTGATGCCCCAGGTGGCCAGCAGGGTTTCCAGGGGGCGGCCGTACAAGTGACGGATCACCGTGCGTTCCAGGGCCATGCCGATGAGGGCCGTGACGAAGAAGGCCACCGGCAGCGCGGCCAAGGGGTACAGGTTAAGGTAGCCGGGCGCCAGTGTCTGGAAGCCGATCTGCACCATATAGGTGGCATAGGCGCCGATCATCAGCATTTCGCCGTGGGCCATGTTGATCACGCCGAGCAGGCCGAAGGTGATGGCCAGGCCGAGGGCGGCGAGTAGCAAAATCGAGCCGAGGCTCAGGCCGCTGAACGCTTGGCCGAGCAGTTCGCCGATCAGCAGTTTGCGCTCGACCTGGGCCAGGCTGGTTTCGGCGGCCTTGCGCACGCTGGCGTCGTTTTCCTCCCCCGCAAGCAGCGCCTGCAGGCGCGTCTTGGCCTGGGGCTCGCCGGTTTCGCCGAGCAAGCGCACGGCGTGTAAACGGGTGGCCGGGTCGCTGTTGACCAGTTGCAGGTTGGCCAACGCCAGGGCCAGCGCATCTTTGACGGTGTCGTCCTGCTCGTCGGTCAGGCGGCTTTGCAGCAGGGGCAGTTGTTCGGGTTTGGCGCTTTTTTGCAGTTGGCGGGCGGCATCCAGGCGCACGGCCGGGTGCGCGTCGAGCAACTGGTGGCTGGCCAGGGTCATATTGAGCAGGCCGCGCAGGCGGTTGTTCAGGCGCAGTTTCTTCGGTGTGTCGATGGGCTGTGCATCGCCTGCAAAGGCTTGCCAATGACCAGCCTGTCCGACAAAGGGCGTCTTGGCGCTGTCGCTGCCCAGGCGGTTCTGCTGCAAGGCATCGAGCAGCGGCAGACGGTGGGGAACGGGTGCGGCGGCCCAGGTTTCCAGTAGCACGGCCTGTTGGCTGGTACTGGCGGTGGTGAATTCGGTGGCGTCGTCGGCCTGGACTGTCCAGGGCAGGGCGAGCACGCATAAGAGCAGTATTCGGTATACGGCAGTGTTCATCGGGTTGTTTCCAGTCAGCGCCGGTTGCTCTCTTGGCGGAGATCGCGGTGTCGGAAGGTGGCTGCGCCAGGCGTCATCCACCCTGCGAGGGTCAAGCGGGCGCAGGATGGACAGGCGGGTGCCTGTCCATCCCCGCGCTTAGTTGGACTTCACAGCGTATTCGGGCTTCTTGTCGTTGCCGGGAATGTAGGGGCTCCACGGCTGGGCGCGCAGCGGGCCTTCGGTGGACCAGACCACAGAGAACTGACCGTCTTCCTGGACTTCGCCGATCATCACCGGCTTGTGCAGGTGGTGGTTGGTCTTGTCCATGGTCAGGGTGTAGCCGCTGGGCGCTTCGAAGCTTTGCCCGGCGAGGGCGTCGCGCACCTTGTCCACATCGGTGGTGCCAGCCGTTTCGACCGCTTGCGCCCACATGTGGATGCCGACGTAAGTGGCTTCCATCGGGTCGTTGGTCACGGCCTTGTCGGCGCCCGGCAGGTTCTTGGCCTTGGCGTAGGCCTTCCACTTGTTGACGAACGCGGCGTTGGTC
>CAYPFO010000018.1:0-55780 GCA_964410065.1 uncultured Pseudomonas sp.
GAAGTGGTCGCCTCGACCTTTGACGAGCCGCCGACCCGCCACGTGCAGGTGGCCGAGATGGTCATCGAGAAGGCCAAGCGCCTGGTCGAGCACAAGAAGGATGTGGTCATCCTGCTTGACTCCATCACCCGCCTGGCACGCGCGTACAACACCGTGATCCCCAGCTCCGGCAAGGTGCTCACCGGTGGTGTCGATGCCCACGCCCTGGAAAAGCCCAAGCGCTTTTTCGGTGCTGCGCGCAACATCGAGGAAGGCGGTTCGCTGACCATCATCGCCACCGCGCTGGTGGAAACCGGCTCGAAGATGGACGAGGTGATCTACGAGGAATTCAAGGGCACCGGCAACCTGGAACTGCAACTGGAACGGCGCATCGCCGAGAAGCGCGTGTTCCCGGCCATCAACATCAACCGCTCCGGCACCCGCCGCGAAGAGTTGCTGACCGCCGAGGACGAGCTGCAGCGCATGTGGATTCTGCGCAAGCTGCTGCACCCGATGGACGAAATCGCCGCCATCGAATTCCTGCTCGACAAGCTCAAAGACACCAAGACCAACGACGAATTCTTCATGTCCATGAAGCGTAAGTAAGCCATGAGCTTCAAGCCACAAGCTGCAAGCGGCATCTGCCCCGGGCTTTTGGCTTGAAGCTTGCTGCTTGAGGCTTGTAGCTATGCAGTACCGTGACTTGCGCGATTTTATCCGCGCCCTTGAACAGCGCGGCGAACTGAAGCGCATTCAGACGCCTGTCTCCCCCATCCTGGAAATGACCGAAATCTGCGACCGGACCCTGCGCAAGAAGGGCCCGGCGTTGTTGTTCGAGAACCCGACAGGGTTCGACATGCCGGTGCTTGGCAATCTGTTCGGCACCCCCGAGCGTGTTGCCTTGGGCATGGGCGCCGAGGACGTTTCCGAATTGCGCGAGATTGGCAAGCTGCTCGCCTACCTCAAGGAACCGGAGCCGCCGAAGGGCCTGAAGGATGCGTGGAGCAAACTACCGCTGCTCAAGAAGGTCGTCAGCATGGCACCCAAGGTGCGCAAGGATGCCGTCTGCCAGGAAGTGATCCTCGAAGGCGATGACGTGGACCTGGGCACGCTGCCCATCCAGCATTGCTGGCCGGGCGATGCGGCACCGCTGATCACGTGGGGCCTGACCGTCACCAAGGGGCCGAACAAGGAACGCCAGAACCTGGGCATCTATCGCCAGCAGGTCATCGGTCGCAACAAGCTGATCATGCGCTGGCTGAGCCATCGCGGCGGTGCGCTGGATTACCGCGAATGGTGCGAGAAATACCCGGACCGTCCGTATCCTGTAGCGGTCGCGCTGGGCGCCGACCCGGCGACCATTCTCGGCGCAGTGACACCCGTGCCGGACACCCTGTCCGAATACGCCTTCGCCGGCCTGCTGCGCGGTTCGCGCACCGAGCTGGTCAAGTGCATCGGCAGTGACCTGCAGGTGCCTGCCGGCGCCGAGATCATCCTCGAAGGGCATATCCACCCCGGCGAAATGGCCGATGAAGGCCCGTATGGCGACCACACTGGTTATTACAACGAAGTGGACCGCTTCCCGGTGTTTACCGTCGAGCGCATTACCAAACGTCGCGATGCGATCTACCACAGCACCTACACCGGCCGGCCGCCGGATGAACCGGCGGTGCTCGGCGTGGCCCTCAACGAAGTGTTCGTGCCGATCCTGCAAAAGCAGTTCCCGGAAATCACCGACTTCTACCTGCCGCCCGAAGGCTGCTCGTATCGCATGGCGGTGGTGACCATCAAGAAGCAGTACCCGGGCCATGCCAAACGGGTGATGCTCGGCGTGTGGAGCTTCCTGCGCCAGTTCATGTATACCAAGTTCGTTATCGTCACCGACGACGACATCAATGCCCGCGACTGGAACGACGTGATCTGGGCGATCACCACGCGCATGGACCCCAAGCGCGACACGGTGCTGATCGACAATACGCCGATCGACTACCTGGATTTCGCCTCGCCAGTCTCTGGCCTGGGTTCGAAAATGGGCCTGGACGCCACCCACAAATGGCCGGGTGAAACCAGCCGCGAATGGGGGCGCGTCATCGTCAAGGACGAAGCGGTGGTCAAGCGCGTCGACGAACTCTGGGCGCAACTGGGCATCGACTGATAAATGATCAAAAGAGGCCAGGCATCGACCTGGCCCATCTGGCCTTGGCGGGCCTCTCTAACGCCCGCCCACTAAAATGACGTGCACATGAAAGTTACTTTGCAGCCCAGTGGCGCCGTTCTCGACGTGCGCCCTGGCGAAACCATCCTTGATGCTGCGCGGCGGCTGGGCTACGACTGCCCACAAAGCTGCCGCAACGGCAATTGCCACATCTGTACTGCACGGCTCCTGAAAGGCCGCGTGCGCCAGCGGGGCACGGAACAAGGTCCTGGCGAGATATTCCCCTGCCTGGCCGAACCGCTTGAGGCGTGTCAGGTGCAGTGGGAAAGCGTACTGAAGCCCGGCGAATTGCCCGTGCGCCAGCTCAGCTGTCAATTGATCGCGTGCGAGGCGGTCGGTGGCGATGTGTATCGTCTGCGCCTGCGAACACCGGCTGGAAAACCGCCGCGCTACCATGCCGGACAATATGTACTGCTGCAGCGGGAAGATGGCGAATGGTCAGCCTTCTCGCTGGCCTCGGCACCCTCCATGGGACGCGAGCTGGAGCTGCATATCCTCGCCCGCGAAGCGCAGCCGCGCGAGCTGCTCGAATTCATCAATCGCCAGGGTTTTGCTCGTGTGCAATTGCCGTTTGGCGATACCCACCTGGGCGAATTGCCGGATGGTCCATTAGTGCTGGTCGCCGCCGGAACTGGCATGGCGCAAATGCACAGCCTGATCGAGCATTGTCGCTCCAGCGGCTTTGCCCACCCTGTGCATCTGTACTGGGGCGCACGCACCCCCGAGGATTTTTACGACTTGCCGCACTGGCAGGAATGGCAACAGCTGCCCAACTTGTTCCTGCATCAAGTGGTCAGCGAGGTCTGCGGCTGGAATGGTCGATGCGGCATGCTCTACGAGGCGATTCGCGAAGATTTTGCCGAGCTTGGCGCCTTGCATGTCTTTGCCAGCGGCTCGCCAGCGATGGTCTATGGCACCCTGGATGCACTGCTCGAGGCCGGCTTGGACGCCCACCAGATGCGCGCTGACGTGTTCGCTTACGCGCCTCGAGAGTGAAGGCGGAACGCCTTAACGAACCTTGACCACCACTTTACCCAGCGCCTTGCGCCGCGCCAGGGTATCGATCGCAAGGCCGCCCTGGGCCAGCGGGAAGATCTGCGACACACGCGGCTGCAGCTTGCCCTGGCCATGCCAGGCGAACAGCTGCTGAAAGTTGGCGGCATTGTCGTGCGCCTGGCGCTGGGCAAAGCTGCCCCAAAACACGCCGATTATCGCGGCGCCCTTGAGCAGCGCCACGTTGGCCGGTACCTGCGGAATCTGCCCGCTGGCAAAACCCACCACCAGCAACCGGCCATTCCAGGCCATGGCGCGCAACGCCTGCTCGAACAGCTCGCCGCCGACCGGATCGAACACAACATCGACACCCTGACCGTTGGCCAGTGCCTTGAGGGTATCCTTGAGGTTGTCCTTGGAATAGTTGATCAGGACATCGGCTCCGGCGACCTTGGCCACTTCCAGCTTTTCCGCGCTGCTCGCGGCGGCAATCACCCGCGCGCCCATCGCCTTGCCGATTTCAACGGCCGCCAGCCCGGTACCGCCTGCAGCGCCCAACACCAGCAGGGTTTCTCCCGGCTGCAGGTTGGCGCGCTGTTTGAGCGCATGCATCGCCGTGCCATAGGCCATTCCAAACCCTGCCGCAGTGTTGAAATCCATACCTGCCGGCATCGGCAGAACCTGCTGAGCCGAAACCGCTACCTGCTCGGCAAAACCACCCCAGCCGGTCAGGGCCATGACGCGGTCGCCCGGCTTGAGATGGCGAACGTTTTCGCCCACGGCGGCAACAATGCCGGCAACCTCCCCACCGGGTGCAAAAGGTAGCGGCGGTTGGAACTGGTATTTCCCCTCGATAATCAGGCTGTCGGGGAAATTGACCCCGGCAGCATGCACGTCGAGCAGAAGCTCGCCGGACTTGACCTCGGGGCGGGCGATGTCTGCCAGCACCAGGCTGGAGGCAGGGCCGTAGGCATTGCACAGAAGAGCTTTCATGGATCAGTCCTCAGCAAGAAGAACTGCCAGTGTAGGAGGGCGCAACCGTCGGTCAATCCGAATCCCAGCCGTTGATAACGGATCATAACCGGATGGTTGGTGTTGGGGGATGGCGAAGTAATAGCTATGCTAGGCCGCATTCTCAGCAGGAGTCAGATCGTGAAACGTTGCATTGCATTGTTGTTGCTGCTTGGCCTGCCATTGGGTACAGCCCAGGCCGCCAAGGAAAATGATCCGACCAAAGTCGGTTATCTGGAACTGCGCCCCGCTCTGGTGGGTAATTATGGCGAAGGCGCCCGGCCCAAATTCTTCAAGGCTGACGTTGCCCTGCGCGTTGTTGGAACCCAGAACCTTGAGCGCCTGGAACACCATCAGCCATTGATTCGCAATGAATTGATCATGCTATTCGCTGAGCTGGGCAATGACAGCATGACCACCGTGGAAGACAAGGAAGCCCTGCGCCAGCAAGCATTGGCGCGCGTACGCAAGGTCATCGAGCAAGAAGAGGGCCGTCCCCTGGTGGAAGATCTGCTGTTCAACAATCTGATTGCCCAGCCCTGAACAAACGCCTGGTTTATTGCTCGGGCAATGACGGCGTCGCGTCCTGATTGACACCAAATGCCGCCCAGACGCAGGTCTGGTTACGCCCATTGCGCTTGGCCCGGTACAGCGCCTGGTCACTGTGGGCTATCAGGGTATGGGGATGCTCCTGGAGGTTAAGGTCGGAGGTGGCTACGCCGATGCTCAAGGTCAAGCGCCCCAATGGGCTGCCCGGGTGGGCAATGGCCAGCTCGGCCAGGCGCTGATGCACGCGGGCGGCCAAATGCTCAGCGCCCTTGAGTCGGGTGTTGGTCAGGATGATGGCGAACTCTTCGCCACCGTAGCGGCAGGCGATATCGCCTTCACGCTGCAGACACTCCACTAGCAAATGAGCAACCTTGCGTAGCGCATCGTCACCAGCCAGATGGCCCAAGGTGTCGTTGTAGGATTTGAAGTGATCGATATCCACCATCAGCAATGACAGCGGTGCGCCAATCCGGCGCAGGCGGCGCCATTCAGCCTGGAGTTGCTGGTCAAAATGCCTGCGGTTGTGCAGCCCGGTCAAACCGTCCTGTTGTGACAATCGCTGCAGGCGTGCCTCGAGCTGTAAACGCTCGCTGTTGTCTCGGGCTACGCCAATCAGGTATTCACGCCCATTACGACTCACCAGCTGGGCACTGATCTCCGCTGGTTGCAGGCTGCCATCGCGGCGCAGCAGTTCTCGCTGCAAGAAGCGCGGTAACCCGGCGCGATGCAGTTGGCGCACCTCCTCCAGCCACTGTTCGTAACCGGGTATAAGCTTTTGCGGAGCCTGTTCGAACAGCTCGACGAAGGTGCGCCGGTCGTACCCAAGGCCCAAATGGATTGCACGGTTCATGTACAGCATCCTGCGGCTGTGCGAATCGACGATAAACAAGCCGTCGCGACAAAAATCGGTCAGATCGAGAATCAATTGTTGCTGCTCGCGGCTGTCGCGCAGCGCTTGCTCAACCTGTTCGCGGCGCGCCATTTCGCTCTGCAAGCGCAAGTTGGCGGCCAGTAATGCGCGAGCACGCCGCGAGTTTTCAAAGGCCAGGTAGAGCGCGGCGACCAGCAACAGGCTAAGCCCCAGGCTGGCCACCAGCACGGCCCGTGTCCAGGGCCGGTTGATGCGAGCCTGCAGTGTCGGAGTCGGACTCAGGCGCAGGCTGAACGAGGTGTTGTCGAGCAGATCCAGCGGCACGACTCGCTGCAGATCATCCGGGCTGGCGGGCGCAACCTCATCTGGATAGCGTCGCAGACCACCTTCCAGCAACTCTATACCGAAGCGCTGGTCGGCAATCGGCGAGAGCAATTCGTCGAGAAGCGGTGTCACACGAAAGATGGCTTGCAGGTATCCATCGAAACGCCGCTCCGACTGGGCGTCGGGTACATACAGCGGGACATAGAGGATCAACCCACGCCCACCTTGCAGCAACTCGAAGCTGCCACTCAGCTGGCTACGCGCACTGACGCGAGCGCGTTCGGCAACCTTATAGGTGGGATGTTCGGAAGTCAGTTGAAAATCTTGCGCCGCCTGGTTGCCCTCGCTCGGCAAAAGCCAGCGCATACGCAAATCCGCACCTAGCCATTGAATGGACTGATAGCCGGGAAAGCTGCGTAACAGAAATTCGGCTTCGCGCTCCCAGTCCGCACGAGACAACCCTCCCTCATGCAGCCAGCGCTCGGCCAGACGGCGCAAGTCAAGCTCCTGGTCGGCCAGCCGGTTTTCGAGCTGGCGTGCCAGGGTTCGGGCCTGTACAGCGACACGCTCGCCGACAAAATTGCGCTGGTCGGTTTCAAGTTTTTGCCAGAGCAACCCACTCAGCACGAACAGCGCTACGAGCAAACCGCCGAGCAGCACATTGAGCAAAGATACCGGGGCTCGGATCATGGACACACTCCCTTGTGTGTGCTGAATATTTAGCACAGCCTATTCAGAGTGCCTCACGCCAAGGTAAGAATACTTTGCCACGCGACGGGCGATACGGGCATCACTGACAACCGGCTGCCCTTTTTCACAAGGGCAAGTTCAGCGAGCTGAGGCAGGGCCTTGAGGTGCGACAAGGGAATCACAGCGGGAAAAGCATCGACAAAACCGACATCCACCGCGCTCCAGCGGTTATTGGCCGACGTCGAATTGATGTCAAAATAGTGGCTATCTGATTCAAGTGCAGTAGGGTCTGGATAACTGGCGGTAAGGATCTTTCCAATGCCGGCAATGCCCGGTTGCGGGCAACTGGAATGATAGAAAAAGAATAAATCTCCCGGCTTCATGGCCCGCAGGTAGTTTCGCGCTTGATAATTGCGAACCCCATCCCAGCGCGCCCGCTCCATATGCTGTAGCGCCTCGATTGACAGCTCGTCGGGTTCCGACTTCATTAACCAGTACGGCATGAACTTTGCCTTTAGATGCGGGTCCGATGTGCCCGGACATTTAGGAGCCCTAGGCGTCGCGTCGCAACACTCGTTCAGTTACGGCAGACCATCGTTCGTTTGTGAATTGCTTGCAGATGCGAGACATAAAAAACGCCAGGGTTTTCATGTTGTTGTCTATTCGGGGAAAGACAAACGATGAAACGCAAGCCAGATATTCTGTTGGTATTGGTAATTTTATTCAGCCTTGGCATGGTCACCACGGGCTATACGCAAGGCCTTTGGGACCGTCAAAACGACAGCCCTGCAACCCTAACCGGTCGCTGATACTGCCGACTGGACTTCAACAATCCGCTGAATGCTTCTGACGCCGTACCAGCCTCGATCGGTCACGGTGGCCTGCATGGGAACATCCCAGCAGGCCATCGTCAGCCGATCAACCTTCTGACAGTCATGAGCCAAGCCCAGCAAGGTCGGTTTGTGCCATTTTTTGCGCAAATGCCGGAATGCCAGGCCACGATCATAGAAACCGCCTCCCATGCCCAGACGGTTGCCATGGGCATCGAAACCGACCAGCGGCATGAGAATAAGATCCAAAGCCCACGCTTTGCGTTGGCGCGCACGGTTGAGATGGGGCTCGGGGATGCCGAAACGGTTGCGGCACAACGGCTCGCCCGGATCAACTCGCTGAAACGCCATATGAGTGCGCGGCCAGCTATTGAGCACGGGCAAGTAAGTGCTTTTGCCTCGCCGCTGCGCTTCGTCCATCAGGGCACGCGGATCTATTTCCCCATCATTGGGCAAATAAAGTGCGATATGCCGGGCACGGCGAAACAACGGATGCTGGGCGAGTTGGCGGTAGAGGTCACGAGCCGCGCGCCGTTGCTCAACGGGGCTCAATTGCCGGCGGCACTGGCGTAGTAGGCGACGCAGCTGGGGGCGGGACAGGTCGTCGCCAGAAATCATCGCGAACCGGCCATAGGCAGAGCGATAAAACGCCAGTGTGGATAACTCGACTGGCGGTAAAAAGTGGGACTCCCCAAAGTGCCGCTTTCGGCTTTGGCCCTTGAACCCGAGAGTTCAAGGTGGCGACTGCAGGCGACCTTAAGGCTTTCCGTCGAGCGGACATGCACACGGGCCACACGTACAGCCTCCGAGGTTTTGCTTATCGGGAGAGGGACATGGCCTACCGGCGAACACCCCAGGGAGCTGGAACGCAGTATACCCCAATCATTCTTGATAGCGGTCACTAATCCGGGCTGCCGCCCAGCGCCTCATCGACCCGCCCCAGCATGTCGCGGATCTGTTCGCGACTGGCGCCGGTTTGCTGGTCGAAGAACTGCTGTTTTTGCAGCAGCTCATGGGTGATGTTCAGGGCGGCCATCACAGCGACCCGCTCAGATCCGATCACCTTGCCGGTGGCGCGGATCTCACGCATTTTATTGTCCAGATAGCGCGCGGAGTTTTCCAGATTGCTGCGTGCTTCCGCGGGGCAGGCAATGCAGTACTCCTTGTCGAGAATCATCACGGTGACGGTGGTTGACTGAATCATGAGTCCTGCTCCAGGGCTTTGAGGCGTGAAATCATCGCTTCGACCTTTACCCGGGCCATTTCGTTCTTCTCGACCAACTGGGCACGCTCTTCGCGCCAGGCCTTTTCACTCACCCGCAACTGACGATTGTGCGCCTTGAGCTGCTCGTGCTGTCGCAGCAACACTTCCAACTTGGCCGCCAGCGCGTGTAATTCGGCGTTTTCCATGGGCTCTCGAGAAAAACCTGGGTTCTGGACTATAAGGGATTGTTCCCGCTAGGGGCCAAACCTGCGTGGTATCGAATCAGTGATGACGGTCGCGTTATTGGTCTGCTCCCGTCAGGCTGCTAGGATACGAGTCCTTCATTCTAGTGATTGCGCTGCCTTGCGCCTAGCAGACCATGCCCAGTTCCAATTCTCCGTATTACGCTTTCGCTGCCTTGCTGGCCAACGCCGGGCATCCCGTCTCCCCTGCTGAGCTGCACGGCGTGCTGCTCGGCCGCAGTTGCGCCGGAGCCGGTTTCGACCCAGAGCCTTGGCTGGCCGATGCCCAGGAAGTACTTGGTGATGCGCCGCAAGACACCGTGCGCCAGGCGCTGATCGGCCTGCAGGAGATGGTCAAGGCCGAGCTGTCTAGCGGCGACTTCACCGTGGTGCTGCTGTTGCCAGGCGACGAGGCGCCCCTGGAAGATCGCGCCTTGGCCCTCGGACAGTGGTGCCAGGGTTTTCTCTCCGGCTTCGGCCTGACCGTGCGCGACAGCGCGCTGTCCACCGAAGCCACCGAGGTGCTGCAGGATTTGGGCGCCATCGCCCAGGTGCAGAGCGCGCTGGAAGATTCCGAAGACGGCGAAAGCGACTATATGGAAGTCATGGAGTACCTGCGCGTGGCGCCCTTGCTGCTGTATGGCGAATGCGCCAAGGCAACCGCCGCCCCCTCCCCGAAGCCTTCGTTGCACTGACCGGAAAGCCGCCATGAATCGCATCCCGCAATCGGAATTCGCCCAGCGGCGTCAGGCGCTGATGGCGTTGATGGCCCCCAACAGCATTGCCATCCTGCCCGCCGCCCCGGCGCAGTTGCGCAACAGCGATGTGGAACATACCTATCGCCAGGACAGCGATTTCCAGTACCTGTCCGGTTTCCCCGAACCCGAAGCGGTTATCGTGCTGATTCCCGGCCGCGAACACGGCGAATACGTGCTGTTCTGCCGCGAGCGAGATCCGGAGCGCGAACTGTGGGATGGCCTGCGCGCAGGACAAGAAGGCGCGGTGCGCGATTATCTGGCCGACGATGCCTTTCCGATCCGTGATCTCGACGACATCCTGCCTGGCCTGATCGAGGGCCGCGAGCGGGTCTATTACGCTATCGGTCGTGACGCCGAGTTCGACCACCGGCTGATGGAGTGGATCAACATCATTCGCGCCAAGGCCCGACAGGGTGCCCAGCCGCCCAGCGAGTTCGTCGCCATCAATCACCTGTTGCATGACTTGCGCCTGCGCAAGTCATGCAACGAGATCGCAGTCATGCAGACCGCCGCGGCGATTTCCGCCCGTGCCCACGTGCGCGCCATGCAGGCCAGCCGCGACGGATTGTGCGAGTACCACTTGGAAGCCGAACTGGACTACGAATTTCGCCGTGGTGGCGCGCGTCTGCCGGCCTACGGCAGCATCGTCGCCGCCGGCCGCAACGCCTGCATCCTGCACTACCGCGAGAACGACGCAGCCCTCAAAGATGGCGACCTGGTGCTGATCGACGCTGGCTGCGAAATCGACTGCTACGCCAGCGACATCACCCGCACCTTCCCAGTCAGCGGTATTTTCTCGCCGGAACAGAAAGCCATCTACGAGTTGGTGCTGGAAGCCAACCTGGAAGCCTTCAACCACATCGGCCCCGGCAAGCGCTGGAACGATGCCCACGAAGCGACAGTGCGCGTCATCACTGCCGGTCTGGTGGAGCTCGGCCTGCTGCAGGGCGAGGTCGACGAGCTGATTGCCCACGAGGCCTACAAGCCTTTTTACATGCACCGCGCCGGCCACTGGCTGGGCCTGGATGTGCACGATGTCGGCGACTACAAGGTCGATGGCCGGTGGCGCGAACTAGAGCCCGGTATGTGCATGACCGTCGAGCCGGGCATTTATATCGCGGTGGACAACCAGAACGTCGAGGCCAAATGGCGCGGCATCGGCGTGCGCATCGAGGATGATGTGGTGGTAACCGAGACCGGCTGCGAGATCCTCACCGGCGGCGTGCCGAAAAGCGTGGTCGAGATCGAAGCCCTGATGGCCGCCGCGCGCGCGCAGGTGGCGTGATGGCCCGCACGCAGCTGGCGATCATCGGCGGCGGCCTGGTGGGCGCCAGCCTGGCGCTGGCCTTGCAAGACAGCGCCAGGGCGCGCGGCTGGAACATCGTACTGATCGAGCCCTTCGCCCCCGGCAACCCCTACCAGCCCAGTTATGACGCCCGCAGCTCGGCGCTGGCGTATGGCAGCCGGCTGATCTATGAGCGGCTCGGCGTCTGGGCGAGCATTGCTCCGCGGGCCGAGCCGATTCTGCATATTCACGTCTCCGAACAAGGCCGCTTTGGCGCTACACGCATGCATGCCCGCGATGAGGACGTGCCGGCACTGGGGTATGTCGTGGAGAACGCCTGGCTCGGCCAATGCCTGTGGCAGGCGCTGGACCATGACGTCGTTAAATGGCGTTGCCCCGCGGAGGTGCGCGACCTGCAGCCGCTTACCGGCGGCTATCGGCTGATTCTCGATGACGACACCACTTTGGACTGCGACCTGGCAGTGCTCGCCGATGGCGGCCGCTCCGGATTGCGTGAGCGCCTGGGCATCCAAGTCAACCGCCGCCCCTATGGGCAGAGCGCGCTGATCACCAATATCACCCCAACCTTGCCCCATGGCGGCGAAGCCTTCGAGCGCTTTACCGCCCAAGGCCCCATGGCGTTGCTGCCCATGTCGGAAAACCGTTGCGCACTGATCTGGACGCGTGAAGGTGAACACGCCGAGCGCCTGCAAAGCCTGCCGGATGGGCACTTTCTGGCCGAGTTGCAGGATGCCTTCGGCTATCGCCTGGGGGCGTTGCGCCAGGTTGGCGCACGGCATCTATACCCGCTGGCGCTGATCGAGGCCCAGGAGCAGGTGCGTGCTCATCTGGCCGTGCTCGGCAATGCCGTACACAGCCTGCACCCGATTGCTGGCCAGGGCTTCAACCTGTCGCTGCGCGATGCCCTGGCCCTGGCTGAATCACTGGTGCAAAGCAATGCACCGCTGGGCGACTTGGCCACGCTGCAGAGCTACCGCGAGCGCCAGCGCCGCGATCAGGACATGACCATCGGCTTCTCCGACAAGCTGACCCGCCTGTTCGTCAAGGACTCGGCCCTGCTCAGCCATACCCGACACCTGGGTCTGCTGGGTCTGGATCTGCTGCCGCCGGCCAAGAGCTGGTTTGCCCGCCAGGCCATGGGCCTGGGTGCCCGCTCGCTGTAATGCCGGACCTCGCCTCGTAATGAACTCCAAAAAACTTGCCCGCAAGGCGCGCCTGCTGCGCTGGTTGATGAACTGCTACCCGCCTTACCTGGGGGCAGGTATCCGCGTGCAAACGCTCAGTCCCGACTTTCGTCAGGCACAGGTCGAGATGAGCCTGCGTTGGTACAACCGCAACTATGTGCGCACCCAGTTCGGCGGCTCGCTGTACAGCATGACCGACCCGTTTTACATGTTATTGATCATGGAAAACCTCGGCCGCGACTACATTGTCTGGGACAAAGCCGCGCACATCGACTTTATTGCACCGGGCAGAGGCACGGTGTACGCGAACTTCAGTATCGACGCGACTTTGCTCGACGAGATTCGCCGCTGCACCGCTGGCGGTGAAAAACACCTGCCCGAATTGCAGGTCGAGGTGCGTGACGCACAAGGAACCCTCGTCGCGCGAGTTCACAAGACGCTTTATATCCGGCTCAAACCGCAACTGCGGCAGGCCGCCTAAGGAATGGACATGCATGCGGATCTGATCATCGTGGGCGCCGGTATGGTTGGCAGCGCCCTGGCCCTGGCGCTGCGTGACAGCGGCTTGAAAACTCTGCTGATCGACGGCGGGCCTCTGCGGGTAAGACCCTGGGCGGCCGATGCGTCCTTCGAGCCGCGGGTCAGCGCGCTGTCGATGGCCAGCCAGCGTCTGCTGGAACGTCTCGGTGCCTGGGAAGGCATTCGCGCCCGGCGTTGCAGCCCGTACCGCGATATGCGCGTATGGGATGCCTCCGGCACCGGGCAGATTCACTTTTCCGCGACCAGCGTACATGCCGAGGTGCTCGGCCATATCGTCGAAAACCGCGTGGTGCAAGATGCCCTGCTCGACCAACTGCACAACAGCGATGTTCAGCTCCTGAGCGACGCGCGCGTTGAACAGCTGCGTCGAACGGAGCACGGCTGGCTGCTGACCCTGGGCGATGGTCGCGAGTTGCGCACACCTTTGCTGATTGCCGCCGATGGCGCCAATTCCGCGGTGCGCCGCCTGGCGGGCTGCGAAACCCGCGAATGGGATTACCTGCACCATGCGGTCGTCACGAGCGTGCGTTGTAGCAAATCCCACGACCTGACGGCGTGGCAGCGCTTCACCGATGACGGCCCGCTGGCCTTCCTGCCGCTGGACCGTCAAGGCGACACCCACTGGTGCTCGATCGTCTGGTCCTGCACGCCAAGCGAAGCAGGTCGCGTGATGGGGCTGGATGACGAGGCATTTCGTGCCGCCTTGGGGGCCGCCTTCGAGCAGCAACTGGGCACCGTGCTGAAAACCGACCCTCGAGTGTGCATACCGCTGCGCCAGCGTCACGCCAAACGCTACATCGAACCGGGACTGGCATTGATTGGCGATGCGGCGCACGTCATCCACCCGTTGGCCGGGCAGGGCGTCAACCTCGGTTTTCTGGACGCCGCTGTGCTGGCTGAAGTGCTGTTGCATGCCCGGCAACGCGGCGAAACCCTGGCTGACAAGCGCGTGCTCAGCCGTTTCGAGCGACGGCGCATGCCGTATAACCTGGCGATGATGGCCTCCATGGAAGGCTTCGAGCGGTTGTTTCAGGCCGATCAGCCCGCCCTGCGCTGGCTGCGCAATGCCGGGTTGCGCCTGGTCGACCGCCACGATCAGGCCAAGGCGCTGTTCGTGCGCCAGGCGCTGGGGCTGAGCGGTGACCTGCCGGAGCTGGCCAGACCCTGAAGCCTGCGCGCAGCGCTTACCAGCTCAGCAGGTCGGCACCAAAGGTGAACATGAACCCCGCGGTACCGAGCAGCGCGAACTGCGCATTGGCGCTCCCCAGCTGATAACCCACGGCGGGGATGGCGCCCAATCCCACTCCTTTTCGGTTTACCGGGATCTTGTCTTCATATTCGCCGGTGTAGCCCAGCAGCGGACCGGCGGTCAGCTTGGCGTACAGGTTGGGGCTGATCATGTCGAACGACCATTGCTTGCCGACGTAGTAGTACTGGCTGGGCTGGTCGAATGAATTGTCGAAAAAAACGCCGCCAAACACCCACTTCGAAGGTGCCTTGTACTCCAGCCCCATCAGGTTCGGCGTGTTGTTGTGCTCTGGATGGGGTTGCCAATGGTGGACGTAGGGTGCGTATTGAATCCCCAGGGTATGCGTCGCCGGCTGGCTGGAGGCAAACGTCAGGCTACAGGCCAAAACGCTGGCAGAGGCAATCAGGGGTTGGAAAACTTTCACAAAAGGGACTTCTCTAAAGCGGAATTGAGAGACTGCAACCTCGATGAATACAGGCACGCACGAGGGCGCGCACCTTAACGCGCAGTTCCGACTCATGCAAAACTACATTTTGCGCTGATCCGCTGCACAAAGCCTGCGACTAAATGCTGCGTTGTGAACTCAAGTGATATTCACTATCATTCGCCTTCCCAACTCCCAGTAATAGGCAGTTATTCATGCAGGTCAGCAAAATGTTGCTCGCCGCCCTGGCACTCGGTATCGGTGTCAGCCAGGCCCAGGCCGCCGATGAAGTCGTGGTCTACTCCTCGCGGATCGACGAACTGATCAAGCCGGTGTTCGATGCCTACACCGCCAAGACCGGAGTCAAGATCAAGTTCATCACCGATAAAGAAGCGCCGCTGATGGCGCGCATCAAGGCCGAGGGCGACAACACTCCCGCCGACCTGCTGCTCACCGTGGACGCTGGCAACCTCTGGCAGGCCGAGCAAATGGGCATTCTGCAGCCCATGAAGTCCGCCATCGTGGACGCCAACATTCCTTCGCAGTATCGCTCCTCCACAGGCGCCTGGACCGGCCTGTCGCTGCGCGCGCGCACCATTGTCTACTCCACCGAGCGGGTCCAGCCAGAAGAGCTCAGCACCTACGAGGCGCTGGCTGACAAGAATTGGGAAGGCCGCCTGTGCCTGCGTACCAGCAAGAAGGTGTACAACCAGTCGCTGACTGCCACGCTGCTGGAAACCCATGGCGTAGAAAAGACCGAGCAGATCCTCAAAGGCTGGGTCAACAACCTGGCCACCGATGTGTTTGCCGACGACAACTCGGTCATCAATGCGGTAAACGCCGGCCAGTGCGATGTGGGTATCGTCAACACCTACTATTTCGGGCGCTTGCACAAGCAGAACCCTGATCTCAAGGTCAAGCTGTTCTGGCCAAACCAGGCGGATCGCGGTGTGCACGTCAACCTGTCCGGCATCGGCCTGACCCAGCATGCGCCCAACCCACAAGCGGCGCAAAAGCTGGTGGAATGGATGACCGGTGAAGAAGCCCAGGCGATCTTCGCCGGGGCCAACCAGGAATTCCCGGCCAACCCCAAGGCCACGGTTTCCGCGGAAGTCGCCGCCTGGGGCTCGTTCAAGGCTGACAGCATTCCGGTGGAAGTGGCCGGCAAGCGCCAGGCCGAAGCCATCAGGCTGATGGATCGGGTGGGCTGGAATTAAGCGGCAGGCTGGCGGCTAAACACAAAAACGCCCACCACCTGTAGCTGCTTTATACTGCGCGCCCCGGCACTGTCCGGGGCGTCTGCATTTCGACGGACCCTTTCCCGCAGTAAGGAGTTTGCGTGGCCCACCCGATTCAGCGCCGCTGGTACCCCATTGTTTTTGGTGTCGCAGCGCTGGTGTTGCTGCCCCTGAGCGTACTGCTGTTCAGCTGGCATGACATCGATGCCGATATCTGGTCGCACCTGTGGGAAACCCAGATGACCCGACTGATCGGCAATACCCTGGTCCTGGTGCTGGGCGTTGGCCTTGGCGTCACCGTGCTGGGCGTCAGCCTGGCCTGGCTGACCTCGCTGTGCGAATTCCCCGGACGCAAATGGCTGGACTGGGCGCTGATGCTGCCCTTCGCGATTCCCGCCTACGTTCTGGCCTTCGTGTTCATCGGCCTGTTCGATTTTTCTGGCCCCGTACAGAGCCTAGCCCGCGACTGGTTCGGCAGCGGCATCCGTTTCCCCCGCGTGCGTTCCACGGGCGGGGTCATCGTGGTGCTGGTGCTGGTCTTCTATCCCTACGTGTACCTGCTCGCTCGCTCGGCGTTCCTCGCCCAGGGCAAGGGGCTGATGGAGGCGGCACGCGTACTTGGCCAGACGCCCTGGCAGGCCTTTTGGCGTGTCGCCCTGCCCATGGCCTGGCCGGCAATCGGCGCGGGGCTGGCGCTGGCGATCATGGAAACCCTGGCCGATTTTGGCGCCGTTTCGGTGTTCAATTTCGACACCTTCACCACCGCCATCTACAAGACCTGGTACGGCTTCTACAGCCTGACCGGCGCCACCCAGCTGGCCAGCCTGCTGTTAGTAGCGGTCCTGCTGGTGCTCTATGGCGAGCGCCGTGCTCGCGGCGCCAGCCGACCCGCCAACGAGCGGCCGCGGGGCAAGGCGCTTTACCAACTGCAGGGCTGGAAGGCCGCACTGGCCAGTGGCTGGTGCGGCCTGGTACTGCTCTGCGCCTTCGTCATTCCGCTGCTGCAACTGCTGGTGTGGTTCTGGCAGCGCGGGCGTTTCGATCTGGATGAGCGCTACGCCGCCTTGATTCTGCACACCCTGTATCTAGGCGGCATGGCGGCACTGATCTGTGTCGCGGTGGCCTTGCTGCTGGCCTTCGCCCGCCGCCAGACACCGACACGGGCCATCCGCTCAGCGGTGGGCCTGGCCAACGTCGGCTACGCCCTGCCTGGTGCGGTGCTGGCGGTGTCGATCATGCTTGCCTTCAGTTACCTGGACCGCCACCTGGTCGTGCCGCTGTCGGGCTGGCTGGGCGGCGCCGGCAAGCCGATCCTGCTCGGTAGCCTTGCGGCGCTGCTGGTCGCCTACCTGATTCGCTTCCTCACTGTGGCTTACGGCCCGCTGGAAAGCAGCCTGGCGCGGATTCGTCCGTCCTTGCCCGAGGCCTCGCGCAGCCTCGGCGTCGGTGGGCCGGCGCTGTTTTTCAAGGTTTACCTGCCGCTGCTGCTGCCGGGCGTACTTAGCGCCGCACTGCTGGTGTTCGTCGATGTGCTCAAAGAGATGCCGGCCACCCTGCTGATGCGCCCCTTCGGCTGGGACACCCTGGCCGTGCGCGTCTTCGAGATGACCAGTGAAGGCGAATGGGCGCGTGCCGCACTGCCTTCGCTGACCCTTGTGCTGGTCGGCCTGCTGCCAGTGATCCTGCTGATTCGCCGTTCGGCACGGCGCTAACCCTTTACACCTGAAAACGTCACCGCGCGCCTTCATGCAGGCGGTGATGTCGAGAGGAACCATGACTCAACTGCAACATATCGGCCTGGCCCTGTTCGTGCTCTTCACCTTCGGCTTTGCCCTGGGCTACACGCAGGAGTGCGCGGACGGCTCCACTGTGGAAACCTTCATGCTCGATGGCGTGGCGGCGAAGCTGACCGGGCGCGATCTGTGCCAGCCATAAGCGGCAAACCATAAGCCGGCATTCTCGACGCGCACAAAAAAACCCGCCGAGGCGGGTTTTCAGATTCACGGAAACACAACCGCGAATATATATGGATGGCGCACCAGGCGGGATTCGAACCCACGACCCCTGCCTTCGGAGGGCAGTACTCTATCCAGCTGAGCTACTGGTGCGTTGCGGGGCGCCATGATACGCATCTCGCCCATGGGCGTCCACGGGGGAATGCTTTTCACGCGGTGCCAGGTGGCGGCGCGATGATCACAGTTTATTGATGGGTCAGAGGAAGGAAATCGATGTCGGGCAGTATCAAGGTCTGGGATGCGCCGTTGCGCCTGTTTCACGGGTTGTTCGCCTTGAGTGTAAGCGGGGCGATTGCCACCGGCTGGCTGGGTGGCAACCTGATGATCTGGCATGGCCGCTTGGGATTGCTGGTGTTCGGCCTGCTGGTGTTTCGCCTGCTGTGGGGGGTATGCGGTTCCACCTATGCGCGCTGGTCGCGGATTGTCAGCGCACCGCTCCGCCTTCCAGCCTACCTGCGCGGAGAATGGCACCATGCCGGGCACAACCCGTTGGGATCTCTGTCGGTACTCGCCCTGCTCGGGCTGGTGGGTTTTCAGGTGGCCAGCGGGCTGGTCGCCAACGATGACATCGCCTTCCAGGGGCCGCTCCATCGCCTGGTGGACAGTGACACCAGCGCCTGGCTGACCGGGCTGCACCGCGAGGCCAAGTGGTGGCTGCTTGGCCTGATCGGCCTGCACGTGCTGGCCATCGCCTACTACAGCCTGATTCGCAAACGTCCGCTGGTGCGCGCGATGATTACCGGTCGCAGCCAACGAACCTCTCCCGAGCAGCACGACGCACAAGGCGGCGCGCCCTGGCTGGCAGCCGTTACGCTGGTGTGTGCCGTGCTGGCGGTCTGGACGGTGGATTCGGTCGCCGGCTGGCTGGCCCCGCCGCCGCCAAAAACCGCACCGGTAATGCTCGACTGGTAACGACACGGCCGGCGCAAGCCGGCCGCCGCTGCGCTTACTTGGCGCGGAACTGGTCGTGGCAAGCCTTGCAGCTCTGCCCGACCTTGCCGAAAGCGGCCTTGATGCTCGCCTGATCGTCGTTTTGCGCAACGCTGGCCAGTTGATTGGCAGCTTCAGCAAAGTTTTTGCCCACCTTGCCCGCTTCTTCCAAGTTCTCGAAGAAGGCGGCCTTCAAGCGCGTCTGCTCGCCGAATTGCTCACGGGTGGTCTGCGGGCTGTACAGGGCGCCCATGCCGGAGTTGGCAATGGCGGCGATGGTCTGCGCGGCGGCCGAAACTTGAGCCTGGTTGTACGGCACGCTGCCATCGATGACCTGCGCCTTGATCTTGCCCATGTTCCAGGACAGGAACTGGTAACCGGCCTGGCGAATTTCGACCTGTTCCTCAGGTTTGAGCTGCGCCTGGCTGGCCAGACTGGTCATCAGCAGCGCGGCGCTCAGGCCACCCATCAACAATGCTTTCACGGTATCTCCTTTCAGGTGTTATCCACGGTCCGAGGCGCAGCAGGCGCCGCCGGAAGCGAGGGATAATACGATCCGTGGGTCGAAAGCGTCTATTTCGCCCCTTTGCCAATGCGTATCCAGGCGTGTCGACACGTGCAGGCTTCTCGGATAAATGCGCACAAACCGTTAAGCGTTTATTTTTTCGAACAGACTATTGTCCTTCTTCCAGCAAGCTCCTAGGATTCGTTCAGGATTTCAAACGGTCCGACCTGTCCGGCAGGTGCCGATACCTGAGCGGTCGAAGTGGCCACCCTCATTCAATCTTGCCGGCGCCGGGCGTTGGCATAGGAGGTTTCCATGCAGCTCAAAGACGCCACCCTGTTCCGTCAGCAGGCCTATATCGATGGTGGCTGGCAGGACGCCGACAGCGGCCAGACGCTGCAGGTCACCAACCCTGCCACCAATGAGGTGTTGGGTTCGGTGCCGAAAATGGGCGCGGCCGAAACGCGCCGCGCCATCGACGCCGCCAATCGCGCGCTGCCGGCCTGGCGCGCGCTGACCGCCAAGGAGCGTGCGCAGAAACTGCGCCGCTGGCACGAGCTGTTGCTGGAAAACCAGGACGACCTGGGCCGGCTGATGACCCTGGAGCAGGGCAAGCCGCTGGCTGAGGCCAAGGGCGAGATCGCCTATGCCGCCTCGTTCCTGGAATGGTTCGCCGAAGAAGCCAAGCGCATCTACGGCGACACCATTCCCGGTCACCAGGCGGACAAACGCATCATCGTCATCAAACAGCCTATTGGCGTTACGGCAGCGATCACCCCGTGGAATTTCCCGGCGGCGATGATCACCCGCAAGGTCGGTCCGGCGCTGGCCGCCGGCTGCACCATGGTGCTCAAGCCCGCCTCGCAAACGCCGTTCTCGGCACTGGCCCTGGCCGAGCTGGCCGAGCGCGCCGGGATCCCCAAGGGCGTCTTCAGCGTGGTCACCGGCTCGGCGGGCGACATTGGCGGTGAGCTGACCAGCAACCCCATCGTGCGCAAGTTGAGCTTCACCGGCTCGACCGAGATTGGCCGCCAACTGATGGCCGAGTGTGCCCAGGACATCAAGAAGCTGTCCCTGGAGCTGGGCGGCAACGCGCCTTTTATCGTCTTCGACGATGCCGACCTGGACAAGGCGGTGGAAGGGGCCATGGCCTCGAAATACCGCAACGCCGGGCAGACCTGCGTGTGCGCCAACCGCCTGTATATCCAGGACGGGGTGTATGACGCCTTTGTGGAAAAGCTCAAGGCCGCCGTGGCCACGCTGAAGATCGGCAACGGCCTGGATGAAGGCGTGACCACCGGCCCGCTGATCGATGACAAAGCCGTGGCCAAGGTCGAGGAGCACATCGCCGATGCGCTGAGCCAGGGCGCCGAGATTGTCACAGGCGGCAAACCCCATGCGCTGGGCGGCAGCTTCTTTGAGCCGACCATTCTGGTGAACGTGCCGAAAAACGCGAAGATTTCCCGCGAGGAAACCTTTGGGCCGCTGGCGCCGCTGTTCCGCTTCAAGGACGAGGCCGAAGTGATCGCCATGGCCAACGACACTGAATTTGGCCTGGCCTCGTATTTCTATGCGCGCGACCTGTCGCGGGTGTTCCGCGTCGCCGAGGCGCTGGAGTACGGCATGGTCGGTATCAACACCGGGCTGATCTCCAACGAAGTGGCCCCGTTCGGCGGCATCAAGGCCTCGGGCCTGGGCCGCGAAGGCTCCAAGTACGGCATCGAGGATTACCTGGAAATCAAGTACCTGTGCCTGGGGCTATAAACCCAGCATCGACTCGCCTTAACGTCTGTTGCCACCGAACCGCACTGAGCGCCGATAGAGGACACCATGAGCAAAACCAACCAATCGCTGATGCAACGCCGCATGGCCGCCGTCCCGCGCGGTGTGGGCCAGATTCACCCGATCTTCGCCGAGCGCGCGGAAAACGCCACGGTGTGGGACGTCGAAGGCCGCGAATACATCGATTTCGCCGGCGGCATCGCGGTGCTCAACACCGGTCATCTGCACCCCAAAGTGGTCGCTGCCGTACAGGAACAACTGACCAAGCTGAGCCATACCTGCTTCCAGGTGCTGGCCTACGAACCCTATGTCGAGCTGTGCGAGAAGATCGCCGCGCGCGTGCCGGGGGATTTCGCCAAGAAGACTCTTTTGGTGACCAGCGGCTCGGAAGCCGTGGAAAACGCGGTGAAAATCGCCCGCGCCGCCACCGGCCGCGCCGGGGTGATTGCCTTCACCAGCGCCTACCACGGGCGCACGATGATGACTCTGTCGCTGACTGGCAAGAAAGTGCCCTATGCCGCCGGCATGGGGCTGATGCCCGGTGGCGTGTTCCGTGCCCAGTACCCCAACGCGCTGCACGGCGTCAGCGTGGATGACGCCATGACCAGCATCGAGCGCATCTTCAAAAACGACGCCGAACCGCGCGACATTGCCGCGATCATCATCGAACCGGTGCAGGGTGAAGGCGGCTTCTACGCCGCGCCCAAGGATTTCATGCAGCGCCTACGTGCGCTGTGCGACCAGCACGGCATTCTGCTGATCGCCGATGAAGTGCAGACCGGCGCCGGGCGTACCGGTACGTTCTTCGCCATGGAGCAGATGGGCGTGGTGGCCGATTTGACCACCTTCGCCAAGTCCATTGCCGGCGGTTTCCCGCTGTCTGGGGTATGCGGCAAGGCCGAGTACATGGACGCCATTGCCCCCGGTGGTCTGGGCGGCACCTACGCGGGCAGCCCAATCGCCTGCGCGGCGGCCCTCGCCGTCCTGGAGGTGTTCGATGAGGAAAACCTGCTGGCCCGCAGCCAGGCGGTGGGCGAAACCATCAAGGCCGCCCTGCGCGAGGTGCAGAGCAAGCATCCGGTGATCGGCGAAGTGCGCGGCCTGGGCGCAATGATCGCTGTCGAGCTGTTCAAGGACGGCGATCCGCATCAGCCCAATGCCGAGCTGGTCAGTCAGGTCGTCACCCGCGCCCGCGAGAAGGGGTTGATCCTGCTGTCCTGCGGCTCCTACTACAACGTGATCCGCGTGCTGGTGCCGCTGACCGTACCGGACGCGCAGCTCAAGCGCGGTCTGGAGATCATCGCCGAGTGTTTTGACGAACTGGCCTGATAATCACGCCAAACACCGCGTGCAGCGAGCGTTAGCCGCACCACGTAGGGCGGCCTCGCCCGTGACGCGGTGTTGGGATAATAATGCGGAGTCACCCGGGCAGCCCGCCGTAGGCACGGAAAACCCGCCGGCGGGGTGCTCGCTCACCTTTCAGCCTCCAGCCAACCTGCCTGCAGCGAGCGACGCCGCCCTACAAAGGCCCAAGCCACCGCACGGCGGCCTCGCCCGTGGCGTGGTGTCGGGATAAAAAAACCGTGTCACCGGGCAGCCCGCCGCTTCCCTGGAAACTCCGCCGGCGGGGTGCTCGTTCATTTTCAAGCATCCGACCAACCCGCGTGCAGCGAGCGTTAGCCGCACCACGTAGGGCGGCCTCGCCCGTGACGCGGTGTTGGGATAATAATGCGGAGTCACCCGGGCAGCCCGCCGTATGCACGGAAAACCCGCCGGCGGGGTGCTCGCTCACCTTCCAGCCTCCAGCCAACCTGCCTGCAGCGAGCGACGCCGCACTACAAAGGCCCAAGCCACCGCAAGGTGGCGCGTCGTTAGCCGCAATTAACCCGCTGGACCAGGGCGTGATCATCCACGTGTAGATTGAGCCGTTGATGGTTGAATTCCAGGGTCACGATGCTGCCCGGCCGCAGGATGCGTACCCACTCGGCACCGGAGCGGCGACGGGCGTCTTCCTGCAGCTCTGGGCTGGCTGTCTTGCCGATGACATCCTGTACATTTTCAGCAGTGCAGCTGGCGCTGTCGGTGTTGTCCGCCAGTGCAGGCTCAGCCACAGGACTGGCGCTGGAAGCACAACCGGCCAGCAAGGCGACGCTTAACAAAGCCGGCACGCTGGGAAACCACGTAGACATAAACCTCTCCTCATCTAATGAGCCAGCCGCGGTAGGCAACAAGCAATTCGATTCACGACTCTGCCGCGTCACTCAGGCGGCTAAGCTCGCGGCGCACCATATTGGCATAGGCCGGCGGGCTCAGGCGGTACAACTCGCTGGCGACCCAAGCCAGCCAGCGATCCTGCCACTGTTCACGCGCCGCCAGCAGGCGCTGTGCTTCGGCTTCGGCGCGGGCCTGGTGCTCGCGGTGGAAGTCGGCGCGGCTGCCGCCCTGATCCTGTTTCGCCATCTGTGATTTACCCCTCTACAATGGCCGGCCCCTCAGGAGGCCATTATGCTTTTGCCCACTCGTTTCGCCCCTGTGCTGTTCGGCGCCCTGCTGTCGGCAATCATGACGACGGTGGTGTCCGCCGTCGTACTGGTACTCAATCAAGGCTGGAGCACCGACGTCCTGCGCGCGTGGCCCAAATCGGCGCTCACCACCTGGCTGGTAGCCTTTCCCACCGTTCTGCTGGTCGCGCCACTGGTACGGCGCCTGGTGATGAAAGTCACTAAATAAGCGCCGCTGCTGGGTTTTAACGCGCGAACGCCCGGTGCAGCTCAGACAGGGTCGGGTAATGCCAGTTCGGCTTTTCGGCCGCCAGCTCTTGCGCACTCCCAAAGCCATAGCCCACCGCCACGCAGTCCAGGCCGTTGCGCTTGGCGCCGATCAGGTCGTGCTTGCGGTCGCCAATCATCAGCGCCTGGCTCGGATCGAGTTGTTCGCGGTCCAGCAAGTGGCCTATCAGCTCGACCTTGTCGGTGCGCGTACCGTCCAGCTCGCTGCCATAAATTACTTTGAAATGCCGGGCGAAACCGAAATGTCGGGCGATCTCGGCGGCAAATACCGTCGGCTTGCTGGTGGCGATGTACAGCGTGCGGCCTTGCGCGCGGAGCATGCCGAGCAGCGCTTCGATGCCGTCGAATGGTCGATTTTCGTACAGCCCGGTGACCTTGAAACGCTCGCGGTAGTGATTGACCGCCTGCCACGCGGTCGCCTCGTCCAGGCCATAGCTGCTCATGAAGCATTGCAGCAGCGGCGGGCCGATGAAGTGCTCCAGCGCGGTCAGATCCGGTTCGTGGATGCCCAGCTGGGCGAGGGCGTATTGCACGGATCGGGTGATGCCTTCACGCGGGTCGGTGAGGGTGCCGTCGAGGTCGAAAAGGATCGTGTCGTGGTGCATCAGCGGTCGTAGCCTTCGGCTATGTGCTGATCCTTGAGCTTCACGTAATTGCCGGCGGTGTAGCTGAAGTAGGCCTTTTCCTGGTCGGTCAGCGGGCGCACCTGCTTTACCGGACTGCCGACATACAAATGGCCACGTTCCAGGCGTTTGCCCGGCGGCACCAGGCCGCCGGCACCGATCATCACTTCGTCTTCCACCACGGCGCCGTCCATGATGATGCTGCCCATGCCCACCAGGATGCGGTTGCCCAATGTGCAGCCATGCAGACAGACCTTGTGGCCTACAGTCACCTCGTCGCCGACGATCAGCGGAAAACCCTCGGGGTTGTACGGCCCCGGATGGGTGATGTGCAGCACGCAGCCGTCCTGAATGCTCGTGCGCGCGCCGATGCGGATTCGGTGCATATCGGCGCGGATCACCGCCTGGGCCCACACCGAGCTGTCGGCACCCAACTGGATATCGCCGATCAGGACGGCGGAGTTATCCACAAACACGCGCTCGCCGAGTTGCGGGGTGATGTTCTGGTAGGTACGAATCGCCACGATAGAGTCCTCTTGGGCTGCGGTCGGCGCGGATTGTAATTAAGATGGAAGGCATGTGGACAACGCTTACCATGGTCCCAAGCCTTTTTTTGCCTACAGGTGATGCCCGTGACTGCCAGCAATCCCCTTCTTCAAGAATTCGACCTGCCACCCTATTCGCTGATTCGCCCCGAACACGTCGAACCGGCCATCGATCAGATCCTCGCCGACAGCCGTGCGGCGGTGGCCGAGCTGCTCAAGACCCAAAAGACTGCGCCGAACTGGGACGGCCTGGTGTTGGCCCTCGACGAACTGGGCGCGCGCCTGGGCCGGGCCTGGAGTCCGGTCAGCCACCTCAATGCGGTGTGCAACAGCCCCGAGCTGCGCGCCGCCTATGAGGCCTGCCTGCCCAAGCTGTCCGAATACTCGACCGAGCTGGGACAGAATCCCGAGTTGTTCGCCGCCTACCAGGCGCTGGCCAGCAGCCCCGCTGCGGCGGATTTCGACGTGGCGCAAAAGACCATTCTCGACCACAGCCTGCGTGATTTCCGCCTGTCGGGCATCGACCTGCCGCCGGCCGAGCAGCAGCGCTACGGCGAAATCCAGATGCGCCTTTCCGAGCTGACCAGCCGCTTTTCCAACCAGTTGCTGGATGCCACCCAGGCCTGGACCAAGCACGTTACCGACGACGCGCAACTGACTGGCCTGCCCGACTCCGCCAAGGCGCAAATGGCCCAGGCCGCCCAGGCGAAGAACCTCGACGGCTGGCTGATCAGCCTGGAGTTCCCCAGCTACTACGCGGTGATGACCTACGCCGACGACCGCAACCTGCGCGAAGAGGTCTACACCGCCTACGCAACCCGCGCCTCGGACCAAGGCCCGAATGCCGGCCAGCACGACAACGGCCCGCTGATGGCCGAGATTCTCGACCTGCGCCAGGAGCTGGCCAAGCTGCTCGGCTTCGCCAATTTCGCCGACCTGTCGCTGGCCACCAAGATGGCCGACACCAGCGAACAGGTGCTGAGCTTCCTGCGTGACCTGGCCGTGCGCAGCAAGCCGTTTGCCCAACGCGACCTTGAGCAACTCAAGGCCTTCGCCGCCGAACAGGGTGTAAGCGACCTGCAGAGCTGGGACGCCGGCTACTTCGCCGAGAAACTGCGCCAGGCGCGCTACGACCTGTCCCAGGAAGCGGTGCGTGCCTGGTTCCCGATCGACAAGGTGCTGTCCGGGTTGTTCGCCATTGTGCAAAAGCTCTACGGCATCGAAATCGCCGAGCTCAAGGGCTTCGATAGCTGGCACCCGGACGTGCGCCTGTTCGAGATTCGCGAGAACGGCGAGCACGTCGGGCGCTTCTTCTTCGACCTCTACGCCCGCGCCAACAAGCGCGGCGGCGCCTGGATGGATGGCGCCCGTGACAAGCGCCGCAGCGCCGACGGCACGCTGGTCAGCCCGGTGGCCAACCTGGTGTGCAACTTTACGCCTGCTGAAGCCGGCAAGCCGGCGCTGCTCACCCACGACGAGGTGACCACGCTGTTCCACGAATTCGGCCATGGCCTGCATCACCTGCTGACCCGTGTCGAACATGCCGGCGCCTCAGGCATCAACGGCGTGGCCTGGGACGCCGTCGAGCTGCCCAGCCAGTTCATGGAAAACTGGTGCTGGGAGCCGGACGGCCTGGCGCTGATCTCCGGTCACTACCAGACCGGCGAGCCGCTGCCGCAAGAACTGCTCGACAAGATGCTGGCGGCGAAGAATTTCCAGTCCGGCATGATGATGGTGCGTCAGCTGGAGTTCTCGATCTTCGACTTCGAACTGCACGCCACCCACGGGGATGGCCGCAGCGTGCTCGATGTGCTGAACGCGGTGCGCGACGAGGTTTCGGTGATGCGCCCACCGGTGTGGAATCGCTTCGCCAACAGCTTCGCGCACATCTTCGCCGGCGGTTACGCGGCCGGTTACTACAGCTACAAGTGGGCCGAAGTGCTGTCCGCCGATGCCTTCTCGCTGTTCGAGGAACAGGGCGTGCTCAACCCCGAGACCGGCCGCGCGTTCCGCGAGGCGATCCTGGCCCAGGGCGGCGCCCAGGAACCGATGGATCTGTTCGTCGCCTTCCGTGGCCGCGAGCCGAGCATCGACGCCCTGCTGCGTCACAGCGGCCTGACCGAGGAAATCGCATGAACGATGTGAAGAAACGCTTTATCGCTGGCGCGGTGTGCCCGGCCTGCGAAGCCCAGGACACCATCAAGATGTGGGATGTCGACGACGTTCCGCACCGTGAATGCGTAGCCTGCGGCTTTAGCGATACGCTCAACGCCCAGGGCATTTCCGTGCCCAAGGAACTCGGCACGCGGGTCACCCCGCATGCCCCCAAACCGACGGCGGCCAAGAGCCATACGGTGCAGTTCTTCCCCAATCCGAAGTTGAAGAAGCCCGACTGACCGCAGCCGCTCCATGAGGTGGCGTCGCCGGCCGGCATAAAGCCGGCCCCACAGGGCCGTAGGATGGAATCGCCGCAGGCGCTTCCGTCGTTACCGCGCACCACCCCATGCCCCGACGCCAAACCCAAAACCACGACCGTCGGATTACGCCTTCGGCTAATCCAACCTACCAACGTGGGGCAACAGAACGCGGATTGGGCCCAGGTGGTTGGCGTTTATCCAAGGCTGTAGGGTGGATGTCGTTTTTTTCATCCACCAACCTCCGCTCGGTGGACAATGGAAAACGTTGTTCACCCTACAAGGCTCAAGATTCGCGAAAAAACTCCCCCGGCGTGCAATCGAACAGCTGGCGGAACGCGGCGATGAATGCCGAGGTGGAGTCGTAACCGCAGGCCAGCGCCACATCGGTCACTCGCTCACCGCGCTCCAGCGGCGCCAGCGCGCCGAGCAAACGCAGGCGCTGGCGCCAGGCCCGAAAACTCAGCCCGGTCTCGCGCAAGAACAGGCGGCTCAGGGTTTTCTCCGAGACTCCTAGCTGCAGCCCCCAGTCGCCCAACGTGGTCTGCTGTTCCGGGTGAGCCTGCAGGTTGCGACAAATCTGTCGCAACCGTTTGTCCTGGGGCAGCGGCAGAGCGAGGTCGACTTCCGCGGCGCTGGCCAACTGATCGAGCAGCACCTGCGCCAACCGTCCCGCTTCAGCGTCCTCGTCGTAATCCTCCGGCAGCAGGCTGAAGGCACGGATCAGTTCCCGCAGCAGCGGGCTGACGGCCAGCACCCGGCAGCCGGGCGGCGCCCAGTGGGTCACGCTGCATTCGAGGTACAGGCTGCGCATTTCCGTGTGCGGCGTGCTGAACACCCGGTGCGGCATGCCCGCCGGCACCCATACCGCCCGCTGCGGCGGCGCGATGAAGCGCCCCGCGCGGGTCTGCACTTCCAGCACGCCCTGAGTTGCGTAAGAGAGCTGCACCCAGGGATGGCTGTGCTGGTAAGTGAGCGCCCGGTTGGGCAGTGATTCCACTTGACCATACAGCGGGCGCGGCAATCCTTTCAGCTCGGAAAGGCTGCGGCGCGCGACTTGGCTTTGTCCTTTAGGCGACATTAGCGGGCTCATTGGCGTTAGTCGGCAACAGGCGAACAGGGTAGTGTCCGCCGTCACTCGCCCGCAACTACGAGAACAATCATGGCGCTGTCCCGTTTCATTCCCGATGCCTATACCCAGATTCTGATTGGCGTGGTGCTGCTCGCCACCTTCCTACCGGCCAGCGGCCAGGGTGCCGTGGCCTTCGAGTGGATCACCAACTTGGCCATTGCCCTGCTGTTCTTTATGCACGGCGCCAAGCTGTCCCGAGAGGCAATCATTTCCGGCGCCACCCACTGGCGCCTGCACCTGTTGATCTTCGGCTGCACCTTCGTGATGTTCCCCATGCTGGGCCTGGCACTCAAACCGCTGCTGTTCCCCTTGCTGGGCAACGAGCTGTATCTGGGCATGCTGTACCTGTGTGCCTTGCCGGCCACGGTGCAGTCGGCCATCGCCTTCACCTCCCTGGCGCGCGGCAATATCCCCGCGGCGATCTGCAGCGCCGCGGCATCCAGCCTGCTGGGCATCTTCCTCACGCCACTGCTGGTGATGCTGTTGATGGATGTGGAAGGACAGGGCGGCTCGACGCTGGATGCCATCGGCAAGATCGTCTTGCAGCTGCTGGTGCCGTTCATCGCAGGTCAGTTGATGCGCCCGTTGATTGGCAACTGGGTGAACCGCAACAAGGACTGGCTGCGTTTCGTCGATCAGGGCTCGATCCTGCTGGTGGTCTACACCGCGTTCAGCGCGGCGGTGATCGGCGGCATCTGGGAGCTGATCCCGATGCCCCGCCTGCTGATTCTCTGCGTGGTCTGCACCTTGTTCCTGGCACTGGTGCTGGTGATCGTCGAGTTTATCGGTCGCCGAGTGGGCCTGAATCAGGAGGACCGCATCACCTTGTTGTTCGGCGCTTCGAAAAAAAGCATGGCCACTGGCGTACCCATGGCCCAGGTGCTTTTTGCCGGCGGCGCTATTGGCACGCTGATCCTGCCGCTGATGATCTTTCACCAGATCCAGTTGATGGTGTGCGCGGTACTCGCTCAGCGCTATGCCAAACGCCCGGATACCGAGGCTGAACCCGCCGAGGCAACCTAAGAGCAACACCGACCTCCTCACAAGCGGTGCCCTTCACAGGGCACCGCTTGTGAGATTGGGTCCTCTTTATCCCCAGCAAAGATCTTCTCGCCGGCCGTCAGCCTTGCGCTTCACCTTGGAGCGCAATCTAGCGCACCTGGATTTATCTGAAAGCGCCATAAAACTTCGCCTTTACGACACTTATACCCTTGAAATAACCTAGGAAGCCGTTACCTCTGAAAGCTTTTTGCGGTGACCTGCATCCGCATTGTTTGTCCAATGTGCTGACCCTGTCGTAGGTCCTTTCCTTCGCGCCTGGGCAACAGCCTGGGACATTGGGTGCGCTGTCTATCTGTTTTGCGCCTCAAGATGTCTGCTCCGGCCTACTCGGAGTCCTTACTTTTTTTCAGTTAGTCACGTCACGTTGACCGGCGTTCGGCCGCCGTGGCCCTCACACGGAACCTTGATGGAACATAACATCTCGCTTATCACCACCCTGGCCGGGGGCTTTGGCCTGGCCCTGATCTTCGGCTTTATTGCCGAGAAGCTGAAGCTTCCGGCGCTGATTGGTTACCTGTTCGCCGGTATTTTGCTCGGCCCGTCCACGCCGGGTTTTGTCGCCGATATCGAGCTGGCTTCCCAGCTTTCCGAGATCGGCGTGATGCTGCTGATGTTCGGGGTCGGTCTGCATTTCTCACTCGACGATTTGCTGGCGGTGAAGAAAATCGCCCTGCCCGGCGCGGTGGTGCAAATGGGTCTGGCCACACTGCTCGGCATGGCCGTCGCCCACTGGTGGGGCTGGAGCATCGGTGCCGGGCTGATCTTCGGCCTGTCGCTGTCCTGCGCCAGCACCGTGGTGCTGCTCAAGGCCCTCGAGTCGCGCGGCATTCTCGACTCGATGAACGGGCGCATCGCCGTGGGCTGGCTAGTGGTCGAGGATCTGGCCACCGTCCTGGTGCTGGTCATGCTGCCGCCGCTGGCCGGCGTGTTGGGCGGCACCGCTGTGGACAATGGAGGCGAAACGATCTGGTACAGCCTGTGCAAGACCCTGCTGCTGGTGTCCGGCTTTGTGGCCGTGATGCTGATTGCCGGACGGCGGATCCTGCCGTGGATGCTGCTGCAAGTCGCCAAAACCGGCTCGCGTGAACTGTTCACCCTGGCGGTGATTGCCACTGCTATCGGCATCGCCTATGGCGCCGCCGCGCTGTTTTCGGTGTCCTTCGCCCTTGGCGCCTTCTTTGCCGGCATGGTGATGCGCGAGTCTGACCTCAGCCACCGTGCTGCTAGCGAATCCCTACCGCTGCGCGATGCCTTCGCCGTACTGTTCTTTGTCTCAGTGGGCATGCTCTTCGACCCTCAGGTACTGATCGACGAGCCGCTGCATGTACTGGCGGTGGTGGCCATTATTGTCTTCGGCAAGACCCTGGCAGCCGCCGCACTGGTGCTGGCTTTCCGTTATCCGCTTAACACGGCGCTGACCGTCGCCGCCAGCCTGGCGCAAATTGGCGAGTTCTCCTTCATTCTCGCCGGGCTCGGCCTGTCGCTGGGCCTGATGCCTGCGGAAGGCGTGAGCCTGGTACTGGCCGGCGCGCTGATTTCCATTGCCCTGAATCCGGTAATGTTCGGCCTGGTCAAGCCGCTCAAGGAATGGGCGCTGCGTCGTTCTTCCTACGCCCGCAAGCTGGAACACCGCGAAGACCCGCTGGCCGTGTTGCCGATGAGTACCGAACGCAAGTACCTGGAAGGCCAGGTGGTCGTGGTCGGCCACGGACGCGTCGGCCAGCGCATCTGCGGCTCGTTGGCGCGCCGGCACATCCCCTTCGTGGTGGTCGAGCAGAACCGCGAATATGTGGAAAAAATCCGTAGCGAAGGCGTGCATGCGGTGAGCGGCGACTCCACGGATCCGGCCACCCTGATCCAGGCCCATATCAGCACGGCGGCCATGCTAGTGATCGCCACCCCGGACCCGATGAACGTGCAGCGCATGGTGGAAATCGCCCGCACCCTCAACCCGGACATCGAAGTGGTGATCCGCACCCACAGCCCGGACGCGGCGGAAATCTTCCGCAAGGACAACCTCGGCATGGTGTTCTTCGACGAGGAAGAACTGGCGCGCAGCATGAAGGCGCACATCTTGTCCAAGTTCGCGCCGGAGGAAGAAGCGGAACCCGTTGCCCATGGGCATGGGTCGACTGCGGCCTGACGCACTACTGCGCAATTAAACCCCGGGTCCTCCCGGGGTTTTGTGTTTCAGTGTCCGGTCCGAACATCAGATCGGCGTATCCATTTGTCCCTTGCCGTGATTTTCATTAGGCTTCTCAGCCTGCAGCTATGGCGCATAGCCATTATTTAGCCTGACTTGGTCGCAGTGGGCGCAATCAACGTTGGCCACAGGAAGGTTTATTCGCCCAAGGGAATCAAGGGATGTCTGCTCTCACCTGTTTTCGCAAGAACTTGCTGATCTTTACCGCCATCGGCGCAACCTTTTCGGGACAGGCGTTTGGCGCTACGGCCACGTCTGGCGATGCACCCGTTTGGGTTCAGGTGCTCTACAGCGATGCCAGTCAAGCGAAGCGCACCGGCTTCCCAGGTTATGACGCCAGCACACGGGGCGTTGGCGTGGGATTCGACAATACGCTGAGCGACCAATGGAAACTGGGACTCACCTACCGTCACCTGACCACCGACGTGAATGTCGACAACGGCAACAAAACTGACATCGAAAGCCAGTTCGTGACCTTGCAAAACAGCTTCGAGCAACAGAGTTTTTTTGTTGTAGGTAGCGTCTCCTACGGTCAAAGCGACCACGAAGCGAAACAGCGTATCGCCAACGACCTGATCAAGGCCGCATACGACAGCGCTCAGTTGGGTCTGAACGCAACTGCAGGTTATCGCTACCCTTTGCAAGGCTCCGTGGTGATCGAGCCGCAGCTGGTGGCGCGCTACGCGCGTATCGATACGGACGAGATCCGGGTCGCCGGCTATTCCGTGGGCGAGCGGCGTCATGAAGTGGGTGAGCTGGGCGCCGGACTGCGCTGGGTCGGCCGCTTCGATCTTGGTCCGGGCAGTATGGAGCAACAGATCAGGCTGATGGGTTACCGTGATTTCATTGCCGATCAGTCCGGAACCACGGCCTTATTGCTGCTCGGCAACACGCCATTTGTCACCACGGGCACCAAACCGAAGCGCAATAGCTATGAAGTGGGTCTGGGCGCGGACTACCGCCTGGGCGCCGTAAGCTTGGGTCTGAGCTGGGACTACCTCGGCAAGTCCGCTTACAGCTCCGACACATTCACCGCGAAAGTACGTTACGACTTGTGATAACGGTCGGTCGTCTGGATCGTCGCGATACCGACGTGGCTCACTCGCCCAGCGGGCCCGGTGGTGGCTGCCGATCCCTCGTGACAAATCAGCCTTAGGACGCCACAAAAAAACCGCTGCCTATAACGGCAGCGGTTTTTTTGTCGGCGGGCTAAACGTCAGCCGCGCGCGTTATGTACGCCGTCGGCGATTTCGCGGCACAGCGCGAGCACGTCGTTGATGGCCTGTTCGCGCGACTCCGCCTTGGCGATGCGGTCGACCAGCGCCGAGCCCACCACCACGCCTTCGGCGCGCTTGGCGACGTCGGCGGCATGTTCGGGGGTGCGGATGCCGAAGCCGATGCACACCGGCAGGTCGGTGTGGCGGCGCAGGCGGGTGACCGCCTCGTCCACCTGATCCATGCTCGCCGAGCCGGCGCCGGTGACGCCGGCCACCGAGACGTAGTAGACGAAGCCGGAGCTGTTCTCGAGCACCACCGGCAGGCGCGCATCGTCGGTGGTCGGCGTGGTCAGGCGGATGAAGTCGATGCCGGCGGCCTGGGCCGGATCGCACAGGTCGGCGTTGTGCTCCGGCGGCAGGTCAACCACGATCAGGCCGTCCACGCCAGACTCTTTGGCATCGGCCACAAAGCGCGACACGCCGTAATGATGGATCGGGTTGAAATAGCCCATCAGCACGACCGGCGTGGTCTGGTTGCCCTCGCGAAATTCGCGAACCATTTGCAGGGTCTTGGCCAGGTTCTGGCCGTTGCCCAAGGCGCGGATGTTAGCCAGCTGGATCGCCGGGCCGTCGGCCATCGGGTCGGTGAAGGGCATGCCCAGCTCAATCACATCGACACCGGCCTCGGGCAGGCCCTTGAGGATCTGCAGGCCGGTGGCGTAGTCCGGGTCGCCGGCGGTGAGGAAGGTCACCAGCGCGGCGCGGTTCTGTTGCTTGAGTTCGGCGAAGCGGGTCTGCAGGCGGCTCATGCTTGAGTCTCCTCGGCGGCGTGTTCATCCAGATTGAGATAATGCATGACGGTCTGCATGTCCTTGTCGCCGCGCCCGGAGAGGTTGACCACCATCAGGTGATCCTTGGGCAGCTGCGGCGCGCGCTTGAACATTTCCGCCAGGGCGTGGGACGACTCCAGGGCCGGGATGATGCCTTCCAGGCGGCAGCACTGGTGGAACGCGGCCAGGGCTTCATCATCGCTGATCGGCACGTATTCGACGCGGCCGATGTCATGCAACCAGGCGTGCTCAGGGCCGACGCCGGGGTAGTCGAGGCCGGCGGAGATCGAGTGGGCATCGATGATCTGGCCGTCCTCGTCCTGCAGCAGGAAGGTGCGGTTGCCGTGCAGCACGCCCGGCGTGCCGCCGTTCATGCTGGCGGCGTGCTTGCCGGTGTCGATGCCGTGGCCGGAGGCCTCGACGCCGATGATCTGCACGCTTTCGTCATCGAGGAACGGGTGGAACAGGCCGATGGCGTTGGAGCCGCCGCCGATGCAGGCAATCAGGCTGTCGGGCAGGCGGCCTTCCTTCTCCTGCAGCTGCACGCGGGTTTCCTTGCCGATCACGGCCTGGAAGTCGCGCACCATGGCCGGGTAGGGGTGCGGGCCGGCGGCGGTGCCGATCAGGTAGAAGGTGTCGTGAACGTTGGTCACCCAGTCGCGCAGGGCTTCGTTCATGGCGTCCTTGAGGGTGCCAGTGCCGGCGGTGACCGGAATCACCTCGGCGCCCAACAGGCGCATGCGGAACACGTTGGCCTGCTGGCGGTCGATGTCGGTGGTGCCCATGTACACCACGCACTTCAGGCCGAAGCGCGCGGCCACGGTGGCGGTGGCCACGCCGTGCATGCCGGCGCCGGTCTCGGCGATGATGCGCTGCTTGCCCATGCGCCTGGCCAGCAGGATCTGGCCGATGCAGTTGTTGATCTTGTGCGCGCCGGTGTGGTTCAGCTCTTCGCGCTTGAGGAAGATCTTCGCACCGCCGCAGAACTCGGTCAGGCGTTCGGCAAAATACAGCGGGCTGGGCCGGCCGATGTAGTCGCGCTGAAAGTAGGCCAGCTCTTCGATGAAGGCCGGATCGTTCTTGGCCTTTTCGTATTCTGCCGCCAGATCGTGGATCAGTGGCATCAGGGTTTCGGCGACGTACTGGCCGCCGAAGCTGCCGAACAGGCCTTTGGCGTCGGGACCGTTGCGGTATGAAGTCATGGTGGGCTCCTGCTGGCAGAAGGGTTATCTGCGAATGGCCAAACCTTAACCAATCCGCGCAGCAAGAAAAAGCGATAAGATCGCCGCAACCCGTCAGGAAAACTCACCAATGAACAATGAGCTTCCGCCGCTTAATGCGCTGCGCGCCTTCGAGGCTGCGGCGCGCAGCGGCAGTATCCGCCAGGCCGCAGTCGAATTAAATGTTACCCATGGCGCAGTCAGTCGGCAGATTCGCGTTCTGGAAGAACACCTAGGCGTGGCGGTGTTCAGCAAGGATGGGCGCGGCGTAAAACTCACGGATGCCGGCAGTCGCCTGAGCGAGGTGGCCAGCGAAACATTCGCACGCCTGGGGGCTGTCTGCGCAGAGCTGCAACGGCAGACCGCGGAGGCGCCCTTCGTGCTGGGTTGCCCCGGCAGCCTGCTGGCGCGCTGGTTCATTCCGCGCCTGGATCGTCTGCAGCGCGAACTGCCCGAGCTGCATTTGCAATTGTCCGCCAGCGAGGGCGAACTCGACCCGAACAAGCCCGGTCTGGACGCCACCCTGTGGTTTCACGAGCCGCCGTGGCCAGCAGACATGCAGGTGTACGAACTGAGCGCCGAGCGCATCGGCCCGGTGTTCAGTCCGCACCTGCCCCATGCCGACCGCCTGTTCAACGCCCCGGCCAGCGCGCTGCTCGACGAGGCGCTGCTGCACACTGTATCGCGACCTCAGGCGTGGCCAAGCTGGGCGGAAAACATGGCACTACCGGCCCATTCGCTCCGTCTGGGGCAGGGCTTCGAGCATCTGTATTTTCTGCTGGAGGCAGCGCTGGCCGGTCTGGGCGTGGCCATTGCCCCGCAGCAACTGGTGGCTGACGACCTTGCCGCGGGGCGCTTACTGGCGCCCTGGGGCTTTGTGGACACCACGGCCAAGCTGGCGCTGTGGGTACCGCGTCGACGCCTGGACCGGCGCGCTGAGCAACTGGCCGAGTGGCTGCAGCGCGAGTTGGTGTAAGCGACGCTAGGGCCAGGTGCTATGACCTGGAGTACGTGGCGGCCGTGCCAGTGAGGCTTCGGGCCGAGAGCGAGCCTCCCACAGAAGGCATGCCGGTTTTCACGGGCAACTGCACACTCATGGCAGCGACCCGGGCCGCTTTTACCGGCGCCACGTCATAGCCCTGCGGATTGCTGCGCTGCCAGCGCCACGCATCGGTGAGCATGCAGCGCAGATCGCGCCTGGCGTGCCAGCCCAGCTCTTGTGCGGCCTTGCGTGGGTCGGCCCAGCACTGGGCAACGTCGCCGGCCCTGCGCGGCATAATCGCGTAGGGCAGCGCGATGTCACTAACCTGCTCAAACACATCGAGCATTTCCAGCACCGAGTAGCCACGGCCCGTGCCCAGGTTCCAGATATGCGTGCCTTGCCGCTCACTCAGGGCCTGCAAGGCCTTGAGGTGGCCCTCGACCAGATCCATGACGTGAATGTAATCACGCACGCCGGTGCCGTCAGGCGTCGGATAGTCGTTGCCATAGATGCTCAGGCGCTCCAGCCGGCCGACTGCAACCTGCAGCATGTAAGGCAGCAGGTTGTTGGGTATCCCACGGGGGTCTTCGCCAATGAGTGCCGACTCATGGGCGCCAATGGGATTGAAATAACGCAGTAGACCAATCGACCAGCGCGGGTCCGACTGGGCCAGGCCCATCAGCACGTTTTCCGTCATCAGCTTGGACTGGCCATAGGGATTGGTGGGCGTGCCAGTGGGGCACGCCTCACTGATCGGCAAGGTCACAGGCTCTCCGTATACCGTGGCGGAAGAGCTGAATATCAAGCGAAAGACCCCCGCCTCGGCCATCGCCTGGCATAGGTTTATGCTGCCGCCCACGTTGGTATCGAAGTAGCGCAACGGCTCGCGCACGCTTTCACCGACAGCCTTGAGTCCGGCAAAGTGCATGACGGCCTGGATCGGGTGGGATTTGAACAGCTTGTCGAGCATGCCGCGATTACGGATATCACCACGAATGAAGCGCGGCGCTCGCCCGGCCAGACGCGCGACCCGCTGCAAGGCCACGGGCGAGCTGTTGCACAAATTGTCCAGCACCAGCACGTCATGGCCGGCCTGCAGCAATTGCAGCACCGCATGGGACCCGATGTAACCCACTCCACCCGTGACCAGAATCATCGCCTTTCTCCTTTTTTTAATCGTGCACATGGCCGCCTCTAACGCGCTGAAAAGCAGCGTTGGCGTAACCAGCAGTCAACGTGAAAAAGGGCCACATGATTGCTTCGACCCCAGTGAACGATAGGGTCGGTAAACGAGCCGCTTCAGAATTCCGACGACGGGGTGAGTCAGCAAGTTCCGTTACCGGGATGAACGTCAGGGTGAAGGCATCGGATAGGCGGAGGGGAACCCGCATGCGTAAAGCTCATTCATAACTTACAAGGCACCTCGCAAGGCCTCGCATTGATGAGGGCTGCTTTCTGCGCCTTCCTCGCCGCACTGCACGCGCTCGCACACTCCATGGAGGCTTTCCACTATGAGCTTGGCCGGACCTTCGCAACCTAAAATCCAGCCATCCGCATCGGCTTCCCAGCGAAACGTTGAAACCAGCCAGAAACGCAAACCAACCCTGTTATGCCTGTCCCATCTGCGCTGGGGCTTTGTCTATCAACGCCCCCAGCACCTCATGTCGCGTTTCGCCCAAGACTATGACCTGCTGTTCTGGGAAGAGCCGGTCGCCTGTGACGAGGCCGAGCCCTGGCTCGAAGCTCACCCGGGCGACGTGACCGTTCTGGTGCCCCACCTGCCCCACAGCTATCAAGGCAATACGGCCAAGGCCGTTGAAGCGCAGCGGGTCTTGCTCGATGACTACCTGGCCCGGCACGAAGCGACTGATTTGCTGCTCTGGTATTACACGCCAATGAGCCTGGCGTTCTCCGCCCACCTTCCCGCGCGGCTGGTGGTGTATGACTGCATGGACGAACTGGCCGCCTTTCGCGGCGCGCCCCCGAGCTCTTGATCTGCGAACGGGCGCTGCTCAAGCGTGCCGATGTGGTGTTCACCGGGGGCTACAGCATCTGGGAAGCCAAGCGGCACCTGCACGACAACGCGCACCCGATGCCCAGCAGTGTGGACATCGCTCACTTCGCCGCCGCTCGCACGCCCCTGGCGGAGCCTGCCGATCAAGCGCAGCTACCCAGCCCACGCCTGGGTTTTTTTGGCGTGATTGACGAGCGTTTCGACATCGAGCTGATTGATCAGGTCGCGGTAATGCGCCCCCAGTGGCAGATCGTGCTGATTGGGCCGGTGGTGAAAATCGACCCGGCCAGCCTGCCCCGGCGCGATAACCTCCACTACCTGGGTGGCAAGCGCTACGACGAATTGCCCGCCTACCTGGCCGGCTGGGACGTCGCCCTGATGCCTTTCGCATTGAACGAGGCGACGCGCTTCATCAGCCCGACCAAGACCCCTGAATACCTGGCCGGCGGCTGCCCGGTGGTGTCGACGTCGATTACCGATGTGGTGCGCCATTACGGCAACAGTGAGCTGGTGCTGATCGCCGATGGCGCCGCCGCCTTTGTCGAGGCCATCGAGCAAGCGCTGCTGCTGAGCGCCGACAAACCCGCCCTGCACACCGCTGCCGACCGCATTCTTGGGGATATGTCGTGGGACAAGACCTGGTCCGTCATGCGGGAGAAAATCCAATGCGCGATGTGAAGGTGGACAGCGCGCCGGACACAGGTCGCAACGCAGGCGGAGGCAGTACCAGAAAACAACGGGACGGCTTTGACTACCTAATCGTTGGCGCCGGTTTCGCCGGCAGCGTGCTCGCCGAACGACTGGCTGCGGGGCTGAACAAACGCGTACTGATCGTCGACCGGCGCTCGCACATCGGCGGCAATGCCTACGATGAATACAATCAGGAGGGTGTACTGATCCATCGTTATGGGCCGCACATTTTTCATACCAATGCGCAGCGCATCATCGATTACCTGTCGCGCTTCACCCAATGGCGCCCCTACGAGCATCGTGTGCTTGGGCAGGTCGACGGCACGCTGGTGCCGATTCCGATCAACCGCACCACCCTCAATATGCTGTACCGGCTGAACCTTACCAATGACGACGAAGCCGCCGAGCTGCTGGCCTTGCGCGCCGAACCCGTGGCGAACATTCGCACCAGTGAAGATGTGGTGATCAACCAGATCGGCCGCGAACTCTACGAAAAGTTCTTTCGCGGCTACACCCGCAAGCAATGGGGGCTCGACCCCTCGCAGCTCGACCGCTCGGTGACCGCTCGGGTGCCGACGCGCACCAACACCGATGACCGTTATTTCACCGACACCTTCCAGATGATGCCGCTGCACGGCTACACGCGTCTGTTCGAGAACATGCTCGCGCACCCGAACATTCACATCCTGCTCAATACTCCGTACCGGGAAATCCGCGACGAGGTGCGCTATGACCAGCTGATTTTCTGCGGTCCCATTGATGAATATTTCGACTACCGCTTCGGCAAGTTGCCCTACCGTTCGCTGAAGTTTGTCCACGAAACCCTGGATCGGGAATGGCTGCAACCCGTGGCGGTGGTCAATTACCCGGACGAGAAGGTGCCTTACACGCGGATCACCGAATACAAGCACCTCACCGGGCAACAGCACGCCAAAACCAGCATCACCTACGAATTTCCGTCCGCCGAGGGCGATCCGTATTACCCGATTCCGCGCGCGGAAAACGCCGAGCTGTACAAGCGCTACCAAGCGCTGGCCGACGCCACGCCGGGGGTGACATTCCTGGGTCGGCTGGGCACCTACAAGTACTACAACATGGATCAGGTCATCGGCCAGGCCTTGGCGCTGTACAAACGCATCGAAGAGGCCACCCCCACGCCACTCTCAACCGAACAGCGCCTGGCGAGGGCGCCTTGAGCGGAGTTTCGATGTACGTACCGTGCCTGTTCAACAGTTTTTTCATGGGCGGGTTCGAATGCTCGACCCATCGGCGCGACGATGGCCGGCGCCTTGATCTGCTGCAATCAACCCGCCATGACCGCTGGGCTGCGGAGGACTACGCCACGTTGCGCCGTCTGGGCCTGCAAACGGTACGCGACGGCGTGCGCTGGCACCTGATCGAACAGCAGGCCGGCCGCTATGACTGGAGCAGCTTTCTGCCCATGCTGCGCGCCGCCCAGCAACAGGACGTGCAGGTCATCTGGGACCTGGGGCATTACGGTTGGCCAGACGATATCGATATCTGGCAACCCGCCTTCGTCGAGCGTTTCGCCCGCTTTGCCGCCGCAGTGGCCCAACTGGTGCGCGACGAGAGTGATCAGGTGCCTTTTTATGTGCCGATCAACGAGATTTCCTTCTGGTCGTGGGCCGGTGGCGAGGTGGGGTATTTCAATCCCTGCGCGCTGGATCGCAGCCTCGAACTCAAGCATCAACTGGTGCGGGCCAGCATTGCGGCCATCGAGGCGATCCGCGCGGTCGATGCGCGAGCGCGCTTCGTGCTGGTGGACCCGCTCATTCATGTCGTTCCCCGCGATAAACGCGCCGCCAGCCAGGCGGATGCCGAGGCGTATCGACTGTCCCAGTTCCAGGCCTGGGATATGTTGGCAGGCCGGCAATGGCCCGGACTGGGCGGCAAGCCCGAGTACCTGGACATCATCGGCGTAAATTTTTATTCCAATAACCAGTGGTACATGGGCGGCGGCACGCTCTGGCGCGGCGAGCCGGGTTATCGGCCCTTGGTCGGCATGCTCAGCGAGATTTACCAGCGCTATCAGCGCCCCATCCTGATCGCCGAAACGGGCGACGAAATCGGGCGGCGGGTTGCCTGGTTTCGCTACGTCTGTGAACAGGTCGAGCTGGCCCTGCATCGCACCATCCCCATCGAAGGTATCTGTTACTACCCCATCCTCGATTACCCCGGCTGGGTGGATGATCGCCATTGCTCGGCGGGCTTGCTGGGCTTTGCCGATGCCCAAGGCCAGCGGCCGCTGTATGCGCCGCTGGGCGAGGAACTCAAGGCCCAGCAGGCGTACTTCGCCGAGCATCTGCTCGCGAGCCGCCAGGCGTTGACCTCATGAACGCCAACGCCCCAGCGGCCCGGCGGGACTCACCGCTGCCCTCCAAGCCGTTGGCCTTTTTGTGGCGCTATGTGCGTCAGCGTCCCTGGCATTTCGGCGGCATGTTCGCCCTGATACTCGGCGCCGCCGGCTGCGCGGTGGCGGTGCAGTACGGCATGAAGCTTTTGGTCGATGCGATGACCGTCAACGACCGCAGCCAGGCACACGTCTGGTTTCCACTGACGCTGTTCATCAGCCTGATTGTCGTGGAAAACCTGCTGTGGCGCGTCGGCGGTTGGCTGGGCTGCCGCACGGTGATCGCCAGTTGCGTGGATTTGCGCGTGGACCTGTTCCGCCACCTGACCGGCCACCCCATGCGCTATTTCAGCAAACATTTCGCCGGCGCACTGGGCAATCGCATCTCCGCCACCGGCGGTGCGGCCGGCTCCATCTATGCGGGGCTGGCCTGGAAAATCATGCCGCCGTGCGTGGATTTCATCGGCGCGGTCATCGTGCTGCTCACGGTAGATACGCGCATGGCCCTGGCCTTGGTGGTTTTCGTGGCCCTTGTGGCAGCGCTGATCACCGGCTTTGGCATTCGCGGCCGCGCCAAGCATCAGCGTTACGCCGCACAATCGGCACGGGTCGGCGGTGAGCTGGTGGACGTGGTGTCCAACGTGTGGACCATCAAGGCCTTCTCGGCGCGTGACCGGGAAGCGCGACGCATGGCCGAGGAAATCGGCGTGGAAGCTGTTGCCCAGCGGCGCAGTTGGATGTACCTGGAAAAAGCCCGGGTGATTCATGATATCTGCCTGGCCGTAATGGCCGGCGGTATGCTGGTTTGGGCGGTCGAGCTGTGGCTGCTCGGCAGTGTCACAGCCGGCGACGTGGTGCTGGTCAGCGCACTGACGTTCCGCATCCTGCATGGCTCGCGCGATCTGGCCCTGGCCCTGGTGGATGCCACGCAGCAAATGGCGGCCATCGCCGATACCTTGTCGATCATTGTCCAGCCCCATGGCCAAGACGACCCCAAGCCAGCCCTGAGCCTGGCACAGGGGGACATCGAGTTTCGCAATGTGCGCTTCGCCTACCCGGGCGGACGCACGGTGTTCGAAGATTTCAACCTGCATATACCCGCCGGCCAGAAAGTCGGCGTCGTCGGCCGCTCCGGTGCCGGCAAGTCCACCCTGCTCGCGTTGATCCAGCGCCTGGATGATGTGCAGGGCGGCGCCGTGCTGATCGATGGCCAGGATATCAGCGAAGTCAGCCAGGACAGCGTGCGCGACCGCCTGGCCGTCGTGCCGCAGGAAGCGGCGCTGTTCAATCGCAGCATTCGTGAAAATATCCGCTACGGTCGACCCTCGGCCACCGATGCGGAAGTGGTCGAAGCGGCGCGCAATGCCTTTTGCGATGCCTTTATCCGCGAATTGCCCCAGGGCTACGACACCCTGGTCGGCGAGCGCGGCGTGATGCTCTCCGGCGGGCAACGCCAGCGTCTGGGCATCGCCCGTGCGTTTCTCAAGGACGCACCGATCCTGATTCTGGATGAGGCTACCTCGGCGCTGGATACGCGTTCCGAGGGTGAAATTCAGACCGCATTGGCCAAACTAATGATGGGTCGTACGGTGGTCTCCGTGGCGCATCGGCTGTCCACCCTGTCCAGTTTCGATCGCATTGTGGTGCTCAAGAACGGCCAGATCGTCGAAGACGGCTCGCCCAGCGAGCTGCGCAGCCTGGGCGGGCTGTTCGCTGCCGTGTGGAACATGCAGGTGGGAGGGTTCATCAACGAGGATGCCAAGAACAGCGAGTGAAGGTTTCGAACCGGCGAACCAGGCGCGCTCGGCTAGCCTTCAGATAGCAAAGTCGGACGAGTGACCGTGGCAGTTCGCCGCCTGTTTCCTATGCTCTTCTGGCTCTAAACCTCTGAAGCTGCGCTTGCGCGGCGACGAACCACAGCAAGGAGCCTCGCTCATGTCGGACCATCACACCTACAAACAGATCGAGCTGGTCGGGTCATCCTCAACCAGCATTGAAGACGCAATCAACAACGCGCTGGGCGAAGCGAGCAAAAGCCTGCAATTGATGGAATGGTTTGAGGTGGTCGGCACACGGGGTCACATCGTCAACGGGGCGGTGGGCCATTTTCAGGTCACCCTCAAGGTGGGCTTTCGTATCGCCAACAGTTAATCACCTCACCACAAGACAAGGAACCACATCATGTATCGACTGTTACTAACCGCGGGGCTGTCCCTGCTGGCGTCAGCGGCACTCGGGGCTGTTGGCACACCCTGTGAAGAGGTCAAGGCGCAAATCGCAGCGAAGCTGGAGGCCAAGGGGGTGCGCGAATATCAGCTGGAAATAGCCAACCCAGGCGGTGCGGCAGGCTGGCAGGCGGTTGGCCGTTGCGAAGGCGGTACCAAGGAAATTCTGTATCGCCGGGGCTTGCCGGAAGAGCCGCAACCGCTGCCTGAGGAGGATGCCCTGCCCGAGGACGGCCTGATGCCCGGAGACACGCCCGCAGACGTCACGGCACCCCAGCAATCGCCCCAACCTATCGTGCCGCTGCCCGAGGGCGATCCGAAAACGGATACCGTACCCCCGGCCGAGGAAACTATGGATTAACGATACCGCAGCGTTGAACGTCCCCTGGAAGACCCACTCTGAACGCAAGAGACGTCTCTATCTTTCAGCGTGCCGGTACACCGTGCTGTCGCCAGTTGCTCAGCAAGCTCCAACTGCGTGTCGCATTCCTGCTCGCCCACGATTCGTCGCTGCATTCAGGAGCTTTTAGGGATGAATGCTTTCCGGCCCTATGCCGAAAATCATTATCGCGAGGATCTACGCGGCCTGCGGGCCTACGCCGTCATCCTGATTGTTATCTATCAGATATGGATCAATAAGGAATCAGGCGGCATCGATGCGGTTTTCGTGCTGTCCGGTTTTCTGATGAGCAGCGTGCTGCTGCGTCAGTATGCCCAGGAAGAAAGCCTACGGCCGTTCCATTTCTGGGCGGGCATCATCAAGCGTGTCGCTCCTCCTACCTATCTGGTACTCATGACAACCTTCTTGCTGGGGCCTTTCATCCTGTCCCCGCCGGAGTGGCGAGCCGCTCTTGATGACCTGTTGCTGAGCGCCGTGTATCTGGAAAATGTGCAGCTTATACGCAACGGCATTGAGCCTTGGCACCGTTCTCTCCATAACCCCTTCGAGCACTTCTGGGCAGTTTCCATGCACATGCAGTTTTATCTGCTGCTGCCGCTGCTCATGGGGCCCGTCATGTTCCTGAGCAGAATATTCCATGTGCGCTGGCCGATGATGCTGTGGGTGATCCTGATCATCCTGGGCTCCCTCACTTACTCGATTTCAGCCACCCATAGCCACCCGGCATCGGCCTATTTCCATACGGCGGCCCGCCTGTGGGAATTCTTCACAGGCGTGTTGCTCGCCTTGCTGGTTCCGCTACTTCATCTCGGCCAGCTCGGCGTCAGGATAGCGACAGTCACTGGGATATCGTTATTGGTGAGCACAGGCCTGGTCATATCGCCTGAGGCGCCGTTTCCTGGCATTGCGGCACTCCTACCCGTCGTGGCCACAGCCCTGTTGATCATGGCAGGTGGGCAACGGTGCGCGACAGTGCCCATCAGCCGGTGGCTGGCCAAACAGCATGTGGCGTATCTGGGCAATGCTGCTCTGGCGATTTATCTATGGCATTGGCCACTGCTGATCTGTGCGCAGCGCTACTTCGGCACAGCCTCGCTTAGCCTGGCCCAGGGTTTGCTGGTCATTGTTGCAACACTGGCGCTGGGCATTCTGACTGTGGAAATCGTCGAATCCCCGTTTCGTCGTATTCCCAAGGCCAAGCCCTGGGTAGCCTACATCGTCGGGATTCTGTGTTTTGCGCCAGTATTTGCCGCCTGGGTGGGCGGCAAACACCATGTGTTGACCAATGAACAGGCAGCGAGAGATGACGCCAAGTCATTCGCCGCACCCTACTATTCAGGCCCCTCGCTGTATCCGCGAAACAACGCTCAGTCCAGCCTGTCCGAGCATTCTTATCCAAAAGAAAGCCTGCGCCCGGACAAGTGATCACAGCTACAGCTGTGGCGCGTGCGTTCGGCTGACCGACGTTGGTTAGCGCAAACCGGCCAGGATACTGAACGCGCGCAGCCGGTCGTCGTTGTCGTACAGGTCGCACGTAAAGATCAGCTCATCGGCCTGGGTCTGGTCCAGCAAGACCTCCAGGCGCGCGCGAATCTTTTCCGGACCGCCGATTACGGCCATGCCGAAGAAGTTACCCACGGCCTCCTGCTCATGGGGCAGCCACAGGCCCTGCATGCTTTTCACCGGCGGACGCAGGCGCATGCTGTGCCCGCGAATCAGCGCCAGCACGCGCTGGTAGGTGCTGCTCGCCAGGTAGTCCGCTTCTTCATCGGTCGCTGCGGCAACCAGGGGCACGCCGAGCATTACGTAGGGCTTGTCGAGGATGTTCGAGGGCTGGAAATTGTCCCGGTAAACGCGAATGGCGTCGTGCATGAAACGCGGCGCGAAGTGCGAGGCGAAGGCATAAGGCAGACCCTTGGCCGCTGCCAGCTGAGCGCTGAACAGGCTGGAGCCCAACAGCCAGATCGGCACCTGCGTATCGACGCCCGGCATGGCGATCACCTTCTGCCCGGGCTGACGCGGGCCGAGCAACAGCTCCAGCTCTTCCACGTCGTCAGGAAAATCATCAGCGCTGCCCATGCGGTCGCGACGCAAGGCGTGTGCGGTGAATTGATCAGCGCCCGGTGCCCGCCCCAGGCCCAGATCGATGCGCCCGGGATACAGCGCCTCCAGGGTGCCGAACTGCTCGGCTATCACCAGCGGCGCATGGTTGGGGAGCATGACCCCGCCGGCGCCGAGGCGAATGCGCGTGGTCTGGCCGGCCAGGTGACCGATCAATACCGCCGTTGCGGAGCTGGCGATACCGTCCATGTTGTGGTGCTCGGCCACCCAGAAACGCTCGAAGCCCAGCTCATCCGCATGCTGGGCCAGCGCCACGGCGTTGTGCAGCGCATCAGCCGCGGTGCCATCGTCACGAATCGGTGCCAGGTCGAGGATGGAAAAACAGGTGTCGGCTAATCGACTCATGGACGGACTCCAGACAAAAAAGCGGGAGGGTCACTATGCCGCGCTGAGCTGCAAAGGCAAGGGGCGATGCGAAAGCGCATGACGAGTCCCAGTCGAGACCGCGACTGCGCAGGCGTTCAGCTACAGACTAAATTGGCCCGCAACGCAGCACCTCACCGCGCGCCAGCACCTCCCCCTGGCCGTCGTACAGCCAGGCCTGGGCCTTGAGGGCCAACGGGCGTGCTTTCAGTCGATAACGCTGGCCGGCGGCAAACGCGTCGTAGCGCAGGCGCAGCTCGCAGGTGACATAGCGTGGTTCGCCGAAGGCATCGGTGCCCAGCTGGCTTTCGTACTGATAGCGCATCCGTAGTTCATGGGCGCCCGGCGTGAGTTGGAAGTAGCGACCGTCGCTGACGCGCTGATCATCCAGGCGCTGCGCACTGAGATGGTGGCCCGGCAAGGCATCCAGCTCGACCCACGCCTGCTGTGGATCAGGGGTGGGCAGGCTGCCGCTGGTGCAACCGGCGATGAGCAAAGACAGTGCAAGTAACGCGCGCATGACCCTTCTCCCGAGTGGGTTGTTTAAGAATAGGTCAGATGCTCAAACACCCCCGCTCAAGACCCCGGGCGAGCAACTGGTCATACGGGTCGTACAGCCTGATCCAGGGCCGAAAACCGTGCTTGCCGGCTTGCAACCGATAGCGCTGGCCGGGCGCAAAATCGTTGTAGGCGAGGGTCAGGCGGCAATCGCGACGATGGGGTTGTTCCACAGCGCCGATATTGGTCGGCTTAACCTCGAAGTGGTACCGCACCGCCAGCTCATGGGCACCGGGTTCGATCTGGAAGTAGCGCCGATCACGCAACTGCTCGCCGTCGACCTCAACCGCCAGCAAGCGATTATTGGCCTGGGTCTGCAGGTCGATCCAGGCCCGATCCGGATGGGGGCTGGGCAGCCAGAGCGAGCAACCGCCTAGGCTGCTGCACAGGCACACACACCACAGGGCAATGCGCATAAGCGAACTCCGGTCGGAACGGGCGTGCCAAGGGGCATGATCGGGCGCAATACGCTAGGGTCGCTGCATGACACGCTCCTCACTTCCCTTACTCGACCGTTGGGCCTGGCGCTGGGTTCCGCTGCTGCTGGGCGGCTGGCTGAGCGGCTGCGCTCAGGTCAGCTATTACCTGCACCTGGCCGAAGGACAAATGCAGTTGATGCATCGGCGCGAGCCGGTCACCGCCATCCTGGCCGACTCGAGCCGCGATGCCCGCCTGCGTCAGCGACTGGCCCTCGCCCAACAGGCGCGGGCGTTCGCGACCACACAGCTGCACCTGCCCGATAACCGCAGCTATCTGGATTACGTTCAACTGGATCGACCCTATGTGGTGTGGAACGTCTTCGCCGCCGAGGCGTTTTCCGTCGAGCCGCGCCTGCATTGCATGCCCCTGGTGGGCTGCGTGGCCTATCGCGGCTATTACCAGCAGGGCCGGGCACGGGGCGCCGCGGCGTTACTGCAGTTGCAAGGGTTGGACACGCAGATCGCCGGCATCGAAGCCTACTCCACCCTGGGCTGGTTCGCCGACCCGCTGCTCAGCAGCATGCTGCACTGGGATGACCCGCACCTGGTCGGGCTGATTTTTCATGAGCTGGCCCATCAGCAGTTCTACCTGCCGGGCGACACGGCGTTCAACGAATCCTTCGCCAGCTTCGTCGAGCGGGAAGGCCTGCGCCAATGGCGCGCCCGCCTCGGCTGGCCGCCGCCCGACCCGGCTGTGCAACGCCAGCGTGAGGAATTTGTCGCCCTCGTGCTGCAGACCCGCGAACGCCTGCGCGCGCTGTATGCCCAGGCCTTGCCCGAAGAACAGATGCGTCAGGGCAAACAGGCCGAATTCGAGCGTTTGCGCCGCGAGTACCGGCGGCTGCAGGACACACGTTGGAACGGTAACGGTCGCTTCGACTTCTGGGTCAACGGCCCGCTGAACAACGCCAGCCTGTTGCCCTTCGGCCTCTACGACCAGTGGCTGCCGGCATTTGCCGCGTTGTTTCAGCAGGCTGGTGAACGCTGGCCGGCGTTTTATGCACAGGTGCGGGAATTGGGAAAACTGCCGGACTTTGAGCGGCGGCAGGCATTGCAAGAGTTGCAGGCCCGATAAGCTCACTTCCGTGGATGTCGCTTTGTACATCCACCATGGCCCCGCTCGGTGGATCGATAGCGCGTAGGTTGGATTAGCCGCAAGCGTAATCCGACGGTCGCGAGGTAGGTGCGCATTGGGGTATGTGGCCGACTCGCGGTAAACGACGGAAGCGCCTGCGGCGATTCCATCCTACGAAAAGTGATCTTTCGTACCGCGATTTTGTGGGGCCGATTTCACATCGGCTGCTTTTTAGCGCGGGTCCAACCCGCATTCGCGGCGAGGCCGCCACTCCCAAAATTAGCTGCGGGTCGATGGCATGGCCTAACGCAAGCCCTGACCAAACCCAAAATGGCGAAAGGCAGCATCCCCCTACGGCGGGCTGCCCGGGTCACTGCGCAGTTCCATCCCAACACCCTGCAACGGGCGAGGCCGCCCTACGTGCCCACATGACCCACCGCGCAGGCTGCTAGCAACACGTAACGCAGACACAGCCAATGAATTCGCCCCTACAACAGCCCGCCAGCATCCCAGCGCGGCAGGCTACCGGGGTGGTTGCGGGTTACCCCTGCCCCTGCAACTCCAGCATCAACCCGCTGAGGCGTTTGACCTTGCGCGCCACGGCCGCTTCGAACACGCCGCCGCGCGGTTCCACCAGGGTGAAATAATCGCGGGCGCGGGTGATGGCGGTGTACAGCAGCTCCTTGGTGAGCACCGGATTGAGCGTGTCGGGCAAGACCAGCGCGGTGTGGGTGAACTCCGAGCCCTGGGATTTGTGCACCGTCATGGCGAACACGGTTTCCACCGCCGTCAGGCGGCTGGGCAGCACGAAGCGCACCTTGCCCGAGCCGTCGTTACGCGGAAACGCCACGCGCAGCAGCGGGCCGTGGTCGCCGGGCAACAGCAGGGCGATGCCGATGTCGCCGTTCATCAGACCCAGGCCGTAGTCGTTGCGGGTGATCAGTACCGGGCGGCCTTCGTACCATTCATGGCTGGCATCGATCAGCCCCTGGCGCTGCAGCTCGGCCTCAACCCGCAGGTTCAGCCCGGCCACGCCCCAGTCGCCCTTGCGCAACGCGCAAAGCAGGCGAAAGCCATCGAACGCAGCCAGCACCTTCTTGGCCCAGTCCTGCCAGTCCGGCGCATCCAGTGGCGTCATGTCCAGCGGACGGCCCTCTTGCAGCACCGTCAGGTAGTGCCGATAACCCGGCGCCGTGTCACGCCCATCGCTGAGCAGCCGCGCCAGGTGGCGGTCCTGCTCGCCGCGCAGGCGCAGGTTGAACAGATCATTGGAGGACGCGGCCAACAGGGCGCGCGCCTCGCCGCCCTGCTGCTGATTGACCAGGCGCGCCAGACGGCCAATGCCGCTGTCGGCGCCAAAACGCCGCGAGTGGCGCAGCATCACTGTCTGCTGGGCCAATGGCCGTGAGCCGGCGCTGCCCGGCAGCAGGCCCGGCTCGTCCAGCGGCTGACCGGCGAGCTGTTCCAGCCAGGTGCGGGTGGCGGGGTCATAAAAGCCCGCTTCGGCATCCCGGCACAGGTCGCCGAGCACCGCGCCGGCTTCCACCGAGGCGAGCTGATCCTTATCGCCGAGCAGAATCAGCCGCCCATGGGCCGGCAGGGCTTCCAGCAGGCGGGCCATCATTTCCAGGTCGATCATCGACGCCTCGTCGACCACCAACACATCGAGGGCCAGTGGATGGCCGGCGTGGTGACGGAAATGGCGTGTGTCCGGACGGCTGCCGAGCAGGCGGTGCAGGGTGACCACCTCGGTGGGAATCGCCTCGCGCACCTCGCTTGAAACCGTCAGCCCCGCCACCTGCGCGCCAATGGATTCGGTCAGCCGCGCCGCCGCCTTGCCGGTGGGCGCGGCCAGGCGAATGCGCAGTGCCTGGCCGGCGGCCACCGCCGGGGCCTGCAACAGCGCCAGCAGGCGAACCACGGTGGTGGTCTTGCCGGTGCCGGGGCCGCCGGTGATCAGACTGAAGCTGCCACGGGCCGCCAGTGCGCAGGCGAGCTTCTGCCAGTCGAGGCGCGCCGCGTCATCACGGGGGAACAGTGCATCGAGCCGTGCCGGCAGGTCAGCGGGCACTTCCAGCGGCTGCGCCAGGCGCTGGCGCAGAATGCGCGCCACGCTTTGTTCGTAGTTCCAGTAGCGGCGCAGGTATAGCCGCCCGCCCGCCAGCAGCAGAGGCCGCGCCGCCTGGGCGGGATCACTTGCCGCGCCGGGAATGCGATGCTCCACCAGCGCGCTGCCGATCAGCGCCTGTTGCCAGTGCGCCACCTCCAGATCCGCCAGTAGTTGCGAGGGTAAGCGCGCTTCGCCGGCCAGTTCGCCTTCCGGCGGCAATGACAGGGCGAAGTCCGGCTCTTCCAGGGTGGCTGCCAGGTCCAGGCACACATGGCCCTGACCGAGCTGGTGACTGGCCAACGCGGCGGCCACGAGCAGCAGCGGCGAGGCGGCCGGCTCCTGTTCTAGCAAAAAGGCCGCGAAGGCACGGTCCAGCGCACGCAGCCAGCCACGGCGCACCCACAAGTCGAGTTGGACGAGCAGGGCATCGCGCTCGAGCAGCGGGTGGGCCGGCGATTGCCCCGTTTCGTCGCGCAGGCGCTGGGCGAGGTGTTCGAGGGTGGTCATAGGGCAGTCTCCGCGTGGCCGGCAAACAGGCGATCCAATGACTCGATCAGCGCCTGGGGCGGGCAATCCACATGCACGCCGCGCTGGCCGCCGCGCAGGAACAGGTAGAGCGCGCCGCCCATGTGCTGTGCATAGTCATAGTCGGGCAGGCGCGCCTTGAGCTGGCGATGCAGGGCCAGCAGGTAGAGCACGTATTGCAGGTCGTAGCGCTTGTCCAGCACGGCCTGGGCCATGGCCCCCGCGCTGTAGGCCTCGTCGTCGCCACCCAGCCAGTTGGACTTGTAGTCGGCCACGTAATAGCGACCCTGATGTTCGAACACCAGGTCGATGAAACCCTTGAACAGGCCGTTGAGCAGACTCGGCGCCAGGGCCGGGCGCGGCGCGCCGTTGAGCGTATGGCGACGCACCAGGGCGTCCAGGCGCTGCACGTTGACCTGCCGGCTGGAGAACCAGAACTCCATTTCCACCTGATACTGCTGCAGGTCAGCCAGGCGCACGCGGTGCTCGCCCAGACTCAGCTCGGCCTGCAGATAGCCTTCCAGCCAGGCATCCAGCGGCTCGATCCAGCGTTGCCAGCCACGCAACTGGCAGCGCTTGGCGAGCATTTCGCGGCGTGCCTGCGGATGGTCCAGGCTCTGCGCGAAACCTTCGCGGCCGGCCCATTCCAGAATGCCGTGCAGGAAAGTGCCAGGTTGCGGCCCGCGCGGGAAGCGGTGCAGGTCGAGGCTGCCGGGCAAGACGCTGAATTCCTGGCGCTCGGCATCATCGTCGTGAATCTTCTGCGCCGCCGGGCTGTCCGGTGCTTCGGTCTGCAGGGGCGCGGTTTCGTCGGCACCGGCCAGGGCGAGGGCGCTGTAGGAAGCGATCCACCAGTGCTCGGCGGCGCGGCGGCGCGGGGTGGCCGCGCGCAGGCTGACCGTTTCAGCCTGCACAGGTTGAAAGCGCTGCTCGCTGGCCTCGGGCGCATCGCACAGGGTCAGCGCCGGGCAAGCCCCCGCCAGCGCTTGCAACGCCGCACCCAGCGCCAGCGGCTGGCCGCCGCCGAGCACATAGCCGAGGGCCGAGCGGTGCAGGCAGGAGGTTTTCCCGTTGCCTTTCTTCAGGTCGGCGATGCCCAGCCAACAGGCATGCCGCGCACGGGTCAGCGCCACATAGAGCAGGCGCAGGTCTTCGCCGAGGCGCTCGAAATCGGCGCGTTCAGTGGCGGCCTCATCCGGTTGCAGGTCCAGCTGCAGGCGTCCCTGGTCATCGTGGTAACGCAGCGGCGGTTTCTTCGGATCGACTGCGCGGTGCGAACAGATGAACGGCAGGAACACCAGCGGGTATTCCAGGCCCTTGGATTTGTGGATGGTGACCACCTTGACCAGGTCGGCATCGCTTTCCAGGCGCAGGATCTGTTCGTCGGCGTCCTGTCCGTGGCCGCTCAGGTGCTCGGCCAGGTGGCGGATCAGCGCCTGCTCGCCGTCCAGCTCGCCGGAGGCTTGCTGCAGCAATTCGGCCAGGTGCAGCAAGTCGGTGAGCACCCGCTCGCCATCGGCGCGGGCGATCAGCGCCTGCGGCAGCTCGAACTCCTGCAGCAGGCGGCGCAGCATCGGCAGCACGCCCTGCCAGCGCCAGTGCTGGCGATAGGCGCGAAACTGCAGCACGCGCTGCTCCCAGGCCAGTTCGTTGTCGCACAGGTCTTCCAGCTCGGCCAGCGGCCGGTCCAGGGTGGCGCTGGCCAGCGCGGCGCGCAGCAGGCGCTCGTCGTCCGGCTCGGCGCAGGCCTTGAGCCAGGCCAGCAGGTCATGGGCGGCCTGGGTGTCGTAGACCGAGTTCTTGTCCGACAGGTACACGCTGCGCACGCCACGCTGCGCCAGTTGCTGGCGGATCGCCCGCGCTTCGCGGCCGTCGCGCACCAGCACGGCGATATCCGCCGGGCACAGCGGCGTGAGCGGTTCATCGGGTTTGGCAAAGCCGGCGCGACCTTGCTGGCCCAGGCTGAGCAGGCGGGTGATTTCGCTGGCGCTGCGCGCCGCCAGCTCGCGGCGGTAGGCATCGCCGCTCAGCGGTTCCTCGCTGCGTTGCTGCCAGAGGGTCAGCGGCGACTGCTCGGCGCCGTCCACCAGCAGACGCTCGCGCCGGCCCTTGGCACCGACCGCCACAAACGGCAGCGGATTGTCGTCGCCGCCGCGAAACAGAAAGGCGCCCTTGGCGTGCGCCTCGGCAAAGCCGAACAGCTGGTTGACCGCCGTCACCAGCCCCTGGCTGGAGCGGAAGTTGGTGCCCAGGCTGTGGTGGCAGCCGGCGGTGGCGTCACGGGCCTGCAGGTAGGTGTAGATATCCGCGCCACGAAAGGCGTAGATCGCCTGCTTGGGGTCGCCGATCAGCAGGATGGCGTTGCCGTCCTGGGCGTCGCCAATGCGGTAGATGCGCTGGAAAATGCGGTACTGCAGCGGGTCGGTGTCCTGGAATTCGTCGATCAGCGCCACCGGGAACTGGCTGCGGATCACCTCGGCCAGCCGTTCGCCGTTGATGCCGGCCAGGGCGGCGTCCAGGCGCACCAGCATGTCGTCAAAGCCCATCTGCGCGCGTTGCTGCTTTTCCCGCTCGAAGCGCTGCTCGACCCAGGCCAACGCATGGCGCAGCAGCGCCACATCGGGATCGGGCAGCGCGGCCAGCGCCGCCTGCAACTGGACCATGGCGTGCAGGCAGGGATGTTCGAAGGGGCTGCCGGAGGTCCAGACCTCGGCCAGGCCGTCGGGCGTCAGCCGGGTAAAACCAGTGCCCAGCGCCAGATCCATCGCCGAAACATCCGCCGCCCAATCGCGCAACAGGTCGCACCAGGGGTTGTACCAGCGCGCCTGCAGGCGCCGGCCATTCACCTCTTTGCGGGCACATGCACCGTCCAGCAGGGTGCGCAGCTCTTCGGCCCAGGCGCCCCACGGTGACTTAAGTTCGGCCAGCTTCCGGGCGCGTTCCTGTAGCGTCTGCTCGATCAGCGTCTCGGGATCGGCGCCGGGTTCGCCCAGGCTCTGGCCAAGCAGCGGGCGCAGGCGACCCAGCAGGTGCTGCGGGCTTTGCCAGCGTTCGTGCACCCACTGCAAGGCGGCGCCGTCCAGCGGGTAGAAATGTTCGCGCCAGTAATCGCGCACCACCTCGGCGAGCAGGTCGCTCTGGTCGGTTTCCAAAGTCTGGGTAAACAGGCTGCCGCTGTCGAAAGCGTGTTCGCGCAGCATGCGCTGGCACCAGCTGTGGATGGTCGACACCGCCGCTTCGTCCATCCATTGCGCGGCCACATCCAGACGCCGGGCACAGGCGGGCCAGTCGGCCTCGGCATACTCGCCGCGCAGCTCGTCGAGCAAGGCGTCCGGCGTGGGCAGCTCACCGCGAAAGTGCCGCGCCGCCTCGGCCAGGCGCGTGCGGATGCGTTCGCGCAGTTCCTGAGTGGCGGCGTCGGTGAAAGTCACCACGAGGATTTCCGGCGGCAACAACGGTCGGCCGAAACCATTGTCGGGGCCGCCATGGCCGAGCACCAGGCGCACATAGAGCGCGGAAATGGTGAAGGTCTTGCCGGTGCCGGCGCTGGCCTCGATCAACTGGCTGCCGCGCAGCGGCAAGCTCAGGGCCAGGGATTGCATTGCACTCATAGCGACTCCTCCAGAGCCTGCCAAGGAGCCTTCACCAGTGGGCCGTAGAGGCGCTGCCACAGGTGATGCTCGGGGTCCGTTGCCACCAGGCTGGCGTAGTCGGCAAAGTGCCGGCGCAAATCGAGGCTCTCGCCGCGCTCGCCGGGGCTGGCGTGGCCGCCTTCGTAGGTGCTGCGCGCCTGCTCCTCGGCCTTCTCGGGTTTGCTCGCGGCCAGCACTGCGCAGGCCGTCTTGGCCGCCAGCGGCAGCGGATGCTGCAGATTGGCTTGCCAAGCGTCGAGCAGCGCGCGCAGGTCGGCCTGCGCCTGCTCCCTGGGCAGCGGCACCAGCAGCACACCGCGATCACTGGCCAAGACCGCGCTGTGCAGCGGTGCGCCCATGGCGCTGGCGATCAGGTGGGCGACCCAGGGGCGCATCAGGTGATGCCACTTGTACTCGCCGTTCTTGGTGGCCAGGTCGTTAGCCTGCAGGCGCAGGCTAAGCAGACTGCCGTCGGCGCGTTGGCGCAGCGGCGCCAGCCAGCCTTCCACCAGCAATGATTCGTGGCTGAAGCGCAGTGCCAGCGGGGATTCCTGCTCCAGCGGCCACAGTGCGTGCAGGGCGCGATAGCGTTGCAGCAGCTCCGGCAGGGGCGCCAGCAAGGCCTCGCGCTGCAGGTCGCCAAAACCGGCCAGGGGCAGCAGGCCGCTGCGCTGCAATTGCGCGGCGCGCTCATTTAGCCGCGCGTGCGCCTCGTCGGGGTCGGTTTCCGCCAGCGCGGCGCGCAGCAGGCTGTCGCTCAGGCCAAAACGCTGCAGGCCGTCGAGGTCGAAGCTTTCGGCATCGGCCAGCGGCGCTTGCAGTTCCTCGAAATACACCTTGAGGCGCAGGCGATGGAACTGGCGCAGCGGATAGCGCAGGAAGTCCTGCAGGGTTTCCAGGCTCACCGTGCCGCCGTGTTCGTAATCGGGCAGGGCCGCCGGCTCCTGGGTGGTCGGCGCCCGCTGCTGGTGCAGCGCCAGCCATTCCCCGGCGTAGCTGAACAGCCCGGAGTCCGGAGTGAAATAGCCGGCATTGAAGGGCTGCAGCGGGTGCTCGCAGGTCAGCGCCTTGAGCAGCGCCGCTTCGTCGTGCTCCGCGCCGGCCAGGCGCCAACCGCTGACCAGGTGGTCGCGCAGCTGGCCGACCAGAACCGACGGCGGCCGCTCGCTGTTGTCGCGCACGCTGCGCCCAACCCAGCTGATGTACAGCTGCTCGCGCGCCGAGAGCAGCGCCTCGAGCAGCAGGTAGCGGTCATCCTCACGCCGCGAGCGGTCGCCGGGGCGGTAGTCGCTGCCCATCAGGTCGAAATCCAGCGGCGGCTGGGCGCGCGGGTAGTCGCCGTCGTTCATGCCCAGCAGGCA
>CAYPFO010000019.1:0-54607 GCA_964410065.1 uncultured Pseudomonas sp.
CAACTGGCGGCGCACGAACGCCGTCAGGCCCAGGACCCCAAGGCCCAGTGCGCCCGCCGCCAGCGCCAGACTGGGTTCGGGCTGGGCAAATTCCTTGATGCCGAAGGCCAGCGCCACCATGCCGACCGTGCTCTGCACACAGCTGAGCCCATCGATCGGCTGGCTCGATTGGCCCGGGTAGGCCGGCACCAGCAGCAGCGTGCTGATCACTGCCACGGCAATCACCGGCACGTTGATCAGGAATACCGAGCCCCACCAGAAGTGTTCCAGCAGAAAGCCCCCGAGCAGCGGCCCCACCGCCGCGCCGCCCGAGGCAATCGAGCCCCAGATGCCAATGGCCAGCGCCTGCTCCTTGGGATCGTGGAAGGTCAGACGAATCAGCGCCACGGTGACGGGAATCATCGCCGCGCCGCCAATCGCCAGCAGCGCCCGCGCCAGGATCAGCACCTGCGCCGACGGCAAACGCCGCCAGCAGGGACGCCGCGCCAAACGCCAGCATGCCGAACACGAACACCCGCCGTTGCCCCAGGCGGTCACCCAGCGCGCCGAACACCGGCATCAGCCCGGCCATGCCCAGCGAATAGGCATTCAGGATCCACAGTTTTTCCGAGGCGGTGGTCTGCAGAGCCTGCGCCAGGCTGGGCAGCGCGGTGTACAGCACCGTCATGTCGATCACCACCAGGAACAGGGCGGCGGAAACGATGACGAGGGTGAGCCAGCGGCGGGATCCGCCCATGCCGAGTTCCTTTTGATAGTGCGCAAAGCCTGGCGGAACGAAGCCTGCCGATTCGTCGCAAAGCGATTTTCGGGGACAGCCCTGCGCTACCACAAGGGCAGCAACCGGACCAGAAAGAAGAAAGCCCGGCAAACGCCGGGCTTTCTCTGAAGCGCCTTACGGGCTGGCTATCAGCCGTCCAGCAACGCCTTGTCGCGCACCGCGCCCTTGTCCGCGCTGGTGGCCAGCAGGGCATAGGCCTTGAGCGCCGTGCTCACCTTGCGGGCGCGCGGTTGGGCGGGCTTCCAGCCCTTCTTGTCCTGCTCGGCGCGGCGGGCAGCCAGCTCGTCATCGGACACCAGCAGGTTGATGCTGCGCTGCGGGATGTCGATGAGGATCTTGTCGCCGTCCCGGATCAGGCCGATGGCGCCACCGGACGCGGCTTCCGGGGAGGCGTGGCCGATGGACAGGCCCGAGGTGCCGCCGGAGAAGCGGCCGTCGGTGAGCAGGGCGCAGTCCTTGCCCAGGCCCTTGGATTTCAGGTAGCTGGTCGGGTAGAGCATTTCCTGCATGCCCGGGCCGCCTTTCGGGCCTTCGTAGCGGATGATCACAATGTCGCCGGCCTTCACTTCGTCATTGAGGATGCCCTTCACGGCGCTGTCCTGGCTTTCAAAGATCTTCGCGGTGCCCTCGAACACGTGGATGGATTCGTCCACGCCAGCGGTTTTCACCACGCAGCCGTCCAGGGCGATGTTGCCGTACAGCACGGCCAGGCCGCCTTCTTGCGAGTAGGCGTGTTCGACCGAGCGGATGCAGCCGTTTTCACGGTCGTCGTCCAGGCTGTCCCAACGGGTCGACTGGCTGAACGCGGTCTGCGTCGGGATGCCTGCCGGGCCGGCCTTGAAGAAGGTGTGTACGGCTTCGTCCGTGGTCTGGGTGATGTCCCACTGCGCGATGCCCTCAGCCAGCGTCTTGCTGTGTACGGTGGGCACGTCGGTGTGCAGCAGGCCGCCGCGGGCCAGTTCGCCGAGGATGGAGAAGATGCCGCCGGCGCGGTGCACGTCTTCCATGTGGTACTTCTGGATGTTCGGCGCCACCTTGCACAGCTGCGGCACCTTGCGCGACAGCGCGTCGATGGCGCGCAGGTCGAAGTCCACTTCGCCTTCCTGGGCGGCGGCCAGCAGGTGCAGGATGGTGTTGGTGGAACCGCCCATGGCGATGTCCAGGGTCATGGCGTTCTCGAACGCCTTGATGTTGGCGATATTGCGCGGCAATACCGACTCGTCGTTATCCGCGTAGTAGCGCTTGCACAGCTCGACAGCGACGCGACCGGCACGCAGGAACAGTTGCTCGCGGTCGGCGTGGGTGGCCAGCATCGAACCGTTGCCGGGCAGGGCCAGGCCCAGGGCTTCCATCAGGCAGTTCATCGAGTTGGCGGTGAACATGCCGGAGCAGCTGCCGCAGGTCGGGCAGGCGCTGCGCTCGTATTCAGCAACCTTCTCGTCGGAGCAGCTATCGTCAGCAGCAACGACCATGGCATCCACCAGGTCCAGGCCGTGGGACGCGAGCTTGGTCTTGCCGGCTTCCATCGGTCCGCCGGAGACGAACACCACCGGAATATTCAGGCGCAGGGCGGCCATCAGCATGCCGGGGGTGATCTTGTCGCAGTTGGAGATGCACACCAGCGCGTCGGCGCAGTGGGCGTTGACCATGTACTCCACGGAGTCGGCGATGATTTCGCGGCTGGGCAGCGAATACAGCATGCCGTCGTGGCCCATGGCGATGCCGTCGTCCACGGCGATGGTGTTGAATTCCTTGGCAACGCCACCCGCCTTCTCGATCTCGCGGGCGACCAGCTGGCCCAGGTCCTTCAGGTGCACGTGGCCGGGCACGAACTGGGTGAAGGAGTTGGCGATGGCGATGATCGGTTTCTTGAAGTCTTCGTCCTTCATCCCGGTGGCACGCCACAGCGCGCGGGCGCCGGCCATGTTGCGACCGTGGGTGGAGGTTTTCGAGCGGTAATCGGGCATGACGGTTCCTGCTGATCAGGTTCGGTAAGAGGTCGGGTGAGCGAAGGTCGGACCGCTTGTACGGCAGGTGGCCGTAAATCGTTCGGGTTGCCCTGCGTGGCGGGGTTACCGCTCGCGGGGCCGGAGCTCACAAGCCTGCCGGGGGATAATGGCGAGGGATGCTCTGATTCTACGCCGGGGGGTGCGGCAAGGGGAAGCCAATGGCTCAGTGGCCGGCCAGCTGACGCAACTGCTGCAACGTGGCGGCCGGAAGGGGGACTCCCAAGCGCCGGCTTTGCGCGCGCTGATGGTAGCGGCGATCACCCGGTAAACGCGTCTGACCGGCGCCGTGCATCTGCTTTACCAGCTCTTCGGCGCGCGCGGCGAAGGCCTGGCCGCCGCCCTTGCTCGGGTCAATGACAATCACGAGCTGGCCCGTCCATGGCGTTTGCGCGCCGGGGTGGCCACTCCAGTCGAATTCAAAGGAAAAGTGCCCGCCGGTCAGCGCGGCGGCCAGCAGCTCGACCATCATCGACAGCGCCGAGCCCTTGTGGCCGCCGAACGGGTGCAAGGCGCCGCCGTCGAGAATCGCCTGCGGATCGTCGGTGTCGCGGCCTTCACGGTCGACGCCATAGCCCAGAGGCAAGCGCCGGCCTTCAAGGGCGGCGATCTGTACATCGCCGTTGGCAATGGCGCTGGTGGCCAGGTCGAAAACCAGCGGTTCGCCCTGTGTGCGGGGCGCGGCAAAGGCGATCGGGTTGGTGCCGAACAGCGGCTTGTGGCCGCCGTGAGGGACCACGCAGGCGAAACTGTTGACGACTGTCAGCGCCACCAGGCCTTCGCTGGCGAAGGGCTCGACATCCGGCCAGAGCGCGCCGAAATGGTGGGAGTTACGGATCGCCAGCAGGGCGATGCCCGCGTCGCGCACCTTGGCCACCAGCAGCGAGCGGGCGGCCGCCAGCGCCGGCTGGGCGAAACCGCCGCCGGCATCGACCCGTATGAACGCGGCGGCAACATCCTCGACGCGGGGCTCGGCGTGGTCGTCCACCCAGCCGCTGGCGAGCGAGGCGACATAACCGGGAATGCGGAACACCCCATGGCTGTCGGCGCCGTCGCGCTGGGCGCTGGGCGCTGGCGCAGTTCTCGGCCAGGCAGGCGGCTACCCGCAGTGAAGTGCCATGGCGTAGGAAGATGCGTTGCAGCAGCTCGACCAGTTCTGGAAACGGCAGGCGGGCTGTGTCGGTAGATTCAGGCATGGGGGCTCCTGTCGGCGATGGCCTGACAGGGTGAACGGCCGTGATGACGACCGCGCAGCCTGCGCTGGCATGACCTGAGGATAACCCCGCTTTTGCTAACCGCGAGGCGCCGCTCAGGCGTTGGGCAGCAGCCGGCAGGTGAGATTCTTGATGTAGCGGGTTTCCGGGATGGCCGGATGCACGGGATGATCCGGACCCTGGCCGCCGCGTTCGAGCAACTGGATGTTGCGGTCCAGATGTCGGGCGCTTTGCAGCAAGATGTTCTGCAGGTCATCCTCGGGCAGGTGCATCGAGCAGCTGGCGCTGACCAGGATGCCGTCCTTGTTGAGCATGCGCATGGCCATCTCGTTGAGGCGGCGGTAGGCGGCTTCGCCGTTCTTGAGGTCTTTCTTGCGCTTGATGAAGGCCGGCGGATCGACCAGTACCACGTCGAAGCGCTCTTCGGCGTTCTTCAGTTCCTTGAGGGCCGCGAACACGTCGCCTTCCACGCAGGCAACCTTCTCGGCCACGCCGTTCAGGGTGGCGTTGCGCTCCACGCCGTCCAGGGCAAAGCCGGAGGCGTCCACGCACATGACGTCCGTGGCGCCGAACACGGCCGCCTGCACGCCCCAGCCGCCGATGTAGCTGAACAGGTCGAGCACACGCTTGCCCTTCACGTAGGGCGCCAGGCGTGCGCGGTTCATGCGGTGATCATAGAACCAGCCGGTCTTCTGGCCTTCCAGCACCGGCGCCTGGAACTTCACGCCGTTCTCTTCCAGATCGACCCACTCCGGCACCACGCCGAACACGGTATCCACGTAGCGTTCCAGGCCTTCGGCATCGCGGGCGCTGGAGTCGTTCTTGAACAGGATGCCGCGCGGCTTGAGCACCTGGACCAGGGCTTCGATCACCGCGTCCTTGTTGCGCTCCATGGTCGCCGAGGCCAGCTGCACGACCAGGTGATCGTTGAAGCGGTCCACCACCAGGCCGGGCAGCAGGTCGGAGTCGCCGTACACCAAGCGGTAGCAAGGCTGATCGAACAGTCGCTCACGCAGGGACAGCGCCACCTGGATGCGGTGCACCAGCAGAGACTTGTCGAGCAGGTGCTTGACCTCGCGGGACACCAGGCGCGCGCAGATCAGGTTGTTGGGGCTGACCGCGACAACGCCCAGGGCCTTGCCGTTGCTGGCTTCGAGGATGGCCTGGTCGCCGGCCTGGAAGGCACTGAGCGGCGTGGCGGCCACGTCGATCTCGTTGCTGTAGACCCACAGGTGGCCGCCGCGCAGGCGGCGATCGGCATTGGCTTTGAGGCGCAGGCTGGGCAGGGTCATGGTGGGGCGCTCCGGCTAAAGGGCGCGATTATACGGGGATAGGGGTGGGCAAGCCCGCAGTTTCCGGGGATTTCCACGTGCCTGTCCAGGTCGCCGCCTGGGATGAAATGTGAGGGCATATGTCGCGCCTGACCGCTTCCGGCGTGCAGTCGGTAAACTGTCGGCTTTCTCCGCTATCGTCACGGACCGCCCATGTCTGAAATTTCCGCAGAGCAGCTTCGCACTATCTTGCAAGGCATCAGTGTGCCTCCGCAGCCGCAAATCATGGTGGATCTGCAGATGGAACAACTGCAGCCCTACCCGGACGTGAACAATATTTCCCGCCTGATCAGTCAGGATCCTGGGCTGTCCGGCGCCTTGCTGAAGCTGGTCAACTCGCCGTTCTACGGGCTGAGCAACCGGATTTCTTCCATTCAGCATGCGGTCAACCTGCTGGGCACCCATACGGTGATCAACCTGATCAATGCCCAGGCGATCAAAGGCGAGCTGGGTGATGAAGACATCGCCGCGCTCAACCGTTTCTGGGACAGCGCCCAGGACATCGCACAGGCCTGCGTGATGCTGGCCAAGCGCATTGGTTTTCAGTCGGCCGATGAAGCCTATGCGCTCGGGCTGTTCCACAATTGTGGTATTCCGCTGATGCTCAAGCGGTTTCCCAGCTACCCGCAGGTGCAGGAAGAAGCCTATTACCGAGCTGGCGCCGACTGCCGAGTGGTGGATACGGAAAACCGCCTGCTCAACACCAACCATGCCGTGGTCGGTTACTACATTGCCCGTTCCTGGCGCTTGCCCGAGCGGGTCTGCGAGGCAATTGCCAACCATCACAACGCCCGGTCGATTTTCAGCGATGAGTCCAGCCGCAACACGCCGCTGAAGAACCTGCTGGCAATTCTGAAGATGGCCGAACATATCTGCGGCTGTTACCGGGTGCTTGGTCAGCAGGACATCGATCATGAATGGGAAAGCCTGAGCGCGCTGGTGCTCGATTATGTCGGCCTGACTGAGTACGAGTTCGACAACCTCAAGGAAATCGTGCTGGAAATGGGCGTCGGTCAGTATTGACCGACCCTGGAAAACGCAGGCTCGACCCGCCGGTGCAGACACCTGCGAGCGAGCCGCTGCTCACCGAGTTGTCTTATGCCTGAATTACCCGAAGTCGAAACCACCCGTCGCGGCATCGAGCCGTTTCTCACCGGCCAGCGCGTACGCCGCGTGCTGGTGCGCGAGCGTCGACTGCGTTGGCCGATCCCCGAAGACCTGGATGTGCGCCTGTCAGGGCAGCGCATCGAGCGCGTCGAGCGGCGCGCCAAATACCTGCTGATTGGCGCCGAGTGCGGCACGCTGATCGCACACCTGGGCATGTCCGGCAGCCTGCGCCTGGTGGAGGCTGACACACCGGTGCTCAAGCATGAGCATGTGGATATCGAACTGGAGTCCGGTCTGGCGCTGCGCTACACCGATCCGCGGCGCTTCGGTGCGCTGTTGTGGAGCGATGATCCACTCAATCATGCATTGCTGAGCAAGCTGGGCCCGGAGCCATTGAGCGAGCAGTTCGATGGACAGCGTCTGTTCGAGCTGTCCCGCGGCAAGAGTGTGGCGGTCAAGCCGTTCATCATGGACAGCGCCGTGGTGGTCGGTGTCGGCAACATCTACGCCAGCGAAGCGCTGTTTGCCGCCGGCATCGACCCGCGACGCGCCGCCGGTACGGTGTCCAAGGCGCGCTACGTCAAACTGGCCGAGGCGATCAAGCGCATTTTGGCCCAGGCCATCGAGTGCGGCGGCACCACGCTGCGTGATTTTGTCGGCGGCGATGGCAAGCCCGGCTACTTCCAGCAGGAGCTCTTCGTCTACGGACGAGCCGGACACTTCTGCAAGCTGTGTGGAGGCAGCTTGCGCGACGTGAAGCTGGGGCAGCGTTCGAGTGTGTATTGCGGGCACTGCCAGCGCTGAGGCAGCATGAACAGGCCGTTGAAAAACTACCTGCGTTGGCAATACGGCGTTAAAAACAGGCTCGGCAAGCCGCTTGCGGCTAACGCGCTTTAACGCGACCCGAAGGGCGAACGAAGTGAGTCATGCTCATTTAGAACGCTAAACTCGAACGCGAGCCCGATCCGCTTCCTCGCCTGTTTTGACTCGTTGCACTCGCCCTTCGGGCCAGCCTTCGGCTGTTACTCCCGTTGGTCGTTGCGCCTTGTCTGGCCTGCCTCGCCTACGTTTTTAAACGGCCTGAGAAGCCGATTATCAAAGTTCAATGCCGAGGATTAGATGTCCGGTAACTATTTGCCGCGTAACCCGTTCGCCGAGGCGCTCGGGCGCAGCGTGCTGAAGCTGATGGGCTGGCGCATCGAGGGCCAATTGCCGGCGCTCGACAAGTTCGTGATGATCGGTGCCCATCACACCAGTAATTGGGATTTCGTGGTGTTCATCGCCGCCAAGTTCGTGTTGCGCGTGAACGCCCGCTGGTTCGGCAAGCACAGCATCTTCCGCTGGCCGTTTGCAGGGCTGCTGAAACGCTGGGGTGGCATCCCGATTCACCGTGGCCGAGCCGGCAACGTGGTCGATCAGGCGGTGCGCAGTTTCCGCGAGCACACCCAGTTCATCCTGATTCTGTCGCCGGAGGGCACGCGCAAGCGGGTCGAGCGCTGGAAAATGGGCTTCTACCACATCGCTCGCAATGCCGGCGTACCCATCGTGCCGGGCGCGCTGGATTTCGCCAATAAACGCATCGTCATCGGCGTACCGTTCTGGCCGAGTGGCAATGAACAGGCCGATTTGCGCGCTCTGCTGGAGTTTTTCCGACCGTACGTGCCGAAAAAACCACACAACGCATTCCACGGCGGTTGAAGGCCGTCACGCTGGAGGGTGCCCCTGCGCTGCTATAGTCGCCCGGACACCCTGCATAGCTGAAGGATCGCTTCCATGAACCCGTTTCGTACCCTGGCTGCCGCCTTGGCATTGTCTGTCGGCCTGCTGAGTCTGCCCGTTCATGCCCACTCCAACCCCAGTGGCGATCCGATGTATACCGCCGATGCGCCGCCCGGCTACGCGATGATGGGAGATTTGCTGATTGCACGTCCGTTGCTGATTGCGGCAACAGTAATCGGCACGGGCGTGTTCCTGGTCAGCCTGCCGTTCACGTTGCTGGGCGGCAACGTCGCCGAGGCGGGGCAGGCGCTCGTCGTCGAGCCAGGCAAGGCCGCATTCGTACGCTGCCTGGGCTGCACCGAGAGCGGTTACAAGCGCGACTAAGAACCCGTCTTTCCCAGCCGTGAAGACTGCCAACGTCTGATCGGCTGCTGCCGCTAGCTTCCCGCTAGCGTACTTCCCGGCTAGCATCTGCGCCGGCGTGTCCAAGCGTGGGCATGCACTGGCATGGATTCCGTCGTGAAGCAGTATTCGAAACGTATTCTCCTGGTGGTGGGCAGCCTGGCGCTGGCCTGGTCGTTCTGGACAAGCGCCGGCTGGCTGCAGCTGTGCGCCGGGCTGGCGCTGTTTTTGTTCGGCATGCAGTGCCTGGAAGAAGGCTTGCGCGAGCTGGCCGGCGGCAAGCTGGAGCACTGGCTCAAGCGCAGCACCTCGACACCCTTCAAAGGCCTGTTGTTTGGCACCGGCGCGACCTTCGTGCTGCAGTCGAGCACCCTGGTGTCGCTGCTGACCATTGCCTTTTTGAGTACCGGACTGATCCAGTTGGCTGGTGGTATCGCCGTGCTATTCGGCGCCAACCTGGGTGCCACCAGCGGTATCTGGCTGTTGGCGCTGGCTGGGCAAAACCTCAGTTTGTCTCCGCTGGCTTTGCCGTTGCTGGTGTTTGGCATTTTGGCCAGTTTCAACGGTGCCAAGAGCAAGGCCGCCGGGCGCATCGTGCTGGGCATCGCCTTTATCTTTCTCGGCATCGACCAGCTCAAGGAGGGCTTCACCAGTTTCGGTGATGCACTGGATATGACCGCCTATCAAGCCCAGGGGCTGGGTGGGCAGTTAGTGTTCGTCGGCATCGGCCTGGCGCTGACGGTGGTGCTGCAATCCAGTCATGCCACCCTAATGCTGATCCTGGCGGCACTCGCCGGGGCGCAGCTGGGGCTCGACCAGGCTCTGGCTCTGGCCATTGGCTCCAACGTGGGCAGCAGTGTGTCGACCGCGTTCGTCGGCTTTTTGGGCGGCAACCGCAGCGGACAGCGACTGGCCCTGGCCCATGTGGTGTTCAACAGCCTGACGGCAATCGTGGCCATTGTGCTGTTGGCCCCGTTGACCTGGCTGGTGATTTGGCTCACCGGCTTGTTCGGCCTGGGCAGCAACAGCCTGATCCAGCTGGCGCTGTTTCATAGTCTGTTCAACGCCACGGGTGTCCTGATGTTCTGGCCATGGCAGGCGCAGCTGGCCAACCTGTTGTGCCGCCTGTTGCCCGAGCAGGCCGAGCCGCACGTGCTGATTGCTGAGGTGGAGCCGCAACTGCCGACGCCCACCCGCGCCCGCTATCTGGTGGACAGCGCCCTGGATTCGGTTGACGCTGCCGCCAGTGCCGTAGCCCAGGAGCTGCAGCACCTTGAGCGGCTGAGCCTGGAAGTGATCTGCCATGCGCTGTATCTGCCCATTGATCAACTGGACGGGCCACACATCGACGAGGCGTTGCTGCAGGCCCGGACCGATAAGCAGGGACTGGACGCCGAGACGCTCTATCAGCGGCACATCAAGGGCGTGTATGGCGACTTGCTGAGCTTTATGGGGCGTTTGGATCTGAATCTAGACGAAGCGCAGCAGCAGTTCTGGTTGGGCAGTCAGGTCGCCGCGCTGCAATTGGTGGACGCGGTCAAGGATGCCAAGCATTTGCAAAAGAACCTGGGTCGTCAGCTCGAGGCGCCTGATTCAGCGCTGCGCCGGCGCTATGTCGAGCTGCGCCGCCATCTGCTGTTGTGCCTGCGCGAAGTGCGCGAGCTGAACCGTTCCGCGCTGCCCGATGCACTGTGGAGCGAGCGCCTGCAACTGCTCGACGAACAGGCTGCTGGTTTTGATGCCGGCTTCCGCCAGCGGCTATTCGCCAGCGTGCGTACGGGGGAGCTGGACGGCTTGCAGACCAGTTCGCTGATGAACGACCTGGGCTACTGCAGTCGCATCATCCAGAGCCTGCGCAACGTGTTGTTGCTCGGTGAAGGGCACGAGCTGTCGCGCCAATTGCGCGAAGTGTTGCCGCAGGAAGAAGCGCCGCTGATTCACTTGCGCTGATAATCGGCACTTGGCCAGGTGGGCGGCGAGTTATTGCCTAGTTGCCCACCAGCGCCGTACCGATGCCGCGCGGATCGCTGGCGGCCTCGACTGTACCGCTGCGCTTGTCCCAGTGGATGACCTGTAGATTGCCGTAGGCGCGCTTCATGGGCGTGAGACGGTGGCCGAGCGCCTTAAGGTCGTCCAGTTGCTGCCCACTGAAGGCGTCTTCCTCGTATTCGACGACATCCGGCAAATACTGGTGATGGAAGCGCGGCACGGCCGGCCAGGCGTGGGTCGGCTGCCCGTCCAGGTAAGCGAGAATACCGAGCAATACCATGCTGGGGATTCGGCTGCCGCCCGGCGTGCCGAAGCTGGCAAAAGCCTCGGGCCCGTCGATAAAGGTCGGACTCATGCTCGACAACGGGCGTTTGCCGGCGGCAATGGCATTGGCCGGGCTGGCGCTTAGGCCGTAGGCATTGCTGCCGTGCAGGTCGGCGGCGAAGTCGTCCATTTCGTCATTGAGCAGCACGCCGGTGCCCGGCACAGTGAAGGCAGCGCCAAACATCATGTTCAGCGATAAAGTGGCGGCCACCGCGTTGCCGTCGGCGTCCATGACGGTGAAATGCGTGGTGTGGTAGCCCTCGCGCCAGGCGGGGGTAGGCGGTAGCTCGCCGCTGGGGGTGGCCTGATCGGCCTTGACGCTTGCTGCAAGCTGATCGAGATAAGGCGACGCCAGCAGCTGTGCCAAGGGTGCAGCGACGAAATCCGGATCGCCAAGCAGACCGCGATCGCGGTAGGCGCGGCGCAGGGCTTCGATGACCAGGTGGCTGCGTTGCATAGTGTCCGCTTGGCGCCAGTCGAGGCGTTCCAGCAAGCCCAAGCTTTGTGCAATTGCCAGACCGCCAGCCGAAGGCGGCGGAGCGCCGATCAGGTGCTGCCCGTTGCTCAGGTCAAAACGCAGGGGCTGGCGCTCCACGGTGCGGTACGCCGCCAGATCCGCCAGGCTCCAGATTCCCCCGGCGTCACGCACGCCATCGACCAAGCGACGGGCCAAGGGACCTGCATAAAAACCGGCGCGCCCGTCACGAGCCAGGCGTTCGAGGGTGTCCGCCAGTTCCGGCTGGCGTAGCACGTGGCCGAGCGGTGGTAGATCACCATCATGCAGGAACAGCCGGGCGCTTTCCGCGTCATCGCGCAACGCGTCCAGGCGCCAGCCGGCGCGCTCACGGTAAACCGCATCGACGGCAAAACCCTGGCGTGCCAGCGCAATGGCCGGTGCCAGACTCTGCGAGAGCGGCAGGCGCCCGCGTTGCTCACTTAACTCCACCAGTGCGGCGGGCAGGCCGGGAATCGCGGCGGCCAAGGGGCCATTCAGCGACAGGTGGCGCTGCACTTCACCGTCACGTTGATACATGTCCGCCGTGGCGGCCAGTGGCGCGCGTTCGCGGGCATCCAGGAAACGGTGGCGCACCGGGTTGGCAGCGGCTTCGCGCAGCAGGAAAAAACCACCGCCGCCCAAGCCTGAACCATAAGGCTCAACCACTGCCAGTGCCGCGCTGATTGCCACGGCAGCGTCAAACGCGTTGCCGCCGTCGGCGAGAATCTGTCGGCCGACGTCACTGGCCTGGGGATGGGCGGTGGCAACGGCGAAATGTCCGGGAGACTGGGCCCAGCCGAAGCTGGCCCAAAACAGCAGGCCGACAAGGGTGGCGGCCTGGCGCAGCGCCTGCACGCGGCGGCGCGTGAGCCGGAGCGATGCGGGCGCGAGGTCGAGCATGCTCAGGCCTTGCCGGTGATGATCAGGTATTTTTGCATCAGCTCGTCATGGCTCTCAACGTGATTTTCGTCGAGTGGGATGCAGTCCACCGGGCAGACCTGCTGGCATTGCGGTTCGTCGTAATGCCCCACGCATTGAGTGCACAGGTTGGGGTCGATCACGTAGATCTCCTCGCCCTGGGAGATCGCGGCATTCGGGCATTCGGGTTCGCAGACGTCGCAGTTGATGCAGTCGTCGGTGATGATCAGGGACATGTCACAGCTCCTGCCGAGGCGGGATGACCTGGGCAATCGGGGGATTACAAGATGCAGATTGTGCCGCATCGGCGCCGGGCGTGCATGCCTGGGCGCCATGCGGCGCGCTTTGGGCGAGAGCTTGCAGGGCGTTGAAAAACCACCTGCGTCCTCGCCTGCGTTTTTCAACGCCTTGCTAGCGCTTGAAACGTTCGGCCAGCGCTGCGGCAACTGCCGGGTGGACGAAATTGGTGATGTCACCGCCCAGGCTGGCGATTTCGCGCACCAGCGTGGAAGAAATGTAGGAGTATTTTTCCGACGGGGTGAGGAACATGCTTTCCACATCCGGCACCAGTTGGCGGTTCATGTTGGCCAGCTGGAACTCGTATTCGAAGTCGGAGACCGCACGCAGGCCGCGCAACAGCACGTTGGCGTTCTGTTCCTTGACGAAGTGCGCGAGCAGGGTGGAAAAGCCCACCACTTCCACGTTGGGTAAGTGCTGGGTGACCTCACGGGCCAGCGCCACCCGTTGCTCCAGGCTGAACAGCGGGTTTTTCTTGGGGCTGGCGGCAACGGCAATGATCACATGCTCGAACAGTCGCGAGGCACGCTCGATAAGGTCGCCATGACCTCGGGTAATAGGGTCGAAGGTGCCCGGGTATAGCACACGGTTCATCGCGACGTCCTGATGGTTTTTGGAGGAACCGGATAGTAACGCAGCCGATATACGCCGCAAAGCGCCAAGTGCGGCAAGATGCCGCTAAGCCTTGAGCCGCTCCGCCAGCAGTGTGGCCAGTTTGGCGCTGAGGCCGTAGACCGACAGTTGTGGGTTGGCGCCGATGCTGGTGGGAAACAGCGAACCGTCATGGATCGACAAGTTGCCCAGTTGATGATGCCGGCCGAGGCTGTCGGTAACCGCCTGGCGTGGGTCTTCGCCCATGGCGCAGCCGCCCATCACATGGGCACAGCCCAGGCGAGTGCGGTAGCGCTCCAGGCGCAGGTTGTCGATCAGCTCACGGGCTTCTTTGGCGGTCTTCACGTAGCCGGCATCGGCATGCAGAGGCAGTACCGCCTGGGCGCCGGCGGCGAGCTGGATTTCAGCCATGCTGTGGAAGGCACGGCGCAGGCCGTCCCAGGTGTAGTCGGTGATTCGGTAATCGAGTACCGGGCTGTCATCGCCGCGCAGCACCACGGTGCCTTCGGCACTGTCCGGGTGGAAGCCGTCGCGAAGCAGGGCGAGCATCATGTTGGTGTGCGGCAGCTGCTCCATGCGCAGTGCGTTGTCGATGCCAAAACGGCCCAGCAACGTACTGGCCAGCGCAGGGTGCAGCGGCGGTACTTCAAGCTTGTAGGACATCCGCCCGCTGACACCATCGTCCCATTGGAACTGGTCGGAATACACCGACTGCGGTGCGCCGTAGAAGGGGTTGATGACCTGATCGAACTGTGCGGCGGAGAAGTTCACCAGGTGCAGAAAGGTGCGCTTGCCGGCGCGCCCATGGGGGTCCGGGGCTTCGGAGCGCAGCAACAGGCCGGGGGTGTTGATGCCGCCGCCAGCCAGCACATAGTGCTTGGCCTTGACCAGGATCTTGCGACCAGTGGGGGCCACGCAGCGCTCATCCATGGCCAGGCATTCAATGCCGGCGACCTGATCGCCCTCGAGCAGCAGGCGTTGGGCGCGAGCCAGATAGAGTAGCTCGCCGCCGTGATCCAGGGTCGCCGGGATGGTGGTCACCAGCATTGACTGCTTGGCGTTGGTGGGGCAGCCCATGCCGCAGTAGCCGAGGTTCCAGCAGCCTTTGACGTTGCGCGGGATCACCTGCCAGTCGTAGCCGAGCGCCGCGCAGCCGGTGCGCAACACGTCGTTGTTGGCGTTGGGCGGCAGGTGCCAGGGGGCAACGCCGAGGCGTTGTTCCATTTGCGCGAACCAGGGCGCCATCTCCTCGGTGGAGTGGCCTTTGACGTCGTGCTCGCGGGCCCAGTGCTGCAGGGTGGCATCCGGTGTGCGGAAGCTGGAGGTCCAGTTGATCACCGTGGTGCCGCCGACGGTGCGCCCTTGCAGAATGGTCACTGCGCCGTCCTTGCTCATCCGCCCGATGCCTTCTTGATACAGGCTGGGGTAGGCATCGGCTTCCTGCATCGTGAAGTCACTGCTGGTTTTCAGCGGGCCTTCTTCAATGAGCAGCACCTTGAAACCGGCGGCGCTGAGGATTTCCGCTGTGGTGCCACCACCGGCGCCGCTGCCGACGATGGCGACGTCGGCTTCCAGGGTCAGATCGTTTTCAAGGCGCGAGCCGTCGTAGGTTTTCCAGCCGCGGGCCAGGCCTTCGGCGAACAGGTCAGGTACAGGCATGTCGACTCTCTTGTTCTTGTAAGGGGACGCTGCCAGCGGCATCGCATCCGGTGTTTCGCTATTTCATACGGTCGGCGGGCCAGGGTAGCCGCAGTGCGCCCAGGCTTGCGGGCGGGCGTACCAGGCCATCATGACCAACTGCCCCAGCGAGTTATGGCCCATGCGCAACAGGTCTAGGTAGCTGTTTTCCCAGCGCGCCAGAAAGGCGCGGATGTCGGCGGCACTGGCGTTGTCCCAGCTGCCCCAGATGCCGGTCAGCGGACCGCGGGTCACGGGTAGGGCGAGTACGTCGAACAGTTGCACGGTGAGCTTGAGCATTTCCGGCGAGAAATGCGCCAGGTTGCGGTCGAGACTTTGCACTGTGGCGGCGACAGCCTGGGGCATCTGCGCCGACTCGACCGCGCCGTGCAGCATCACCGGCAACAGTGCACGTAGAAACGGCAGGTCGGACTCGCGCAGCACCAGGTAGCCGCTGGCCGGTGTGTTGGCCGAACAGCCACTGAGGCTCGCTGTCAGTCCGGCAGTGGCCAGGAAGGCCGTGCCGAGCAGGCCGGTCTTGAGCAGGCTACGGCGGCTGAAGACGGTGTCTGTCATGGTTGTTGTCACCTGGCGATCAGCGGATGAACAGTTTGTAAACCAGCTTTTGCAGCAGCTTGCCGTAGGGCGGGTAGATCAGCCGTGCGGCGTTGAAACGCTGCTTGCTGAACACCGTCTTGGCCTTGCTGAAGGTGAGGAAACCTTCGTGACCGTGGTAATGACCCATGCCCGAGGCACCGACGCCACCGAACGGCGCATCGTCCTGGGCAACGTGCAGCAGGGTGTCATTGATGCACACGCCGCCGGAGTGAGTCTGTTCCAGTACACGCTGCTGCTCGGCCTTGTCGTAGCCGAAGTAGTAGAGCGCCAATGGTCGGGGGCGGTCGTTGATGTAGGCGAGGGCGTCCTCGAGGCGCTGATAAGGAATCACCGGCAGCAGCGGGCCGAAGATTTCCTCCTGCATGACCTTCATGTCGTCCGTTGTATTGAGCAGCACGCTGTGCGCCAGGCGACGTTCCTGGCTGTCCGGGAACAGCGACACAACGGTGGCGCCATGGTTCTGCGCATCGCTAATGTAGCCATTGAGTCGATTGAGCTGGCGCTGATTGATGATCGCCGTGTAGTCCGGGTTGCTTTGCAACTGCGGGTAGAAACGTTGCACGGCCTGGCGATAGGCGTTGACGAAATCGTTGAGACGCGCTTCGGGCACCAGCACGTAATCGGGAGCGATGCAGGTTTGGCCAGCGTTGAGCGTCTTGCCCCAGGCGATGCGTTCGGCAGCATCACGTAGCGGTACCGTGGTGGAAACGATTGCCGGCGATTTGCCGCCCAGTTCCAAGGTTACCGGGGTGAGGTTGTCTGCAGCGGCGCGCATGACATGCTTGCCGACACTGGTGGCGCCGGTAAACAGCAAGTGGTCGAACGGCAGTTTGGAAAAGGCCACGCCGACTTCAACCTCGCCGGTGACCACGGCCACCAGGTCGTCCGGGAAAATGCGCGCCAGCAAGGTTTTCAGCAGCTCGGAGAATTCCGGGGTGGATTCGCTCATCTTGATCATCACCCGGTTGCCGGCAGCCAGCGCGCCGACCAGCGGGCCAATGGCGAGGAACAGCGGGTAGTTCCACGGCACGATGACGCCGACTACGCCCAGCGGCTGATAGATCACCCGGGTGCTGGCCGGCTGGAACGGCAGGCCGACTGCGCGCCGCGAGGTCTTCATCCATTTTTTCAGGTGTTTGCTGGCGTAATGGATGCCCAGGATGCTCGGCATGATTTCCGCCATGCGCGTTTCGTCGGCACTGCGGTTGCTGAAATCACGACTGATGGCCTGGATGATGCTCTCTTGTTCCTGCACGAGCAGTTTGCGCAACGCTCTAAGCCAGGTGCGACGCTGGTCGGCGCTGGGCAGCGGATTGGCGCGGAAGGCGGTGCGCTGAAGGGTCAGGAGCTGTTCGAGTTGCTGGGTGTCCTGCTGGCTCTGCTGCAGGTAGGCGATGTCGGCGACCATGGTGTGACTCCTCGGAGAACCGGGGGAAGCTCGCCAGGCGTGACGGCTTCTTGTTGTTGTGGTCCAGCAGATTTAGAGCAATAACTCTAAGGTGTCAAATAGCATGCCGTGCCTGTGTGCAATGAGCAGCCCACCGAAATGCTGGAGACTCATCAAAGCAAGATACGGTATGTAACACTTGCTCCACAGGCGGTGTACCTTGCCGGGGCCTTATTGATAGCGAGTCATTCATGCCAGCACGCCTCAACACCCGCGAGCGCATCATTCAAGCCAGCCTGGAGCTGTTCAATGCCCAGGGTGAGCGCAGCGTGACCACCAATCATATTGCCGCGCACCTGGGCATTTCCCCTGGCAACCTGTACTACCACTTTCGTAACAAGCAGGTCATCGTCGCCGAGTTGTTCGGTACTTATGAAGCCTGGGTCGACGGCTTCTTGCGCTTACCGACGGGGCGGGCGTTGAGACTGGAAGACAAGGCGCCCTATCTGGAAGCATTGCTACAGGCCATGTGGCGCTATCGCTTCCTGCACCGCGATCTGGAGCATCTTTTAGAAGCCGATCCTGAACTGGCTGCGCGCTACCGTGGCTTTGCCGCCCGCTGCCTGGCCAGCGCGAAGCATATCTATCAGGGCTTCGTCGATGCCGGCATCTTGCGCATGACACCGCCCCAGGTCGAAGCGCTGGCGTTGAACGCCTGGATCATCACCACCTCCTGGGTACGCTTCTTGTGCAGCACGGGCGAGTCTTCCGTGACCATCGATGAAACCCTGTTGCGCCGGGGCATTTATCAATTGCTGACCCTGGAAGATGGGTACGTCGTCGACGAGGCGCGGCCGGCATTGCTGTCACTGTATGAGCGACTCTATGTGCCGCTAAACGAAGAGTGAGCACGGCTGTTATCGCCCGGCGGGTGATTGCCTGGCGCTCTTGCTTGCCTAGGCGGTCAGCCATGCGGGAATGCGCCGCTCCAGGTAATACCCCGGCTGGCGTGGCGAGCCTTCAATGAAGCCTACATGCCCGCCATGGGCATGCAGTTCGAAATGCGTACTGGCTGACAGCTCGCCGACCTCGGGCAGGCTGCGGGGAAACACGAAGGGATCGTCCTTGGCCTGAATCAGCAGGGTAGGCACGCGAATGCCCTCCAGGTAATAACGACTCGAGGCGCGCCGGTAATAATCCTGGGCATCGGCAAAGCCATGCAAAGGCGCCGTGATGCGACCGTCGAAGTCCCAGAAGGTGCGCATGCCGTCCAGCGGGCCGAGGGCTTGCAGGCTCTGCAGGTGCTCAAGCGCTCCTTCACGCTGGAAATGTTGCTGCTTGTTCTGCACATAGGCCGTCATGTTGCGGATGAAGTGCGCCTGGTACACCCGCGAGAAACCCCTGCCGATACGATCGGCGCACTGATCCAGGCGAAACGGTACCGAAACCGCCACGGCGGCCTTCAACGGACAAGTAGCGCCGGTTTCGCCCAGGTACTTGAGCAACACGTTGCCGCCCAGCGAGTAGCCGACGGCGGCGAGTGGCGCCTGCGGATGGCTGGCCTGCAGGTGGGCAACCACTTCGGCCAAATCGTCACTGGCGCCGGAATGGTAGGCGCGGGGCAAGCGATTGGGCTCGCCCGAGCAACCGCGCCAGTTCAGCGCCACACTGGCCCAGCCGCGCTCGGCCAGGCGTTGCTGCAGGCCGAGCACATAGAGCGATGAGGAAGAACCGGTCAAGCCATGTAGAACCAGCGCCACAGGGGCTTGGCTGCTGTGGGGGCCGTGCCAGTCCAGATCGAGAAAATCGCCGTCGGCCAGCCACAGGCGCTCACGCCTGCGGGTCAATAGCGGTGCCTGTCGACAAAAGGGCGACCACAGGGTTTGCAGGTGCGGGCTGGGCAGCCACCAGGCCGGTTGGAAGGTGTTGGACATGGATCGCTCGGCAAGAATCAGGTGCTGAATCTAGAGTTTACGCGGTGGCGTGGAAAACATACGCAACGGCCTCACGAACTGCCGCCTACCGAGGTACGCCTTGAGGGATATGGCCTGCCCGCGTGGGCTGTGTACAGTACAGACGTTTTTACCCAGGATGCCGACCGATGAATATCACCTGTTTTGATGACTTGCTGCGCGCGGCCCGTGAGCAGGATGAACCGCAGCGGCTGTTATTCGTGTTCGTCACGGCGGAGCTGCCGGCCGATGCCAGCCCTGAAGAGCGGCAACGCTTTGCCCAAGGCCAGGGCGGCACGCTGAAGCCGGTGCTGTGCGTCGATAAGCTGCCGGATGAGATCGTTGATTTCACCGCGCTGGTGGCCGAATCGGCACGCACCGAGGTGGCCTGGGAGCTGGTGTTCGCCGCGGCGCTGTCCGGGCGCGCAGGAATTGCGCCGAATCCCGACGAGGCCGAGCAACCCCTGAAAATGATGGTCGCGGCCATCGAAAGCGGCAGCATCGGCAGCTTTCTGGCCTTTGATCGCGACGGGCAGACGGTGGCCTTTTACTAAGAACGGTAGGGAGAGATTGTCGCCTGGAGGACGCGACTTCGCGACGAAGGGCGGCCAAGCTTGTAGGGTGGATGTCGTTTTTTACATCCACCACTGCACTCGCTCGGTGGATCAAAAAAGCGCGATCCGCCCTACGTTTCCACAGGCATGTGCACCACTAAGCGTCTCAGGCGTGGCGCTCCCACAGGGAGTAATACACCTGGCCGGCTTTCTTCTCCCGGTGCAGGCGCCAGTTGGCGGGCAGGCCGAGGGTTGAAGGCGGGGTTTCGCTTTCGCAATACACCCAGGCCTGATCGGCCAGCCAGCCCCGTTCCTCCAGCAGCGCACAGGCCGGCTGCAGCAAATCTTGGTGAAACGGTGGGTCGAGGAACACCAGATCAAAGGGCTGCGCCGGTTGCGTGGCCAGGTAGCGCAAGGCATCGCCATGCACGGCCTGGGCGCGGCTGCAGTTCAGCGTGGTCAGGTGCTGGCGCAGGCTGTTCAGCGCCGCGCCATTGGTGTCCACCGCCAGGCTGTCGCCGGCGCCGCGGGAGAGAGCTTCGAGAAACAGTGCGCCACTGCCCGCAAAGAGATCGAGCACCCGTGCCGCCTCAATGTACGGGGCCAGCCAGTTGAACAGGGTTTCGCGCACCCGGTCGGGTGTCGGCCGCAGGCCTGGCGCTTCAGGAAAGCTGAAGCGTCGGCTGCGCCATTCGCCGGCGATGATGCGCAACGAGCCCTGGCCGTTGTGTGGCTTGGCGATGGAAGTGGGACTGCGCATCAGTGCTCCGGTACGCCGCTGGGCGGGCTTTGTGGTTGATCAGTGGGTGGCGGCAGCGGTTGCTGGTCGACCGTGGGGCCTACGCTGACGATTACGAAGTCTTCCACCGCGAGGTGCTTGGCCATTGCGGTCCTGACGTCTTCGACATCGAGGGCTTGGACTTGCTCGAGAAATGCTTCCAGGTAATCCAGCGGCAGGTCATAGAAACCCATCGCGCCCAGCTGGCCGACGATATCGGCATTGCTGGCGGTGGACAGCGGGAAGCTGCCGGCCAGCTCGCGCTGGGCGTCTTCCAGTTCTTTCTGTGTCGGGCCTTCGACGAGGAAGCGCTTGACCATCTCCTGGACCAGTTGCAAGGCACCCTTGCTGTAATCGGCGCGGGTCTGCATGCTGATCATGAACGGCCCGCGGGCCTGCATCGGACTGAAGCCGGAATAGATGCCGTAGGTCAACCCGCGTTTCTCGCGCACTTCTTCCATCAAGCGTGAGCCGAAGCCGCCGCCTCCGAGAACCTGGTTGCCCAGGTACAGCGCGGCGTAGTCCGGGTGGCGTCGTTCGATGCCCAGCTGGGCCAGAAACAGGTGGGTCTGGTTGGAAGAAAACTCGATATGGCTGGCGCCGGCGGCAGGTTTAGCGGGTGCGGGCGTTTTGGCCAGCGCCGGGCCGGCCGGCAGGGCCTGCGAAACCTGCGCGGCAATCGCTTCGGCCTCGCTGCGCGAGAGATCGCCCACCAGCGCGATCACCGCATTGCCGGCGGCATAGGCGCGCTTGTGGAAGGCGCGCAGCTGCGCGGCGTTGATCGCCGGGATGCTCTGTGCGTTACCCTCGCTGGGGTGCGCGTAGGGGTGCGTCCCGTACAGGCGGCTGAACAGTTCCTGGTTGCCCAGTTTGCCGGGGTTCTTTTTCTGGAATTCGAAGCCGGCGAGCATCTGGTTTTTTATGCGCGCCAGTGCGTCGGCGGGAAACGTGGGCTGGCCAATGACGTCGCCAAACAGCTTGAGGGCCGGTTCGCGGTGTGCCGGCTCGCTCAGGCTGCGCAGGCTGAGAATGGCCATGTCACGGTAGGAGCCGTTGCCGAACTGGGCGCCCAGGCTTTCAAAGCCTTCGGCGATGGCGGTCACATCCTTGCCGGGGGCACCTTCGTTGAGCATGGCGTTGGTCAGCAGGGCGAGACCGGGCGTGGCCCCGTCCTGGCTGCTGCCGGCAGCGAAGGTCAGGCGCAGGTCGAACATCGGTAGTTGGCGCGCTTCGACGAACAGCACGCGGGCACCTTCGGCGGTGCGCCACTCCTGGATATTCAGGTCGCGATGACCGGGCGCCTGGCCATTTACTGCGGCCAGCGAGGCCAAGCGTGGCAGGTCGGCAGTGCTGCATGCCTGACTGACGAGCAGGGCGGCGGCGAGCAGGCCCGACAGGCCCAGGCGCAGGAAACGCACGGAACGCGGCATCATTGGGCGGACTCCTCGGGCAATACGTGGGCGACGGTCAGGCGCGAGCGGGTGAAATAGGTGCGCGCAGCCTTCTGGATATCCGCCGGTGTCACGGCTTCCAGGTCGGCCAGCTCCTGGTCCATCAGGCGCCAGGACAGGCCAACGGTTTCCAGGGTGCCGATGGTGGTGGCCTGCTGGGTAATCGAATCGCGCTCATAGACCAGCCCGGCGATCACCTGGGCGCGTACGCGCTGCAGTTCGCTGGCGCTTGGCGGGTTTTTTTTGAGATCCTCGAGCTGTGCCCAGAGCCCGGTTTCCACCTGGTCCAGGGTGCGCTGCTTCTGCACGTTGGGCGTGGCGCTGAGTATGAACAGGCTGTCGCCGCGGCTGAACGCGTTGTACCAGGCCGACGCGCCAGACACCAACTCCGCACCACGCTCCAGGCGAGCGGCCAGGCGGGCGCTGTAGCCGCCGTCGAGCAACGCTGCGATCAGGCGCAGGGCGTGTACGTCGCGATCTGTGGCGACGGTCGACAGGCTCGGCACGTTGAAGCCCATCAGCAGGCTGGGCAGCTGGGTCTTCAGGTGCAGGGTCAGGCGCCGCTCGCCCGGCTCGGCCAGTTCCAGGGGGCGTTTGGCCGGTACGATCTCGCGAGCCGGAATGGAGCCGAAATGGCGCTTGGCCAGACGTTCCACTTCGTCACGGGTGACGTCACCGACCACCACCAGGGTGGCGTTGTTGGGTGCGTACCAGCGCTGGTACCAGCGGCGCAGGTCGTCAATGTTCATGCGCTGCAGGTCGGCCATCCAGCCGATGGTCGGAATGTGGTAGCCGCTGGCTGGGTAGGCCATGGCCTTGAAGCGCTCATAAGCCAGTGACCCGGGCCGGTCGTCGGTGCGCAAGCGACGTTCTTCCTTGATTACCTCGATCTCGCGGGCGAATTCGTCGGCGGGCAGCTGCAGGCTGGCCAGGCGGTCGGCCTCCAGCTCGAACGCCACCTCCAGGCGATCGCGCGACAGCACCTGGTAATAGGCGGTGTAGTCATCGCTGGTAAAGGCGTTTTCCTCAGCGCCCAACTCGCGCAGGATGCGCGAGCCTTCGCCCGGGCCAAGCTTGGCGGTGCCCTTGAACATCATGTGTTCCAGCGCATGGGACAGGCCGGTGGAACCGGGCTGTTCATAGCTGGAGCCGACCTTGTACCAGAGCTGGCTGACCACCACCGGGGCGCGCTGATCCTCGCGGACAATGACCTTGAGGCCGTTGTCGAGGCTGAATTCATGGGTGGGCTGGGGTTCGGCGGCCAGTGCCAGCAGCGGCATAAAAGCGCCGAGCAACGCGGCGGCGCGGCGGTAAATCGCATGCGTCATAAAGGGACCTTTCGAGCGGCCCGCGCAGTCTTAACGCCGGCGGGCGGTGAGATGCTAGGATACTCAACCGAATTCACAGCGGCCACGTCTGTCGGCCCCGCTCCCGAAAAAGCCTGTATCGAGCGTGCTCGGTGCGGGCGCGGTGCAGTGGCGTGGCGCCCCCTTGAGATATTCGTTCCCATGTTTGGTTCCAACGACGACAAGAAGCCGCCGGTCGAGTCCGGTGAAAAGAAAGGCCTGTTTGGCTGGTTGCGCAAGAAGCCCAAGGATGAAGCGCAGGCCGATCAGCAGCCCAGCCCGACTGAGGTAGCTGCCGAGCCGCTTATCAAGTCCGAAGCGCCCGCTGACCTGCCTGCCGAGGTGGCGCTCGACACCCCGGTTGAAACATTGCCAGAGATTGCGCACGCTGAGCCCGTAGTAGCGATGCCGGTTAGTGACCCCGAGCCCGAACCGGAGCTTGAGCCTGAGTTCAACCCAGAGCCGGAGATCGAAGTACAGCCGGCTGTCGCGTCAAAGGTCGTGGAAAAAACCGGTTTCTTCGCCCGTCTCAAGCAGGGCCTGGCCAAGACCAGCGCGAGCCTTGGCGAAGGCATGGCCAGCCTGTTCCTCGGCAAGAAGGCCATTGACGACGATCTGCTCGACGAACTGGAAACCCGTCTGCTGATGGCTGACGTAGGGGTCGAGGCGACCACCGCCATCGTGCAGAATCTCACCAAGCGCGTGGCGCGCAAGGAGTTGGCCGACAGCGGCGCGCTGTACACCGCGTTGCAGGATGAGCTCACCGCCCTGCTCGAGCCGGCCCAGCAACCGCTGGCGATCAGCGCCGCCCAGCAGCCCTTCGTGATTCTGGTGGTGGGTGTCAATGGCGTGGGTAAGACCACCACCATCGGCAAGCTGGCCAAGAAGCTGCAGTCGCAGGGCAAGAAGGTCATGCTCGCTGCCGGTGATACCTTCCGTGCCGCTGCCGTTGAGCAGCTGCAGGTGTGGGGCGATCGCAACAACATCGCAGTGATTGCCCAGCACACCGGTGCCGACTCCGCCTCGGTGATCTTCGATGCGGTGCAGGCCGCCAAGGCGCGCGGCGTCGATGTGCTGATCGCCGATACCGCCGGACGTCTGCACAACAAAGACAACTTGATGGAAGAGCTGAAGAAGGTGCGCCGGGTCATCGGCAAGTTGGACGAGACCGCTCCCCATGAAGTGCTGCTGGTGCTCGATGCCGGTACTGGGCAGAACGCGATCAATCAGACCAAACAGTTCAACCAGGCGGTGGAGCTCACCGGTTTGGCGCTGACCAAGCTGGATGGAACGGCCAAGGGCGGGGTGATTTTCGCGTTGGCCAAGCAGTTCGGCCTGCCAATACGCTACATCGGTGTCGGTGAGGGCATCGATGACCTGCGCGATTTCGAAGCCAAGTCGTTTGTCCGCGCCCTGTTCGCCGAAAAGGAACACGGATGATTCAATTCGAGCAGGTCGGCAAACGCTACGCCAACGGTCACGTCGGCTTGCATGAGCTGTCGTTTCATGTGCGCACTGGCGAGTTTGTGTTTATCACCGGGCATTCCGGCGCGGGCAAAAGCACCTTGCTGCGCCTGCTGCTGGCCATGGAGCGACCGACCACCGGCAAGCTGTTGCTGGCCGGCCAGGACCTGTCGAGTATCACCACGGCGCAGATTCCCTTTTTGCGTCGGCAGATTGGCGTGGTGTTCCAAAATCACCAACTGCTGTTCGACCGCACGGTGTTCGACAACGTTGCCCTGCCGCTGCAGATTCTCGGCCTGGACAAGGTAGAAATTGGCCGCCGCGTACGCGCTGCGCTGGAGCGGGTCAGCTTGCAGGACAAGATTCGCCGGTACCCCGGCGATTTGTCCACCGGCCAGCAACAGCGTGTCGGGATTGCCCGCGCCGTGGTGCATCAGCCGGCCTTGCTGTTGGCGGATGAACCCACCGGTAACCTCGATCCGCGCCTGGCCGCGGAAATCATGGGCGTGTTCGAGGACATCAACCGCCACGGCACCACGGTGTTGATCGCCAGTCACGATCTGGCGCTGATCGCGCGCATGCGCCAGCGCATGATCACGTTGCAGCGCGGCCGCCTGATTGGCGATGGAGAGGCGGCATGAGCAACGCCCGCATGCCGTCGTCCAAATCCACCGAACGTGGCGCGACACGTTTGCCGGACACCCCGCCCAAGGCACGGCGCGATAAAAAGAACGAGGGTCCCGATGTGCGCAGCCAGCTGCACGCTTGGCTGGAAAGTCACCGCGCCAGCCTGCTCGACAGTGTGCGCCGCTTGGTGCGTCAGCCCTTTGGCTCGTTCTTTACCTGCCTGGTCATGGCCATCGCGCTGTGTCTTCCCATGGGGCTGGCCCTTCTGCTGGACAGTGTCGAGCGCCTGAGCGGAACTTGGCAGCATGCCGCGCAGATCTCCGTCTATTTGAAGATGGATGTCAGCAATGATGAAGGGCGGGCGCTGCGTGACGACATCGCGGCCATGCCCAACGTGGCCGAGGCCGAGTGGATCAGTCGCGAGCAGGCGCTGGAGGAATTCCAGGCGCTGTCCGGGCTGGCCAGGGCGATCGAGGATCTGCCCGTCAATCCGCTGCCCGGCAGTGTGGTGGTCACCCCCGCGATTGTCGATAAGACGCAGCTTGAGACCTTGCGCCTGGCCCTGGCCGGCTTGCCGGGCGTCGAGATGGCGCAACTCGATCTGCTCTGGGTCGAGCGGCTGGGGGCGATTCTGGAGCTGGGCAACCGCTTCGTGTTCGGTTTGACGCTGCTGTTGGTGATGACCCTGCTGCTCGTGATCGGCAATACGATTCGCTTGCACATCGAAAGTCGTCGCACTGAGATCGAAGTGATCAAACTGGTGGGCGGCACTGATGGATATGTACGTCGGCCGTTCCTCTACATGGGCGCGCTGTACGGCATCAGCGCGGGTGTGCTCGCCTGGCTGGTGCTGGCGTTTGGTCTAGCCTGGCTGAACACTGCGGTACTGCGCCTGGCCGGTTTGTATGGCAGTGATTTCGCGCTGACTGGCATGCCCCTGGCTGATGGGCTGTCCCTGCTGCTAGGTGCGCTGTTGCTGGGCTACATCGGTGCGTGGTTGGCGGTGGCTCGACACCTCAGCGAGTTGGCGCCAAAGTAGTAATCTACTGTTTTTAAAAGCTTTTTTAGTAGGTGTAAGGGAACTTTTCCGAGTAATTCACTGTCGGAGCACGCGATGCTACACTGCATTCCGTTATATCTATTGGAGGGCGCGCATGTCCACATCTCTGCAACCTGTATATGCCTTGGCTCCTGGCGCGAACTTGGAGGCTTACGTGCACTCGGTGAACAGCATTCCCATGCTGACTCCGGAACAGGAGCGTGATCTGGCCAATCGCCTTTTCTACCACCAGGATCTGGATGCTGCCCGGCAAATGGTTCTGGCTCATCTGCGTTTCGTCGTGCATGTCGCCAAAAGCTACGCCGGCTATGGTCTGGCCCAGGGTGATCTGATCCAGGAAGGCAACGTCGGCCTGATGAAGGCGGTCAAGCGCTTCAATCCTGAAATGGGTGTGCGCCTGGTTTCTTTTGCCGTGCATTGGATCAAGGCGGAAATCCACGAATTCATTCTGCGCAACTGGCGCATCGTGAAAGTCGCGACGACCAAGGCGCAGCGCAAGCTGTTCTTTAATTTGCGCAGCCAGAAAAAGCGTCTGGCTTGGCTGAACAACGACGAAGTGCATGGCGTCGCCGACAGCCTGGGCGTTGCGCCCCATGAAGTGCGTGAAATGGAGAGTCGTCTGACTGGCCATGACATGGCCTTCGATCCGGCGGCGGACGCCGATGACGACAGCGCCTACCAGTCTCCAGCGCACTATTTGGAAGATCACCGTTACGACCCGGCCCGTCAGTTGGAAGATGCTGACTGGAGCGACAGCTCCACTGCCAGCCTGCATGAGGCCTTGCAGGGGCTTGATGAGCGCAGTCGAGACATCCTGTATCAGCGCTGGTTGGCCGAAGAAAAAGCCACCTTGCATGAGTTGGCGGCTAAATATCAGGTCTCGGCGGAGCGAATTCGTCAGCTTGAAAAAAACGCCATGAACAAGCTAAAGGGCTCCATGCAGGCGTAACACTCTAAACCGCGCTCTGGCGCGGTTTTTTGTGTGTTGGAGGATCAACTGAATAAGATCGACTGTCGATTTTCTGGCGCCGGTAAGCCAACGCCTTCTCTGGCCGGGAGGGGTGATTGCTAGCATAATGATGGCTTTCTGTGTATTACCTGGAAATCGTCTTGCTTAACTTTTCTGCCTTTCGTCTAAGTCATTTCCTCTCTTCATTCGTGCTGATCCTGGCCGGCGTGGTTTTGCCATCTCAGCAAGGGTTCGCCTCTATTACCTGGCTGCACAGTTTCTTCTCGACTCTGTTCGAGGTGCTGCCTGTCCTGTTGCTGGGCCTGGGGGGCATTCTCTGTCTGTTTTATGGGCGTACCCGGCAAGCGGCGCTCTTGGTTGTCGTGTACCTGAGCCATTACATCCTTGCCAACGAAGCCGAATACTTCCGTATGCATGGTGTGGTGCGCGAGTCCACGGCTCTGACCTTTCACTTGTGCAGCCTCCTGTTACCCCTGCTGTATGGGATTTACGCCGCCTGGTCGGAACGTGCGCAACTGGTGCAGGATCTGGTCGCCCGCAGCGCAGTCCTGGTGGCGGTGGTCGGTGTGGCGGTTGCCATGGCCCGTCGCTATCCGGATGGTGTCCTGCAATGGCTGGTGGCGATCCGCGTAGAGCAACTTCAAGGGCCTCTGACCCAGGCGCTGATCCAGTTCTCCTACGCTGCGTTCGCGTTGACGTTCCTGATATTGCTGATTCAGTACCTGCGCCATCCTCGGGTTTTGCATGCTTCCCAACTGGTGGGGGTGCTGGGGTTGTACTGGATGTTGCTGAACACCTTCATGCTGCCCGAGGCGCTGGTGGTGATGAGCAGCATGGTGATGCTGGCATTGATCGTCGCGGTCGCCCAAGAGGCTTACCAGATGGCCTTTCTGGATGAGCTGACCGGTCTGCCTGGCCGGCGCGCCTTGAATGAACGCATGGCGCGACTGGGGCGCAACTATGTGATCGCCATGACCGATGTCGATCATTTCAAGAAATTCAACGACACCTATGGCCATGACGTAGGCGATCAGGTGCTGCGGATGGTCGCCAGCCAGCTACGCAAGGTCAGTGGCGGGGGCACCGCTTACCGCTATGGGGGGGAGGAATTCACCGTCGTCTATCCGGGAAAAAGCATCAATGAGTGCCTTCCCCATCTGGAAGCACTGCGCCGCAATATTGAGGAATACCGCATGCGCCTGCGTGACAAGCAGAGCCGCCCGGAAGACGCCAAGCGCGGTCGCAGTCAGCGTGGCCAGAGCAAAGGCCAGCATGTCTCGGTGGCCATCAGTATTGGCGTGGCTGAGCGCAGTAACGAGCATCGCGATCCGGAGGACGTAATCAAGGCCGCCGACCAGGCGCTCTACAAGGCCAAGGAAGCGGGAAGAAACCGCGTCGTGGCCTATGGGCAGAAAGCCGCGCCCGCCACCCGGCGCAAGGCGGGGGTCGCTCGCTAAGGTCGTGACTGTTTATTGAATTTTGGTCACACATTGACGCTATGTGTCGCGCAAGTTGTTGGGCTAGACTGGCTTTTTGCTTTCCGGCCGTTCCGGCAACCGTTTATCCGCGAGGTTTACATGGCTGATTACCAAGCGCCCCTGCGCGACATGCGTTTTGTGCTCAATGAAGTCTTCGACGTGGCCTCGCTTTGGGCCGAGCTCCCCGGTCTGGCCGAAGTCGTGGATGTCGAGACCGCTGCTGCGATCCTGGAAGAGGCCGGCAAGGTCACTGCGGGCAGCATCGCCCCGCTCAACCGTAGCGGAGATGAAGAAGGCTGTACCTGGCACGAAGGCGCGGTACAGACCCCGGCCGGCTTTATCGAGGCGTACCTTACCTACGCCCAAGGCGGCTGGGTGGGTGTAGGTGGCTCGCCGGAATTTGGTGGCATGGGCATGCCCAAGGTGATCGGCGCGCAAGTCGAGGAAATGGTCAACTCGGCCAACCTGTCCTTCGGCCTGTATCCCATGCTGACCGCCGGCGCCTGCCTATCGTTGCTCAACCATGCCAGCGAAGAACTCAAGCAACAGTACCTGCCGAACATGTACGCCGGCGTCTGGGCGGGCTCCATGTGCTTGACCGAGCCTCACGCCGGCACTGATCTGGGCATCATTCGCACCAAGGCCGAGCCTCAGTCCGACGGCAGCTACAAGGTCTCCGGCACCAAGATCTTCATCACTGGCGGCGAGCATGACCTGACCGAGAACATCATCCACCTGGTGCTGGCCAAGCTGCCGGACGCCCCGGCTGGTCCCAAGGGCATCTCGCTGTTCCTAGTGCCCAAGGTGATGGTCAATGCGGATGGCAGCCTGGGCGAAAAGAACTCGCTGGGCTGCGGTTCCATCGAGCACAAGATGGGCATCAAGGGCTCGGCCACCTGCGTGATGAACTTCGACGGCGCCACGGGTTACCTGATTGGTGAGGTTAATAAAGGCCTCAACGCGATGTTCACCATGATGAACTATGAGCGCCTGGGTGTCGGTATCCAGGGCTTGGCGCTGGGTGAACGCTCCTACCAGAGCGCGGTGGAATATGCCCGCGAACGCATACAGAGTCGCGCGCCCACCGGTCCCGTGGCCAAGGACAAGGCGGCCGATCCGATCATCGTGCATCCGGATGTCCGCCGCATGCTGCTGACCATGAAGGCACTCAACGAAGGCGGTCGCGCGTTCTCCAGCTACGTCGCCATGCAACTGGATACCGCCAAGTACAGCGAAGACGCTGCCGTTGCCAAGCGCGCCGACGAGCTGGTGGCCTTGCTGACCCCGGTAGCCAAGGCCTTCCTCACCGACATGGCGCTGGAAACCACCGTGCACGGCCAACAGATCTTCGGTGGCCATGGCTACATCCGCGAATGGGGGCAAGAGCAGTTGGTGCGCGATTGCCGTATCACGCAAATCTACGAAGGCACCAACGGCATCCAGTCGCTGGACCTGATCGGCCGCAAGGTGGTCGGCAACGGCGGTTCCTATTACCGCCACTTCGCCGACGAGATCCAGGCCTTCATTGCCAGTGCCGACGCGTCTCTGGGTGAGTTTACCGGGCCGCTCAAGGCCGCCGTCGCCAACCTCGACGAGTTGACCGCCTGGGTGATGGACAAGGCGCAAGGCAACCCGAACGAAATTGGCGCGGCCTCGGTGGAATACCTGCAGGTATTCGGCTACACCGCCTATGCCTACATGTGGGCATTGATGGCTCGCGCTGCCCTGGACAAGCAAGATCAGGACGACTTCTACGCCAGCAAGCTGGGTACCGCGCGTTTCTACTTCGCCCGGTTGTTGCCGCGTGTTCACTCGTTGAGCGCGTCGGTCAAAGCCGGCAGCGCCTCGTTGTTCCTGCTCGACGCCGCGCAGTTCTAAGCGTAACGAAAACGAACAAGCCCCGCAGATGCGGGGCTTGTTCGTTTTGGATGCCAGAAAGTTACTGGCCTTCCAGGCGTTCTACCGCGTCAGGATCATCGATAAAGATATTGCGAGTCCCCTGCAGGCTGGCAATACGGTCGTTACGGATGCGCTCCATGGCATCCACCGGATCGAGCCGGTGCCAGCGCTTGTACATTTCCAGTGGCCCGGGTAGCGGCAGTTTGTATTCGTGATGCATGTAGAGAATTGCCCGTGCCGCATTACCCTTGGCGTGGTCCGCGGGTTCGAAGGCTTTGAAATCCGTTTTCAGCTCGCAGTCGCCCACGCTCTTTCGCTTGGCGTGCGTCTCGTCTATTTCGGTGAGCTGGGCGCTCTGGAGTTCTTCTTCAACCCCACTCAGGGATGGATAGAGGTTGTGCAGATCACCCACCATGTACAGGTACTTGGGGGTTTTGATCGCGCATTGGTTCGTGGTGGCGCAACGCAGTGACTGGCGGATCTGCCGGACGCTGTAGACGGCACTGGCAACCAGATTCGTATCCGGGCCGGTAAAAGGGCTCGCGCAGTACAGGGTATCGCCGCCGCTGATATAGAGCTCAGACCAGAAGGCCTGTTCGGCCTCTTCGCTCCCGGCATAGTGAGTTTGTCCATCGGCCAAGACCGTGGATGCGGCTGTAGTCAGCATCAGGAAAGCTATTGCAATGCTTCGCATGTTTCGACCCTTGGACTGCCGTGTCGGAGTCTGTAGTTGTTGTAATGGCGGTTCGATTCTTGCGTCCTCGATTCTTGCAACAGCGGCAAATGAACACAAGGCCGAAGGCGGACGATGATTGTAAGCTTAGGCTTACAGCGTGTGCTGATAAATGGCGCTATCTCCTTATGTGGGTTGTGGTTAATCTAGCTCGCAAGGATGAAGCGCAGGAAGCGCATAAAACGAAAGGGACTTATCGGATACTGCCAGGCTGGCGGGTCGATCAGGGATGTCAGGATTCAGTCTGCAAGCCCCACTTCGGTGGGGTTTTCTTTTTGGCTTGAAAAAAAGCCAGTCCGGCGCCACCGCCTGCGTATAGAGCGCTTGGATTGACGCCACTGTGGGTGCTTGCTGCACCTGCCACTCTATTCGTTCCGCCTTGGCTTGCTCTGCAGTCTTGCCTTGAACGCAGTTTTATCGATGAGTTTCCATCAAGCGGAACGCCTGCCTCGCCACAGATGCCAATCGCGCCTGGCCAACCGGGGTCAGTCTATTTTTCATCTCTGGAATTTCTTTGCGATGCTCGATCTTTCGGTCATGGGCATCTTCCTGATGCGTCGCAAGCGTAACGGGGACCTTCCGTCCGGGACAATTCGCATTGCCGCTGGGTCCAGAGCGCGACCCGCTGCTGACCCTGGCGCGGTCAAAATCTGTGCGCACTGGCCCGACCCGATTCAGGTGCGCAAATTCCGTGGCGGCGAGCGGTTGCCGCCACAGGACTTGATTCAGCTGATGATGTGGCCGATCGCCAGGCGTGACATTGCCCTGTGGCTTCTGCGATAGTTAGCCCGCTAAGCGCATCCGCTGGCCCTGTCGCAGGCTCAAAAAGCATTCGCGACGCCCCGACGCCTTGTGCGTTCCCTTCTTCACGCGTCTACCCGGCGCGCCCTGAACGGCCTATCCGGTCGTGGCTGGATCCGTCGATCAGCAGATCGACCGTTCGCATTCTTAAAACGATAACGATCCCATTAGGACGCTCCTCATGAAACTGAGCCGTTGCTTTACAGCGCTGGCCGCTGCCGCCGCGCTGACTACCGCATTTACCGTGCAAGCCCGCGAATATTCCGTATCCACCGTCCTGTCGGACGCGTTCCCCTGGGGCCAGGCCGCTACCAAGTGGACTGAACTGGTCAAGGAGCGCTCCGAAGGGCGCATCACCTTGCGTGTCTATGACAATGCGCAGCTGGTGGCCGGCGACCAAACCAAGGAATTCTCCGCCATGCGCTCCGGGCTGATCGACATGGCCGTCGGCTCGACCATCAACTGGTCCCCGCAGGTCCCGGAGCTCAACCTGTTTTCCCTGCCGTTCCTGATGGCCGACAACGCCGATATCGATGCCATTACTCAGGGCGAAGCCGGCCAGATGGTCTTCAAGGCCATCGAAAAGCGTGGCGTGGTGCCGCTGGCGTGGGGCGAGAACGGCTTCCGCGAGCTGTCCAACTCCAAGCAGCCGATTCGCACCCCCGAAGACCTGAAGGGCATGAAAATCCGTGTGGTTGGCTCTCCCCTGTTCCAGGACACCTTCAGCACGCTGGGCGCCAACCCCACGCAAATGAGCTGGGCCGACGCCAAGCCGGCGCTGACCACCGGCGCGGTGGATGGCCAGGAAAACCCGCTGTCGGTATTTGATGTGTCGCGCATCGACCAAGTCGATCAGAAATACCTCACCCTGTGGCACTACATGGCCGACCCGCTGATTTTTGCGGTCAGCCCGAACGTGTGGAAAGGCTTCTCGGCCGACGACCAGGCGCTGCTTAAGCAGGCTGCCATTGACGCCGGTCGGTGGGAAATCGAGACCTCGCGTGCCGCCGAGGCTCAGCGTTTGGAGGCCATCCGTGCGCGCGGCGTCGAGGTGATCGAACTGAGCGTTGCCGAGCGCCAGGCCTTCGCGGACGCCACCGCACCGCTGTACCCGAAGTGGGAGAAACGTATCGGTGCCGAGCTGCTCAAGGCCGCTCGCAGCGCTACCGCCGCCCAGTAAACGCTGTCGCCGGGGCGTGCCCCGGCGTGTTGTCTAAACCGGCGAATTCTCGCCGGTTATCGAGGTTTGTATGAGTCATCGACCGGACGCCAGAATCGAGCGCTGGCTGGCTGCTTTCGCGTTGGCGGTAATCTGCCTGATCAGCCTGGCCAACGTGGTGGTGCGCTATGCCAGCGACGCGTCCTTCGCGTTTACCGAAGAAATTTCAATTTTCTTGCTCGTGGTGCTGACGTTTGCCGGCGCCGCCGTGGCCATGCGCCGCAACGGGCATATTCGCATCGCGTTGATCGAGGACAAACTGCCGCGCCTGCGCCGGCCGCTGATTGTCTTCCAATGGCTGTGCGGCATGGCCGTGCTGGGGCTGGTGGTCTGGTACGGCGGGGTATTCGCCTGGCAGGAATATCAATGGGAATCCGAATCGCCCGGCCTGGGCTTGCCCAACTGGTGGTACGTGGTGTGGCTGCCGATCCTGGCCGTCGCCGTGGCCTGGCGCCTGTGCCAGATGACCCTCGATCGCTTGAGCGGGAGGATGTCCGATGAGCCCTGATGTCTGGATGATGCTTGGCTTCATCGCCTTTCTGGCCCTTGGTGTGCCGGTGGCCTTTTCCCTCGGCCTGGCCGGTGCGGTGGGCATCCTGGCCGGATTGTCGCCGGACATGCTGGCCACCTTGGGCACCAATACCTACAACGGCGTGGCCAAGTACCCGCTGATTGCCATTCCGCTGTTCATCCTCACTGGACTGATCTTCGAGAAATCCGGCGTGGCCCTGCGTCTGGTGCAGTTCGCCCAGGCGCTGATCGGCCAACGGCATGGCGGCATGGCCGCGGTGGCGGTGCTGGTGTGCCTGATCATGGGCGGCATGAGTGGTTCGGGCCCAGCGGATGCAGCAGCAGTCGCGATGGTGATGCTGCCGAGCATGACCAAGGCCGGTTATCCCAAACCGTTTTCGGCGACGCTGATCGCCGCGTCGGCCTCGACCGCGATTCTCATTCCGCCGTCCATCGCCCTGATCCTGTACTCCATCGTGGTGCCCGGCGTCGATTTGCGTGCACTCTTCGCTGCCGGCCTGTTCCCCGGCATTCTCGCCGGCCTGGTGCTGCTGCTGCCGGCCTGGTGGCTGTCACGTCGCAACGGATGGGAACAGCCAACCGGTGAGCCCCGCCCGCCGCTGTGGCCGGCCTTCAAGCAGGCGCTGCCAGCGCTGTTCGCCCCGGTGCTGATCCTCGGCGGGCTGCGCAGCGGCCTGTTCACGCCCACCGAGGCTGCAGTGGTGGCGGTAACCTACGGTATCGCGGTCGGTTTGTGGGTTACCCGCGAGCTGAAGCTCAAGCAACTCTGGGAGCTGTGTGGCGAGGCGGCGGTGATTTCCGCCGTGGTCATGCTGATCATCGCCCTGGCCGGCATCTTCGCCTGGTCCGGCACTCTGCTGGGCACATTCCGGCACATGGCCGAATGGCTGATCTCGCTCTCGGACAATGGCGCGGTGCTGCTGCTCTTGGTGATGATCGCCGTGCTGCTGGCCGGCATGCTGCTGGATGCGATCTCGATCTACATGATCCTGATGCCGGTACTGATCCCGGTGATGCAGCACTTTGGCTGGAATCCGGTGTGGTTCGGCATTCTGCTGGCGATGAACATTGCCATCGGCCAGTTCACCCCGCCGGTGGCGGTCAACCTGCTGGTCACCACCGAGGTGGCGAAGATTCGCCTGGAGCAGACCGTGGGCTGGGCGTTGCTGTTTGTGGTGACCATGGGCCTGGCGCTGCTGGCGGTGGCGGTGTTCCCGGAAATTGCTCTGTGGCTGCCGCGCACCCTGGGGTACTCGATCGAATAGCGATGCCAAAGCGGAGCGGGCGACCTGGTTCGCCCGCTCCGTTCTTGCGGCGCTACTTCATGCCTTGCGTGCGCCCCAGCCATCGGTGCAAGGCGTAGCGTCATACAACGTGAAGCCATAGCGTTTGCAGGCCGGACTGCGCCAGTGCAGGTAACGGCCGAAAATCCGCACCAGATAGATAGAACCGAAGATCTGGTAGCCAAGCCGGGCACAGGATTTCAGTGAGTCGAAGTTGGTCGATTCGACGTAGGAGATCATCCCCGTCAACCCCTCCTTCATGTAGCTCTGCAGCGCTAGGTTCATGCCGATGGCATGCAGGCGCTGGCCTCGATAGGCAGGATGGGTCAGCCCCTTGTACATGTAGACGTAGTCCTGGTTGAAATTCAGCACCAGATCTGGCGGATCGATACGGGTCGGCCGACACGAATACCAACCGTAGGCGGCCAGCTTTTCGCCCTCCAGAATCGCATAGCAGCGATCCCCCTTGATCAGGGCTTCGCACAAAAAGCTGTTGTCCAGTTCGTTCTGTGGATCACGGGCGTAGTGGCGCAACTGCGCCTCATCGAGAAAGCCGGCGGTGTAACGGGCCGGGCAGTTCAGGTAGTCCGGGTCTATATCGCACAAGCGCATGCCGCGCAGAATCTTGAAGAGGGTGAGCTTTCTGGCGCACTTGACCAGAAGCAGGTGACTGGCCTGACTGACGCCGCGCTGTTCCAATTTGCGACGCAGTCGGGCGATATAACTATGCTGTAGCAGACTGCTCATAATGGCCTCGCGGGTGCTTTGTGAAAGAAAGTACGACCCAGAAGCTGAGGACTACAGACTCATCAGCGCATCGTCCTTGAGTCGCTCCCTGGCCTGACGCGAATGCTCGCCAGTGCCTGTAAACGTTAGTCGATTCGGGGGGCTTAGGTGGTCTCTCGCCATTGCCGTGAGGACAGGGAACCCGGCCTAGCCAACCGAGTCGGTATTGTGACCCGCGTTCTGGCAAAAAATTGCCTGGAGAGTATCTATGGACCTGCTTCGCATTTTGATCGCCATTTTACTGCCACCCTTGGGTGTGTTCCTGCAGGTGGGCTTTGCCGGCGCCTTCTGGCTGAATATTCTGCTGACCCTGCTCGGCTATCTGCCTGGCATCATCCACGCCGTCTGGATCATCGCGCGCCGCTGAGCCGGTAGCCCTGCGTAGTACGCCCCTTCTAAACGGTCAGGGAAGCCTCATGTCCAAGAAATCCTCGCCTCGCGATGAGCTTCATTTTCGCCGTCTCCTGGCGCGCAACCTGGCGTTACCGCTGGGGCTGGGATTCGTCAGTTCGGCCTTTTTCGTGGCGGTGATCTACTACCTGCTCAGCGTTTATCAATGGGGCGACCGGGTCGAGCGCGGTATTGCCCAGGGGCATGAGGCGCTGCGCCTGGTGATCGACATGGAAACCGGCATGCGCGGGTTCCTGTTGACCAATGACGAACGCTTTCTCGAGCCGTTCCGTGAAGCCGGCAAACGCTACCGCGACAACATGACCAGCCTGCGGGTGCTGTTCAAGGACACCCCGCTGCAAATGCGTCGCCTGGAGCGCATCGAACAGAACCATCAGCGTTGGCTGGCGTTCGCGGAACGGATGTTCGCGCTCTACCAGAACAACGATCCGGGCTACATGAGCGAACTGCAGCGCCTGGAAGGCAAGGCGCTGACCGATGAAATACGCCAGCAGTTCGCCGAGCTGCTGGCCCATGAGCGCCAGCTGCGCATGACGCGTAGTACCCAGGCCGAGCGGGTCAGTGTGTTGGGCGTGAGCGGTTTCATTCTGGTCATCCTGCTGCTCAGCGCGCTGATCGCCTGGCTGGGGCGCAGGGAATTGCTGCGTCTTGCCACGACCTACCGGGAAGCGTTGCAAGTTCAGGCCGACCATGCCGAGCAATTGCGCCAGCAAGCCTGGCTGCGCGGCGGCCGTGTGCAGTTGGGCGAAGCATTGATCGGTCAAAACAGCTTCGTCGAGCTGGGTACCCAGGCGTTGGCGTTTTTCGCCCGGTATCTGGATATGGCGGTCGGTGCGCTCTATGTGCACCGCGCGGGACGCTTGCAGCGCGTGGCAACTTACGCCTTCGATGCCGCTCAGGCAGAGGAGCGGGTCAACGTGCGGTTTGGTGAAGGGCTGGTCGGTGAAGTGGCGCGCGAACGACGCATGCGTCTGCTGGAAAATCTGCCCGAGGACTACCTGCAGGTCAGTTCGGCCATTGGCCAGGGGCAAGTGCGCACCGCATTGATCGTACCGCTGGAAGAGAGCCGTGAACTGAATGGCGTACTGGAACTGGGCTTTCTGCGTTCGCTGCGTGAGCGAGACCAGGAACTGCTTGGCGTATTGAGCGGCGTGCTGGGCTCGGCATTGGCCGCGGTGGATTACCGGCAGCGGCTGCAGGAGGCGCTGGCCGATAGTCAGCGCCTCAATGAAGAATTGCACCATCGTCAGGAAGAACTGCGCGCCAGCAACCAGGAACTTGAAGAGCATGCCAGTGCGCTCAAGGAATCCCAGGCCAGCCTGGAGGCGCAACAGGCTGAACTGGAGCAGAGCAACGAGCGGCTGGCGGAGCAGGCGCAGATGCTCGAACGCAATCGCGATCAGTTGAATGTGCGCAATCATGACCTGCAGCAGGCCCAGTGCCTGCTCGAGGCGCGTGCCGAAGAATTGCAGCGTGCCAGTCGGTACAAATCAGAGTTTCTCGCCAACATGTCCCACGAGCTGCGCACGCCGCTGAACAGCTCGTTGATCCTCTCCAAGCTGTTGTCCGATAACCCGCAGGGCAATCTCACGGCCGAGCAGGTGAAATACGCGCATTCCATTCACGCCGCCGGCAATGATTTGCTCCTGCTGATCAACGATATTCTCGACCTGTCCAAGGTCGAGGCCGGAAAGCTGGACCTGCGGCTGGAGCCCGTCAATCTGGCGCGTTTAGCGGAGACCTTGCGTGGGATGTTCGCACCGCTGGCCGAGCAAAAGGGGTTGCAGTTCGAGGTGCGCTGCGCGAGCGATTTGCCCACCAGCGTGATCACTGACGGCCAGCGTCTGGAGCAGGTGCTCAAGAACCTGCTGTCCAATGCCTGCAAATTCACCGAGCACGGCGACGTGATCCTGTCCCTCGAGCGCGACGGCGACCACCACCTGCGCTTTGCCGTGACGGATACCGGCCCGGGTATCGAGGCGTCCCAGCAGGGGCTGATTTTCGAGGCCTTTCGTCAGGCCGAAGGGGCCCATGGCGGCACAGGGTTGGGCCTGTCGATCTCGCGTGAGCTGGCGCGCCTGCTGCAGGGCGAGCTGAGTCTGGTCAGCGAGCCAGGGAATGGCAGCTGCTTCACGTTGCGGCTGCCCTTGGTTCGCCAGAGTCCGACGCCACCGAAGCCACAGGCGGGTGGCGGTTTCGTCTCGTCTGGCCCGCCACAGCTACCGTGGCTGCCGGCCAGCGTTTTTCCCGATGACCGTCAGCAACCGCGGGGCAGCGAACGATGCGTACTGGTCATTGAGGACGAGCCGCTATTCGCGCAGATTCTCTATGAGTTGGCCCATGAGCTGAACTATCGCTGCCTGGTGGCCCAGGGCGCTGCTGAAGGCCAGGCGATCGCACGCACCTACCGCCCCGATGCCATCCTCTTGGACATGCGCCTGCCTGATCACCCAGGATTGAGCGTCCTGGAGCGCCTCAAGCAAGACCCGCTGACCCGGCATATCCCGGTGCATATCGTCTCGGTCGAAGACCGCAAGGAGGTGGCCGAGCAGATGGGCGCGGTGGGCTATGCGCAAAAACCGGTGAGTCGCGAAGAATTGAAAGCCGTCTTTGCTCGCCTGGAAGCACGCATGGCGCAGCAGGTCAAGCGTGTGCTGCTGGTCGAGGACGACGCGGAGCAGCGCGACAGCGTGACGCGCCTGATTGCCGATGACGATATTGAAATCCATGCCGTCGCCCGGGGCGAGGAGGCCATGCAGCGGCTGCGCGAGCAGTCCTTCGATTGCATGATCATCGATCTCGACATGCCGGATATCGACGGCCGCGAACTGTTGGCGCGCATGGCGGCCGAGGAGCTGTGCTCGTTCCCGCCGGTGATTGTCTATACCGGACGCGAGCTTGATCACGCCGAGGAAGCCGAGCTGCTGCGCTATTCGCGGTCGATCATCATTAAGGGTGCGCGTTCGCCGGAACGCCTGCTCGACGAGGTCACGCTGTTCCTGCATAAGATCGAGGCGGAGATGCCGGTCGAGCGGCAAAAAATCCTCAGGCAGGTGCGCAACCGGGACAAGGCGTTCGAGGGTCGCACCATCCTGGTGGTGGATGACGACGTACGCAACATCTTCGCGCTGACCAGCGCGTTGGAGGAAAAAGGCGCCACGGTAGAAATCGCCCGCAACGGCCGCGAGGCGGTGGACAAGGTCATGGCGGACATGGGTATTGATCTGGTGTTGATGGACATCATGATGCCGGAAATGGACGGCTACGAAGCCACTGCACAGATTCGGCGTGATCCGCGCTTCGCCCGCCTGCCCATCATTGTGGTGTCCGCCAAGGCCATGAAAAATGACCAGGAGCGCTGCTTGCGTGCCGGCGCTAGCGATTACCTGGCCAAGCCCATTGAGCTTGATCGGCTGTTTTCGCTGATCCGGGTCTGGTTGCCTAGGGTCGAGGCGGGTTGAGGTGGATGCGCGCGGCCTGGAGATCGAACTCGAACTGCTGATCGAAGCCATCTACCAACGCTACAGTTACGACTTTCGCGACTATGCGCGCGCCACGCTGATGCGCCGCGTGCAACAGGCACTGGCGCCGCTGGGCTGTACTGGCGTCTCCGAGCTGCAAGGGCGCGTCCTGCAGAGTGCGCAGGTATTCATGGCATTGCTGCAGTACCTCACCGTACCGGTCAGCGAGATGTTTCGCGACCCGGCCTATTTTCGTGCCTTGCGTGAACATGTGTTGCCGATGTTGCGCACCTACCCCTCGTTGAAAATCTGGGTCGCCGGTTGCAGCACCGGCGAGGAAGTCTATTCCCTCGCCATCCTGCTGCATGAGGAGGGGCTGCTTGCGCGGAGTCTGCTGTATGCCACTGATATCAATCCGCGTTCCCTGAATAAGGCGCGAAGAGGGGTTTATCCCCTGAACAGCATGCGCCAGTGGACCGAAAATTATCAGCAGTCCGGTGGGCTCGGCAGTTTTTCGGACTACTACACAGCGGCTTACGGTGCGGCGTTGATCGACAAGGCACTGCGCGAGCGGGTGACGTACGCCGATCACAGCCTGGCCACGGACAGCGTATTTGCCGAAACCCAGCTGATCTCCTGCCGCAATGTGCTGATTTACTTCAACCGTCCGCTGCAGGACAGGGCGATCGCGTTGTTCCATGAGTCGCTTGGGCATCGTGGCTTCCTCGGCCTGGGCAGTCGGGAAAGCCTGGATTTCAGCCCCCACGGCCAACATTTCGAAACCGTGGCCCGGCCCGAACGTGTGTTCCGTAAACGATGACGAGTAAGTGAAAGCGCTGTGCTGCGCTAGGGTTAACTCAACCCGGCCGGGCTTCGTTGGTCTGCGATGCGCGCCACGCGCTTACCCGCCCGTATTGAGAGGCTGACTATGCTGCGACATGTTGGGCCCGCCAAAGTGCTGATCGTCGACGACATGCCGGAAAACCTGTTGGCCCTCGAGGCTTTACTGAGCAGTGAGGTGTGCGAGGTGTTAAGTGCGCGCTCCGCCGAGCAGGCGCTGGAGTTGTTGCTGATCCATGAATTCGCCTTGGCCATCCTTGATGTACAGATGCCCGGCATGGACGGCTTTCAACTGGCCGAGATCATGCGGGGCATCGAACGCACCCGGTATATCCCCATTGTTTTTGTCAGCGCTGCCGGACAGGAGGCCAACTACGCCTTCCAGGGCTACGAAAGCGGTGCAGTGGACTTCCTGCACAAACCTCTCGATGTCCTGGCGGTACGCAGTAAGGTCAAGGTCTTCGTGGAGGTGTTTCGCCAACGCAAGGCATTGCACACCCAGCTGGCTGAGCTGCAAAAAAGCCGCCACGAGCAGGAGTTGCTGCTCGACGAATTGCGCCAGACGCAACGCGAGCTGCAGCAAGCGGTGCGCATGCGTGATGACTTCCTGTCGTTGGTTTCCCATGAGCTGAAGACGCCGCTCAACACGCTGATCCTGGAAACACAGTTGCGCCGTATGTATCTGCAGCGTGAAAACCAGGCCGCCTTCAGTCCGTCGCGCCTGATGACTATGGTCGAGAAGGACGAACATCAGATACGCAGCCTGATTCGCCTGATCGATGACATGCTGGATGTCAGTTGCATCCGCACCGGCAAATTGTCGATCCGCGCGCAGCCGTGCGACCTGGCGGAGCTGACCCGCAAGGTGCTCGATGCGTTCCGTCCGCAATTGCGCCAAGCGGGCAATGAATTGCGGTGCGTAATTCAGGCACCGGCGCCAGGCTGCTGGGATGCGTTTCGCCTCGAGCAGGTGCTCGCCAACCTGCTGACCAACGCCATTCGATACGGGCAGGGCAAGACGATTGAGGTGCGAGTCGTGCCGGGTGCCGAGACGGTGCTCCTGCAGGTGCGCGACCAGGGGCCAGGAGTGGCTGTCGAGGACCGCGAGCGGATCTTCCGCCAGTTCGAGCGCGGCAGGGATGGCGACACGGTCGGCGGACTCGGCCTGGGGCTGTTTATTACCGAGCAGATCGTTAGTGCCCATGGCGGACGGATCTGGGTCGAGGGTGAGCCGGGTGAGGGGGCGTTATTCTGCGTCGAACTCCCCTATCAGGCACCCACCGTGAAAGGCGAGCCGGCGGAGTAACAGCCGGTTATTTCGGTCGGTAGGCGCAGTAGCCCGGGCGCGGGCCGATTTTCGGGTGGTTGCGGCAGGTGTCCGGACGGTTGGCGTAGACGGTGCAACGGCGGGTCTTGCGATCCAGGTACAGGCAGTCGTCGTTGGACATCTGCGCTAGGGTGAAGATGCCGTGTTTCTGGTTGAAGTGCTGTACGGTGCCGTCTTTCATCAGCCGCTTGGCAATCTGTTTGGGCGGCTCTTCCGCTTCGAACGCGTCTATCACACCGAGACGGATCAGATCGTTGATGCGCACCTCCACCGGCAGGGTGCAGCAACTGGCGTGACAGCCGTTGCACAGGCCGTTGTGGTATTTGGCCCAGGTATCCAGGCGGTCTAGATCGGCAGCGGCAATCAGGGTGGGTTTCATGGTGGGGTATGCAGCAAGAGGCCCGCAGGATGCGGAGAGGGCGCGGATTTTAAGGGGCGATTGCTGGCGCGGAATAGTATTTTTTGTCGTGGAAGGTAAGGCAGAAACAAAACAGCCCCGCATGGCGGGGCTGTTCTGTTAATCCAGCAAGGCTCAGTTCACCTTGGCATCCAGCTCACCGCGGGCATAGCGCTGAAACATGGCTTCCAGGGAGATCGGCTTGATCTTCGAGGCGTTGCCGGCGGTGCCGAAGGCTTCGTAGCGGGCGATGCAGATGTCACGCATGGCGGTGACCGTGGCAGCAAAGAACTTGCGCGGGTCGAACTCACTCGGCTGCTGGGCCATCATGCGGCGCATGGCACCGGTGGATGCCAGGCGCAGGTCGGTGTCGATGTTGACCTTGCGCACGCCGTGCTTGATGCCTTCGACGATTTCCTCGACCGGCACGCCGTAGGTTTCCTTGATGTCACCGCCAAACTCGTTGATGACCTTCAGCCACTCCTGCGGCACGCTGGAAGAGCCGTGCATCACCAGGTGGGTACTGGGGATGCGCTGGTGGATTGCCTTGATGCGATCGATGGCCAGGATGTCACCGGTCGGCGGTTTGGTGAACTTGTAGGCGCCGTGGCTGGTGCCGATGGCAATGGCCAGGGCATCGACCTGGGTGCGTTTGACGAAGTCAGCAGCTTCTTCCGGGTCGGTGAGCATCTGGCTGTGGTCGAGAATACCTTCGGCGCCGATGCCGTCTTCTTCACCGGCAGTGCCGGTTTCCAGGCTGCCCAGGCAACCCAGTTCGCCTTCCACGGAAACGCCGCAGGCGTGGGCCATGGCGACGGTCTGCTGGGTCACGCGTACGTTGTACTCATAGTCGGACGGGGTCTTGCCGTCTTCCATGAGCGAGCCGTCCATCATCACCGAGCTGAAGCCCAGCTGAATCGAGCGCTGGCAGACGTCAGGGCTGGTGCCGTGGTCCTGGTGCATGCACACCGGGATGTGCGGGAATTCTTCGATCGCGGCGAGGATCAGGTGGCGCAGGAAGGGCGCGCCGGCGTACTTGCGGGCGCCGGCCGAGGCCTGGACGATCACCGGGGAGTCGGTCTTGTCGGCCGCTTCCATGATGGCGCGCATCTGTTCGAGGTTGTTGACGTTGAATGCCGGAACGCCGTAGCCGAATTCGGCGGCGTGGTCCAGCATCTGGCGCATGCTGATAAGTGCCATCTGTGTAGCTCCCAGTAGGGGTCGTTGATCGGTGCACAGCCTGCCGCAGTGGCAGGCCGGGTTCAAGACTTGTAAGCAGCGGCAAGCTGCAAGCCCTAAGCAGCGCGGTGGTGCTCTTGCTCTTACTTGCAGCTTGAGGCTTGCCGCTTGTGGCTGCTTTTAGGCGCGCTGCTCCAGCACTTCTACGGCCGGCAGGACCTTGCCCTCGACGAATTCAAGGAAGGCGCCGCCCCCAGTGGAAATGTAGGTGATCTGCTCGGCCACGCCGTACTTGTCGATGGCGGCCAGGGTATCGCCACCGCCGGCGATGGAGAACGCCGGGCTGGCGGCGATGGCCTGGGCCAACACTTTGGTGCCATTGGCGAACTGGTCGAACTCGAACACGCCCACCGGGCCGTTCCACAGGATGGTCTGCGAGGCCTTGAGCATTTCGGCGAACAGTTGGGCGGTTTGCGGGCCAATGTCGAGAATCATGTCGTCGTCGGCCACGTCGCCGATGGCTTTTACCGTAGCCTCGGCATCTTCGGCGAAGGCCTTGGCGACTACCACGTCCACCGGCAGCGGCACGCTGACCTTGGCGGCGATGGCCTTGGCGGTGTCGACCAGATCGGCTTCATACAGCGACTTGCCGACCGGGTAACCGGCAGCGGCCAGGAAGGTGTTGGCGATGCCGCCACCGACGATCAGCGAGTCGCAGATGTCGGCCAGCGAGGTCAGCACGTCGAGCTTGGTGGACACTTTGGAGCCGGCAACGATGGCCACCATCGGGCGGGCCGGCTTGTCCAGCGCCTTGCCCAATGCGTCCAGTTCAGCGGCCAGCAGCGGGCCGGCGCAGGCAACCTTGGCGAACTTGGCCACGCCGTGGGTCGAGCCCTGGGCGCGGTGCGCGGTACCGAAGGCGTCCATGACGAACACGTCGCACAGCGCAGCGTACTGCTGGGCGAGTTCGTCGGTGTTCTTCTTTTCGCCGTTGTTGAAGCGCACGTTCTCCAGCAACACGAGTTGACCGGGTGCTACCTCAACGCCGTTCAGGTAATCCTTGATCAGCGGCACGTCACGGCCGAGCGCCTTGCTCAGGTAGTCGGCCACCGGCTTGAGGCTGTTCTCTTCGCTGAAGACGCCTTCCTCGGGACGGCCCAGGTGCGAGCAAACCAGCACGGCGGCGCCTTTTTCCAAGGCCTGCGTGATAGTCGGCAGGGCGGCGAGGATGCGGGCGTCGCTGGTGACCACGCCGTCCTTCACCGGCACGTTGAGGTCTTCGCGGATCAGAACGCGCTTACCCTGAAGGTCGAGGTCGGTCATTTTCAAGACGGTCATGGATCAGTCCTTTAACGGGGTGGTGTCAGTGACGCGCAGAAAGTGTTCCGCGACGTCGAGCATGCGGTTGGCGAAGCCCCATTCGTTGTCGAACCAGGCCAGCAGGTTGACCAGACGCGGACCGGAGACGCGCGTCTGGCTGCCATCGACAATCGCCGAATGGGGGTCATGGTTGAAATCGCAGCTGGCATGGGGCAGTTCGGTGTAGTCAAGCAGACCCTTGAGCGGGCCGGCCTCGGCGGCGGCGCGCAGCACGCGATTGATCTCATCGGCGCTGGTGTCGCGGGCGGTCTGCAAGGTGATGTCCAGGCAGGACACGTTGACCGTCGGCACACGGATCGCCTTGGCCTGCACGCGCCCGGCCAGTTCCGGCAGCAGGCGCTCGATGCCGCGCGCCAGGCCCGTGGACACCGGAATCACCGACTGGAAGGCCGAGCGCGTGCGGCGCAAATCGTTGTGGTGATAAGCATCGATCACCGGCTGGTCGTTCATCGCCGAGTGGATCGTGGTGATCGACACATACTCCAGGCCAATCGCCTCGTGCAGCACCTTGAGCAGCGGCACGCCGCAGTTGGTGGTGCAGGACGCGTTGGAGACCAGGCGTTCGTGCCCGGTCAGGCGGGTGTGGTTGATGCCATACACCAGGGTGGCGTCAACGTCCGCCTCGCTGGCCATGGGCTGGGAAAACAGCACCCGTGGCGCACCGGCATCGAGGAAACGCTGGCCGTCGGCGCGGCTGTGGTAAACGCCGGAACATTCCAGCACCAGGTCGATGCCCAGACTTTGCCAGTCGATGGCTTCCGGGGTGTCGTGGCGCAACACCTGCACGCAGGTGCCGTTCAGGTGCAGGCAATCGCCGTCGACTCGTACCTCGCCGGGAAAGCGACCGTGGGTGGAGTCGAAACGGGTCAGGTATTCGATGCTGGCCTGATCAGCCAGGTCGTTGAGCGCAATGATGTCCAGATTGCCCTGGCCGCGCTCATACAAGGCGCGCAGCACGCAACGGCCGATGCGGCCGTAACCGTTGAGGGCGACTTTGTAGGGACGATTCATAGCTGCAAGCACAAGCTGCAAGCTGCAAGTCAAAGCGGTGGCCGAGCATGCGCTTGCCGCTTGAGGCTTGCAGCTTGTCGCTGGCTTTAGTCCTCCAGCAGTTCTTCAGCGGTGCTGAGTACGTTGTCGACGGTGAAGCCGAACATCTCGAACAGCTGGTCAGCCGGTGCCGATTCACCGAAGGTGCTCATGCCGATGATGCGACCTTCCAGGCCGACGTACTTGTACCAGAAGTCGGTGTGCGCGGCTTCGATGGCAATACGCGCGGAGACTTCCACGGGCAGTACGGCCTGCTTGTAGGTGGCGTCCTGGGCGTCGAACACGGTGGTCGACGGCATGGAGACCACGCGCACCTGGCGACCCTGCTCGCTGAGTTTTTCCCAAGCCTGTACGGCCAGACCAACTTCCGAGCCGGTGGCGATGAGGATCAGTTCCGGCTCGCCGGCGCAGTCCTTGAGCACATAACCGCCGCGAGCGATGTCGGCCAGTTGCTGGTCGTTGCGCGCCTGGTGGGTGAGGTTCTGACGGCTGAAGACCAGGGCGCTCGGGCCATCATTACGCTCGATGGCGTATTTCCAGGCGACGGCGGATTCCACCGCGTCGGCCGGGCGCCAGCAATCCAGGTTCGGCGTGCCGCGCAGGCTGGCCAGTTGCTCGATGGGCTGGTGAGTCGGGCCGTCTTCGCCCAGACCGATGGAGTCGTGGGTAAACACGTAGAGCACGCGCTTTTTCATCAGTGCCGACATGCGCACCGCGTTGCGCGCGTATTCCATGAAGATCAGGAAGGTCGCGCCATAGGGGATGAAACCGCCGTGCAGCGCCACGCCGTTCATGATCGCGCTCATGCCGAATTCGCGTACGCCGTAGTGCACATAGTTGCCGGAGGCGTCACCGTCGACCAGGGACTTGCAGCCTTTCCAGATCGTCAGGTTGGAGCCGGCCAGGTCCGCCGAGCCGCCGAGGAATTCGGGCAGCAGCGGGCCGAAGGCATTCAGGGTGTTCTGGCTGGCCTTGCGGCTGGCAATGGTTTCGCCCTTGGCAGCCACGTCCTTGATGTAGGCGGCAGCCTGCTCGGCGAAGTTGGCTGGCAGTTCGCCGGCCATGCGGCGGGTGAACTCGGCGGCCAGTTCCGGGAATTCGTCGGCGTAGGCGGCGAAGCGCTGGTTCCACTCGTTTTCGCGGGCAACGCCAGCTTGCTTGGCATCCCACTCGGCGTAGAGCTCGGCGGGAATTTCAAACGGCGCGTGGTTCCAGTTCAGCGCGGCGCGGGTGGCGGCGATTTCATCATGCCCCAGCGGCGCGCCGTGGCTCACTTCCTTGCCGGCTTTGTTGGGCGAGCCGAAACCGATGGTGGTCTTGCAGCAGATCAGCGTCGGACGATCGCTCTTGCGCGCGGTCTCGATGGCCAGGGTGATTTCGTCGGCATCGTGGCCGTCGACGTTGCGGATCACCTGCCAGCCGTAGGACTCGAAGCGGCGCGGGGTGTCGTCGGTGAACCAGCCTTCGACTTCGCCATCGATGGAAATGCCGTTGTCGTCCCAAAACGCGGTCAGCTTGCCCAGGCCCAGGGTGCCGGCCAGCGAGCAGACTTCATGGCTGATGCCTTCCATCAGGCAGCCGTCACCGAGAAACACATAGGTGTGGTGATCGACGATGTCGTGACCGGGGCGGTTGAACTGCGCAGCCAGCACTTGCTCGGCGAGGGCGAAGCCCACGGCGTTGGCAATACCCTGGCCGAGCGGGCCCGTGGTGGTCTCGACGCCAGCGGTGTAGCCGTATTCCGGGTGACCGGGGGTGCGGCTGTGCAGCTGGCGGAAATTCTTCAGGTCCTCGATGCCCAGGTCATAGCCGGTCAGGTGCAGCAGGGAATAGATCAGCATCGAGCCGTGACCATTTGACAGCACAAAGCGGTCGCGGTCGGCCCATTGCGGATTCACCGGGTTGTGCTTCAAGTAATCGCGCCACAACACTTCGGCGATATCCGCCATGCCCATCGGGGCACCCGGGTGGCCGCTGTTGGCTTTTTGCACGGCATCCATGCTGAGGGCACGAATGGCATTGGCTCGCTCACGACGGCTGGGCATCGCTAATCTCCTGCGGGGGCTGTTCTGAATCGAAGGGGGCGGAAAGTCGGACATTTTCGCCCACGACGGGGGGGAGGGCAATCGGAGAAGACGTATGGGGCTGGAAGTTTGGGCAGAAACGTTCGAAGACGCCGGAAAACCCACCTGAACGAGGTGGTTCAGAGGATTTTTTGATGCGAGATGAACGCTCGTTGTTTTAGCCGAGATCGAGTTTGGGTCCAGATCGAACTCAAGCAATGAGGAGGAAGGTCGATACCAAAAAAGGAAATGCGACAGTGGCCATACAAGAAAAAACGCCCCGCGCGTTCGCTCCTTACAACTGCGGGAATTTTTTCTATGAATACATGGTTTGGCAATATCAGCGTCAACCTTAAGCTGGGGCTTGGCTTCGGCCTGGTGCTTGCATTCACGCTTACCCTGGCGCTGGTCGGTTGGGGCAGCCTGAACAAGATGGATGTGAGCAGTCTGCATGCCGCGGGTATCGGCGAATTGAACGTTGCAGCCGGCCGGCTACAGATCAGTCGCCTTGAGTACATGCGCACCAGTGGTGAAGAAGCCCAAGGCAGAAGCGCTCAGGCCGAACTTGAGCGGCTGGAACAGGTGTACCAGCGCGGGCTGCAGGGACTGCAGGGTGAAAGCCTGGAGCTGTTGAAAGCGATAGGCCCCTCTGTCGCGAGCTACCGCGATGCACTGGACCGTATGCGTGCTGCCTATGACCTGACTCTGAAGGCGCGCCGCGACATGATTAGCGACGGCAACGATGTTGTTGGCAGAATCAACAATGTGCGCAGCAAGATTCTGAGCATGCAGTCGGATGAGCAAGACGATTTATTCCAGGCCTTCACCTCGTTCAATGACGCCATGCTGACCACCCGTTATGCCGTGCGTGGCTACATGATGCTGGCTTCGGAAGCGCGTGAGCGCGAGCTGACCGAGCAGATGAAAACCACCAAAGCGGAGCTTTCCAAAATCGAGGCAACGCTGTCACGTTATTTTGCAGACGAACTGGTGCAACTGAAGTCGGCCATGGGGCGTTACTTTGGCTCGCTGGACGTTTACAAAACAAATAACTCCGAAGCGGGCAGAATCGGCGTCGACATGACCCGGTATGTCGATGACATGTTGCGTCAGAGTGCGCAGTTGAATGCCCTGCAGCAGACCTTGCGTGACGACGACAGCGGGCGGGCTCGCACCCTGCAAGTTGGCAGTGCATTACTGGCACTGTTGCTGGGAGCCATTGCCTCGATGGTGATCACCCGCCAGATCACCGGGCCGATTCAGCACGCCCTGGATGATATTCAGCGCATTGCCGCTGGTGATCTCTCTGAGCAAAAAGCCGTCACGCGCACCGATGAGATGGGCAAGCTGCAGCAGGGTATCCAGCAGATGGGCAGAACCCTGCGCGAGCTCATTGGTGGCATTCGCGATGGCGTGACGCAAATATCCAGCGCTGCGGAAGAACTCTCGGCTGTGACCGAACAGACCAGTGTGGGTGTCCGTACGCAGAAGGTCGAAACGGATCAAGTCGCCACCGCGATGCAGGAAATGTCGGCTACCGTGCAGGAGGTGGCGCGCAACGCCGAGCATGCCTCGCAAGCCGCCTCGACAGCTGACGACCAGGCTGCCCAGGGTGACAAAGTGGTCACTGAAGCGATTGCCCAGATCGAGCGTCTGGCAAGCGAAGTCAATCGTTCCAGCGAGGCGATGGTCAGCTTGCAGCAAGAGAGCCACAAGATTGGCAGCGTCATGGACGTCATCAAGGCGGTGGCTGAGCAGACCAACCTGCTGGCACTCAACGCCGCTATCGAAGCGGCCCGCGCCGGGGAAGCCGGTCGTGGTTTCGCGGTGGTAGCCGATGAGGTGCGTGGTTTGGCGCAACGCACCCAGAAGTCCACCGAAGAAATTGAAGAGCTGGTCTCCGGGTTGCAGAGCGGAACGCAACGTGTGGCGAGCAGCCTGCAGAACAGTTGCAACCTCACCGAAAGCACCGTGGCGCTGGCGCGTAATGCAGGCGTTGCGCTGCACAATATCACGGGCAGTGTGTCGAACATTGAGGCGATGAATCAGCAGATCGCCGCAGCCTCCGAACAGCAAAGCGCGGTTGCCGAAGAAATAAGCCGCAGCCTGGTGAACGTGCGCGATATTACGGATCAAGCCGCCGCAGGCAGTGAGCAGACCGCTGCCTCGAGCCTTGAGCTGGCCCGTCTGGGTAATCGGTTGCAGACATTGGTGAGCCGTTTCCGGCTGTAAGCAGATACGGGTTAGAGACGGGCCCAGAACGGGCCCATCTTGTCATGGCTTAACGTCCCGAGCAGTGTCCGCCCGACGCCGCCTGGCCACTGCCATAAGCGAAGGGCGCGGGTTCAACGCGATTTCCGGCAGTGGAACGGGTGTCGGCAACGACCAGGCCCAGCATTACCAGCCAAAACAGCGTGGTGCCGGTCAGGAAGGTTTTTTTACTGTCCATATCCACTCCTTAATTGGCGAGGCGAGTGCGCAGGCGCACGCCGATAATCGAGCCGGCAAAGGCCAGGGCAAACCACACCCAGCCGTGCACACTGGCCGAGGCGATGCCGCCGAGGTAAGCACCAACGTTACAGCCGAAGGCCATACGCGAGGCGTAGCCCATCACCAGGCCGGCGATGCAGGCGGCAATCAGGCGGCGGTTGGAGGGCAGACGAATGTTCGGCGTGCCGTTCCAGCGCGAGGCGGCAATGGCGCCGTAAATCAGGCCGATGTTGGTCACCGAGGTGATGTCGGCCAGCAGCGGTTCGGCCAAGCGCGTGGCATGGGGCGCAACGCCCCAGAACGGATCGCCAACCGGGCTCCAGCCCAGTGCCGAGGCGATTTTCGCGCCCCACACGCCCACCCCGTAGACGATGCCCCAGGGCTGGCCGGCGATCAGCAGGTGCAGCAGATACAGTCCGGCCAGCAGCAGCGCGCCCAGCCACCAGCGACGGGCCCAACCGGAACCGGTGTTGACCGCGGCGGCGCCGACGGACTGAGCGGCAAACGCCGGCTGTGCCTTTTTCGCTGCGCGCCCAACCCACAACGCGACCAGTCCACAGCCCGCCACGGTGATGGCGACGGCTGTCGGCCAGCCGAATTGCAGCAGATCGATGGCCGGCAATCCGCCCAGGGCGATCCACGCCGGCTGATGGGATGCGCCGACGAAGCTGCCGATCATGAACGTTGGCAACACGGCAAAGGACAACGGCGCGCCGGCGCCGGCCTTGTACAGGGTGCCGGAGCCGCAGCCGTCGGCCAGTTGCATGGCCGCGCCGAACAGGAAGGCGCCCAGGATCAGGCTGATGGTCAGCGGCGCCACGGCGCCGACCAGTTCGCCGCCGCTGGTGGCGATCAGCGGCAGGGTCAGGATCGCCGCCAGCGACAACAGCAGCATCTGGCCCCAGATGCCCTGGGGATTGCGCGTTTCGATGAAGTCGCGCCAGCCGGTGGTGAAGCCGAAGCGGGCGAACTGCAGCACGGCGCCAAAGCCTATGCCGAGCAAGGTCAGCAGGCCCTGGCGCACGCCGGTGGCGTAGGCCACGGCCAAGGCGCCGGCCAGGCCGCCGATGATAAACAGCAGACGGTTAAGGTTAAGCATCAGGAATTCTCTGTCTTACTTGTTGAGCGCGTGCTTGAGGTCTTGCAGCAATGCGTCGAATCGCGAGGGCTGGTTCGCCATCGGCAACTCGCTGCGGCTCCAATCCACCATGGAGTCCGGGTACATCTTCACCGCCGTGTTGCCGGCGATTTCCGACATCACGAACCAGTTGGTGGCGGCCCAGTGACCCGTGTTGCAGAACGAGACGGCCGGCCCGTCGGCGGCGCCGGCTTGCGCGACCAGCGCTTTGAGTTCGTCGACCGGCTTGAGTGTGGTGCCGCCTTCCGGGAAGAACTGCGCGTTGTTGAACGACTGCGCGCCGGGCAGGGTGCCGTAGCGGGCGGCGGTGGCTGGTTTTACGTCACCGTTAAAGAACGCTGGGGGCCGCGAGTCGATCAGGCGCGGCGCGCTGCCGGTCTGGATGGCGGCGGCCAGCTCGTCACGGGTCACGATCTGCTCCTTGTCGTACTGGTAGACGAACTGGCTGGGCAGCACCAGCGGCGTTTCGGTGGTCAGCTCACCGCCGGTGGCCTGCCAGGCACGGGTGCCGCCATCGACAATCGACAGGCGAGTCAGACTGCCGACCTTCAGCGTCCAGTAGACCCGCGCCGCGGCGCCGAAATCAGTGTGGTCTGTGCCGCCATGCACGACGATCACGTGGCTGTCCTGATGGATGCCGGCTTTTTGCAACACGGCGGTCACGGCTGATGCCTGGGGTAACTGACCGGGGTTGTCGGCCGGGCCGCGGTACTGCCCATACGGCGTGTTGATGGCGCCGGGGATATGCCCGCTGGCATAGGCCTGCGGTGCGCGGATATCGAGGATGCGCACGCCAGACTGGCCGATCAGCGGCTTCAGTTCGCTGGCGGATAGCAGGGGCGCGGGTACGGTAAGCGGTGCGCTGACCGTCGTTGTGGCGGGGGTGAGCGAGTCTTGCGCCTGCGCGGGCAAGGCCAGCAGCAGGCACGCGCCGGCGAAGGCCAGCGTAGTGAGACGATGGGTCGACATGATGACGATTTCCGCAGATCCAGAGCCGGGGGCGGCATGCGCCGCGAGGGCAATGCCGCAGTGGCGTGGTTGGTCAATGGGGCGGGCAGGATACGGTAAAGCTCCCTGCAACAGCAAAGAACCAGAAGGCGTTGGCTTATAACCAAGGAACGGTAAACGCAGGCTTCAAGCTTGTGTGGCAGGCCGGGCATCGCTGCCGAAGTCAATTCGGCCCCACACGTTGAGGGGCGCCTGGTTTGTGCTCACCGCCGGATACTCAAGTGTAGGGCCGAATTTATTTCGGCTACGTGCGAGCAGCGTGCCTTCGACAATCCAGCTGTGCAGCGGGAAGGGGTTTCAATATCAAGATATTTTGATATTGGTCATTGATAGGCGAAATCCGAGCGACTAGACTGCGCGACCTATGAACCAACGCATCTCTCCCGACCCGTGTGCCGACAGTGAATCGCTCGCCGCCCTGTGCAAGGCCGGCGGGGATCCGTTGCGCCTGAACGTGCTGCGTGCGCTGGCCAACGATTCGTTCGGCGTGCTGGAGCTGGCGCAGATCTTCGCCATCGGCCAGTCGGGCATGAGCCATCATTTGAAGGTACTGGCCCAGGCGCGACTGGTGACCACGCGCCGCGAGGGTAACGCGGTGTTTTACCGCCGCAGCCTGGCGCAGGCCGAGATGCTGGGCGGCGCTCTGCACAGTGCGTTGCTGGCCGAAGTCGACCGCCTCACGCTGCCCGCCGAGGTTCTGGCGCGAATTGCCGCCGTGCATGCCCAGCGCAGTGCCGCCAGCCAGGATTTCTTCGCCCGCATGGCTGGCAGTTTTGCGGCACGGCAGGACCTGATCGCCAGCCTGCCGCAGTACCGCGACAGCCTGCTCAGCCTGCTGGATACGCTGGGGTTTGCCCCCACCGCCACGGCGCTGGAAGTCGGCCCGGGCGAAGGCGACTTCCTGCCCGAGCTGGCGCGTCGATTTGCGCAGGTAACGGCGCTGGACAACAGCCCGGAAATGCTCGAGCTGGCGCGGCGTCACTGCGAAAGCGCCGGTTTGACTAACGTCAAACTGCAGCTGGCCGATGCGCTGGATGACCCGACCACGCAAGCCGATTGCGTCGTGCTGAACATGGTGCTGCACCACTTCGCCGCCCCAGCCGAGGCCATGCAGCGGCTGGCCGGGATGGTCAAGGCCGGCGGCAGTCTGCTGATCAGCGAGTTGTGCAGTCACGATCAGAGCTGGACCCGAGAAGCCTGTGGCGATCTCTGGCTGGGCTTTGACCAGGATGATTTGGCCCGTTGGGCCACCACCGCGGGGCTTGTGCCCGGCGAGAGTCTTTACATTGGTTTTAAAAACGGCTTTCAGATTCAGCTACGGCATTTCGCCAGGCCGGATTCACGAAGCACCCTCACTGACCGGTCAGAACAGGACACCGATAGATGAGCGAATACTCGATTTTTACCTCCGAATCCGTCTCTGAAGGCCATCCGGACAAGATTGCCGACCAGATTTCCGATGCCGTGCTCGACGCCATCATCGAACAGGACAAACTCGCCCGCGTGGCCGTGGAAACGCTGGTCAAGACTGGCGTGGCCATCGTTGCCGGTGAAGTGACCACCAGCGCTTGGGTTGACCTGGAAGAGATCGCCCGCAAGGTGATCTGCGACATTGGCTACACCAGCTCGGACGTCGGTTTCGACGGCGCCACTTGCGGCATCGTCAACATCATTGGCAAGCAGTCCCCGGACATCAACCAGGGCGTCGACCGCGCCAAGCCGGAAGACCAGGGCGCCGGCGACCAGGGCCTGATGTTCGGCTACGCCAGCAACGAAACCGACGTGCTGATGCCCGCACCGATCGTCTTCTCCCACCGTCTGGTCGAGCGCCAGGCCGAAGCGCGCAAGTCCGGCCTGCTGCCGTGGCTGCGTCCGGACGCCAAGAGCCAGGTCACCTGCCGCTACGAAGACGGCAAGGTTGTGGGTATTGATGCGGTGGTGCTGTCCACCCAGCACAGCCCGGACATCAGCCAGGCCGACCTCAAAGAAGCGGTGATGGAGCTGATCGTCAAGCACACCCTGCCGGCCGAACTGCTGCACAAGGACACCCAGTACC
>CAYPFO010000020.1:0-51962 GCA_964410065.1 uncultured Pseudomonas sp.
GATTCTGCCGTCAAGGGTTATTTGCAACCTTTCTTGGCCGAGCGCGCCGCCCGGCTGCAAGCTGCACGAGCCAGCGATCTATCAAGGGAGTACGCATCAGTAAGAGACAACCACCAATACCCGAATACAAAGCCCACTGCTGGAGATCCGAACGCACCACCCACAGCATATGCAGTAGCGCGAGCACCAGAACCAGGTAAACCAGCCGGTGCAAACGTTTCCATCGCTTACCCAAGGTACGCATGCTCCAGCGATTGGAGCTCAGCGCGAGCGGAAGCAGACCACTAAAGGCCAGCGCACCGACCAACACATACGGGCGGCTCGGCAACTCCGTTAATAGCCGTGAAAGATCCCCGTCCAAGATGAATAACACAAAAGCGCCCACGTGCAGGCAGGCATAGGCAAAGGTCCACAGACCCAACTGACGCCGAAGCGCCATCCATATCGGCCAGCCGGTCAACCGACTCAAGGGGGTCATGCTCAAGGTAAGCAGCAAAAACACCAAGGCACCCTGCCCCAGATGATCAAGCAGCCACTTCCCCGGATCAGGCCCCAGCGCGACGATCCACGCCAAGTACAACCAATAAAGCGGGACTGCCAGGGCGGCAAGGAAAACCGCCAGCCTCAGCAAGGAACGGATCATCAGTAGAATTTCCGCAAATCCATGCCGCGATACAACCCAGCCACCTCCTCGGCGTAGCCGTTGAACATGCGGGTCGGCTGGACATTGGGACTGAATAACGTGTTGGGCAAGCGCCGCTCTTGAGCTTGAGACCAGCGCGGATGATCCACCTGGGGATTCACATTGGCGTAGAAGCCGTATTCGTGCGGCGCGATTTTTTCCCAGGTCGTAGCAGGCTGCTCGGCTACAAAACTGATCCGCACAATTGACTTGATGCTCTTGAAGCCATATTTCCACGGCACGACCAAACGCAGCGGCGCACCGTTTTGGTTCGGCAGCACCCGGCCATACATGCCGACGGCCAGAATGGTCATTGGATGCTGAGCCTCATCCATGCGCAAGCCTTCGACGTAGGGCCAGTCAATCAGGGAAAAACGAGATCGTGTGCCGGCCATTTGCTCGGGGCGAAGCAACGTTTCGAAGCGGACATAGCGAGCACTGCCAGTGGGCTCTACGCGATGCATCAAATCAGCCAGAGGAATCCCCAACCAGGGAATGACCATTGACCAGCCTTCAACACAACGCAACCGATAGATGCGCTCTTCCAGGCGACTTTCAGTACAAAGCGCCTGCAGATCGTAACGGCCCGGCCTGCCGACCTCACCGTCGATCAACACACTCCAGGGCTCGGTCTCCATCACTCCCGCATGTCGGGCTGGATCTTCCTTGCCAGGGCCGAACTCATAGAAATTGTTGTAGCGCGTCGCAGAGGGATACGGCGTGATCGCTTCACCCGCCTGGATGGCCTGCCAATGAGCTCCGTCGAGCTTGGCTTGTAGCCAGGCTGGAGACGAGGCATCCGCCACGTCATCGTAGCGCGGCACAGCGGCAACTATCGCCGGGAGGGCAAGGGAAGCAGCTCCAACAAGAGCACTCTGCAAGAGCTGGCGACGAGACAGGTAAACAGTCTCGGGTGTGACATCCGATTCGCGACAAGCGCTCGGACAAGAAGGCTTGATCAGCATGACAATAACCCCGCAGTCAACGTCGCCATGATGCGCCATGACTACGGGGTTGAGAAGTTACTCGTTACTCGCCCGGGTGCGCCGACGCAAATGCAGTAGGAACTGCACTGGACCGGAAACCGCATAGGCCAGGAAAATCAGCAGCAGTACTCGCGGTGGGTCACTGAACACCACGGCGAATATCAGCACCACCACAAGGATCGCCACAAAGGGTACTCGCCCCTTCAAATCAAGGTCCTTGAAGCTGTAGTACTTGATATTGCTGACCATCAGCACGCCAGCCACTGCTACCAGCAACGCAAACAGCATCACTACCAGCACCGGCAGATCGACGCCATCGACACCAAAGTCCTTGAGTGCCCATACCGTACCTGCCACCACGCCGGCAGCCGCCGGGCTGGCCAGACCGACGAACCACTTCTTGTCGACCTTGCCAATTTGGGTGTTGAAACGAGCCAGGCGCAACGCTGCACAGGCGGCATAAATGAACGCCACCGTCAGCCCCACATTATTCAGCTCCGACAGCGCCCAGTTGTAAGCCAATAAGCCCGGCGCCAAGCCGAAAGCGACCATGTCCGACAGCGAGTCATATTCGGCACCAAAGGCGCTCTGAGTATTGGTCAACCGCGCCACGCGACCATCCAGGCCATCCAGCACCATGGCCACGAAAATAGCGATGGCCGCCACTTCAAACTTGCCGTTCATGGCGCTGACAATCGAGAAGAAACCCGCAAACAGGTTGGCGGTGGTAAACAGGTTGGGCAACAGATAGATACCGCGATGACGGACCTTGCGGCCTTCTGCATCCTGCCCTTCCTCGATATGCTCATCGATGGGTAGCAGGCTCTCAGCGGCGGAGTCCTTGTTCGACTCCTCGTGGCTTTCGCTCATGGACGTTACCTTGCAACGGATTCAAAAATGGAGACCACATCAGACGAAATCGCATGGTCTAACCGTGGCTTTATACCAGAAGCCTGGCGTGAAACGAAAAAACGCGGCCCTTGGGCCGCGTTTTTTCAGATACCGACGAGCTTAGTTCTTGCTCTTGTCGACGATCTTGTTGGCAGCGATCCACGGCATCATGGCACGCAGCTTCTCACCGACCACTTCGATGCCGTGCGCGGCATTGTTGCGGCGATAGGCAGTCATCGACGGGTAGTTGGTAGCGCCTTCGCTGATGAACATCTTGGCGTACTCGCCGTTCTGGATGCGCTTCAGAGCATTGCGCATCGCGGCGCGGGACTCTTCGTTGATCACTTCCGGGCCGGTGACGTACTCACCGTACTCGGCGTTATTGGAGATCGAGTAGTTCATGTTGGCGATACCGCCTTCGAACATCAGGTCAACGATCAGCTTCAGCTCGTGCAGGCACTCGAAGTAGGCCATTTCCGGCGCATAACCGGCTTCAACGAGGGTATCGAAACCCGCCTTGACCAGCTCAACGCAACCGCCGCACAGCACAGCCTGCTCACCGAACAGGTCGGTTTCAGTCTCGTCCTTGAAGGTGGTTTCGATGATGCCGGTGCGGCCGCCGCCCACGCCCGAGGCGTAGGACAGGGCAATGTTCTTGGCGTTGCCGGAAGCGTCCTGATAGATGGCGATCAGATCAGGAATACCGCCGCCCTTGACGAACTCGGAGCGCACAGTGTGGCCCGGCGCCTTGGGCGCGATCATGATCACGTCCAAGTCAGCACGCGGCACTACCTGGTTGTAGTGGATCGAGAAACCGTGGGCGAAGGCCAGGATGGCGCCTTTCTTCAGATTCGGCTCCAGCTCATCCTGGTACAGCTTGCCCTGGAATTCGTCCGGGGTCAGAACCATTACCAGGTCAGCAGCGGCGACTGCAGTGGCCACATCAGCCACTTTCAGGCCGTGGGCTTCAGCTTTGGCGACCGACGAAGAACCGGCACGCAGACCGACAGTGACATCTACACCGGAGTCCTTGAGGTTGCACGCATGGGCGTGCCCCTGGGAGCCGTAACCGATGATGGCGACCTTTTTGCCCTGAATGATGGAGAGGTCGCAGTCTTTGTCGTAATAAACTTTCATGGAATTTCCTCGGATAAGTCCGGCCTGAGCGGCCATTTCAAAACGTCAGATACTCAGTACCTTGTCACCACGGGCAATCCCGGTGACACCACTGCGTACGGTTTCCAGAATCGACGCGGTGCCGATGGCCTGGATGAAACTGTCCAGCTTGCCGCTGGTGCCCGCTATCTGAATCGTGTAGACGCTGGTCGTCACATCGACGATCTGCCCACGGAAGATATCGGTCGTACGCTTGACCTCGGCGCGTTGGGCGCCAGTGGCCTTGACCTTGACCAGCATCAGCTCACGCTCGATATGTGCGCTTTCCGACAGGTCCACCAGCTTGACCACTTCGATCAGCTTGTTGAGGTTTTTGGTGATCTGCTCGATCACTTCCTCCTGCCCGGCGGTGGTCAACGTCAGACGCGACAGGCTCGGGTCTTCGGTCGGCGCCACGGTCAGGCTTTCAATGTTGTAGTTGCGCTGGGAGAACAGGCCGACCACGCGGGACAGTGCGCCCGGTTCGTTTTCCAGCAACAGGGAAATGATGTGTCGCATGTTCAGGTCCGCTCCGTCTTGCTCAGCCACATGTCGCGCATAGCACCACCACTGATCTGCATCGGATACACGTGTTCAGCCGTATCCACCGCAATATCGAGGAACACCAGCCGGTTCTTCATGGCAAAGGCCTCTTCCATCTTCGGCTTGAGATCCTTGAGTTCGGTGATGCGCATGCCGACATGGCCATAGGCCTCGGCAAGCTTGACGAAATCGGGCAGTGACTCCATGTAGGAATGCGAGTAGCGACTGCTGTACTGCATATCCTGCCATTGGCGCACCATGCCCAACGCGCCGTTGTTCAGGTTGACGATTTTTACCGGCAGGTCGTACTGCAGGCAGGTGGACAGCTCCTGGATATTCATCTGGATACTGCCTTCCCCCGTCACACAGGCGGCGTCTACGTCAGGGAAGTTCAACTTGGCACCCATGGCCGCCGGCAGACCGAAGCCCATGGTGCCCAGACCGCCCGAGTTCAGCCAGCGATTGGGCTTGTCGAAACGGTAGTACTGGGCAGCAAACATCTGATGCTGACCCACGTCAGAAGAAACAAAGGCATCGCCACGGGTCACTTCGTATAGCGTTTCGATAACCGCTTGCGGCTTGATGATCGAGCCATCGCCCTCATTGTAAGGGAACAGACGACCGTTACCGCGCCACTCATCAATCTGCTTCCACCAGCTGGCCACCGCGTCCTTGTTCGGTTGCTGGCCGATTTCCTTCAGAATCGCGACCATCTCGGTCAGCACGCTTTCGACCGGACCCACAATCGGCACATCGGCCTTAATGGTCTTGGAAATCGAAGCAGGATCGATGTCGATGTGAATGATCTTGGCAGTCGGGCAGAACTTGGAGGCGCCGTTGATGACTCGGTCATCGAAACGCGCGCCGACGGCGAGAATCACATCGGCGTGGTGCATCGCGAGGTTGGCGGTGTAGCTGCCGTGCATACCCAACATGCCGATAAATTGGCGATCGCTGCCCGGATAACCACCCAGCCCCATCAGCGTGTTGGTAACAGGTAGATTGAGCTTTTGTGCCAGTTCAGTGAGCGGCGCCGAGGCGCCACCCAGTATCACCCCACCGCCGGAATACAGGACCGGACGCTTGGCGGCCAAGAGCATCTCGGCGGCCTTGCGAATTTGCCCGGAATGCCCGCGCACCGCCGGGCTGTAGGAACGCAGCTTGGCTTTTTTCGGGTAGACGTATTCGTACTTCTCGCCCGGAGCGCCCATATCCTTGGGAATATCCACAACGACAGGACCGGGACGACCGGACTCAGCCAGATAGAAGGCCTTCTTCAGAACTTCCGGGATTTCCGAGGGGTGCTTGATGATGAAGCTGTGCTTCACGATCGGCCGGGAGATGCCGATCATGTCGGTTTCCTGGAAAGCATCGGTGCCGACCATGTGGCTGGCGACCTGACCGGAAATCACCACCATTGGAATCGAGTCCATATGGGCGGTAGCGATACCGGTAATCGCGTTGGTTGCGCCAGGACCCGATGTCACCATCACCACACCGGCTTTGCCGGTGGCGCGCGCGTAACCATCAGCCATGTGCGTGGCTGCCTGCTCGTGGCGGACCAGGATATGGGTTACTTCCTTTTCCTTGAACAGGGCGTCGTAGACATGCAGAAGAGCACCACCCGGGTACCCGTAGATATATTTGACACCTTCGTCGCGCAGGAAGCGGACGACCATTTCAGCGCCGGATAAAAGCTCCACGTTATTCACCTCTAGAACGCCAGAATGCCACCTTTTGGGCCGGTGGCCTGTTTAGGTCTACTGTCAGCAGAGCATGAGCGACGGTGGTCGCCGACTACGTCAGCATCTACTGAGCAAGCATTGGGAATGACCCAGAGTGTTGCGGGGCAATCCCACCCAGCGCGAGGTAACGCGTTGCGGGGGTAACTAAGGTCGGCACGGGTAGGCGCCTCATGTCTACTGAGCCAGGGCCAACTTGCGGCGAGCCCTACTTCAGCCAACGCTGAATTGTTGGGATTAGCCGCCTGCAAGTCAAGTCACGCGTGAGGTTTTCTTACTTGCGGCGCTGTGATGCGCCACACCCTGGAAGTCTGAGCCTTTTGTTTAAATCTTGTTTCTGATCGACTCGTTTCCAGGAATTCCTATGCCCCGCCTGCTACTCGCCAGTTTCCTGCTCGCCTTGAGCTCAACGGCTCTCGCCGCACCGATTTACACCTGGACGGACGAACGTGGCGTGACCCACTACGGCGCACAACCGCCGCAGGGTCAGCCTTCGAACAGTGTTGCCTTGCGCCCTGCGCCTTCTCCCGGCCCCGCGAGCGCGCCACGCTCGCCCTCCTCGACCGAGCTTGCCGCTGCCGAACAACAGGAACTGGACACGCTGGCCAAGCGTGAGCAGAGCGCCAAGGAAGCACAGCGCCAACAGCATTGCAGCGAATTGCGCGGCGCGCTCGCCCAATTACGCAACTCGCCGCGCGTACGCATGGAGGTAGAAGGGGAACTGCGCCGTTTGAGCGAAGAGGAACGCCAGGCCCAAATCGACAAGACACGTGAAAGCCTTGCCGAACATTGCGATTGAACAAACGCCGGCTCAGCGAGCCTTGCCGATCAATTGATCGAAGCGCCCCAGGATCACGAGCAGCTCTTTGACCTCGACCGGGCGCTCGCGGTATACCACTTCTGCCATGGCACAGATACCGGATACGCTAGGCAGTGGCCCGCCGCTCTCCAGCAGCTCTTTCATGCGGGGCAGAAAGATCCACTGCAGCCATTGCGCAAAGTCCAGAGTATCAACACAAAAAGGCTCGCAACTGCCTAATGCCTCGTCACTTGGCGAGTGGGCAGACCACCAGCCAAGCCGACGCAACTCACGCTCGATGAGCAGCAGTTGTTCAGCGACTGCCAAAATTCGTTCGTTCATCAGCTGCTGACCCTGGCCCGCTCACGCGCCTGTGCCGCACCTGCAGGATCCCCCTGGCGCTCACGCGCCTGGGCAATCAGATTCCACAAACTGGCTTGCAGGGCCGGGCGGTCAGCCGCATAAGTCAGCGCACGCCGCGCCACCTGCTCGGCTTGCGCCGCATCGCCCTGTGCCAGGCGCAGCTCAGCCAGCCGGTAGAGCACTTGAGGCTCGCGCGGCGCAATCCGCTGGGCACGCTCCAGACTCGACGCCGCGCTATTCAAATCGCCACTGCTTTGCAACTGTTGCGCCGAGGTCAGCAATGCCAGTACCGGACCATCAAGCTGCTCATCCGCAGCCAGTCCTCCACTGCGGCCACTCGGAATGCCGCTGGGCGCAGCTGGCTGTTGCGCGGGCGACGCGGTGATGGGGGGCGAGTAGGTGCCACTGACAATCGGCTGTGAGCCGAACTCCAGGGACGGGGACATCTGAGTGGGGAAACTCTGGCCCTCCATTGGTACCGATCCGCTGGCACCGTCGGGCACCATGACCACGACGCCCGCATCTTGCTCTGCCACGGCAGGGCTTGGTGTAGCTCGCGGCGTAGGCGTGGCGGGCCGGCCGCCCATCCAGGCTTGTTCTTCCCTGACCGACGCGCCGTTATCCACCACCGGAACCGAACCGTGCGGGTTACTGGCGCATCCCGACAGCACCGCCAGCATCGCAATTGCCACTAACCATTTGTTCACATCACACCCCTGTATTAGCAGGACGTTGAAAAACTACCTGCATTGGCAATACGTCGTTTTAAACAGCCTCAGAATGCTCATTTAGAACACCTAAACTGCGCTTCTTCGGCTGTTTTGCCTCGTCTTGCCTGCCTCGCCTACGTTTTTAAACGGTCTGCTATTCCAGCCAGCCACGCACCCAGTCCATCACCGACTCGGCCGGCGGAAAGCCGCAAGAGGCTCCCGGCAGTGGCTCACTGCCACGAATATATGGCATCTGTACCGCGTTCGGACAATGCTCTGCGGAGCCTTGTCCGGTTTGTGCATCCACCCAAGCTTGGACGATATTTTCTGGCTGCGGCGTCTCCAGCGACATAGGGTCAGCCTTGGCCATGAAGCTTGCCCATACCTGGAGGGCGCCGGTGGCACCGGTCAGCGGCGTCGTGCCATTGTCGTCGCGCCCCATCCACACGACCGCCAGCAGGTCCTGACTGAACCCGGCGAACCAGCTGTCGCGTGAATCGTTGCTGGTCCCGGTTTTTCCCGCCACGGACAGCGCAGGCGACAACTGGTTGTAGACCGAGCTGCCGGTGCCTTCGCGCATCACACGCTGCATGGCATTTTGCACCAGATAAATAGCCCCTGGATCAAAACGTTGTTGAATCTGGAACGGGTAGCGCTTGAGCGGATCACCATTGGCATCCAGCACGCTACGAATCGAACGCAACGGGGTGTTGAAGCCGCCGTTGGCCAAGGTTTGATACATGCCCGCCACTTCCATGGGACTCAGGCTTCCCGCCCCGAGCAGCATTGATGGATACGCCGGCCACTTGCGCGTCACACCCAGGCGCTCCAGGGTTTTCAGCACATTGGGCACGCCCACTTCCAGACCCAGCCGAGCCGTAGCCAGGTTATAGGACTTGGCCAAGCCCTGATAAAGGTAAACGGTGCCGTGGGACGTGCGATCGTAGTTCTGCGGCTTCCAGACCTGGCCGTCCTGGCCCGTCACCGAGAACGACTCATCATCGATCAGGCTGGTCAGGGTGTACTGGCTGGGCCGCTCCAGAGCCGTCAGATAAACCGCGGGCTTGATCAGCGAACCAATCGGCCGCACCGCATCCAGGGCGCGGTTGTAACCGGCGAATCGCGGCTGGCGGCTACTGATCAGCGCTTGCAGCTCACCGGTTTCCGGGTTGGTAACGACCATGGCCGCCTCGACGTCATCGATACCCTTGCGATTGGCCAGCCGCTTGAACGTCTCCGCCAGCGCATCCTCGGCCTTTAACTGCACCAGCGGATCAAAGCTGGTGAAGATGCGCAGACCTTCCTCGGTCAAATCCTGCTCGTGGTAATCCTCGCGCAACTGACGTTTGACCAGGTCAAGAAAGCCCGGATAGGAGCTGTCGGCCAAACTACCGCGGCGGGTTACGCCCAGCGGCTGCTGCTTGGCCTTGGCAATCAGCTCGGCATCGACCATGCCCTGCTCGGCCAGCAGATCAAGCACCAGGTTGCGCCTTGCCAAGGCCCGATCAGGCTGACGGCGCGGATTGTAATAGGTCGGCCCTTTCACCATGCCGACCAGCAGCGCGACTTGATGCAATTTCAATTCGGAAAGCGGCTGACTGAAGAAGTACTGACTGGCCAGACCGAAGCCATGCACCGCGCGCTGGCCGTCCTGACCGAGGAACACCTCATTAAGGTAGGCTTCAAGAATCTCGCGCTTGTCGTAATGCAACTCGAGCAACAACGCCATCATCGCTTCGGTGGCCTTGCGGCTCAAGCTGCGCTCGTTGGTCAGAAAGAAATTCTTCACCAACTGCTGGGTGAGCGTACTGCCGCCCTGGCGCACCGCACCGGCTGCTGTATTGACCCAGATGGCACGGGCGATCGATTTGGGCGATACGCCAAAATGATCGAAATAATCACGGTCTTCAACCGCGACCAAAGCATCCACCAGATACGGCGGCACTTGATCGATCTGAATCAGGATGCGGTCTTCCTGATGGGCCGGATACAAGCCACCGATCATCAAGGGTTCCAGACGCACAACAGGCAAATCGTCGCCGCTGGCCAATGTCATGCTCGCAATATGTTCGCCTGAAAAACGTACGCGAATATGCTGGGCGGCTTCAGCCCCTTCATAAAATTGGAAGCCGCGTGTGTTGAGCTCGACCGTATTGCCCGCCACCGAGACGATACCCGGCCCGTTGACGCTTTTATCGCGGCGATACCCGAGCGCGTCAAGCTCCTTGAGGAAATCGGCCTGGCTCAGCTTCAGTCCACTGAACAGCTCCAATGGCCGTGCATACACCTTGGCAGGGACCGTCCAGCGCTTGCCGGAGAACTTCTCCTGCACCACGGCATCCAGGTAAATCGTAAAGGCTGCAAGAATGACCAGGCCAACCAGGCCCAGCTTGATAGCCCAACCGAGCCAGGGGCGTTTGCCACCGGAACGACGTTGCTGGGCACGAGGACGAGAAGTTCGGGTACGTTTCATGGCGGCGAATTATACGCACTTAATCCACAGCGCAAAGGCGAGCCATCGGCCCGCACTGTGGATAAGTCAAAGGTAGGGTTGATCAACCGGAAGCGACCATCAAGGCTGGGCTTCCAACGGCGCTGCTATGACGGCGGAAACACCACGGAGTTTCCTCGATCGCGCCGGCACGTTCATAATGCCGCCCTTTCTCTAGTTGCAACGCAAGGACTGACCGTGAGCCAAGCCCTGATCACCGCCCTGCAGAACCCCGCCCTCTATCCGCATCCGGTGGAGAGCTTCCAGGTCATCGAGACGCATATCTCCTGGGTTCTGCTCACCGGCCCGTTCGCTTACAAGATCAAAAAGCCGGTAAATTTCGGCTTCCTCGATTTCACCAGCCTGCAAGCTAGGCAACACTTCTGCCATGAAGAGTTGCGCCTGAACCAGCGCCTGGCGCCCGACCTGTACCTGCAGGTATTGCCGATCAGCGGCAGCGCCGAAGCACCGCAACTGGGCGGGACCACCGCCCCAGCCTTCGAATACGCCCTGCAAATGCGCCAGTTCCCTCAAACCCAACTGCTGGTCGAAGTGCACGCTCGGGGAGAACTGAGCACCGGTCACATCGATGATCTGGCCGAACAAATCGCCCAATTCCATCAACACGCCCCGCAAGTGCCCGCCAGCCATGTGCTGGGCACCCCCGATGCGGTCATGGAACCGGTGCTGCAGAATTTTGAGCAGATTCGCCCATTGCTCGACGATGCGGCCGACCTGCAGCAACTTGACGCCCTGGAACAATGGGCTCACTGCAGCTTCACGCGTCTGCGGCCACTGCTGGCCGAGCGCAAGGCCCAGGGCTTCATTCGCGAATGCCACGGCGACATTCACCTGGGCAATGCCACCTTGCTCGATGGCCACGTAGCCTTGTTCGACTGCATCGAATTCAATGAGCCGTTCCGCCTGATCGACGTCATCTCGGACTCCGCCTTCCTGGCCATGGACCTGGAAGCACGCGGGCTTAAATCGCTGGCCCGACGTTTCGTCAACCGCTGGCTGGAACTGACCGGCGATTACGCCTCCATTGATCTGCTTAATTTCTACAAGGCCTACCGCGCCCTGGTGCGTGCCAAGGTCAGCCTGTTTGGCCTCGCCCATGCACAGAACACTGAGCAACGTGACGCCATCCTCAGCGAATACCGCCGCTATGCGGCACTGGCGGAAGACTACAGCGCTATCCCTTCCCGCTTCCTGGCCATTACCCATGGCGTATCCGCGGTGGGGAAAAGCCATGTATCGATGCGCCTGGTCGAGGAATTGGGCGCCATCCGCCTGCGTTCCGATATCGAACGCAAGCGGCTGTTCGGCGAGCAAGCGCAGGCGGATCAGGGTCAACTGAATGCCGGCATCTATGGCGAAGACTCCAGCCTCGCCACGTACCAGCGCCTGCACGAACTTGCCGGCGCTGCCTTGCGGGCAGGTTTTCCCGTCGTGCTGGACGCCACCTACCTCAAGCGTGAACAGCGCAGTGCCGCCTGCCGGGTGGCCGAAGCCTGTGGTGTGCCCTTCCTGATTCTCGATTGCCAGGCGCCTGATGGCTTGCTGGCCAGCCGCCTGCGACTGCGCCAGCAGGAAGCCCAGGATCCGTCCGATGCCACCCTCGCAGTCATCCAGGCGCAGCAGGCCAGCCGTGACCCCCTGAGCGAGGCGGAGCAGCCGAATCGTCGCCTGATCGACACACAGGACGATCAGAGTCTGGATGCGCTGATCGGCGCCTTGCGCCAGCATTTGCCCGGCCTCTGATCCGGCACGCGGGCGGCCACCGCCCGCAGGCCCTGCAGCCCTCGGTAACGCCGCTACACTTGCCGGACGCTATCCGCATTCGGCAAGGAGGCACGATGAACGATGAATTGCAGCGGCTGAAAAACCTCGGCAAGACGTCGGCGCAATGGCTGCATGCCGCCGGCATCCACAGTGCAGAGGATCTGCGCCGCCTGGGCGCGGTAGAGGCCTATCGCGCCGTGCGCGCCCGAGGATTTCGCGCTTCACGGGTCTTGCTGTATGCCATCGAGGGCGCACTGCTGGATATTCACTGGAACAAGCTGCCCAGTGAACACAAGGCCGCCCTCACCCATCAACTGGAAAACCCCTCGCACCAGCAGACGCGCACATCCGCCAGCGGCGGGTCCGCAACCACAGGAATCCCGGCAAACAACGCCGCAGAAAAACCCTGACGAATGCAGTTGACTCTTAAATGATAATGTTTATTATTACCAGCAACTGGTCGCGAGATCAGCCGGTAAGCTGAGAGCATAAGCGGGCTCTTCAGACTATCTCCTCATCAGGCTAAACACGGTTTTGACCCGGCTCTTGCCGGGTTTTTTTTGCCTGTGATCAGGCTCTTGGGCCGCCTCGACTAACGCGTCTGCGGGCGCAGTTGCGCGCAGTGATCCTGCTCTGGCTGCGCCGGGGTAAACCAGACGTAATCCGCTTGCTGGGCCGTTACGCGCTCACCGACCTCGGCCATGACCAGCACCCGCGTTGCGCCCGGCGCGCCCAAGTCCTCCAGATGCAGGGGAACTCCCAGATCACGTCGCACATGGAAGCTGCCAGCCAACAGCAACGCCGGCTGCGGGACGGCGAGCAGACGGTCGGCCATGCGTCGGTCGCGTTGCTGCTGCACGGCGAGCATGGCCGGCAATTGCGCCTCGGGAAGCAGGTCACAGTGCGAGCGGCGAACCTGCGCCAGCAGCGCTTCGCGCACGGGCATCGCGGTCGACCGGGCACCGCTCAGCGGCGGCACAGCTCCGGTATAGATGGACATGACCTCCGCGCGGTCCAGGTTGGCAGCCAGCACGGGGTATGGCTGCTGCAGCACATAGCGCACCAGATCGCCATAAAGCCGCCAAGGCCAGCCCTTTTCCCATTCGAGCGCGGCGGGCAAATCGCTCGGCCGGCGGCCTTGCCTCTGCATCTCACGCACCGCATCGACTTTGGCCTGCTGCGCGGGCACCAGCATTTCCAACAGCACACTGCCCTGCCTACGCTGCATCGCCAGCGCCTGCATCAACCAGAGCTGCAAGGCATGGTGGTCAGGATTATCGTGACGTTCGCCAACCAACACCCGGTCGGCGCCCGCCAGTTGGCCGACCAACTGTTCGGGGTTCAAGCGCTCGCCGCTGCGCAGGTCGAGGATTACCCCGAGCTCAGCATGCTCGCGCCCCTGCGGACTCTGCCACTCGGGCAGCGGTGGCAAGGATTGGCAAGCGGACAGCAACGCCACCACCATCACCCAGACAAAACGCATGACTCACTCCTTAACGGTTGATGATCGGGGTGCTCCCGTTTGGGATGACGCTGCACCGACCGCCACATCAGTAATAGCAACGGCCAGGACTGCCAGAATACGACCATCAGATCCCGAGCGAGCCGGAGCGGGCCTTCAAGCCAGAGCGCCCTTGGGCACTGGCCGTACGATTCACCACAGCAGATAATCGCCGGTCTGCCGTTGGAGATGCCCATGCTGTATCTATGCCCCAGCCACGAACTGCCTGAAGGCCAGAGCCGAGGTATTACCCTCACCCAGCTGAAACTGCTGGTGGTGCGCCGTGAGGGGCAGGTGTACGCCTACGAAAATCGCTGCCCGCACCGAGGCATTCCGTTGGAATGGCAAGCCGACCAGTTTCTCGACGAGAGCGGCAGCCTGATCCAGTGCGCCACCCATGGCGCACTGTTTTTGATCGAGTCGGGCGAATGCGTGTCCGGACCCTGCGCCGGTCAGGAACTCTCGCTGATTCCCTGTCGCGAAGACGACCAGGGGATCTGGGTCGATCCATGACGCAGACCGCCGCGTCTTATAGGTGCACCGGCAAAGGATGCGTCAACTGTATGCCTTGCGGTGACAGCGTCACACCATAGGCCAGGACTTCCACACCATCGCTGACCGCCTGACGCAGCGCCTCGGCGTAGGCCGGGTCGATCTCCCCGGCAGGGCGCACCGCCTCGATGTCGGAAAGGTTCACGCAATACAGCTGCACCGCCCGAATGCCATCACGCGCCAGGGCCGCCAATTCGCGCAGGTGCTTGGCGCCGCGCAGGGTCTGCGCATCGGGAAAGGCAGCGACCGGCGTGCTGGCAAAGCCCAGCGTCACGCTCTTCACCTCGACGAACGCTGGGCCGTCTGCATAGTCGAGGCGAAAATCCACCCGACTGTTTTCCACACCGTAGCCCACCTCGCGCTTGAGCGCGTCGAACCCGGCCAGCTCGGTGACAATGCCGACCCGCAATGCCTCTTCCACCAGCGCGTTGGCTCGCGCCGTGTTGACGCAGGCGAGCCGACCCTGTGGCGTTTCGCTCAACTCCCAGGTACCCGGCAGCTTGCGCTTCGGGTCATTGGAGCGGCTGAACCAGACACGCCCGCCCGGCTCCATGCAATTGAGCATCGAACCGGTGTTGGGGCAATGAATGCACAGCTCCTCGCCCGCCTCGGTGCGGATATCGGCCAGAAAGCGTTTATAGCGGCGCAGCAGACGCGCCTCTTCCAGTGGCGGGTCAAAACGCATCGGGCTGCCAGCTCCTGATTCCGCGGGCAATGCGCTCAACGGCCTGCTGCAGGCGCGGTAGGCTTTGCGTGTAGGAAAACCGCACATGGCGGCTGGCCAGATGGCGTCCGAAATCAACGCCCGGCGTCACCGCCACATATTCGGTCTCGATCAGGTGCTGGCAGAAGTCGTAGGCGTTGCCGCCAAAGGCCGACATGTCCGCATAGAGATAGAAGGCGCCCTCCGGCTCGACCTCGATCTTGAAGCCCAGCTCGCGCAAGGCCGGCAGCAGGTAATCGCGGCGCTGGGCGAATACGCCGCGCCGCGCTTCGAGAATCTCCAGTGTCTCCGGCTCGAAACAAGCCAGGGCCGCATACTGAGACATCGACGGCGCGCTGATGTAGAGGTTCTGCGCCAGCTTTTCCAGATCGGCGACGGCGTTTTCCGGCGCCACCAGCCACCCCAGGCGCCAGCCAGTCATGCCGAAGTATTTGGAAAAGCTGTTCAGCACGAAAGCATCGTTATCCACCTCCAGTACGCTGGTCGCGTCCATCCCATAGGTCAGGCCGTGGTAGATCTCGTCCACCACCAGATGCCCACCTTTGTTTTTCAGCGATGTCGACAGTGCGCTCAGTTCATCGCGGTGCAACACCGTGCCAGTAGGATTGGCCGGTGAAGCGACCAGGGCACCGACGCTGTTGGCATTCCAGAAACGATCCACCAGATCCGCGGTCAGTTGATAACGTTCCTGTGGGCCAACCGGCACCAGTTGCGCGTCACCCTCCACCAGGCGTAAAAAATGGCGGTTGCACGGGTAGCCAGGATCAGCCAGTAACCAGTGTTTGCCGGGGTCGACCAAAAGGCTGCTGGCCAGCAGCAGTGCGCCGGAACCACCGGGAGTAATCAGGATGCGGTCGGGGTCAATATCCAGGCTGTAGCGGTGGCCGTAGAAGTTCGCAATCGCTTCCCGCAGCTGCGGTAGGCCGCGCGCCGAGGTGTAACGCGTCTGTCCTGCTCCGAGTGCGGCTTGGCCGGCGGCGACGATCGGCGCGGCCGTGGTGAAGTCCGGCTCGCCGATTTCCAGGTGGATGACGTCATGCCCGGCGGCCTGCAAGGCATTGGCGCGGGCCAGCAGGGCCATGACATGAAAGGGTTCGATCGCGCGGCTGCGGGCGCTGAAGGAGCTGACCATAAAAAGACACCTACTCTGGGCGCAAAAAGGAGATTCTACCCAACCGGCGCAATAACGGGCACTCGGCGATGGGCGTGGGAGTAGCGCCGCCCGAACCGATCTGGTAAGTTCGCCCGCTTGCAACGCGCGGGGCCGGAGATCACTTCGGGAAAGGACACTACCTGCGTAGTGAATTTGAGAGAGCGAGAGGCGGACATCCATGCCCACCAAAGCAAAAGCCAAAGAACAAAACAGCCAGCTGAATCGTGGCTTCGTACCTTATAAAGAGAGCAAGGGCGAGGAGTACATGAGCGATGAAATGCGCGCGCATTTCACTGCCATCCTCAACAAGTGGAAAATGGAGCTGATGCAGGAAGTGGATCGCACCGTGACCCACATGCAAGACGAAGCCGCCAACTTCCCTGACCCTGCAGACCGCGCCAGCCAGGAAGAAGAGTTCAGCCTGGAGCTGCGTACCCGCGATCGTGAGCGCAAGCTGATCAAGAAGATCGACGAAACCCTCGCCCTGATCGAGGACAATGAATATGGCTGGTGTGACTCCTGCGGCGTGGAGATTGGGATCCGCCGCCTGGAAGCTCGCCCCACCGCCACGCTCTGCATCGATTGCAAGACGCTGGCGGAAATCAAGGAAAAGCAGATCGGTTCCTGATCTGCACATCGGGGCGCTGCGGCGCCCCGTTTGATTTGTAAATACCGCATGTCCAGCCCCCCTTCCCGCTACGTCGGGCGCTTCGCACCGACACCCAGCGGCTTCCTGCATTTCGGCTCACTGGTCGCCGCCCTGGCGTCCTACCTCGACGCCCGCGCCTGTGGCGGTCGATGGCTGCTGCGCATGGAAGATCTCGACCCGCCCCGTGAAGTACCCGGCGCCCAGGCTGCCATTCTGCGCACCCTGGAGAATTACGGTTTCGAATGGGATGGCGCCCTGCTGCGTCAGAGCCAACGGCATGCCGCCTACGCCGAAGTAATCGAACGCCTGCTGCAGCAAGGGTTGGCCTACGCCTGCACCTGCTCGCGCAAGCAGCTGGAGGGCCAACCGGTCTACCCCGGCACCTGCCGCAACGCGCTGCATGATCGACATAACGCCGCTATCCGCATTCGCGTGCCGGAACTGGAATACCACTTCGTCGACCGGGTCCAAGGCGAGTACCGTCAGCATCTGGGCCGCGACGTCGGCGACTTCATCATCCAACGACGCGACGGCCTGTATGCCTACCAATTGGCCGTGGTCGTGGATGACGCCCTGCAAGGCGTTACCGACATCGTGCGCGGTGCCGACCTGCTGGATAACACCCCGCGTCAGTTGTACTTGCAGGAACTGCTCGGCCTGCCCCAGCCCCGTTACCTGCACATACCGCTGCTGATCCAGCCGGACGGCCACAAGCTCGGCAAGTCTTTTCGCTCCCCGCCCCTGCCCGCTGAACAGGCGGCTCCCCTGTTATGCCGCGCCCTGCGCACTCTCGGCCAACCCGTACCAGACGACCTGGCCCACAGCCTGCCGGGCGATGTCCTGGCTTGGGGAATCGCCCACTGGGACGCCACGCGGATTCCCCATCGCGCCACCCTGGCCGAAGCCGAGCTGCGCTGAGTCAATTTCAGGCGGTCTCGTAGGGGCCAGCTTGCGGGCGGTGGCAGACATCCAACGGATCGCCAGCAAGCTGACTCATACATCACAAGTATTACCGCCTGGGGACAGAAACAGCCATTCGCTGCGGTACGGCATCATGACAAAGCTGCAATTTGGGCGCGCAACGCTTATAACGTTCAGCCAGTAGCCGTGAGCCTCTAAGCCTCTATGTACATTTATCGCCTGGTCCTGCTTCTGGTAGTGGGCATCTACCTGTTCTCACCCGCGATCATGGATTGGTGGATCCAACCCCATGGCGCCTGGTATCGCCCGTACCTGCTGTGGCTGATCCTGATCGTGGTGACCTTCCTGCTGCTGAGCCAACGCGATGCCGATGAGCTTTAACCTGAGTCAACTGCTGCTGATCAGTGCCCTGTACCTGCTGGCCCTGTTCAGCGTCGCCTGGTTGAGCGAGCGCGGCGTAGTGCCTCGCTGGATGGTCCGCCATCCGCTGACCTACACCCTGTCGCTGGGTGTCTACGCCAGCGCCTGGGCCTTCTACGGCTCGGTCGGGCTGGCCTATCAATATGGCTACGGCTTCCTGGCCTGCTATCTGGGGGTGACCGGCACCTTCTTGCTCGCCCCGGTGCTGCTGTATCCCATCCTGCGCATCTCGCGAACCTATCAGCTGTCTTCCCTGGCCGATCTGTTCGCCTTTCGCTTTCGCAGCAGTTGGGCCGGCGGACTGACCACCCTGTTCATGCTGCTGGGTATCCTGCCGCTGCTGGCCTTGCAGATGCAGGCCGTGAGCGATGCCATCGGTATTCTTACCCGCGAACCGCTGCACGACCGCGTCGCGCTGAGTTACTGCGCGCTGATCATCCTGTTCACCATCCTGTTCGGCGCTCGCCATGTGTCGCCACGGGAAAAACACACCGGCCTGGTGTTCGCCATGGCCTTCGAGTCGACGGTGAAGCTGGTCGCCCTGCTCAGCATCGGCCTGTATGCGCTGTACCACGTCTTCGATGGCCCTCAGGGGCTGGAAACCTGGCTACTGACCAATCAGGAAGCCCTCAACACACTGTACACCCCCTTGCAGGAAGGCCCCTGGCGTACCCTGCTGCTGGTGTTCTTCGCCTCGGCCATCGTCATGCCGCACATGTACCACATGACGTTTACCGAAAACCTCAACCCGCGCACCCTGGTCAGCGCCAGCTGGGGATTGCCGCTGTTCCTGTTACTGATCAGCCTGCCCGTGCCGCTGATTCTATGGAGCGGCCTCAAGCTGGGCGTGGACACCGACCCGGAATATTTCACCTTGGGCGTGGGTCTTGCGCTCAATAGCGAAACCCTCGCACTGCTGGCCTATATCGGTGGTCTGTCCGCCTCCAGCGGCCTGATCATCGTCTCCACCCTGGCCTTGTCGGGCATGGCGCTCAACCATCTGGTCCTGCCGGTCTATCAGCCAACCGCAGACGGCAACATTTATCGCTGGCTGAAATGGACCCGGCGCATCCTGATTACCGCCATCATTCTCGGCGGTTATGGCTTTTACCTGCTGCTGGGCTCCAAGCCCAACCTGGCCAATCTGGGCATTGTCTCCTTCGTCGCCACCTTGCAGTTCCTGCCCGGCGTGCTTTCGGTGCTTTACTGGCAAACCGCCAACCGACGCGGCTTCATCGCAGGCCTGCTGGCCGGCTTCGGCGTGTGGACGATCACCATGCTCTTGCCGCTGATCGGCAACCTGCAGGGCTTCTACGTGCCCTACCTGGACATTGTCTATGTGCTCGACGACACCAGCTGGCACCTGGCGGCAATCACCTCGCTGACCGCCAACGTCCTGTTCTTTACCCTGATATCCCTCTTTAGCGAACCCAGCCCCGAGGAGCAGAGCGCTGCCGAGGCCTGCGCGGTGGACAATGTGCGCCGGCCGCAGCGCCGAGAACTGCTCGCCACGTCGCCGCAGGATTTTGCCGCCCAGTTGAGCAAGCCGCTGGGCGCCAAGGCAGCGCAGCGCGAAGTCGAACACGCCCTGACCGATCTTCAGCTACCTTTCGACGAACGCCGGCCCTATGCCCTGCGCCGTTTGCGCGACCGTATCGAAGCCAACCTGTCCGGTCTGATGGGCCCAAGCTTCGCCCAGGAAATAGTCGAGACTTTTCTGCCCTACAAATCCAACAGCGAAGCCTACGTCTCCGAAGACATTCACTTCATCGAAAGCCGTCTGGAAGACTACCGCTCGCAACTCACCGGCCTGGCCGCCGAACTTGACAGCCTGCGCCGCTTCCACCGGCAAACGCTGCAGGACCTGCCGATCGGCGTCTGCTCGCTGGCCAAGGACCAGGAAATCCTCATGTGGAATCACTGCATGGAAGAGCTAACCGGAATCGAGGCCCAACACGTGCTGGGTGAGCGCCTTTCGGCCATTGACGAACCCTGGCGCAGCCTGCTGACGGATTTCATCGACAGCCCGGACGAGCACCTGCACAAACACCGCCTGAGCGAGGACGGGGAAAACCGCTGGCTGAATCTGCACAAGGCGGCCATTGAAGAGCCATTGGCCTCGGGTAATAACGGCCTGGTGCTGCTGGTCGAAGACCAGACCGCCACCCGCGCCCTGGAAGACAAGCTGGTGCATTCCGAACGCCTGGCCAGCATCGGCCGCCTCGCCGCCGGGGTCGCCCACGAAATCGGCAACCCGATTACCGGCATCGCCTGCCTGGCCCAGAACCTGCGCGAGGAGCGCGACGAAGACACCGAAATCCGCGAGATCAGCGGGCAGATCATCGACCAGACCAAACGTGTGTCGCGCATCGTCCATTCACTGATGAATTTCGCCCATGCCGGCGCGCTGCACAGCAATAATGAAGCCGTCAGCCTGGCGGAAATCACCCAGGAAGCCATCGGCCTGTTGCAGCTCAACCGGCGTAATGCCGAGGTGCAGTTCTTCAACCTGTGCGCCCCCGAGCACAGCGCCGAAGGCGACCCGCAGCGCCTGGCCCAGGTATTGATCAACCTGCTGAGCAACGCTCGCGACGCCATGCCCGAGGGCGGCATTATCCGCGTCGGCAGCGAGGCTGACGAACACACCGTGACCCTGATCGTCGAGGACCAGGGGAGTGGCATCCCCAAGGCCATCATGGACCGGCTATATGAGCCGTTCTTCACGACCAAGGACCCGGGCGCCGGCACCGGCCTGGGCCTTGCGCTGGTCTATTCCATTGTGGAAGAGCATTATGGACAGATCGTTATCGACAGTCCGGTCGACCCCGAGAGCCAGCGTGGCACCCGTTTCAGGGTGATACTGCCTCGCCATGTCGCAACGACCTCCGCCCCGTCCTGAGCCGTCGAGAAAGAGAGAGAACCGTATTCAATGCCGCATATCCTGATCGTCGAAGACGAAACCATCATCCGCTCCGCCCTGCGCCGCCTGCTGGAGCGCAACCAGTACGACGTGAGCGAAGCAGGCTCCGTGCAAGAAGCCCAGGAGCGCTTTCGCATTCCGGATTTTGACCTGATCGTCAGCGACCTCCGCCTGCCCGGCGCGCCGGGCACCGAGCTGATCGGATTGGCCAAGGGCACACCCGTGCTGATCATGACCAGCTATGCCAGCCTGCGTTCGGCGGTGGACTCGATGAAGCTTGGCGCAGTGGACTACATCGCCAAGCCCTTCGATCACGATGAAATGCTCCAGGCCGTGGCGCGCATTTTGCGCGAACGCCAGCACCGCGCCAGCACTGCGGAAACCACCACCAAGCCTGCCGCACGCAACGAGAAGGCCACCGGCAGTGGCGAGATCGGCATTATTGGCTCGAGCCCGGCCATGGAAGACCTGTTCGGCAAGATCCGCAAGGTCGCGCCCACCGACTCCAACGTGCTGATCCAGGGCGAATCCGGCACCGGTAAGGAACTGGTGGCCCGCGCCCTGCACAATCTGTCGCGGCGCGCCAAGGCACCACTGATCTCGGTGAACTGCGCGGCCATTCCGGAAACCCTGATCGAGTCCGAGCTGTTCGGTCACGAAAAGGGCGCCTTCACCGGCGCCAGCGCCGGGCGCGCCGGACTGGTGGAAGCCGCTGACGGTGGCACCCTGTTTCTCGACGAAATCGGCGAGCTGCCGCTAGAGGCCCAGGCCCGACTGTTGCGCGTACTTCAGGAAGGCGAAATCCGCCGGGTCGGCTCCGTACAGTCGCAAAAGGTCGACGTGCGCCTGATTGCGGCGACTCACCGGGATCTGAAAAACCTGGCCAAGACTGGCCAGTTCCGTGAAGACCTGTATTACCGCTTGCACGTCATATCACTGAAACTGCCGCCGCTGCGCGAGCGGGGCGCCGACGTCAGCGAAATCGCCCACACGCTGCTGGCTCGCCAGGCCGCACGAATGGGCCGTGAAGGCCTCACGTTTACCGCCGACGCCGAACAGGTGATTCGCCATTACGCCTGGCCGGGTAATGTACGCGAACTGGAAAATGCCATCGAGCGAGCGGTAATTCTTTGCGAAAGCCCGGAAATCTCCGCTGAGCTGCTCGGCATCGATATCGAACTGGATGATCTGGATGATCTGCACGACGGCCTGCGCACCAGCCCATCGATGACGGTCAGCACCAACGAACCGACCGAGAACCTGTCATTGGAGGACTATTTCCAGCACTTCGTCCTTGAACACCAGGACCACATGACGGAAACCGAATTGGCGCGCAAGCTAGGCATCAGCCGCAAATGCCTGTGGGAACGCCGTCAGCGCCTGGGCATTCCACGCCGCAAGGCCGGTGTGCCCAGCGACTCCTGATCGTTGCGGTAACGCAAGCGCCTGCCCACAAAAGTGTTACCCCCACTATCAGAACGTAACGAAACCGGGTTTCAAAGTAACGGAGCCCGGTTTTTTTGCGCCATGAAAAATCGACAAAAAGCATAAGCCATTGTTATTAAAGGCTTTTTTGAATATGGCACGCCTTCTGCAGTGCTATAGGCACAACAACAATAAAAACCAATAAAAACTCACAATAAAAACAATACGTAACGACTCCAGCACAATAACGACAACAAGGCGGAGGCGCAGCTAACCGATTCTTTTGGAGACTTGCTTTTGGGGGACTCCCTCAACAACCGGATCGAGAACAATAAAACTGTCATCAGGCAGCGCCGTACAGGTTGGATCCTTTGATCAAGGCAGCACCAGCATCCAAAGCAATCCGTTTGCTATTGACTCCCGATCGGGAGGCATCCAGGGCCAGCAAGAGCCCACGATGCACCGGACAACAAGAACAACAAGGCCGGCCAATAACAACAACAAGACAAGCAACAATTTTCTGGGGGAGCTGCGGCTCCCCTTGTCAATTCCCCTTGCGTAATCCAATTCGTTCCCCATCCCCCCTCCCGGTGCTAGAATCCTCGGCCATCCGGTGGTTATTGCCCTTCTGGCTGCCCCTCCTTATTCGCAAAACAGTTGCCGTCCCATGCTGAAGAAGCTGTTCAAGTCTTTCCGTTTTCCCCTGCGCCGCGCCGCGCATCCTCGCACCACCCCTGAAGTGCTCAGCAGCCGCCAGCACTCGCTGACACGCACGCGCATCAGTCGCAATGCGGTCAACGTTGTCGAACGCCTGCAGCAGGCCGGCTACCAGGCCTATGTCGTGGGCGGTTGCGTACGCGACCTGCTGCTGAACCTGCCCCCCAAGGATTTCGATGTGGCCACCAGCGCCACGCCCGAGCAGGTGCGCGCCGAGTTTCGCAATGCCCGCGTGATCGGTCGGCGCTTCAAGCTGGCCCATGTGCATTTTGGCCGTGAAATCATCGAAGTCGCCACGTTCCGCGCCAACCATCCGCTGGCCGATGATGACGAAGAGGAAAACAACACACATTCGGCGCGCCACGAAAGCGGCCGCATCCTGCGCGACAATGTCTACGGCACGCTCGAAGACGACGCCCAGCGCCGCGACTTCACCATCAATGCGCTGTACTACGATCCGCGCACCGAGCGCATCCTCGATTACGCCCAGGGCGTACACGACATCAAGAACCGGCTGGTACGCCTGATCGGCGATCCCGAACAGCGTTACATGGAAGACCCGGTGCGCATGCTGCGTGCGGTGCGTTTCGCCGCCAAACTCGACTTCGCCATCGAACGGCACAGTGCCGCGCCCATTCGCCGCCTGGCACCGCTGCTGCGTGACATCCCCGCAGCCCGCCTGTTTGAAGAAGTGCTCAAGTTGTTCCTGGCCGGACGTGCCGAACGCACCTTCGACCTGTTGATCGAGTACGACCTGTTCGCCCCGCTGTTCCCAGCCAGCGCTGCGGCGCTCAAAGAGCAGCCTGAATATGCCGACAAACTGATCCGCCAGGCGTTGATCAATACCGATGAGCGCATTCGCCTGGGTAAGCCGGTCACCCCCGCCTTTCTGTTCGCCACGCTGCTCTGGCCCGCCCTCCCCGCCCGCGTGCTGGCCATGCAGGAGCGTGGCATGCCGCCCATTCCGGCCATGCAGGAAGCGGCCCACCAGTTGATCAGCGAGCAGTGCCAACGCATTGCCATTCCCAAGCGTTTCACCCTGCCGATTCGCGAAATCTGGGACATGCAGGAACGCCTGCCGCGCCGTCATGGCAAACGCGCTGACGTACTGCTGGAAAATCCGCGTTTTCGCGCCGGCTACGATTTCCTGTTGTTGCGCGAGCGCGCGGGCGAGCAGACCGACGGCCTCGGCGACTGGTGGACCGACTATCAGGAAGTCAGCGACAGCGAGCGACGCAGCATGATTCGCGCCCTGAGCAACAAAGATGATGGCAGCGGCGCGCCCCGCAAGCGCCGCCGCAGCGGGGGACGCAAACGTCGCCCCGAACCGGGCGGCAACCCGACAGGCGAGTGACATGGAGCGGGCATATATCGGCCTGGGCAGTAACCTTGCGCAGCCCCTGCAGCAGTTGCGCGCGGCGCTGGCGGCCCTGGCGAAACTCCCGCACACCCGGCTCGACAACGTGTCTTCTTTCTACGCCAGCGACCCGCTCGGCCCGCCCGACCAGCCGCGTTATGTGAATGCCGTGGCCGCCCTGGATACTGCGCTGGCGCCCCTGCAGCTACTGGATGCCCTGCAGCGCATCGAGCAGCAGCAGGGTCGGGTACGCAAAGCGCAGCGCTGGGGGCCGCGTACGCTGGACCTGGACATCCTGCTGTTTGGCAATCGTCAGCTGCACGACGAGCGCCTGACCGTGCCCCATTACCATATGCATGCCCGGCCCTTCGTCCTCTACCCCCTGGCGGAGATCGCGCCCGAGCTGCACCTGCCCGATGGTCGTCCGCTCAGCATCCTGCTCGATCAGTGCCCCTTTCAGGGCCTGGAACGTTTGCCGCCGGCCCCGCAAAGCGGGTAACACCTGTTAATCCGGGTAACACCCGCAATTGACTTCGAGCCTGCCCATCACGACTATAAGCGTCCCAATGCCCAGTACCGGCACCTCATGAGGTGCCGACCCAGAGCGCTCGCGGCCCGCAAAACGCTCTGCGAAGAGGACTCACCATGCCCGCTATCACCCTGACCACCCTGCTAGGCCTGAAACAGAAAGGCGAAAAAATCGTCATGTTGACCTGCTATGACGCCACCTTCGCCGCAGCCGCGAACTCCGCTGGTGTCGAAATGCTGCTGATCGGCGACTCGCTTGGCATGGTCCTGCAAGGTCACGACAGCACACTGCCGGTCAGCGTTGCCGACATCGCCTACCACACCGCCTGCGTCAAACGCGGCAATCAGGATGCGCTCATCGTCGCGGACCTGCCGTTCATGGCCAACGCCTCGCTGGAGCAAACCCTGCTCAACAGCGCCGAGCTGATGAGAGCCGGCGCGCACATGATCAAGGTGGAAGGTGCCGGCTGGCTGGCCGAGTCCATTCGCCTGCTCGCGGACCGTGGCATTCCAACCTGCGTTCACCTGGGGCTGACGCCGCAAACCGTTAACGTGCTGGGCGGCTATAAGGTGCAAGGTCGCAGCGAAGCCCAGGCCCGCCAGTTGCGTGCCGACGCCATGGCTCTTGAGCAGGCCGGTGCGGCCATGCTGCTGCTCGAATGCGTGCCCAGCGATCTGGCTGCCGAGATCAGCCAGTCGGTATCGATTCCCGTCATCGGCATCGGCGCCGGCAGCGGTACCGATGGTCAGGTCCTGGTGCTGCACGACATGCTGGGTCTGTCGCTGACCGGCCGCACGCCCAAGTTCGTGAAAAACTTCATGGCCGGCCAACCCAGCATTGTCGAGGCGCTGCGCGCCTACACCCAGGCCGTCAAGGCCGTCACTTTCCCCGCTCCCGAGCACGAATTCAGCGCATGAAGACCGTTACTACCGTTCATGAAGTGCGCGCTGCCGTGGCCCACGCCCGCAGCGCCGGCAAGCGCATCGCCCTGACGCCTACCATGGGCAACCTGCATGAGGGCCATGTCGCCCTGGTTCGGCAGGCCGTCGCCCACAGCGAATTTGTCGTGGCGAGTATTTTCGTCAACCCACTGCAGTTCGGTGCCAACGAAGACCTGGACACCTACCCGCGCACCCTGGCCGCTGACCAGGAAAAACTGGCCGCTGCCGGTTGTGCGCTGCTGTTCGCGCCCACCGTCGCGGAAATGTACCCCCAGGGCATGGAAGAACAGACCCGCGTGGTGGTGCGCCGGGTGACGGAAGGTCTTTGCGGCGCCAGCCGTCCCGGCCATTTCGACGGCGTCTCTACCGTGGTCTGCAAGCTGTTCAACATGGTCCAGCCGGATCTTGCCGTATTTGGCGAGAAGGACTACCAGCAATTGGCCGTGATCCGCACCATGGTGCGTGACCTGAACCTGCCGATCGAGATCCAGGGCACGCCCATCGTGCGCGCCGCCGACGGCCTGGCCCTGTCGTCGCGCAATGGCTATCTGGATGAAGCCCAGCGCCAGGCCGCGCCAGCGCTCTACCGCAGCCTGAACCACATCGGTAACGCTCTGGCCGCAGGCGCCAACGACTTCGCCACCTTGATTGCCGAAGCCAGAACACTTCAGGAACAGGCCGGCTTTCGCCCGGACTATCTGGAGATCCGCGACGCCGAGACGCTGCGTCCGGCCACCTCTCAGGACCGGCAACTGGTAATTCTGGCCGCCGCCTTCCTGGGCAGCACACGTCTGATCGACAACCTGACCATCAATCGTTAATCCCCCGCCAGAGCGGCCGAGTGCCCGCCTTGTCCGGTTAACGGGCTTGGGGCAAACTCTGCCGCCGTTTTGCGGCACCTGATGAGGAATCCGTCATGCATGCCATCATGCTCAAGGCCAAACTGCACCGCGCCATCGTCACCCACGCCGTGCTCGACTATGAAGGCTCCTGCGCCATTGATGGCGACTGGCTGGACCTGTCCGGGATCCGCGAATACGAGCAGATCCAACTTTATAACGTGGACAATGGCGAACGCTTCACCACCTATGCGATTCGTGGCGAAGCCGGCTCAAAGATCATCTCGGTCAACGGCGCCGCCGCCCACAAAGCGGATGTCGGTCATCGCCTGATCATCTGTGCCTACGCCCATTACAGCGAGGCCGAACTGGACAGCCATCAGCCCCGCGTACTGTACATCGGCGCCGATGGCGGTCTGAGCCACACCAGCAACGCCATTCCAGTCCAGTTGGCCTGACACTGGACGACCTTCGGTCGCCTCGAGGAACGCCCTCGGTGTTTGGCTCTCCAAGGAACGTGGCGGTGCGACCATGCGCGCTGCCTGCACGGGAATTTTTCACCGCGCGATAGTTCGCGCGCCACCGCACAGGAAGCCGGACATGGCGTATTACCAAACCCCCCTCGACATTACCCGCCTGCCTGCCTGGCAGGCGTTGATTGAGCATCGCCAGGCCATGCGCGGGTTCAACCTGCGTGACGCCTTTGCCGCGCAGCCGCAACGCTTCACCGACTTCTCGCTGACCGCCTGCGGCTTGTTCCTCGACTACTCGAAGAACCTGATCACCGAAGAAACCGTCACGCTGCTGATGCGCCTGGCCCGCGAGGCCGGTCTCGAAGACGCCATCCAGGTCTTATTGGACGGTGAGAACGTCAACGCCTCGGAGCGGCGCCCGGCCTTGCACACCGCGTTACGGCGCCCGATTGGCGAGCGTGTAATGGTCAACGGTGAGGACGTGATGCCCGACGTGCACCGTGTGCTGGGGCAGATGACCGACCTGGTAGGGCGCATTCACAACAACCTGTGGCGCGGTTACAGCGAAAAAAGCATCACTGATGTCGTGAACATCGGCATTGGCGGCTCCTTCCTGGGCCCGGAACTGGTTTCCGAAGCCCTACTGCCCTTCGCCCAGCGCGGTGTTCGCTGCCATTACCTGGCCAATATCGATGGCAGCGAATTTCGTGAAGTGACCTCTCGACTGAATGCCGAAACCACGCTGTTCATCGTCTCCAGCAAGTCTTTCAACACCCTGGAAACTCTCAAGAACGCCCAGGCGGCGCGTACCTGGTACCTGGCCAGCGGTGGCTCCGAAGAGAAGCTTTACCGGCATTTCATCGCCGTGACCAGCAACCGTCAGGCGGCCATCGACTTCGGTATCAGTGAAACGAACATCTTTCCCATGTGGGACTGGGTGGGCGGACGCTATTCGCTGTGGTCGGCCATCGGCCTGCCCACCGCCCTGGCCATCGGCATGGCCAACTTCAAGGAGTTGCTGACCGGCGCCTACTGCATGGACCAACACCTGCGCGAGACGCCCTTCGAGCAGAACATGCCGGTGCTGCTGGCCATGCTCAGCCTGTGGTACAGCAATTTCTGGGGCGCGCAGAGTCACGCCTTCCTGCCCTACGACCACAACCTGCGCAACTTCGTCAAACACCTGCAGCAACTGGACATGGAGTCCAACGGCAAGAGCGTGCGCCAGGACGGCAGCCCGGTCACCTGCACCACCGGCCCGGTGATCTGGGGTGGCGTCGGCTGCAACGGCCAGCACGCCTATCACCAGCTACTGCACCAGGGCACGCAGTTGATTCCGGCGGACTTTATCGTCCCGGTGGTCAGCTACAACCCGCTGGCCGATCACCATCACTGGCTGTATGCCAACTGCCTGTCGCAAAGCCAGGCGCTGATGCTCGGCAAGACTCGCGCCGAAGCCGAAGCCGAGCTGCGCGCCCAGGGCCTGCCGGAGGAAGAAATCCAACGTTTAGCACCACACAAGGTGATTCCCGGCAATCGCCCGAGCAATACCCTGGTGGTCGAACGTATCGATCCGCGCCGTCTCGGTGCCCTGGTGGCGCTCTACGAGCACAAGGTATTCGTGCAAAGCGCGCTCTGGGGCATCAACGCCTTCGACCAGTGGGGCGTGGAGCTGGGCAAGGACCTGGGCCGCAACGTCTACCAGAGCCTGGTCGGCAGCCAGGACGCCAACGGGGAAGACGCCTCGACCCAAGGCTTGATCGAGTATTTCCGCAGCCGCCATCGGGGCTGACGGCGGCAGTCGCAGGGGCAAAGGGCTGTACAGGTTGATCAGCTGTGCATACCACCCGACGCCCTGCACCGCCGGGTTAGCCTCTTCAGGCTACCCTGAGCTCACACGCAGGATGCTTCCACCGTCCATTTGCTGCTCTGGTCTGCGGGTCTCAGGCTTGAGCTTGAGGCCGCTTTCATGGAATTCCTACGTCAACACATCGAACGCCAGGTGCTCAGCCTCACCGGCCTAGCCCTGGGCGGTGTCGACTTCGAGAACCCCAAAGGCGATCCGGGACTGTTCGGGCCCGACTCGGCCTGCTGGCAAGTCCACAGCGATTTCACCTCAATGCTGATCGGCGGTGTCTCCGCCCTGATGCTGCAGATGCTCCACCCACTGGCCCTTTCCGGCGTCTGGGACCACTCGAATTTTCGCCAGGACATGCTCGGCCGTTTGCGCCGCACCGGGCAGTTCATTTCCGGCACCACCTTCGCCAGTCGCGCCGACGCCGAGCGCCTGATCACCCGTGTGCGGCGCATCCATGATCACGTCACCGGCGTCGCCCCCGATGGCCGTCCCTATGCCGCCAATGATCCTGCGCTGCTCACCTGGGTGCATGTGGCCGAGGTCTACAGTTTCCTGCAATCACACCTGCGCTACCGCAATCCGGCGATGCCGGGCCATGAGCAGGATCGCTACTATGATGAAATCGCCCTGGTCGGTGAACGCCTCGGTGCTCGGGACATCCCGCGCACCCGTCAGCAAGTGGCCGACTATTTCCAGACCATGCGTCCGCAGTTGCTGTGTGACGAGCGCTGCCGTGAAGTCATGCGCGTTCTGCTCAATGCCCCCACGCCCAACACGTTGAGCAAACCCATGGGGGCCTTGATGCTGCGCGCCGGCATCGACTTGCTGCCGGGCTGGGCGGCTATCCAGCTTGGCTTTCATCAGGGCAACCGGCGCCGCTACTGGATACGCACCGCGGTATTGCGTAGTGCCCCGGTGCTGCGCTGGGCTGTGCGCAATGGCTCAATCCACCGTGCACGCCGCCGGCTGGGCTTGCCGACCAACTGAGAGCCCGACGGGCGCCGGGTTTTCTTGTAAAATGCGCGCCTTCCCTCCCGAGACCGCCGCGCATGCCCTCTCTTGACCAGGCGCTGCGCGCCGCCCTGGACGCTCGCCGCCCCCTGCTGGACGAGCTGCATACCCAAGGTACTGACTGTTACCGACTGTTCCATGGCAGCCAGGAAGGCGCCCCCGGCCTGACCCTCGACCGCTATGGCCCACAACTGTTGATCCAGAGCTTTCACCAGCCCCTGGACAGCGCTCTGCTGCCAATGCTCAGCGCACAGGTCGATGCCTTTCTCGGCACGCCGCTGCTAATGGTCTACAACGACCGCTCCCATGGCCATTCACGCATCGACCGCGCGGCCCATCAGCCGGAGCCGACGGCGCTGGCCGAGCTGGTCGGCCGTGAATGGGGCCTCAATTACCGAGTGCGCGGTCGCCATGCCGGCCAGGACCCGCTGCTGTTTCTCGACCTGCGCAACGCTCGCGGCTGGGTCAAACAGCACGCTGCCGGCAAGTCGGTGCTCAACCTGTTCGCCTACACCTGCGGCGTTGGCCTGTGCGCCAGTGCGGGCGGCGCCCGCGAGGTATGGAATCTGGATTTCGCTGCCGGCAACCTGGCCGTCGGCAAGGAAAACGCCGCCCTCAACCCGCACTTGCCGGCCATGCGTTTTATTCAGTCCGATTATTTCTCGGCCATCCGTCAGCTTGCCGACCTGCCCATTGCCCACCGTCGCGGTCACCGCTTGCCCTCTTACGAACGACTGGAGCAACGCCAATTCGACCTGGTGTTTCTCGACCCGCCCGCCTGGGCCAAGAGCGCCTTTGGCACCGTCGACCTGTTGCGCGACTACCAGAGCCTGCTCAAGCCCGCGCTGTTGACCACTGCCGAAGGCGGCGTGCTGGTGTGCAGCAACAACCTGGCCAAAGTCGATATGGGTGAATGGCGCGATCAGGTCGTGCGTTGCGCAAGCAAGTTGGGGAGACCGGTACGGGATTGCCAGCCGATTTTCCCGGCGGCGGATTTTCCTTCGAGAGACGGCCACGCACCGTTGAAAACCCTGATCTTGCAATTCTGAGGCTTTGTTTCTGGCCGGTGACGGCCAGCAGAAACCAAGCTCTCCACTGCAGCACATAATTGGACCAGTGCCATTCTGAACGCTGTGGGGCCTGCCATACTCGTGCCGTCTTTACTGGAATGAATGGCGGCGCCGCTATGTCGAAAGGATTGATTCGTACCGGCTGGATCGTGCTGGTCGCGCTCTTGGTCTACAGCCTGATCGGCTTTCTGATCCTGCCGGGCGTCGCCCTGCGCATCGCCAATCAGCAACTGGCCCATTACGCCACGGTGCCGGCCACGCTGGAGCGCCTCGAATTCAATCCCTTTACGCTCACCCTTGACCTGCACAACCTGCGCCTGGGTGAAGCCGAGGCACCTCAGGTCGCCTTCGAATCACTGTATGTGAACCTCGAATGGGACAGCCTGTGGCGGCGAACCCTGCACTTGGCTGACGTGCGCCTGCTGCGCCCCCACAGCGAAATTCTGTTTGCCAAGGACGGCAGCCTGAACCTGGCCCAACTATTCGACCTGCCGGCCAGCGAAGCGCCTGAACCCGCCGAGCCCGAACCCAGCGACCCCTTCCCGTTGCGCATCGACCGCCTGCTGCTGGAGCGCGGCTTGGTGCATTTCCAGGATCAACGGCCCAGCGAGCCGATCGACTTCGTTTACGATCCGCTTAACTTTGAACTGCGTAACCTGGCCACCCGCGCCGACGGAGATGCCGACGCCAGCCTGTCGGCGAGCGGGCCGGATGGCGGAAGCATCGCCTGGCAGGGTCGCTTCGATCTCGCACCGTTTACGTCCGAGGGTCGCTTTCAACTGACCGATATCACCCTGCAAACCTTCTGGCCCTACGTGCAGGACATGCTGCCCCTGCATCTGCAGCAGAGCGTGCTCAATCTCCACAGCGATTACAGTCTGGACCTCAGCGAAACCACCCAATTGCGGCTTAGCAATGCCCGCGTACAGCTCGCTCCGTTCGCCATCGACGGGCCCGGCGGACAACCACTGCTGCGCCTGCAAGACCTTGATGTGCAGCAGGTTTCACTGGACCTGGCCGAGCAGCGCGTGACCATCGGACAGCTGCGCAGCAGCAACCTCGAAGCCTGGGCCAGCCGCGAAGCCGATGGCCAGATCAATTGGCAAACGCTATTGGCCAGCGACGCAACGCCTGCAGACCAGGACGCCGCCGACAGTGACTCCGGCAAGCCCTGGCGGGTGCTGCTGCAGGACGGCCAGTTGCGCGGCTATCGGCTGCACCTCACCGATCGCCTGCCCGAGCAGGACGTCGAGCTGCTGGTCGGCCCGCTGGATGTGGATATACAGCAGTTCGACAGCCTGGGCCAATCACCCTTTCAGCTGCGGCTGGACAGCGGGCTGGGCGAGCAGGGCCGAATGCACGCCGAAGGCCAGGTACAACTCACCCCGGTCAGCGCCCGGCTCAAGGTCAACACGCAGGACATCGACCTGCGTCTGGCCCAGGCCTACCTGAGCCCCTTCGTGCACCTGGAATTGCGCAGCGGTCAGTTGGCCAGCGAACTGGACGTGCGCCTGGACGGCATCGAGCCGTTAGCGATGCAAATCACCGGCAATGCCGAGGTTGATCAGCTGCATACCCTGGACACCCTCAAGGAACGCGACTTCGTCAAATGGCAGCGCCTGCAGATCCAAGGCCTCGCCTACCGCCACGGCGACAGCCTGAGCGTTGCCAGCATTGATCTAAACGAGCCTTACGCGCGCTTCATCATTTACGAGGACCTGACCACCAACATCGCCGAGCTGATCGTCGAACAGCCGGCCGACCCGGCGGCCCCGAGCGAAACCGATGAGCAACCATTGGGGATACATATCGGCGCCATCGGTATTCACGACGGCTCGGCCAACTTCGCCGACTTCAGCCTGCGGCCCAACTTCGCCACCGCCATTCAGCAGCTCAACGGCACCGTCGGCACACTGGACAACCGCGCCCAACAACCGGCGGCGCTGAATATCACCGGCAAAGTGGACCGCTACGCGCCGGTCAGCATCACCGGTCGCCTGACGCCCTTCGATCCGTTGCACAGCCTGGACATCGCCACCTCGTTCAAGAACGTCGAGCTGACCACGCTGACGCCCTACTCCGGCAAATTCGCCGGCTATCGCATCCGCAAGGGGCGCCTCAATCTCGACCTGCACTACCGCATCGACCAAGGCAGGCTCAATGCCGACAATCATGTGCTGCTCGAGAACCTGCAGCTCGGCGAGCGCGTCGACAGTCCGAGCGCCGTTGACTTGCCGGTACGCCTGGCCGTCGCGCTGCTCAAGGACACCCAAGGGAATATCGACATCGCCCTGCCCATCCAGGGCGACCTGAACAATCCCGAGTTCAGTGTCATGCCGATCATCTGGCAGACCTTGCGCAACCTGGTGCTGCGCGCTGTGCAAGCGCCTTTCAAGTTCATTGCCGGGCTGGCGGGCGGGGGTGACGATGACGACCTGAGCCAGGTCAGCTTCGCCGCCGGCAGCAGCGAGCTCGACAGCAGCGCTCGCCGACGTCTTGATTCCCTGGCAGCGGCCCTTAAACAGCGCCCCGCACTGCGCCTGGAGATCGAGGGCACCAGCGCGGTGGCCAGTGACGGGCCGCTTCTGGCCGAACGCCGCTTGCAGCGCGAATACCAGGACCTGCTCTACAAGAGTCTGCAACGTCGAGGCAAGAAAGTTCCGACCGACTCGTCCCAGCTGGAGGTAGACGAAGACACCCAGTCCGCCCTGCTGGGTGCCATCTACCGCAGCCGTTTGCAGCGGCAGCCGCCCGCCGAATGGCAGGAGCTTGACGACCAGGAACGCGCGGAGCGCATGCGTCAGGAAATACTCGCCTCCTGGGCCGACAACCCGGCTCAGCTGCGCCGCCTGAGCCAGCAGCGTGCGGCCAGCATCAAGGATTATCTGGTCGATCAGGGCGGCCTGGAAGACCGCCGGGTGTATTTGCTAGACACTGCGCTGGGCGAAGCACTGGACTCGGGAGAGGTGGCGACTGTCATGCACCTGGACAGCGAATGAACACCGTGACGCGCCTGATACTCGCCGCTAGCGGCATGCTGCTGCTCAATGGCTCGCTCCAGGCGGCGTCTACCTATCGCTGCGGCAGCCACCTGGTCAGCCTGGATGACAGCACCTTTGAAGTGCTGAACAAATGCGGGGAGCCAGCCAGCCGACAGGACATCCGCTACAAACTACAGACCGATGACTATGGCTGGCGCCAGGAAGTGGCGGTCGAGGAGTGGATCTACGGGCCAAAAAACGGCATGTACCACTTCCTGCGATTCGAAGGAAACCGCTTGCGGCAGATCGACAGCGAGCGCGGCAATTAGCGCGCGCCAGTGTGCACATTGCCGACGCAGCCATACACACCCCTATGCGAAAATCGCCCGCCCTATTGGCCGGCACTCTTTCAAGCAGGTATGTACATGTCCACCCCTAAGCCCACCTTCGGCGTCGGCGACGCCTCGTTCCAGGCTGCCGGCGCAGAAGCCGGCGTCCGCCGTTTGGTGGAGGATTTTTATCGGATCATGGATGAATCCAGCGCCGCGGCTTGCGTGCGCCAATTGTATCCCGGGGACTTGAGCCTGGCTCGCGACAAGCTGGCCACGTTCCTGACCGGCTGGCTGGGTGGGCCGCGTCGTTACGCCGAGCGTTTCGGGCCTATCAGCATTCCGCAGTTTCACACGCGCTGGAATATAACCGCGACGGAGCGCGATGCCTGGTTGACGTGCATGCAGGACGCCATTGCCTTGCAACCGTATTCAGCAGCCTTTGCCGACTACTTGCTGGCGCAGCTGAGAGTCCCAGCCGAACGGGCACATCAGGCAAGCCAGCAAGCGCGTGGCTGCCCGATGTCCTGATGCCTGATGCCTGATGCCCTGATGCCCTGATGCCAAGCTACTTGACCAGCAGTACCGGCATCGGCACTTCGTGAACCACCCGGGTGGCCACCGAGCCCATCAGCATGCCGGTGAAGCTGCCCAGCCCGCGGGTCCCCATGACCACAGTGTCACAGCCGAGCTTTTTGGCAGCCAGGCCGATCTGCTCGGGAATGTTGCCCAGCGCAGTGTGGGTCTGGTGAGTAATACCGGCCGCGGCAAGTTGAGCGGCCGGCCATTCGAGAATCTTGCTGGCTTCGGCGCGTACCGAATTTCCAACCTGTTCGATGATGTCACCTGTCATGTATTCGCCGTACACCATCGGCTCATGCTGCACGTTGAGCAGATGCAGCTCCAGGGTCGCATTGTATTCACGAGCAAAATCGATGACGTATTGCAGCGCGCGCTTGGAACTGTCCGAGCCATCAAAGGCCAATAACACATTGCGCATACTGTTTCTCCTGTTTGAATAGCCTGAAGCATAGCGCAGGGCCGAATGGGCTCAAACCCACGTACTAGACTGCAAGGTGAGTCACATTGACTCGCCGCTTCACCAGGGATGGTTCATCCGCCCAGCAGAGGTGCTTATGAACCGCCACTACTACATCAGCAGTAACCTGGATGACCTGGAACAGATCGAGCGTGAGCTCGAAGCCAGCGGCATCGCCACCGAACAGATACATGTGCTGAGTGAGCAGGATGCGGATCTTGAGCGCCACCACGTCCACAGCGTGCCCTCGGTGATGAAAACCGACGTGGTCAACTCCGGTCGCCGAGGCCTGTATATCGGCTTGGCGCTGGCCATTCTGGTGCTGCTGGTTGCTTACTTCAGCGGTTGGACAGACAGCCCGGCCGGCTGGGTTCCGTTCATTTTCCTGGCTTTGGTCCTGCTTGGCTTCAGTACGTGGGAAGGCGGCCTTTTCGGCATTCAGACGCCCAACCAGTACTTTCGCCAACTACAGGATCGCTTGCGCGCGGGCGAGCACGTCTTTTTCGTGGATGTCGAACCCTCCCAGGAGCCCGTGTTGGAGCGGATCATCCAGCAGCATCCTCACATGCAGCAGGCCGGAGTCGGCCAGGCCCGCCCGTACTGGATAATCGCCGGCCAGCAAACCTGGAACCGTTTCAGAAAGATGATCTGAACATTGGGTGCATCGACGGAGGGTTCAGGCCCCGGAGCCTGGCGTCCGGGCTGTATACTGCGCGCCCAAATCACCCCCCAGAGTGCACCCAATGACCCACAACGACGTCCTGCGCAGTCTGCGTTACCTGCTCGACATCAGCGATGCCGAGTTGCAAAAGATCGCGCAGCTGGCCGGTTACCCGATTGATCAATCGGATATCAGCGCTTATTTGCAGCACGAAGAAGACGAGGGTTATCTGCCCTGCCCCGACGTGGCCCTGGCCCATGTGCTCAATGGCCTGGTGACCTACAAGCGCGGTCAACGCCCGGATGCGCCCCTCGCCGAGGTGGAAACGCCGGTCACCAATAACCAGGTGCTCAAGAAACTGCGCGTCGCCTTCGAGCTCAAGGATGAAGACATCCATGCCATGCTGGTTTCTGTCGGCCTGCCGATGGGCAAAGCCGAACTCAGCGCCCTGTTCCGCAAACCCGGCCACAAAAACTACCGGCCCTGTGGTGATCAGGTGCTGCGCAATTTCCTCAAAGGCTTGACCCAGCGCCAGCGCGGCTGAGCGTATTGACTGAGGCGAGCGTCCGACGTCAACTACGCCTCTCTTTCACATCGTCGAGCAGGACTCGCCATGAGCAACAAATCGAGCATTCCCTACAGCCAGCGTGAACAGGGTTATCGGGAAAAAGCATTGAAAATGTATCCTTGGGTCTGCGGTCGCTGCGCGCGGGAATTTTCCGGCAAACGGCTGAGCGAGCTGACCGTTCACCACAAGGATCATAACCACGACAACAATCCCGAAGACGGCTCGAACTGGGAATTGTTGTGTCTGTTCTGCCACGACAACGAACACTCCCGCTACACCGACAACCAATATTTTGCCGAAGCCACACCCGGCGGCGGCCAAGGCCCCAAGGAAACCTTCAAGGGCCTCGCCGGCCTGGCTGACCTGCTCAAAAGCAAGCCGGAGTAACCCGGCATTCACACCAAATCGCAGGCAGTACAGGTCAAGCGTTATGAATGCTGCTTGCGTTCTGGGCCATTGCCCTGAATGATGCTGGTCGCTCCGCCCGCCAAAGCGGAGCGATCATCCGGTCCAGCGCACCTTTGCCTGGCAGGCCGGAGAATTCCCTTCTTGGCACCGATCAGCCGCTCCACTCCTGCTCCCCCGCACAGTTTTCAAGCCATTCCGTCGCTCACTCACAACCTATGCTAGCGGCGAACTATTCTTGAAATGAACGTTTTACAGGCTCATGCGGCCTGGGGAGGAAGGGGTGACGGAACGCACATGTTGACTCTCTATTTTCCAGAGGTAACAGGCCATGAAAAGTCACGACTCACGCAAACAGGCGAAGAAAAAACCGCTGAAGAACGCCAAGGAAAAACGCCTGGCCAAACACGCCAAGAAAACCGGCACTTCGACGTTGCTGGGCAGTCACAGCGCCACGCCGTAAGGCGCTACCCGCAACCCTCGCCCGGTTCCGAGCGAGGGTTTTTATGCCCGATCCGCTCTCACCTAACCGGCGCGCAACCTCCCGAGCCAGCGCGCACCGAACACATTGATCAGCAGCCCCGCCATGACCAGCACCGCGCCCGCCCATTGCAGCGGTGCCAATCGTTCTCCAAGAAGCAACGCTGAGGAACCGATCCCGACCACCGGCACCAGCAGCGAGAAGGGTGCGACCTGAGTAGCCGGATAGCGCGTCAAGAGGCGCCCCCAGAGCCCATATCCCAACATGGTGGCGACAAACGCCAGGTAGGCGATGGCCAGCAGCGAATCCAGGCTGATGCCACGTAGAGCTTGTTCGATGACGGCCGGCCCTTCCAGCCAGGTGGACAACGCCAGAAACGGCACGGGTGGCACCAGCGCTCCCCAGATTACCAGGCCAAGGATATCCACCCGGCCAATGTGGCGAGTCACCACATTTCCCAGCGCCCACATCGACGCCGCACACAAGGTCAGCACGAAGCCCGCCAGGGTCATGTTCCCACCGCCTTGCAGGCCAATCAGCGCCAGCCCCGCCGCCGCTACCAGCAAACCAAACAAGGTGACTCGCCGTAGCCGCTCGCCCAGAAACAGTCCGGCGAACAGCAGCGTAAAGAAGGCCTGCGCCTGCAATACCAGCGACGCCAACCCTGCCGGCATACCCACGGCCATGGCCGAAAACAGGAAGGCAAACTGGCCCAGCGAGATGGTCAGGCCGTAGGCCAGCAACCAGCGCCACGGCACCTGCGGACGACGGATAAGGAAGATCGCCGGAAACACCACCAGCAAAAAGCGCAAGGCGCCCAGCAGCAAAGGCGGTATGTCCTGCAGGCCAACCTTGATGACCACAAAATTCAGCCCCCAGGCGATGATTACCACCAACGCCAACAGCAAGTCCTTTAACGTCATCGGCCACACTCCTGCCTTGTGCCTCGGTCGTGTGCAGCCAACCGACAGTGCCGGTTAGAATACGCGCCCTCCTGTCCATCCCGCCCAGCAATGCCCGACCTCCAGATCAGCCCGCTTGCCCCGGCCCAGCGCCCCCTGCTGGACAAGTTCTACCGTGCCCAACGCAGCCCCATGCGCGCCGGCCAGGCAACGCATCTCTGGGTAGCCCGACGCGACGAAATCATCGCCGGCCTGTGCTTGAGTCCGGTGGAAAATGGCCACTGGCTCACCAGCCTATGGGTAGCCTCCCATGCGCGCGGACGGGGCGTTGCCAGCCGCTTGTTGCAGCAAGTCATTGCCCGAACCGAAGGGCCGATCTGGCTGTTCTGTCACCCCGACTTGCAGATGTTTTACCAGCGACAAGGCTTCCACCTCAAGGCGCCTCTTCCTGGCGTTCTGGCAGAACGGCTAAAGCGATACCAGCAAAGCAAGCCGCTGGTGTCCCTGGGGACAGCCAACTCACGAAACCCCACCTGAACGTGTCGAAGCATCATCAAAGATGTCTCGCGATCTCTTTGCTGAACCCTTGGGCCTAGGGCAAAAACGCTTCGCCCGGTTCGCTGCAGAAACGTGTTAGATATCGTCCAGTTGCGTGTTTTTCTCGTCTGTTTTACTGAGCCGCTGGACGAATAAACCACAAGTCTCTGGCTAATTGTGTGCCCAACGCGTATGGTGGAGCGGCTGTGTTGCATTTTCGGCCTCCCATTGTCCCGCGAATTCCAGTTCGCCAACTCGCAATCGTTCCTTCAATGCAACCGGAGCGCAGACGAAGCGCAACAGCTTCACATGCCGCCCCTCCAGAGGCTTCACAGAAGGCCACCACCTCTTCACTCCCTGGCACGTCTTCAACACGCAGGCGGTGAAGTTCACAACTCAATCGGCTACCACTCAAACCGGCTCTTCGGCCGTTTTTCGTGTTTTTTGCCGTTCAGGTGTTCACTTCTTCACTGAGGATCAGCAGACATGTCCACCAGTACACCCGCCACAGCAGCCGTAAAAGCTCCCACGCGCATCAAAGGCTCCAACCGGACCTCCAAACCCGCTGCCGCCACCTCCACCAGCGAATCCCTGGATGCCCAGATCGCAGCCTTTCTGAAGTCCGGCGGAGAAATCCAAGAGATCGACAAGGGCGTCAGTGGTCAATCCTGGACCCCCAAGCGTCACATCACCATCGGCAAGAAGTAAGCGGCACTTACCGCAGGGCTCAGGGCTGGCGAAAACGCACCAGCCTCCTGAGCAGCGGCCGTCCGGCCAGATGTAGAAATAAAGGCGCGCCCGCGATCAGATAGAAGTAGTAGGTCACCGCGCGCCAGATCAGGATCGCCGCCGCCGCGCTGGACTTGCCCACCATAGGCGTCAACAACGCCACCGAGGCCAGTTCAGCGCTGCCGGCGCCGCCCGGCAACAGACTCAGCTGCCCCGCCCCCAGGGCCAATACCTGAATCAGAAACGTCCACGCCCAGGGCAGCGTATCGCCCAGCCCGCGCAGCGTCAGGTACAGCACGCTGTAGCGCAACAACCAATGGGCCAGGGTAAGCAAGAACACTCCGAAAAGAATCCTCCTCGGCAAGCGCAGGCTGTCGCGCAAGGCGTTGCGAAAGCCCAGCACTCTGCGCCCCCAGCGCAACCGCCGCCGCCAGGACACGCCCAGACGTGCCAGCAGATAACCACTGAAGCGCAGCAGCACCCGGTGATACCAAGCCGCCAGGCCGATCAGCACCAGCCCCCCTCCCAGCAAGACCATGCTGACACCCAGCATCCAGTCCAGCCGAGAACTCAGCGCGTTGAACAGGCCGAACAGCAAAATCCCCACCAGCGCACAGGCAAATACCAGCAGATCGCCCAGTTGCTCCACCGCATAAATTGCCGTGCCTTGCGCCGGTCGTACGCCATGGCGCATCAGCAGGGCCATCAGCGTCAAGGGTCCACCCGCTCCCGCCGGCGTGGCGCAAATGGCAAATTCGGTGGCCATGACCACACCCAGTGCCCGGCCCTGCCCAATACGTCGCCAGCCCAGCAACAGGCGCAAGCGCAACGCGTTGAGATTCCAGCACAGCACGATCATACCCAGCATGATCAGCAACAGGCCTGGCGGAAACGCTCGCAAGCGATTCCACAGCTCTCCTCCACCGAACAACAGCGGGATTAGGGCGGCGGCCAGCAACGCGCACAGCAAGAGCCATAATCCACGGCTCATGAAACACCATGCCCGCCCGCCTGACGTTCAATCCATGCCTGTTTGGTCAGTGGCACCCGCCCCTCGTCCAACAGGCGCTGTATCACGGCCAGCCAATAGTTACCGCTGGCCGGCTGGCGCAAATCCTGCGGATGCAGCCCCAGGCGCAGCACCGGCGAATACCGGTAACGCCGCAGCAGCCGTTCGCAATACCTTTTCGAAAGCCTGCGCCGCCATGCGCTGCGAGAACTCATCACCAGGCCTGGAGCGGCCAGCGTCCGATACTCCGGCAACAGATACAGATGCCGCGCATCGCTGGTGTAGCGTAAGCCCGAGCGGCTCAACGCCTGACGCGTGCCTCTGCTCATCAGCCAAGCCGGGGCGACGAAGCCCTGCAGAGGCCAACCCGAAAGACGAAACGCCTCGATTCCGGCCTCCAGGCGCTGGCGGGCCTGGGCCTCGTCAAGCTGATAGAACTCACCTTCATGGGTAAACACACGGCGCATGAACCATTCCCTGGGCGTGCGCGGCGACGGCTGATCGTCGCAATGAAACAAGCCATGCAGCGCCAATTCGTCACCTAGCGCCAGGCGCTGGTCGAGCCGCTGGCGGAACCCGCCGTATTCATGCAAAGGCTGGCAATGATGAAAGTCAGGTACCACCAGCCAGGTCAGCGGCACGTTCCAAGCATCCAGTGTGGCGAGCAACGGTTGATAATCCGCCCAGGTTTGCGGCGCCACATCGTGCAGGACTGCCAAGAAATAACGCTCAGCCATGCACCACCGCCTCGAACTCGGTCGAGCCCAGTACCGCATGATAATGAGCGAGCAACCCGGCAATCACCGCATCCCAGGCATGCTGGGCTTCGACATGGTGGCGCGCCTGCCAGCCAATCAGCGGCGCATCGTCTTCGAACAATTCACGCACCGCATCGGCCATGGCCCGCCCGTCATTGGGACGACACAATCGCCCGCAATGGCGCGGAATGATTTCCTCCAGTGCACCGGCGCGCACCGCCACCACCGGGATTCCGCTGGCCATGGCTTCCAGCACCACCAGGCCGAAGGTTTCTTGGTCGCCGGCATGCAGCAACGCATCGCTGCTCGCCATCAACCGCGCCACTTCACCCAGTGGGCAGAAATGGTTGATGACCGACACGTTGTGCGGAACCCGTGTGGGCATGTCCGACCCCACCAGCAACAGGTGATAGTCCTTGCCCAACTGCTGCACGCACTCCAGCAACACCGGCAGGTTCTTTTCCCGTGAGCCGCGCCCAGCGAATATCAGCAGCCGAACCGACTCGTCCAACCCCAGCTGACGCTTGAGGCCGGCATCGCGCAATTCTGGCCGAAACGCCTCCAGGTCCACACCCAACGGCTGCACGTAGACATTGCGCACGCCAAGCCGGCACAGCTTGTCGGCCATGACCCGGCTCGGCGCCAGCACCCGGTCGAAACTGCCGTAGAGCCGGGCGACATAGGCATCCAGATTGGTGTCCAGCCACGAGCCGATACGGTTGCGCACCAGCAACGGCAGGTCGGAATGATAAAAACCTATCACCGGCACATCCTGGCGCCGGCCGGCATCCAGTGCCGCCCAGGCGGTCAGGTAGGGATCGCCCACCTCGATCACGTCCGGCTGCAAGGCGCGCAGCACATTGCGCCAGGGCGTGCGCCGGATGGGAAAGCGATACCCCTTGGCGAACGGCAGCGGCGGCGTGGGAATTTGGTAAATGCCGTCGTGCTGCCGATAGACATTGCCCGGTATCAGCAGGCTGTGCTGCACACCGGGATACAGACGCAGCCGCCGGTGTTTGGCATCCAGATAAGTACGCACTCCGCCACTGGCCGGCGCATAAAACATGGTCATATCAGCGATATGCACAGCTTCCTCCGTTCGGCTGCGGGCCGGATTGCGACAGGTTTCTTCATGCTGCCGACCCGCCACACATGGACCGTTACAGAAAAAAGTCGTTCGCTAAAGGGCTGTTCCCGTTTCGCCGCAGCCACGACTGAACAGGTGCAGCCTCTGGCAAGCGTAGCCCTGATTACGCCGGCAACCGGATCGCCGCACGCTGTCATGCAGGCGTCATGCAACCGTAACCGCCTCGCCACCCTGCATGCCTAGCATCGGCCCTGCCAACCAGGTCGACCGGCCACAGCCGGCAGAGGAGCAGCAACATGACTTGCATCGCCCGTCGTGCGATTTCCACCCCCAGCCGCCTGCAGGCCGAGCGCCTGATCGGCGATCAGGCTCTGCGCGAAGCCCAGGCTCTGCGTTTTCGCGTGTTCAGCCATGAATTCGGCGCCCAACTACAGGGTGGCGAACAGGGCTTGGATCAAGACGACTACGATCCCCACTGTCAGCACATCGGCGTGCGCGACCATGAATCCGGGGAATTGGTCGCCACCACCCGCCTGCTGAATCATCACGCCGCCCGGCGTCTGGGACGCTTCTACAGTGAAGATGAGTTTCGCCTGCATGGCCTGAGCGCACTCAAAGGCCCGCTACTGGAAATCGGCCGCACCTGCGTGGATGCCCGTTACCGCAACGGCGCCACCATTGGCGTGCTCTGGGGCGAACTGGCGGACGTCCTCAACCAGGGCGACTACCGCTACCTGATGGGCTGCGCCAGCATTCCCATGCGCGACGGCGGCGTGCAGGCCCAGGCCGTGATGCAGCGCCTGCGCGAACGCTACCTGTGCACGGACAACCTGCATGCCGAACCGAAAACGCCGCTGCCGACGCTGAGCCTGCCGGACAACGTGATTGCCGAACTGCCGCCATTGCTCAAGGCCTACATGCGCCTGGGCGCGAAAATCTGCGGCGAGCCCTGCTGGGACGCCGACTTCCAGGTCGCCGACGTGTTCATCCTGCTCAAGCGCGAAGACCTGTGCCCGCGTTATGCCCGGCACTTCAAGGCGGCCGTGTGACAGTGCTGCGTTATCCGGGGCGCCTGCTGCGCCTGCTGCTGGTGATCGCTCTCGGTGCGCTGCTGGCCGGCGCGGTGGCGCTTTTGAATCGTCTGGGCATTGGCCCGCGCCCGGCGCGGCGCCAACGTCTGACGCGCTGGTTTCATGGGCGGCTGGCCGGTGCCCTGCCGTTTCGCATCAGGGTGCATGGCGAGCTGCCCGACACCCCCATGCTGTGGGTCGGCAACCATGTGTCCTGGACCGATATCCCGCTGCTCGGTCAACTGGCGCCCCTGGCCTTTCTGGCCAAGGCCGAGGTCCGTCAGTGGCCCTTGGCCGGCTGGCTGGCCCTGCACGGGGGCACGCTGTTCATTCGGCGCGGCGCCGGCGACAGCGGGCGGGTCGCCGAGCAACTGGCCGAACGCCTGCGCCAGCCCGGTTCGGTGATGCTGTTTCCCGAAGGCACCAGTACCGATGGCACCGCCGTGCGCACCTTCCATGGCCGACTGCTGTCCGGCGCGATCGACGCTGGCGTGGCCGTCCAGCCGGTCGCGATCCGCTACCGACGCCAGGGTGAACCAGACCCCATCGCCCCGTTCATCGGCGACGACGATCTCCTCAACCACCTGCGCCGTCTGCTGCGCAGCGATATGGCCGACGTGGATATTTATCTGCTGGCGCCGCTGGACACCCAGGGCCGCAGCCGCAACGAACTGGCCCGCCAGGCGCAGGCGGCGGTGGAACAGGCGTTGTTCGGCACCGCCGAAAACCTCAAGCACGCCGCCTGACTCTGCCTGGTTTGCGGGGGCTACTTGTGGGTGGACATCGTTTTCCATTGTCCGCCGAGCAAGAGTTAATTGGTGGATGTGAAAAGGCGACATCCACCCTACGAAGCTGATTTGCGCAGGGCTACTGTAGGGTGGACAACGTTTTCCATTGTCCACCGAGCAGGGGTTGGTGGATGTAAAAAAAGCGACATCCACCCTACGGGGTTAGGAATTGAGCTCGCGCTCGGCAAAGGCCATCAACTCCGGATAGAAAGCCCGGAAGTCCTCACACAGCGGCTCATACAGGCGCTCCAGTTCCCGCTCGGCATCGTCCAGCAGCGCGGGGCGCGACAAGCGCCGACGCATGCTGGCAACCACTCGCTCCAGCACGGTGAAATCACGGTAACTCCCCAGCCAGTCCTGCGCGGCCATGCGCGGTGCAATTTGTGCCAGGTGCCCCGGCAGGTGCGCCTCATTGGCCAGCACCTGGTAAACCCGCGTGGTGAAGGCCGGCAGCGGCTCGCTGGCGTAATCATCCCAGGCATGGGCCAGGCAATGGTCGAAAAACAGGTCGAGCAGAATGCCCGAGGTGCGCCGCCGCGCAGCAGGAAAGCGCATCCGGGCCTCAAAAATAAGCGGATGGCTGTCGGTAAACATATCGATGCGTCGATGCAGACGGATCGCCGCCTCGATGTCCGCAGGATAACGACCTTCCAGCCGGCCTTTGACGAAATCGCCATACAGGCTGCCAAGCAGTTGCGCCGGCGCCGGCCCGCCCAGGTGCAGATGTGCCAAGTAGTTCATGGTTCGCAGCTTATTCCATTGGTGCGGCTTCGGCACGCCGACAGTCTCCTGGAATCTGCAATTCAGCCCTGCTAAAGATCGGTACGAGTCTTGGTGATGAATAGCAAAGATGGACTCGCCATAGCCATTCCTCCTCAATGCCGGAGCCGTCCATGTCCCGTCTAACCCCTGAAGGCTTGCACATCCGCCCGCGCCAGCCGGATTTTGACCTGCCCAGCCCCTTGCCGCGCCATTGGCACAGTGGCGATGCATTCAAGAGTCACTTTTTCAATGCCATGTCGGTGCTGTTCCCCGATGGCGAACGCTTCTTCATCGACTCCGTGCGGCTGTTTCGCGACCGGATCGAAGACCCCCAATTGCGTGAAGAGATACGTGGTTTTATCGGCCAGGAAGGCCATCACAGCCGTGAGCATAAGGACTACAACCAACGCCTGCGCGACCTGGGTTACGACATCGATTACCTGGAGGGCGGCTTGCAGCGACGCCTCGCATTCGTCCAACGGCATCTGTCACCCGAGCTGCAATTGGCCGCCACCTGCGCGGTGGAACACCTGACCGCAATCCTGGCCAATGCCCTGCTCAGCAATCCCGCCTGGATGGACGGCGCCGATCCGCGCCTGGCCCGTCTGTGGCGCTGGCATGCACTGGAGGAAACCGAGCACAAGGCGGTGGCCTTCGACGTGTATCAGCAGGTAAGCGGCAGTCCCTGGCTGCGCCGCCGGGCCATGGTGCAGAGCACCCTCTTCTTCACCTGGGACACCCTCAAAGGGATGCGCCACATGCTCAAGTGCGATGGCCTGCTGTGGAACTGGCGGGTCTGGCGCGACGGCCTGGGTTGGCTGTGGGGCAGCCGTGGCATTTTTCGCCCGCTGGTACGCGACTACCTGGATTTCTACCGCCGCGACTTCCACCCCTGGCAGCATGACAACCGCGTACTGATGGAGCGTTATCAGGTGGAATTTGCCAAGGAAGCGGCGTGACTGAGGCCGACAACGTTCATGTTCACCGTTTAGGGCTCCTCGTCCGTTGCTGGCTGCATAGATAAACGCTTGAGCCGCCGGACAGCCCATCTTTTAGCCTGATGCTCCGCTGGCGGGGTGCTCGTGAAACGTTGTGTTTTCCATCCCAACACCGTGCAGCGAGCGACGCCGCCCTACTTCATTCATATCGGTCTCGCCCTGCTGCGGCGTGGCCGGGCGGCCCACCGCCTACCTGAAATGCCCGGCGCTTACTGTTCGCCTTCATGCTGGCGGCGCGGCCAGACCAGGCTGAACTGCGCGCCGCCCAGCGCGCTGCGGCCGATCAGGGCGCGGCCGCCGTGCCAGTAGATGATGCGGCGCACGATGGACAACCCCAGCCCATGGCCACCGGAGGCACGGGTTCGGCTGTCATCCAGACGCAGGAACGGCGTGGTGAAGATTCGTTCCCAGGCTTCTTCCGGTACGCCCGGCCCGTCATCCTCGATATCGATGCGGCAGCGGTTGGTCCCCACCGTGTAACTGACGCGCACCCTGGATTCGGCGTGGCGCAAGGCATTGCTCACCAGATTCTGCACCGCGCGGTGAAGGTAACGCGGCTCGGCTTCGACCATACTGCCCGAGCCATCCTGCGCCGGCTGCCAAAGCCCGCGTTCGATGCGCACGTAGGCCCGCAGCGGGGCCAGCTCGTCGATCACCTGATCGAGCAGCGCTTCGAGCATGACCTGTTGGAAATTCAATGCCGGCGAGCCTTGCTCCAAACGCGCGTAAACCAGCATTTCGTCCACCAGCCGGTCCAGCTCCTGAATATCGTGGTCCATGCCCGCCAGGTACTTGCCCCGGCTGGCGGCATCCGGCGCCTCGCCGACCATCTCCAGGCCGAAACGCAGCCGCGCTACCGGTGTACGCAATTCATGGGACACCGCACGTACCAGCTCGCGCTGCATCGACAGCAACCGCTGCAAGTGTTCAGTCATGACGTTGAAGGCCACGGCCAGGCGGCCCACCGAATCGGTACCCACCTCCGGAACGCGGGTTTCGAGACTGCCGGCGGCGATTCGCGTAGCGGCGGCTTCCAGGCCGCGCAATCGACGCTCCAGGCGCCGCACTAGCCAATACAACGTCAGCCCGATCAGGCTCAGGCCCAGCGCCACGAACAACACCAGCAGGTGTGGTGGATAGGCATTCATGCGGTACAACGGGCCCAGCTCGAGAACCCAGGGCGAGGCCACCATGCTGGCAATCACCCGGATCGACTCGCCGCCACTGCCCAGCGCCATCACCGTATCGCCCTCGGCGACCCGTCGGCGCTGGTCGGCGTCCATGTCAATGCGCTCGATGGGCAGCAGGTTCACCGCGAAGCCGAAGTCCTTCTCGACCTTCAATGTCTCCAGTCGGCGTGGCTGCTCGCTCATGGGGTAACGCGCCAGTTCATCCATCAGCAGATACAGCGTGGCGCGCGCCAGCTGTTCGCTGATCTGTCCCACGCTGGCGGTGAGCAGCAACTGCTCCGCCTGGCTGACCAGCACATAGACCATCGAGGGTTGCGTGCCACTTTTCTGCACCAGCACATGACCGCGCAGCAGACGACCACGAGACGGTGCGTCCAGCGGCACTTCGGAAAAAGTTTGCAAGCGCAGCGGAACGCCCAGCATGCGCTCCCACAACGCCGTGGCCCGCTGACGCTCCACGGCATTCATCGGCGCCAGGTTGTCGGCCATCAAATGAAAGGTGCCGCTGGCCAACCGCTCGCGGTAATGATCCAGGCGCAGGCCATTGACCAGTTGCAGGCTGCCCACGCCCAACAACGCGACCAGTACCAGGGTGGCGAGCATGCCGGCATAAATGCGCAGGAAGATCGAGTTCACGGGCAGTCCATTAAATAGAAAAACAGGCACGCAGCGTCTGGCCAATAACTGTAGGAGCCAGCTTGCTGGCGAATCACTGCGCCAGAGCGGCCATCGCGAGCACGCTCGCTCCTACATAAAACAGCAGTACCCGCGCGACTACAGCTCCTCGGCCGCCTCGCGCACGAACAGATAGCCCTTGCCGCGAATGGTCTTGATCAGGCGCGGCAGCACCGGATCGTCGCCGATTTTTGGGCGGATGCGCGAGATGCGTACGTCGATGGAACGGTCCTGGCCGTCGTACTCGATACCGCGCAGGGCGTTGAAGATTTCCTCGCGAGACAGGATCCGCCCGGCATTTACCGCCAGTAGCCAGAGCAGGTCGAACTCGGCGCCGGTCAGTTCGATCAATTCCTCGCCCAGCCAGGCCTCGCGGCGGGCGTTGTCCAGGCGAAGAGTGCCGAACTCCAGGCGTTGCGGCGTGCCCTCCACTTCGCCGGCACCCTCGCGACGGCGCAGCAAGGCGCGAATACGCGCCAGCAGCACCAGTGGGCGCACCGGCTTGCACACATAATCGTCGGCGCCGGACTCCAACCCCTGCACCTGGTCCGTGTCGTCGGTGCGCGCGGTGAGCATGAGGATCGGCCCTGCGTACGCCGGGCGTACCTGCTTGCAGATCGACAGCCCGTCCACGCCGGGCAGCATCAGGTCGAGAATCACCAGATCGGGGCGCTCATCCATGATGCGCGCCGCCGCCCGGGCGCCGTCAGACTCGATATCCACCCGCAGGCTGTGGGCGACCAAGTAATCGCGGGTCAGCTCGGCCAGGCGCAAGTCATCCTCGACGATCAAGATTCGCCAGCAGTCCTGTTCCATGCACGCCCGCCCTCCATATCGATACAGCCGAAAAAGGCCGGCATTGTAGCAATCTGCCCACGTCTGCACAGGCCATGCCATTTTTACAGGGGAAACACAACATATAGTGTTTTGCCCCGACGACGAAAAAACTCTGCCGCCAGGGTCTCAAAATGACAAAAACGGCAAAGATCGCGCAGACGCCCGTTACAGCCGGTTACGCAAAGGAAACCCACAGGCTTATCCACAGCTGGCCATTGCCCGCTATCTTGCCACGCCCATTCGCAATCAATATCCTGTATATCATTCAGCCAAGACCCCCACATATTGTGTTCAGATGAACCAGTAGGCACTACAGAACTCTAACGGACGAGACCGAAAAGAGCTCGACCGACTAGCTCAAACACCTTGTTTCTGCAACCCCTGACGGACTGATCGCAGACCGGATCGAGGTTGCCTCGCATGCTCCCCTCGACAGCGAGTGGCAGCAGCGAAGCAACCTTAAGCAACCACTAGGGGTTGTGTTGGAGGTTTACCTCCAGCGGACTGGGCGCCAGGAAGGCATTTTGACGTGTAGGCCAGACCCTTTCCGAATTACCCATGCCCACGCCGGCGCATTTCGCAGGCGTGCGCGTTTTTGTTTTAGCAGTAAGACGTGAGGCGCCCAAATCAACAGGTGCCCACCATTGGAGACGCGGAGATCCCCATGCAAACCGATACCACTCGCGAGACACAGGCCAATGTGCAGCCTGTTGAAACCCGCCAGGACCTGAGCGCCACCGCGCCGGGTCAGCTGCGCGTGATCAAGCGCAACGGCACCGTGGTGCCCTACACCGATGACAAGATCACCGTAGCCATCACCAAGGCGTTTCTCGCAGTGGAAGGCGGCCAGGCGGCCGCTTCTTCGCGCATCCATGAGACTGTTCGCCACCTGACCGAGCAGGTCACCGCCACCTTCAAGCGTCGCATGCCGTCCGGCGGCACCCTGCATATCGAAGACATCCAGGACCAGGTCGAACTGGCGCTGATGCGTGCCGGCGAGCAGAAAGTCGCCCGCGACTACGTCCTGTACCGCGAATCCCGTGCCCAGGAACGCAAGCGCAGCGCCGAAACCGGCAAGGGCGTTGCCCAACCGCACCCGAGCATCCGCATCACCCTGGCCGACGGCACCCAGCGTCCGCTGGACCTGGGCCGCCTGCAGACCATCATCCGCGAAGCCTGTGAAGGCCTGGCCGAGGTGGATGGTGCGCTGATCGAACGCGAAACCCTGAAGAACCTCTACGACGGCGTCGCGCAAAAAGACGTCAACACCGCCCTGGTGATGACCGCGCGCACCCTGGTGGAACGCGAGCCGAACTACTCCTACGTCACCGCCCGCCTGCTGCTCGACACCCTGCGCGCCGAGGCGCTGGACTTCCTCGACGTGGCCAAGGCCGCCACCCACCACGAAATGGCCGAGATCTACGCCAAGGCGCTGCCCGCCTACGTAGAAAAGGGCGTGGAATTCGAGCTGCTCGATCCCAAGCTCAAGGGCTATGACCTGGCCAAACTGGGCGCCGCGATCGATCACGAGCGCGACCAGCAGTTCACCTACCTGGGCCTGCAGACCCTCTACGACCGCTACTTCATCCACAAGGACGGCGTGCGTTTTGAGCTGCCGCAAGTGTTCTTCATGCGCGTGGCCATGGGCCTGGCGATCGAAGAGAAGAACAAGGAAGAGCGCGCCATCGAGTTCTACAACCTGTTGTCGTCCTTCGACTACATGGCCTCCACGCCGACGCTGTTCAACGCCGGCACCCTGCGCCCGCAGTTGTCCTCCTGTTACCTGACCACCGTGCCGGACGACCTGGGCGGCATCTACAACGCCATTCGCGACAACGCCCTGCTGTCCAAATTCGCCGGCGGCCTGGGCAACGACTGGACCCCGGTGCGCGCACTGGGCGCCTACATCAAGGGCACCAACGGCAAGTCCCAGGGCGTCGTGCCCTTCCTGAAAGTGGTCAACGACACCGCCGTCGCGGTCAACCAGGGCGGCAAGCGCAAGGGCGCGGTCTGCGCCTACCTGGAAACCTGGCACCTGGACATCGAGGAATTCCTCGAGCTGCGCAAGAACACCGGTGACGACCGTCGCCGCACCCACGACATGAACACCGCCAACTGGGTGCCCGACCTGTTCATGAAGCGCGTGTTCCACGACGGCCCCTGGACGCTGTTCTCGCCCTCCGACGTGCCCGACCTGCACGACCTGACCGGCAAGGCCTTCGAGGAGCGCTACGAGTACTACGAAGCCCTGGCCACCTACGGCAAGATCAAACTGCACAAGGTCGTTCAGGCCAAAGACCTGTGGCGCAAGATGCTCTCGATGCTGTTCGAGACCGGCCACCCGTGGATCACATTCAAGGACCCGTGCAACCTGCGCAGTCCGCAGCAGCACGTGGGCGTGGTCCACAGCTCCAACCTGTGCACCGAGATCACCCTGAACACCAATGCCGACGAAATCGCCGTCTGCAACCTGGGCTCGGTCAACCTGCCGAACCACATCAAGGACGGCAAGCTGGACACCGCCAAGCTGGAACGCACCGTGCGCACCGCGGTCCGCATGCTCGATAACGTTATCGACATCAACTACTACAGCGTGCCGCAGGCGCGTAACTCGAACCTCAAGCACCGTCCGGTGGGCCTGGGCATCATGGGCTTCCAGGATGCGCTGTACCTGCAGCACATCGCCTACGGTTCCGACGCGGCCATCGAATTCGCCGACGCGTCCATGGAAGCAGTCAGCTACTACGCCATCCAGGCGTCCTGCGACCTGGCCGACGAGCGCGGCGCCTACGAGACCTTCCAGGGTTCGCTGTGGAGCCAGGGCATCCTGCCGCTGGACTCGCAGCAGATCCTCATCGAGGCCCGTGGCCAGAAGTACATTGACGTCGACCTGACCGAGTCCCTGGACTGGGCGCCGGTGCGCGAGCGCGTGAAGAACGGCATCCGCAA
>CAYPFO010000021.1:0-8146 GCA_964410065.1 uncultured Pseudomonas sp.
GAAGACTACGAGCGCAACGTGCCGCCCCATGTGAAGGCGGCGCGGCTGGCCGATGCGTTCAACGCCCGCCAGGGACGCCCGCTGCAGTACCAGCGCGGTGGCTGGATCAGTTACGTGATCACCGTTACCGGCCCCGAGCCCCTGGAGAACCGCCAGGCGCCCATCGACTACGACCACTACGTGACGCGCCAGCTCAAACCTGTGGCCGACGCTATCCTGCCCTTCGTACACAGCGACTTCCAACGCTTAGTGGACGGGCAGATGGAACTGTTCTGAAGCGAAGCTTGCTCCAGACAAAAACACCCATGCCGCAGGTGCGCGCGGCATGGGTGTTTTTGCCGATCACTGGAAGCCGGAGCACAGCCAGTTCTAGTTGCGGGTCACCCAATCTCCGATCCAGCGCCAGGCGATTTACCCAGCAAAATGATCGGCAACAGCAGTTGCAGGGTGACGGTGCCGATGGCGTTTATGGTCGAACCGCCCATCACCTTGGGCACCGACAACAGGGCCACCAGCAACGGGGTTAGGAGAATGTCGAACAGGCTGGTCGCCGCCGCATTGCAAATCGCCTTGGGATATTGCCGCACGCCAACGAGATAAAGGCGATGGCCGACTATGGCCGACTGTATGCATGGCTTGTCCTCCAGGTTGCGGGTTGTGCATTCACTGCTTATTTTCCAAGTGAGGCATTTCCTGCGACGGGCACGCCACGATTCGCCGCAAGTTGCCGTTCATCCAGTGCGAATTACCGCAGCGAGGTGACGACATGCCGAACGACTCCCGTCCCGCCGTGCTCGAGCTGATCGGCAATACGCCGCTGGTGCGCGTCAGCCGCTTGGATACCGGCCCGTGCACGCTGTTTCTCAAGCTTGAATCGCAGAACCCCGGCGGTTCGATCAAGGATCGAATCGGCCTTGCGATGATCGACACTGCCGAGCGCGACGGCCGTCTGCGACCCGGCGGCACCATCGTCGAGGCCACCGCCGGCAACACCGGCCTCGGCCTGGCTCTGGTCGGCCGCGCCAAGGGTTATCGGGTGGTGTTGGTGGTGCCGGACAAGATGTCCACCGAGAAAATCCTGCATCTGAAGGCGATGGGTGCCGAAGTGCATATCACCCGCTCCGATGTCGGCAAGGGCCATCCCGATTACTACCAGGATGTTGCGGCGCGGCTGGCGCAGGAGATTCCCGACGCCTTCTTCGCCGATCAGTTCAATAATCCGGCCAACCCTTTGGCCCACGAATGCAGCACCGCTCCGGAGATCTGGGCACAGACCCAGCATGATCTGGATGCCATCGTCGTCGGCGTCGGCTCGGCCGGCACGCTGACGGGGTTGACCCGCTTCTTTCGCCGCGTGCAGCCAAACCTGACCATCGTGCTGGCCGACCCGCTCGGATCGGTGGTCGCCGAATACAGCCGCAGCGGCAACCTGGGTACGCCCGGCTCCTGGGCGGTCGAGGGCATCGGTGAGGACTTCATTCCGTCTATTGCCGACTTTTCCAGCGTGCGCCAGGCCTATTCCATTAGCGATGAAGAAAGCTTCGATCATGCCCGCCAACTGCTGCGCGCCGAAGGCATTCTCGGCGGCTCTTCAACCGGCACGTTACTGGCGGCGGCACTGCGCTACTGCCGCGAGCAAACCGAGCCGAAGCGGGTAGTCAGCTTCGTCTGCGACACCGGCACCCGCTACCTGTCGAAGGTCTACAACGACCAGTGGATGACCGATCAGGGCTTGCTTGCGCGCAAGCGCTACGGCGATCTGCGCGACTTGATCGCGCGGCGCTTCGAGGATGGCCGGGTGATCAGCGTAGGCCCGGACGACACGCTGCTAACTGCCTTCCAGCGCATGCGCCTGGCTGATGTGTCGCAATTGCCGGTGCTGGTGGGCGGACAGCGGCTGGTCGGGGTGATCGACGAGTCCGATATCCTGCTTGGCGTGCACGAAGAGGCTTCGCACTTCCATATGAACGTGGCCAGCGCGATGACCGGCACGCTGGAGACCCTGCCTCCCAGCGCCAGTCTGGCTGAACTGCAGGCCGAGCTCGACCGTGGGCTGGTGGCGATCATCCAAGACGCCTCGGGCTTCCACGGCATCATCACCCGCGTCGACATGCTCAATCACTTACGCAGGTCCCTACCATGAGCCAGCACGATGAAACCGCCGCGCCACGCGCTTTCGCCACGCGAGTAATCCATGCGGGACAGGCGCCGGACCCTTCCACCGGGGCATTGATGCCGCCGATTTACGCCAACTCCACCTATGCGCAGCAGAGCCCCGGTGTGCACAAGGGCCTCGACTACGGGCGTTCGCACAACCCCACGCGCTGGGCTCTGGAGCGTTGCGTGGCGAACCTGGAGGGCGGTACCCAGGCTTTCGCCTTCGCCTCCGGGCTGGCGGCGATCTCCACCGTGCTCGAACTGCTCGACGCTGGCGCGCACATCGTCTCCGGCAATGACCTGTACGGCGGTACTTTCCGACTGTTCGAGCGCGTGCGCCGGCGCAGCGCCGGGCATCGTTTCAGCTTCGTCGACCTGACTGACCTGGCGGCATTCGAAGCGGCGCTGCAGGAAGACACGCGGATGGTCTGGGTAGAGACGCCGAGCAATCCTTTGCTGCGCCTCACTGACCTCGCCGCCGTCGCGCGTTCCTGTCGCGAGCGAGGAATCATCTGTGTGGCGGACAACACCTTTGCCAGTCCATGGATACAGCGCCCGCTGGAGCTGGGCTTCGATATCGTGGTGCACTCGACAACCAAGTATCTGAACGGACACAGCGACGTGATCGGTGGCATCGCGGTGGTCGGGCAGAGCGCAGAACTGGGCGAGCGCCTGGGCTTTCTGCAGAACGCGGTGGGTGCTATCGCCGGACCGTTCGACGCTTTCCTCACCCTGCGCGGCGTCAAGACCCTGGCACTGCGCATGGAACGCCACTGCAGCAATGCGCTGGAGCTGGCGCAATGGCTCGCGGCTCAGCCGCAGGTTGCGCGCGTCTATTATCCGGGCTTGCCGTCGCACCCTCAGCACGAACTGGCGCGGCGGCAGATGCACGGATTCGGCGGGATGATTTCCCTTGACCTGAACAGCGACCTGGCTGGCGCCAAGCGCTTCCTCGAAAGTGTACAGGTCTTCGCCTTGGCCGAGAGCCTGGGCGGGGTGGAAAGCCTGATCGAACATCCGGCAATCATGACCCACGCCAGTATCCCCGCAGAAACCCGCGCGCAGCTCGGCATCGGCGATGCGTTGGTGCGTTTGTCAGTGGGTGTTGAAGATGTCGGAGACCTACGCGCCGACCTGGCCCAAGCGCTGGCGCGGATCTAAGCAAGGTGAATCGCTCCTGGCGCTGTAGAAACATTCGTGCGGCGGTTCTTGGCGGGAGGGGAATCTGAGATAACCCAACTGGCTACCGATGAACAGCGGCAGGATGCATGGTGCCGGGCTGGACCTGACGTGATTGTCATGATCGGCTGCTCTCACAGGCGCTTCCCCAAGGGAGCGGAACGCGCCGACTATCCTGAGTGGTGAATGCATCTGTTACTCAGGAAAGAACCGTGGCCGAGCCGATTCATTTCATCCATCCCAAGCAGCGGCTGGCGTTTCACCAGATCGAAGGCTTCGAGGTGTTGCTCGAGCTGGCGCTGGACATGCGTTCGTCCTGGAACCACGCCACCGACTGGATCTGGCGCCAGCTTGACCCGCAGCTGTGGGAGCTGACCCACAACCCCTGGGTGGTGCTGCAGACGGTGTCGGGGGAAACGCTGCGGCAGGTGCTCGGCGAGGCCGATGTTTGTCAGCGCCTGGCGACGCTTGCCGAGGCCCGGCGCCGTACGGCCGAAGCACCGGCCTGGTTCCAGCAGGCGTATCCGCAGTCCCCGCTCGGCGCGGTGGCCTACTTCAGTATGGAGTTCATGCTGGGCGAGGCGCTGCCCATCTATTCCGGTGGGCTGGGCAATGTGGCCGGCGATCAGCTCAAGGCCGCTGGCGACCTGGGTGTGCCGGTGTATGGCGTGGGCCTGCTGTACCAGAGCGGTTATTTCCGTCAAATGATCGACCAGTACGGCGCGCAGCAGGTACTGCGCCCCTACAACGACCCCGGCCAATTACCGATCACCCCACTGCGCCAGGCCGGTGGGGAATGGTTGCGCTTTCGCTTGGAACTGCCCGGCTACGCCATCTGGCTGCGTGCCTGGCAGGTGCAGGTCGGCCGCGTGAAACTGTTCCTGCTCGACAGCAACGACATGGCCAACTACCCGGTGCATCGCGGCATCACCAGCCAGCTATATGGAGGCGGCGTCGAACTGCGCCTGACCCAGGAGCTGGTACTCGGCATCGGCGGCTGGCAGTTGCTGACCGAGCTGGGTCTGCAGCCGGAGGTGTGTCATCTGAACGAAGGCCATGCGGCCTTTGCCGTGCTGGAACGGGCGCGGCACTTCATGGCCGACAGTGGTCAGGATTTCGAGGTGGCGCTGGCGGCCACCCGCGCTGGCAACCTGTTCACCACCCACACGGCGGTGGCGGCGGGCTTCGACCGCTTCGCTCCGGCACTGATCGAACAGTACCTGGGTGTCTACGCCGAGCTGCACCTGGGTATTACCCGTCGCGAGCTGCTGGCGCTCGGGCGCCACGACCCGAGCCATGACGGCGAGTTGTTCAACATGGCGTGGCTGGCGATTCGCGGCAGCGGCGCGGTGAACGCCGTCAGCCGGCTGCATGGCGAGGTGAGCCGCACACTGTTCGCGCCGCTGTTTGCGCGCTGGCCGCTGGACGAGGTGCCGGTCGGCCATGTGACCAACGGCGTGCACATGCCCACCTGGGATTCGGTGCAGGCCGACGAGCTGTGGACCACCGCCTGCGGCAAGATTCGCTGGTCCGGCACGGTGGACACCTTGGGCGAGGACATCAGTTGCGCTTCCGACGCCCGCCTCTGGGAATTTCGCACCGCCGCCAGTACCCCGCTGATCGACCATGCGCGGGCGCGGTTGGCCTGGCAGCTGGCGGCGGCCGGGGCCGGGCCGAAGACGCTGGAGACTGCCCGCCGTATACTGGATGGCAATACCCTGACCCTGGGTTTCGCCCGTCGCTTTGTGCGTTACAAACGGCCGAACCTGCTCCTGCACGATCCGCAGCGACTGGTGCGCCTGTTGACCCATCCGCAGCGTCCGGTGCAGCTGATCCTGGCCGGCAAGGCGCACCCCGACGACCAGGTCGGCCAGGCGATGATCCGTCAGTGGGTGGAATTCGTCCGTCGTCCGGAGGTGCGTAATCACGCGGTGTTCCTCGCCGACTACGACATGCAGGTCACCGAACATCTGGTGCAGGGGGTGGATGTCTGGCTGAACACCCCGCGTCGGCCGTGGGAAGCCTGCGGCACCAGCGGCATGAAAGTGCTGGTCAATGGCGGACTCAACCTGTCGGTACTGGATGGCTGGTGGGCGGAGGCCTACACGCCTGACGTGGGTTGGGCCCTGGGCGATGGTCGCGAGCACCCGGATGATGCAGAGGACGACGCCCGCGACGCCGAGGCGCTCTACGCGCTGCTGGAGAACGAAGTGGTGCCGCAGTTCTACCAGCGCGACGAGCAGGGCATTCCCACCGCCTGGGTGGCGCGTATGCGCCAAAGCATGGCGCAATTGACCCCGCAGTATTCAGCGGCGCGCACGGTGCGCGAATACACCGAGCGGCACTACCTGCCGGCGGCCAGTGCCTACCGTGAACGGGCCGCTGGGCAGGGCGCGTTGGCGGTGGAACTGGTGGGCTGGCGGCGCGAGCTGGATGCGAAATGGCCGGCACTGCGCATCGGCGAGGTGCGGCTGTTCACCCAGGACGGCAGCCACCGTTGCGAAGCCCAGCTGTACCTCGACGCCCTCGACCCCGATACGCTGCGCGTCGAGCTGTACGCAAACGGCCTCGACGGCGGTCCGCCCGAGCGTCTGGCAATGCAGCGGGTGCGCAAACTGGTGGGCGCGGCCTCCGGCTACGCCTATGCCATCGAGCTGCCGGCCAGCCGTCCGGCCAGCGATTACACGCTGCGCGTGATTCCCGCCCATGCCGGGGCGTGCGTGCCGCTGGAGTGCGCGCATATCCTCTGGCAGCGCTGACTAGCGTTTCCTTAGGGCGCGCGCCCACCGAAGTGGTCAATGCGTACGACTCGCCGGCTCCCCGCGGCGCGAAGCGGCCGAGCAGAATCGAAGAAAGCCCGTCGTAAAGACGGGCCAAACTTGCAGACAGCCTTACAGAATCGACAACGGGTAGTGAACGATCAAACGGTTTTCATGCAGGTCGAAGCCTGGACCAACACCGCTGTCGCGACGCACGTCGGAGTTACGCCAGCGTACGCTGAGATCTTTTAGCGCACCTTCCTGGAGGGTGTAGGCCAGCTCGGATTCACGGCCCCATTCTTCGCCATCCTTGCGGCCTGCTGCGGTATGGATGCTGTCGCCGCTGATGTAACGGTTCATCAGGGTCAGGCCGGGGATGCCCAGGCCGGCGAAGTTGTAGTCGTGGCGAATCTGCCAGGAGCGCTCGTTGGGGTTGCCGTAGTCGTTGGTGAAGCTGTCGTTGACCAGGGTGCGGCCACTAGAGCCATCGATACGCATGAACTTGGTGTCGCCGCTGAGCTTCTGATAGGCGAGGGTGAAGCGGTTGTTGCCGGTCTGGGCCGAGAAGGCGCCTTGGTAGACCTTGTTGTCCAGATCGCCCGCCTTTGCAGCGCCTTCCTCTTGGCCGTTGACGTAGCCGAGGTTGGCGCCCAATACCCAGTCACCCACCGGTTGCCTGTGAGTCAGTTGCACGTAGCTCTGCTTGTAGATGTCTTCCAGGCGAGCGTGCCAGACGCCGACCAGGGTATTGTTGTCGTTAAAGCGGTACTCGCCACCCGCAAAGTCGAAGGCACTGCTGTAAATGCCGTTGAAGGACATGCGCTCCATGCTGGCGTCGTTGCGCTGGCTGTTGCCGTTGAAACGGCCGCCGTATAGGCCTAGCCCATCGATCTCCCTGGACGTGAGCTGGCCACCTTTAAAGGTTTGCGTCAGGGAGCGACCATCGTCAGCCCACAGCACGGGCAGTGCAGCAGCCCACTCACCGACCTTCAGCTCTGTATTGGAAAACTTCGCCTTGGCGGCCACTGCGAGGCGGCCGAAGTCATCAGCAGCACGGCCGTTATCCTGAATCGGCATCAAATCGCTCCCGCTGGCGGTGCCGCGACCGCCGTCGAGCTTGACCGCGTACAAGCCCAGCACATCAAGGCCGAAGCCGACGGGGCCTTCGGTGAAGCCGGAGCGGGCGTCGAGGATGAAGCTCTGCGTCCACGCCTCGGCCCGGTCTTGGTCCGTACGAGGGTGCTCGAGGTAGTTGCGGTTGAAGTAATAATTACGCATGCCCAGGTTGACCTTGGCATCTTCGATGAATCCTGCGGCCTGGACGCCAACCGAGAGGCTGGAGGCCATGACCTCCATGGCGAGCGCGCTGGGAATGAAGTAGAGCGATGCTTTCATTCTTATCGTTTCCTTTTTTCAAGGTGAAAGCTCCCCGCCGCGCTTGCGGATGGCTTTTGCAGTGGGGAGGGTGGTGGCAGTTAGTTAGGGTTCAGCGGCGTAGAACTGGAACTGGATGCGACCGTTCGATTCGGTGGTGACCTTCTTAGCCCACGGGTCGAGGAAGTAGACCTGGGTGAACGAATGGGCAGTTAGGAAGTGGCGAACCTTGAGGGTGACTTCGGCTCTTCGCCTGGGCCCAAGTCATGACGCTTCAATGTCCTTTCCTATTTGTTGTTTGGCAGCGACTGCAGCTGTGAGGCTATTGCGCGTATATAGTCTGAAAGGAGTAAAAAGTGGATTCAATTCGATTAGTGCCTTTGTGTGCGATAATCGCACATGAAGTCATTATGATATCAAGTCGTTGGTTAGGAGACTTCGGAGCGGCAGATCGTCAGGACTTCACACATCCCCGGCGTGCATCTAACGGCCTTTGATGCCGAGTCTTCGCCGCCCGTAAATTGAACTAATCGAACCGAGGGGACCCGAAAAGCTGTGCCTGCGCGTCTGGCCAATGCCGGAGCAGGCCGGTTTTTTTGCTTTCCGGGAGAGGTTCAACAATGAATTGGGATGTAGTGCTGGACGAATCCTTGTGGATTCGGGTCGCCCTGGTACTG
>CAYPFO010000021.1:8246-49125 GCA_964410065.1 uncultured Pseudomonas sp.
GCGCGCAATCCGGTGACGACCACCCTCATCGGCATCATGGTGCGCCTGGTCGTGTGGACCATGATGCTGCTGTCCATCCTGGCCAATCTAGGCGTCAACATTACCGCTCTGGTGGCCAGTCTTGGTGTGGGCGGCATCGCCATCGCATTGGCTGTGCAGACACTGCTAAGCGATGTGTTCGCCTCGTTGTCCATCGGTATCGACAAGCCTTTCGAGATCGGCGATTTCGTGGTGTTTGGGTCGGTGTCCGGCACCATTGAGCACATCGGGCTGAAAAGCACCCGCATTCGCGCGTTGAGCGGCGAGCAAGTGGTCTGCTCGAACGCTGATTTGCTCGGGCAAGTCGTGCACAACTATAAGCGCATGAATACCCGCCGCATCGTCTTCACGTTCGGCATCGCCTACGACACGTCGAGCGAGAAGGCGCGTCAGGTTGGCCAACTGGTAAAGCGCATCATCGACGCTCTGGATGAGGTGAAATTTGATCGCGCCCATCTTCTTGCCTTCGATGAAAGCCGGATGACTTACGAGGTGGTCTACATCATGCAGACGGCCGACTACAACCGGTACATGGATATCCAGCAGGAGATCAATCTGGGCCTGATCGACGGGCTCAAGGAAATGGGCGTGCGCTTTGCCTTTCCGATTCGCCGCGTGGAATTCAGCGGTGGGCGATTGCCCGAGGTCAGAGTCGGCGGGCTGCCGATGGAAGCTCCGCCCGCCAACCAGCCAGAGGGGGACGCGCAGCGGCTTACTCGCCGCTAGTTGCGCGTTGCAGTACATACTCGCCGTGTAGCCGCACGGCGTCGGCGCCACCAGCGGCAGGAATGCGGATGTCCAGGTACAGCCGGGCCAAGCCGCGGCGGCGGTACTGGGCGATGAACTTTTCCCAGACGTCATCGGCGGGGGCGGCGCAGATGGCCACTGAATCCTCTGCCACCGGCAGTGGGTATTCAATATGCCCGCCCTTGATGACGATGTGCCCCGGCTCCAGGTCGCTTTCACGCAGGCGCAATGTCAGCCAGCCCCAGCCGGCGAGCACGCTGAGGCTATAGAGGCTGCCACCGAACATGGTGCCCTTGTGGTTGCTGTTGGCGGCCAGTGGCATGGCCAGTTGCAGTTCATTACCGTCCCAACTGCGAACCTTGAGGTCCATGGCACGGGTCAGCGGGATGTCTTGATGGATCAGGTCTTCTAGAAAGCGGCATTCGGATGTCATGGTGCGGGCCTGCGTGTGGTACGTGGGCGCATGATCCTCGCCGGTCACGCACGCTGCAATGCTCTGTCAGTAGGTGCGGCGCAGACAGCGAGTGGCAACGGGGTCGTCGGCAGGGCGTATTGCTGTATATCCATCCAGATAAAGTCCTTGCTTCAACGCCTCCCTCTGAGCATCCTGTGGCCCTCGCAACAATCCAAGATGGCGGCTATGCGGCTCTTTTTGTGTGAAAAACCCTCCCAGGCCAAGGACATTGCCAAGGCGCTCGGTGCCAGCCGGCGAGGCGACGGGTGCTGGCTGGGTGCCAATGTCACGGTGACCTGGTGCATTGGCCATTTACTGGAAACCGCGCCGCCGGACGCCTATGACGCGCGTTACAAACGTTGGGTGCTGGCTGATCTGCCGATCATCCCGGCGCAGTGGAAGATGCAGGTCAAACCCAGGACGGCCAGTCAATTCAAGGCGGTCAAGCGTCTGCTGGGCGAAGCGCGTGAGCTGGTGATTGCCACCGATGCGGACCGCGAAGGTGAAATGATTGCCCGCGAGCTGGTGGAGCATTGCCATTATCGCGGGCCGATCCAGCGGCTGTGGCTGTCGGCGCTGGACGAGGCGTCGATCCGCAAGGCGCTGGCCTCGCTCAAGCCGGGGGCCGATACCTTCAGCCTTTACCATGCCGCGTTGGGGCGTTCGCGTGCCGACTGGTTGATCGGCATGAACATGAGTCGGCTGTTTACGCTGCTGGGTCGCCAGTCCGGCTATCAGGGCGTGTTGCCGGTGGGGCGAGTACAGACGCCGACGCTGCGCCTGGTGGTGGATCGAGATCGCAGCATCGCAGACTTCGTGCCGGTGCCGTTCTGGGCGATTGACGTTGGGCTGCTGTCCGAGGGGTGTGCCTTTACCGCCCAGTGGCGAGCGCCGGAAGAGGCCTGCGACGATCAAGGTCGCTGCTTGAATCAGGCGCTGGCGCAGGATGCCGCGAACGCGATGAGCAATGCCACCCACGCCCGGGTGACGAAACTGCGCACCGAGCGCGTGCGCGAAGCGCCGCCGTTGCCGTTCGATCTGGGCACGTTGCAGGAGGTCTGCTCCAAGAAGCTGGGACTCGGCGCTCAGGAAACCCTGGATATCGCCCAGGCCCTCTACGAAACCCACAAGCTGATTACCTATCCGCGCAGCGATTGCGGTTACCTGCCGCTCAGCCAGCATGGCGAAGCGCCGGCCATCCTGGCGGCCTTGGGGCGTGCCGATCCGGGGCTGGCTGCGTTGCAGACGTATCTCGAGCCGCAGCGCCGTTCGCGGGCCTGGAACGATGCCAAGGTCAGCGCCCACCACGGCATCATTCCGACCGCCGCCGCAGCGGGGCTGGAACGGCTGCAGGGCCGGCAGCGAGCTGTCTACACCTTGATTCGCGCGCGTTACCTGGCGCAGTTTCTGCCCTACCATGAATACGACCGTACCCAGGCGGATTTCGACTGCGCCGGGGAGGCGTTGCGTGCCGTGGGCAAACAGATCATCGAGCCGGGTTGGAAGCGTGCCTTGCCCGAGGCGTTGGCGCCTGCCAAGGGCCGCGAGGCGGTGCAACCGCAACCCTTGCCGGCGCTGGCCCAAGGGCAGGACTGTGTGGTGGCGGAGGTCACGTTGAAGGACCTGTGGACACAGCCGCCGAAGCCTTTCACCGAGGGTGACCTGATCAAGGCGATGAAAAACGTCGCCAAGCTGGTGGACGATCCTCTGCTCAAGCAGAAACTCAAGGACACCACTGGCATCGGCACCGAAGCGACGCGCGCCGGAATCATTCAGGGCTTGCTGGACCGGGGTTATCTCACCAAGCAAGGCAAGGCCCTGGCGGCAAGTCCGGCGGCGTTCAGCCTGATCGACGCGGTGCCGCGCGCCATTGCCGATCCCGGCACCACGGCGATCTGGGAGCAGGCGTTGGACATGGTGCAAAGCGGCGAAATGAGTCTGGACGAGTTCGTCGCCAAGCAATCGACGTGGATGAGCAAGCATGTGCAGCGCTGTCTCGGTTTGCGCCTGACCATCAGCGGGCCGGCGCTTGCTACAGGGCAGGGCAAGGTCCCGTGGAAGAAAAAGCGCACCGCTGGCGCTGCAAAACGCACGACGAAACCGGGCCGAAAAACAGCGCGTTGAGCGCAGCGGGTGCATCATCAGACGCGGGATGGTGTAGAGTTTCGCGCCGTCGCGCTCAGCCCATGTGGCTACTGCGGCGGATTTTTTTGGTGAATGAAGAACGGGGATTTATGGGCAAGCAGATTCGCATCGGTATCGTCGGATACGGCAACCTGGGGCGCGGCGTCGAGGCCGCTATCGCGAAAAATCCGGACATGACGCTGGCAGGCATTTTCACCCGCCGCGCGCCGGCTGACCTGAAGCCGCTGTTCGCGCAAACACCGGTGCATGCCATGGCATCGCTGGAAGAGTTTCAGCAGACCATCGACGTGCTGATCCTCTGCGGTGGCTCCAAGGACGACCTGCCCGAGCAGGGCCCAGCCCTGGCCGCGCTGTTCAATACCGTGGACAGCTTCGACACCCATGCACGCATTCCCGAGTATTTCGCAGCGGTGGACGCTCCGGCCCAGGCCCATGGCAAGACGGCACTGATCTCCATTGGCTGGGACCCGGGCATGTTCTCCATCAACCGCCTGTATGGCGAAGCGCTGCTGCCCGATGGCGTGACCTACACCTTCTGGGGCAAGGGCCTGAGCCAGGGGCATTCCGATGCCGTGCGCCGGGTGCCGGGCGTCAAGGCCGGCGTGCAGTACACCCTGCCTTCGCCCGATGCGATCGAGCGGGTACGCAGCGGCGCGCGTCCCGAGCTGTCCACCCGCGAAAAACACACCCGTGAATGTTATGTCGTGCTGGAAGAGGGCGCCGATGCCGCCGTGGTGGAGCAGGCGATTGTCGGCATGCCGCATTACTTCGCCGATTACGATACCCGCGTAAATTTCATCGATGAAGAAACCCTGCGCACTGAGCACAACCGCATGCCCCATGGCGGTTTCGTGATCCGCAGTGGCAACACCAGCGAGGCTCACGCGCAAGTGGTCGAGTATTCGCTGCAGCTGGAAAGCAACCCCGAGTTCACCGCCAGTGTTCTGGTGGCCTACGCGCGTGCAGCTTACCGCCTGAATCAGCAGGGCCAGTTCGGCGCCAAGACCGCCTTCGACGTGGCGCCGGGCCTGCTGTCGATCAAGTCGCCAGCGCAGCTGCGCGAAGAGCTGCTGTAACGCGACAACGTCGATCGGCTGCTTTAAAACTGTCTTTCTGGGACTGCGAGTTGCTTGGGATCAATTTTTGCTTCGTACGGGACGGCTATGGTCTCCCGTACCGTTGCTGATCCCTTCAAGCACATTCGGTGTTCAACCCACAGAGGAAGACAGGCATGATTTCCAGTCGTGAAGACGTCACCAAGATGATTCTGGCCGCCAAGGTCAGCAAAGGCCTGAAATGGCGCCAGGTTGCGGAAACGCTCGGTTTGTCCAAGGAATGGACCACCGCTGCCTGCCTGGGCCAGATGACGTTTGACAAGGCCCAGGCGGAAGCCGTGGGCAATCTGTTTGGCCTTTCCGACGAGGCTGTGGCCTGGCTGCAGATCGTGCCCAATAAAGGGGCGGTTGGCGTCCCTACGGATCCGTTGATCTATCGCTGGCATGAGATCGTCAGCGTCTACGGCAGCACCCTCAAGGAGCTGATCCATGAAGAATTCGGCGACGGCATCATGAGCGCCATTGATTTCTCCATGGACATCCAGCGCGAGGAAGACCCCAAGGGCGATCGGGTCAATGTGGTGCTCTCCGGCAAATTCCTGCCCTATAAAAGCTATTGAGGCGACAGGGCTGACGGGTCCTGGGCCGGCCTGCCGTGGCCGGTCACGGGGTGTGTTCGATCGCGTCTCTGGCTTCCTGTTAGAATCGCCGCCCGGCAATTCCACACCAGACGTTAACCAATGCACGCTGAACCCGTTTCGACCTCCACCACAACGCTTCCCTCAGTGTCGCGGCGCTTCTCCGTCGCTCCGATGATGGATTGGACGGATCGCCATTGCCGATTCTTCCTGCGCCAGTTGTCCCGCCACGCCTTGCTCTACACCGAGATGGTTACCACCGGAGCGTTGCTGCATGGCGATCATCCCGAGCGCTTTTTACGCCATGACGAGTGCGAGCATCCGCTGGCGCTGCAATTGGGCGGCAGTCGCCCGGACGAGCTGGCCGCCTGCGCAAAAATGGCCGAGGCTGCTGGGTACGATGAGGTGAACCTGAACGTTGGCTGCCCCAGCGACCGTGTGCAGAACAACATGATCGGCGCCTGTCTGATGGGCCATCCAGCGCTGGTGGCCGAGTGCGTCAAGGCGATGCGCGACGCGGTTGGCATTGAAGTAACGGTCAAGCACCGGATTGGCATCAATGGCCGTGACAGTTACGCCGAGCTGTGCGATTTCGTCGGCCAGGTGCGCGACGCGGGTTGCCGCAATTTTACCGTGCATGCGCGCATCGCCATTCTCGAAGGCCTGTCGCCCAAGGCCAACCGCGAAATCCCGCCGCTGCGTTATGACGTCGCCGCGCAGCTGAAACGCGATTTCCCGGATCTGGAGATCGTGCTCAACGGGGGCATCAAGACCCTGGATGAATGCCGAGCGCATCTGCAGACGTTTGACGGCGTCATGCTCGGCCGCGAGGCCTACCACAACCCTTATTTGCTGGCCCAGGTGGATGGAGAGCTGTTTGGTAGCGAGGCGGCCTCAATCAGCCGCGCCGACGCGCTGGCACGCATGCGTCCGTATATCGAGCGGCACCTGGCCGAAGGCGGCGTGATGCATCACATCACCCGTCATGTGCTCGGCCTGGGTCAGGGTTTTCCGGGTGCCCGGCGTTTCCGCCAGTTGTTGTCGGTGGACGTGCACAAGGCACCTGAGCCGCTGGCGGTGCTCGATCAGGCCATTGAGATGCTGGCCGGGCGCTGAGGCGCGGCGCGTAGGATGGGGCGAGGCGCGGGCAGTGAAACCCAAGGTTTCACCCGGATTCTTGCGCCGATATCCATCAAGGCCACTGCGACCACTACCTGCGCAAAACAGTGCCGGCTGGTAAAGGCGCCGGTAATCTCCTGTGCTCAACTTGCTGATATGCTCCAAGGGTTTGTGCCCTTCGCTACGGCGAAAAACGGGAGCGATGAGAGACCTCTCATCCGTCACCGTGTCAGGGAATGACTCTTTCGATCTGCATATCAGGTACCTCCCATGTCTTCCAAGCTGGAACAGCTCAAAGCCATCACTACCGTCGTCGCCGACACGGGCGATCTGGAGGCGATTGCTCGCCTCAAGCCGGTTGACGCCACTACCAATCCGTCGCTGCTGCTCAAGGCTGCTGCGATGCCGGGTTATGCCGCGCTGCTCGATCAATCGGTCGCAGCCAGCGGCGGCGACCTGGCCTTGGCCTGCGACCGCTTCGCCGTAGCCGTGGGGCAGGAAATCCTCAAGATCATCCCTGGGCGGATTTCCACCGAGGTGGATGCCCGGCTGTCGTTTGATACCCAGGCGACCTTGCGCCGTGCCGAACGACTCATCGATCTGTATGAGCAGGCGGGCATCGGCCGCGAACGGGTGCTGATCAAGGTCGCCGCAACCTGGGAGGGCATTCGCGCCGCCGAGCAACTGGAAAAGACCGGCGTCCAGACCAACCTGACGCTGCTGTTCTCGTTTGCCCAGGCTGTGGCCTGTGCGGACGCCGGCGTGTTTCTGATTTCACCCTTCGTGGGGCGTATCTACGACTGGTACAAAAAAGCCGAAGGGCGAGATTTCACCGGCGCGGAAGACCCCGGCGTGCGTTCGGTGACGCGCATCTACAACTATTACAAAGCCAACGGCTACGCGACCGTGGTCATGGGCGCGAGTTTTCGCAACCAGGGCCAGATCGAACAACTGGCCGGCTGCGACCGTCTGACCATCAGCCCCGAGTTGCTGCAGCAGCTGTCTGAGGATACGCAGACGCTGGAGCGTCGCCTGCAACCAGGTGCCTCCGCCGAGCCGCGCCAGTCTCTGGATGAGGCCGCGTTCCGCTGGGCCTTGAACGAAGACGCCATGGCGACGGAAAAATTGGCTGAAGGCATCCGCCAGTTCGCCCGGGATCAAGAGAAGCTTGAGGCGTTGTTGAAGGCGCGCGCCGCGAGCTGAAGCGTTGCTGGGTGGACAACAAACAACGGTTGTCCACCCTACGCTGGCTGTTAAGAGAAAGACGGTTTTGCGACGCCATTGAAAGGGCACGCGCGGCGCGGGTTTATTCCAGTGGCATTTGCAAAATCGGGATCGCACACTAGCGCCCCTTTTCTGGTCGGTGAGGTTTGAAGTGTCCAAGGGCGTAGTGCTTTCGGTCATGGCGTCGGTGCTGTTTGCCGCCCTGTATTACCTGTCGACCCTGTTGGTTCCGCTGAGCGGAACCGAGATTTTCGGCTGGCGGATCATTCTCACGTTGCCTTGCTTGATGCTGTTCATCAGCCTGACCGGCGGATGGTCGGCCGTGGCTGAATTGATGCGGCGCGTTCGCGCCGCGCCCTGGTTGGTGCCTGGCATGGTGCTGTGCGCCTTGCTGTTCGGCGTGCAACTCTGGCTGTTTCTCTGGGCGCCCCTGCAGGGGCGCGGCCTGAATGTCTCGCTGGGTTATTTTCTTTTGCCGCTGAGCATGATCCTGGTGGGCCGCTTACTGTTCAACGAACGACTGAGCCGGTTGCAGCAGGTGGCGACGCTACTGGCCGTATGCGGCGTTGCCAATCAGGTGCTGGTGGTTGGCGGCCTGGCCTGGGAGACCTGGTTGGTGGCGCTGGGCTATCCCGGCTATTTTGCCTTGCGCCGCAAGATGGGGACCGATGGCTTGGGCGGCATGTGGTTCGAAATGATCCTGATGGTGCCGGTGGCGCTCTGGTTCGCCTGGGCGGGTGGCGAAATGGTGGTGCATTTTTCCGAGCACGCCCGTCTGTTCGCCCTGGTGCCCTTGATGGGCATGATCAGTGCCTGGGCGTTGATCAGCTACCTGATGGCCAGTCGCCTGTTGCCGCTGGGCTTGTTCGGTTTGCTCGGCTATGTCGAACCGGTACTGCTGGTGCTGGTTTCGTTGCTGATCGGCGAGCGGATTCAGAGCAATGAATGGCTTACCTATGTCCCCATTTGGGCGGCCGTGCTGGTGCTGGTGCTGGAAGGCGCGCGGCATGTCTGGCGCCGGCACGGCGCAGCGGTCAGCAACCCGAGCGCATCGTGAACCAAGGCCAATCCCGGCGTTAGCCGCGGTAATAGCGCTGTGGCACGAACGGCATCTTGGCCACCGTAACCGCCACGCGTTTGTCGCGCACCCGTGCCCAGAGCTGTGTCCCCAGCGTTGCCTGGTCACTGTCCACATACCCCATGGCCACCGGAGCGCCCAGGCTGGGCGCAAAACCACCGCTGGTAACCTGGCCGATCACTGTGTCGTTGGCGTCCAGCAGGTCGGCGCCTTCTCGAACCGGGATGCGCTCCTGGGGCAGCAAGCCGACGCGTTTGCGGGCCACGCCGTCGCGCTGCTGGGCGAAGATGCGCTCGGCGCCTGGAAAGCCGCCGGCCCGGGCGCCCTCGGCACGGCGCACTTTGGAAATGGCCCAGAGCAGGTTGGCTTCGACCGGTGTGGTGCTGGTGCTCATGTCGTGGCCGTACAGGCACAGCCCGGCTTCCAGGCGCAGCGAGTCGCGGGCGCCAAGGCCGATGGGCTGGACTTCTTTTTCACTCAGCAAATGACGGGCAAGGACCTCGGCATGGCTGGCAGGTATGGAAATTTCGAAACCGTCCTCACCGGTATAGCCGGAACGGCTGACCAGGCACTCACAACTGAGCAGTTCGACAGGCGCGATCTGCATAAACGTCATTTGCGCCACCTGCGGTGCCAGGCGGGCCAGCACGGCGGGGGCCTGCGGCCCTTGCAAGGCCAGCAGCTCACGTTCCTCAAACAGCGGCTCGATGCCGCACTGGGTGCCGAGGTGCTGCTGCAGGTGCTGCAGGTCGTGCGCCTTGCAGGCGGCGTTGACCACTAGTAACAGTTTATCTTCGGCCAGCCTGGCGACCATCAGGTCGTCGAGGATACCGCCCTGTTCGTCAGTGAACAGGGCATAGCGCTGCTGGCCGACTGGCAAGTCGATGATGTCCACCGGTACCAGGCTTTCCAGGGCGCTCGCCGCCGCACTGCCATGCAACAGAATCTGGCCCATGTGCGAAACATCGAACAGGCCGGCCTGCTCACGGGTGTGCAGATGCTCCTTGAGAATGCCCAGCGGGTAGTGCAACGGCATCTCATAACCCGCGAATGGCACCAGGCGGGCACCACGTTCCTGGTGCAGGGCGTGCAGCGGAGTTTTGGCCAGGGATTCGGTGGTCATGGGGTTCTCCTTCGGGAGCTGGAAGCTGCAAGCGACAAGCAGCAAGCAGAGTCAGCGAACAGTGGGTGATCTGGCTTGTGGCTTAACTTGGGCTTGCCGCTGCTTTTTTTCAGCATTCGATGATGTTTACCGCCAGCCCGCCGCGAGAGGTTTCCTTGTATTTGCTTTTCATGTCGGCGCCGGTCTGGCGCATGGTGCGGATCACTTTGTCCAGCGAGATGGAATGCTGACCGTCGCCGCGCAAGGCCATGCGTGCGGCGTTGATCGCCTTGACCGCGCCCATGGCGTTGCGTTCGATGCAGGGAATCTGCACCAGCCCGCCCACCGGGTCGCAGGTCAGGCCCAGGTTGTGTTCCATGCCGATTTCGGCGGCGTTCTCCACCTGCTGTACGCTGCCGCCAAGTACTTCGCAGAGTGCGCCGGCGGCCATCGAACAGGCCACGCCGACTTCGCCTTGGCAGCCGACTTCGGCGCCGGAAATCGACGCGTTTTCCTTGTAAAGAATGCCGATGGCGGCGGCGGTGAGCAGAAAACGCACCACGCCGTCTTCATTGGCGCCGGGAATAAAGCGTCGGTAATAGTGCAGCACTGCCGGAATGATCCCGGCGGCGCCATTGGTGGGCGCGGTGACTACCCGCCCGCCGCTGGCGTTTTCTTCGTTGACCGCCAGCGCGTAGAGGTTCACCCAGTCGAGCACGTTGAGGCTGTCGCGCAGGTTGGCTTCAGGGTTTTCACTCAGCTGGCGATACAGCCCGGCGGCGCGACGGCGGACCTTGAGCCCGCCAGGCATGATGCCCTCATGGCGACAACCAGCGGCCACGCAATCCTGCATGACCTGCCAGATCTCCAGCAACGCGCGGCGGGTAGCGGCCTCCTCGCGCCAGGCGCCTTCGTTGGCAAGCATCAGCTCGCTGATGGACAGCTCATGCTCAACGCACAGGGCGAGCAGTTCCCGGCCACTGTGGAAGGGGTAGGGCAGCAGCGTCTGGTCTTCGACAATACGATTGGCGCCGGCGGCCTGCTCGTCCACCACGAAACCGCCACCGACCGAATAATATTCCTGGCTGCACAGTTGCATGCCGAACAGGTCGAAGGCCCGGAAGATCATCCCGTTGGGGTGATACGGCAAGGGTTTGCGGATAAACGCCAGGTGGTCCTTTTCCACGAAGGGGATGTTTTTCTGCCCCGCCAGTCGCAGCTCGCCGCGCTCGCGAATCGTCTCCAGACGGGCCGGGAGGGCGGAGATATCAACATGTTCCGGCTGCTCTCCCTCCAGCCCGAGCAACACGGCCTTGTCGCTACCGTGACCTTTGCCGGTGGCGCCCAGCGAACCGTAAAGCTCAACCTTGATGCTGGTGGTGGCGTCCAGCAGGGCCGTGCGGCGAAGTCCTTCGGCAAAGCGCGCGGCGGCTCGCATCGGCCCTACGGTATGAGAGCTGGACGGGCCGATACCGATCTTGAACAGATCGAGAACGCTGAGGGACATGCGACACTCCGGAGGTAACGTTCGGTGTAATTCTCAGCTCAGTACAGTTGGCCAGGCCCGGGAATGCCAGCTCTCCCGGGACGCTTGCCGAGCCAAGAGTTTTTAGTCCTCATAAGCCTCCATAGGCGGACAAGCGCACACCAGGTTGCGATCGCCGTAGGCATTGTCGATACGCCCGACCGGCGGCCAGTATTTGTTCTCAATCAGGCTGCGTACGGGAAACACCGCCTGTTCACGACTGTAGAAGTGTATCCAGTCGCCAACCAGTTCAGCGGCGGTGTGCGGGGCGTTTTTCAGGGGGTTGTCCTCGGGGTCCAACTCGCCTTTTTCCACCGCCTTGATTTCCTGGCGGATGTGGATCATGGCGGCGCAGAAACGGTCCAGCTCTTCCTTGGACTCGCTTTCGGTGGGCTCGATCATCAGAGTGCCGGCCACCGGGAAGGACATGGTTGGCGCGTGGAAACCGAAGTCGACCAGCCGCTTGGCCACGTCATCGACGCTGATGCCGCTGCTGTCCTTGAGAGGGCGAAGGTCGAGAATGCATTCGTGGGCAACCAGGCCGTGGCTGCCGCTGTAGAGAATCGGATAGTGCGCTTCCAGTCGCCGGGCAATGTAGTTGGCATTCAGGATCGCCAATTGCGAGGCCCGCGTGAGGCCTGCGCCGCCCATCATTTTCAGGTACATCCAGGAGATCGGCAGGATGCTGGCGCTGCCGTAGGGCGCCGCGCTGACCGCGCCTTCCTGGCGCTGCAGATGGGCGTGTCCAGGCAGGAAAGGGGCCAGGTGCGACTTGACGGCAACCGGCCCGACGCCCGGCCCGCCGCCGCCGTGGGGAATGCAGAACGTCTTGTGCAGGTTGAGGTGCGAGACGTCGCCGCCGAAGTGACCCGGCGCGCAGAGACCGACCATGGCGTTCAGGTTGGCGCCGTCGATATACACCTGCCCGCCATGCTCATGGATGATTCGGCAGATTTCGCCGATGCCTTCCTCGAATACGCCATGGGTCGATGGGTAGGTGATCATCAAGGCCGCCAGTTGCGCTGATTGAGCCTCGGCTTTGGCGCGCAGGTCCTCAATGTCCACGTTGCCCTGGGTATCACAGGCCACCACCACCACGCGCATGCCGGCCATGCTGGCGGTAGCCGGGTTGGTGCCATGGGCCGACGCTGGAATCAGACACAGGTCGCGCTGCCCTTCGCCGCGGCTGCGATGGTAGGCGCGGATCGCCAGCAGCCCGGCGTACTCGCCTTGCGAGCCGGCGTTGGGCTGCAGGGAGACCGCATCATAGCCGGTGACCGCGCACAGCATGGCTTCCAGTTCGTCGGTGAGCTGTCGGTAACCCTGGCTCTGCTCGGACGGCGCGAAGGGGTGCAGCTGGGAAAATTCCGGCCAGCTGATGGGCAGCATTTCGCTGGCGGCGTTGAGTTTCATGGTGCAGGAACCGAGCGGAATCATGCTGCGGTCCAGCGCCAGATCCTTGTCGGCCAGCCGGCGCAGGTAGCGCATCAGCTCGGTTTCCGAGTGGTAGCGGTTGAACACGGGATGTTCAAGAAAACGAGAGGTGCGCAACAGTTCGCTCGGCAAGGCATCAGGGGTGGCTGCGGCCAGAGCGGTGAAATGAGGCAACGTTTGGCTGCCCTCGGCAAAGACTGCCCACAGACGCTCGACCAGGTTCGGCGTGCTGGTTTCGTCCAGCGACAGGCCGAGCCGCTCGGCGTCGATCTCGCGCAAATTGATGCCGGCCTCGCGTGCCCGGGCGTGCAACGGGGCAGTGCGTTCGCCACTGGTCAGGCTCAGGGTGTCGAAGAAGGCACCGTGTTCCACATTCGCGCCCAGTTCACGCAGGCCGGCGGCGAGGATTGCCGTAAGCCGGTGCACACGAAGGGCGATGCGAGTCAGGCCTTGGGGGCCGTGGTAGACGGCGTACATGCTGGCCATATTGGCCAGCAGCACCTGGGCTGTACAGATGTTGCTGGTGGCCTTCTCACGGCGGATGTGTTGCTCGCGGGTCTGCATGGCCAGACGCAAGGCCGGCTGGCCGTGACGATCCACCGACACGCCCACCAGGCGACCCGGCATATCACGCTTGAAAGCTTCGCGCGTGGCGAAATAGGCGGCGTGGGGGCCGCCGAACCCCAGCGGTACGCCAAAGCGCTGGGCGCTGCCGATGGCGACGTCGGCGCCAAATTCGCCGGGTGGAGTGAGCAGGGTCAGGGCCAGCAAGTCAGCGGCGACCACGACCAGCGCATGGGCAGCATGCAGGCGTTCCACCAGGGCGCGGTAGTCGACCAGCTCGCCCGTACTGGCCGGGTATTGCAGCAAGGCACCGAAATAGCGGTCTGGATCGTCAAGGTGCTGCTCATCGCCGATCACCACGTCGATGCCCAGGGGCTCGGCGCGGGTGCGCAGGACATCAAGGGTTTGTGGGTGGCAGTGCTGTGAGGCGAAGAACGCCCGGCTGCTCTTGTTCTTCGACAGGCGCCGGCAGAAGGACATGGCTTCGGCAGCGGCAGTGGCTTCGTCGAGCAGGGAGGCATTGGCGATGGGCAGGGCAGTGAGGTCGATGACTAGGGTCTGGAAGTTCAGCAGTGCTTCCAGGCGACCCTGGGAAATCTCCGGCTGGTAGGGCGTGTAGGCGGTGTACCAGGCCGGGTTTTCCAGCAGGTTGCGCAGGATCGGTGTTGGGGTGTGGGTGGCGTAATAACCCTGGCCGATGCAACTGGTGAAGAGTTGGTTGCGCGCGGCGATGGCCTTCAGTTCGCTGAGGGCCTCGGCTTCACCCAGGCCTTCTGGCAACTCGAGGGCCTGGGTGCCCTTGATGCTGGCGGGAACGACGCTATTTGTCAGGGCGTCCAGGGAGTCGAAGCCGAGCGAGTCGAGCATGACCGCGATGTCGGCGTCGCGCGGACCGAGGTGGCGGTCGATGAATTCGTTGCGGGTATCCAGGTCGTGCGAGGTGGTCATCGGGCGATTCCTTTGAGCGGCGGTCTGGCTGCCTTGCCGCTCAAGTGTTGACCCCGACGGTGACGCCGTCCAGTGGCGTCCTGCTCAGCCCGGCCGACGCAGGCTGAGCAGGACGATACCGGTAAGCACAATGGCGCCGCCGACCATCTGCAGCCCGCCGAGCATCTGGCCGAGAACCAGCCAGCCGAGCAGCAGGCTAGCAATGGGTTCGATGTTCATCACCGGCGTGTTCTGCGCCATGTTCAGGCGCGGGAACAGGATGAACAGCAGTGAGAAAGGCGTGCCATACAACACCGCCAGCGCGGCCAATCCTAGCCAGCCGCTGGTACTGGCTGGCAGGCTCAGTGCGCCGGGCATCAGGTCGCTGACCCCGACCAGCAGCATGCTGGCAAACACCACCGACATGGTCAGCATGCTGCGCAGCGAGCCGCGCACCTCGGTCAGCTTGTGATCGGTGACCCACAGTGCCCCGGCGAAGGCGCTGGCCGCGCAAAACGCCAGCAGTACACCGAGCAGCCAGTCACCGTTGGGCGCCGCTTCGGCGCTCAGACGGGCCGGTACATCCAGCGCCAGCACCAGGCCGAACAGAATCAGCCCCATCAGCAGGCTGGTGCGCCGTCCGGGCGCGCTGCCGCCCAGCGCCCAGGTGAGGAGCGCTAGCAGAATGGGAAACACGTTGGCCACCAGCAATGCCAACGCAACCGGAATGCGGGCGACCGCCGAATACAGAGCCAGGCTCTGGGTGGCAATCAACAGGCCCAGCAGCAATTGCCAGCCGCGCGTCCCGCTGGGGAGGTGTAGACGCTGGCGCTGCCAGCACAGGATGCCGATCAGGACCAGCAAGGTCAGCCCCGACCGGCACAGCACGGCCAGTAACACGCCCGCGCCGTCGTCGAAAGCGATGCGTGCAGCGATGTGGTTGGCGGCAAATGAGCAGGCCAGACAGGCCAGAATCAGAACCGCAAGGGGGCGCGAGAAAGGCGTCGCAACAGCAAAAGAACTACGACTGGACATGAACGGAAGAGCGCCTGGAGCAAGAGGGTTGAAAAGCCTTCGAGCATACTCTTTTTCTGCCGTTTGGGTGTGCGGGCAGGGCGTTGTAGAGCTGCCGAACAGTACTCGTCAGCGAGGGGTTCCCGCGCAGATGCGGCACTGTGAACTGCCTCTGAAGCGGCCGTTCGTCCGCTTTTGCCAGGGAGGCCCTGTGGTACACTCCGCGCCTTTCGTCTGCCGCGCGCAGACGGCTTGCGGGCCGAATTCTCCGATGTGCCCGAGCCTGCGAAATACACGCGTCCACCGAAGGAAACCCATGACGTTCAAGGGGTCGAACAATCTTGCCTGGCAGGCGCTCCGCGCTTGTGCGGAATGCCATCTCGTAGATCCGCTGGGCGCCTGCACCCGTCGTGGCTTCGCAACGCGCGTCGGGGCTGTGCCGGTTATTGCTGGCGGAGTGCATCCATGCGCCTGAAGAGCATCAAGCTGGCGGGCTTCAAGTCCTTCGTCGATCCCACCACGGTGAGTTTCCCCAGCAACATGGCGGCGGTGGTCGGGCCCAACGGTTGCGGCAAATCGAACATCATCGATGCGGTGCGCTGGGTGATGGGCGAAAGCTCGGCGAAAAACCTGCGTGGCGAATCGATGACCGACGTCATCTTCAACGGCTCCAATACCCGCAAGCCGGTGACCCAGGCGTCGATTGAGCTGATCTTCGATAATTCCGACGGTACCCTGACCGGCGAATACGCGGCATACGCTGAAATCTCCATTCGCCGCCGGGTAACCCGCGATAGCCAGAACACCTATTTTCTCAATGGTGTGAAGTGTCGTCGCCGCGACATCACCGACATATTCCTCGGCACCGGCTTGGGTCCGCGCAGCTACTCGATCATCGAGCAGGGCATGATCTCCAAGCTGATCGAAGCCAAGCCTGAGGATCTGCGCAACTTCATCGAGGAAGCCGCCGGCATCTCCAAGTACAAGGAGCGCCGCCGCGAGACCGAGAACCGCATTCGCCGTACCCACGAGAACCTGGAGCGCCTGACCGACCTGCGTGAAGAGCTGGAACGCCAGCTCGACCGTTTGCATCGCCAGGCCCAAGCGGCCGAAAAATATCAGGAATACAAGGCTGAGGAGCGGCAGCTCAAGGCCCAATTGGCGGCCCTGCGCTGGCAGACACTGAATGAACAGGCTGGCCAGCGGGAACGAATCATCGGCGATCAGGAAGTCGCCTTCGAGGCGCTGGTAGCCGAGCAGCGCAGCGCCGACGCCAGCATCGAACGCCTGCGCGATGGCCATCATGAGCTGTCGGAAGCCTTCAACCAGGTGCAGGGGCGCTTCTATTCGGTGGGTGGCGATATCGCCCGCGTCGAGCAGAGCATTCAGCACGGCCAGCAGCGGCTGCGCCAAATGCAGGACGATTTGCGCGAAGCGGAGCGCCAGCGTGAGGAAACCGAGTCCCACCTTGGCCACGACCGCACGCTGCTCGCCACCCTGGATGAAGAGCTGGCCATGCTCGAGCCCGAGCAGGAGGGCAGTATCGCCGCGGCTGAAGAGGCCGCCGCCGCGCTGGAGGAAACCGAAGCCGGCATGCATGCCTGGCAGGAACAGTGGGATGCCTTCAGTCAGCGCAGCGCCGAGCCGCGCCGCGCCGCCGAAGTGCAGCAATCGCGCATTGTGCAATTGGAACAGAGCCTGGAGCGTCTGGGCGAACGCGAACGGCGCCTGCGCGATGAGCATGCATTGCTGGCCGCTGATCCCGAGGATGCGGCGATCCTCGAGCTCAACGAGCAACTGGCCGTCAGCGAGCTGCAACTGGAAGAGCTGCAGCTAGAAGAACACAGCCTGGGCGAGCAACTCGATCGACTGCGCAGTGAATTGCAGCAGGCGACCCAGGCCCAGCAACAGGCCCAGGGCGATCTGCAGCGGCTGAATGGCCGGATCGCCTCGCTGGAAGCCTTGCAGCAGGCCGCGCTTGACCCCGGCAAAGGTGCCGTCGAGTGGTTGCGGGGCCAAGAGCTGGAACAGCGTCCGCGCCTGGCCGAAGGCCTGCGTGTCGAGTCTGGCTGGGAGTTGGCGGTAGAAACGGTGCTCGGTGCCGACCTGCAGGCGGTGCTGCTGGATGATTTTGCCGGGCTCGATCTGGCGGGCTTTGCCCAGGGCGAATTGCGGCTATTGACGCCTTCATCGGGCGCGGCGCGTGTCCCAGGCAGCCTGCTGGATAAAATCGAGTCGCGCAGCGATCTGGCGCCCTGGCTGGGTCAGGTGCGGCCGGTGGAAACGCTGGAGCAGGCCCTGGCCCGTCGTAGTCAGCTGGGCGACGGCGAAAGCCTGATCAGTCGCGATGGCTACTGGGTTGGCCGACATTTCCTGCGCGTGCGCCGTGCCGGCGAAGCCGAGTCCGGGGTATTGGCCCGCGGGCAGGAGCTGGAGCGCTTGTACGCCGAGCGCGAAGAGCGTGAAGCGACGCTGGAAACCCTGGAAGAGCGCCTGCAGCACCTGCGCGACAACCAGCTTCAGCAAGAAGAACGCCGCGAGCAACTGCGTCGTCAGCATCAGGATGAAGCCCGCCGCCTGGGCGAGCTGAAGGCTCAGCTGTCCGCCCAGCAGGCCAAGGTCGAACAGTTGATCCTGCGCCGTCAGCGCCTCGATGAAGAATTGAGCGAAGCTGCCGAGCAGCAGGCGCTGGAACAGGAGCAACTGGGCGAGGCGCGCCTGCATCTGCACGCGGCGCTGGAGTCGATGGAGCAGGACAATGTCCAGCGCGAACAGCTCTTGGGCGGGCGCGACCAGTTGCGTGAAGCTGTGGAGCGCAGCCGCCAGGAGGCTCGTCAGCACAAGGATCAGGCCCATCAGTTGGCCGTGCGTATCGGCTCGCTCAAGGCTCAGCACGATTCCACCCGCCAGGCGCTGGAGCGGCTCGAGCTGCAGTTCGAGCGGGCCATGGAGCGCCGTGAGCAGTTGTCGCTGAACCTGGAAGAGGGTGCCGCGCCGCTGGAAGAGCTGCGCATGAAACTGGAAGAGCTCCTAGAGCGGCGCATGGGCGTGGAAGAGGAGCTCCAGCGGGCCCGCCTGGCTCTGGAAGACGCCGACCGCGAGCTGCGCGATGCCGAGAAGCGCCGTACCCAGGCCGAGCAGCAAGCGCAACTGTTGCGTGGTCAGTTGGAACAGCAGCGTCTTGATTGGCAGACCCTCGACGTGCGACGCAAGGCGCTACAGGAACAGTTGGTGGAGGACGGCTACGACCTGCATGGCGTACTCGCCACCTTGCCCACCGAGGCCTCGGAGTCCGCCTGGGAGGAAGAGCTCGAGCGCCTCGCCGCACGTATTCAGCGCCTTGGGGCGATCAACCTGGCAGCCATTGATGAATACCAGCAGCAATCCGAGCGCAAGCGCTACCTGGATGCCCAGGATGCGGATCTGGTGGAAGCACTGGATACCCTGGAAAACGTGATCCGCAAGATCGACAAGGAAACCCGCAACCGCTTCAAGGAAACCTTCGACCAGATCAACGCCGGTTTGCAGGCATTGTTTCCCAAAGTATTCGGGGGTGGCACCGCCTATCTGGAACTTACCGGCGAGGATTTACTCGATACAGGGGTGGCGATCATGGCGCGCCCGCCTGGCAAGAAGAACAGCACCATTCATTTGCTCTCAGGCGGTGAGAAAGCGCTGACCGCGCTGGCGTTGGTGTTTGCCATCTTCCAACTCAATCCGGCACCTTTCTGCATGCTTGATGAAGTTGACGCACCGCTGGACGACGCCAACGTTGGTCGCTATGCGCGGCTGGTCAAGGAAATGTCGGAGAAGGTGCAGTTCATCTATATCACTCACAACAAGATTGCCATGGAGATGGCTGACCAGCTGATGGGCGTGACCATGCACGAGCCCGGCTGCTCGCGATTGGTGACGGTAGATGTCGAGGAAGCGGTAGCGTTGGCGGAGGCGTGAGACACGCCTGCTTTCGCAATTCTGTCGTAAGAAGGTGGGAGTGGGACCGGGACGGTACAAAACAGCGGTACAGCATGTTAATTTATCGGGCCTTTCCAGCTTTTGGAAACGCTTGCAAGAACGTTCACCTAACATCGCGACCATTTTTTCGCAGGCCGGAAGCGCCTGTTTTTCATCACATTTTCAGGGGTCAAGGATTTCATGGGTATCGGTCTGCGGGAGTGGCTGATCGTCATCGGCATTATTGTGATCGCCGGCATTCTGTTTGATGGCTGGCGCCGTATGCGTGGCGGTAAGGGAACACTTAAATTCAAACTCGACCGGAAGCTTGCCAGCACATTTGCTGATAATACGGAAGATGAGGTGCTCGGCCCGGTGCGCGTCGTCGATCCTGGCAGCAGTATGCGGGGCGATGAGAAAAGCCGCGTTCCCGCTGGCCAGCCCGGGATTGGGAAACAACGTCTGGAGCCGGAGATCCGCCAGCGCAACCTTGACCTTGCGATTGATGAGCCGGTACCGACCTTGCTCAATCCGCTCGATGAGGGCGACTCCGAAGCTCAGGCAGCGGAGGGAAGCGAAAGTCCTGTCGAAGAAGTGCTGGTCATTAACGTGGAGTGTCGCAATCCGGAAGGCTTCAAGGGGCCGGCATTGCTGCAGAGCATCCTGGAAAGCGGGCTGCGGTTTGGCGAGATGGATATCTTCCACCGCCATGAAAGCATGACCGGTCATGGCGAAGTGTTGTTTTCCATGGCCAACGGAGTGAAGCCCGGTACGTTCGATCTGGATGATATCGACCTGTTCACCACCCGTGCGGTGAGTTTTTTCCTCGGGTTACCGGGACCGCGCTATCCGAAGCAGGCGTTTGACGTGATGATCGCCGCTGCCCGCAAGCTCTCCCAAGAGCTTGACGGCGAGCTGAAGGACGATCAGCGCTGTGTGATGACGGCCCAGACCATCGAGCATTATCGTCAACGTATCGTGGAGTTCGAGCGTCGTCAGTTGACGCAAAAACGCTAAACGTCCTATCCCGGCCCCAAGCTCAAGCTACGCGCTTGGCTTGGGGCTTTGTCATGTCTGGAATGCACCCATCCGCCTGAGCCCTGGACTGCGTTTTGATCGCGGTTTTGGTCAAATGCAGTGACGATGTTGCCTGGTAAGACGGAAAACCATTTGTTCGAGAATTCGCAATGACCGATGCACAAGCCGCCGCCGAACGTATTGCTGCGCTGCGCAGTGAAATAGACGCGCACAACTACCGCTATTACGTGCTCGACGAGCCCAGCGTGCCGGATGCCGAATACGACCGGTTATTCACCGAGCTCAGGCGCCTGGAAACCGAGCATCCCGAGCTGGTGACGCCGGAGTCGCCGACGCAGCGGGTAGGCGGCGAGGCTCTGGCGGCGTTCGGCCAAGTGAAGCATGAGGTGCCGATGCTCAGCCTCGGCAATGCCTTTGAAGAACAAGACCTGGTGGATTTCGACCGCCGCGTGCGCGAAGGCCTGGACCTGCCGGCTGGCGATCTCTTTGGCGGTGGTGCTGAGGTGGAATACAGCTGTGAGCCGAAACTCGATGGCCTGGCGGTCAGCCTGTTGTATGAAAACGGTCAGTTGGTACGCGGTGCGACCCGCGGTGACGGCAGCACCGGCGAGGACATCAGCGCGAACGTGCGCACGGTGCGCAATATTCCCCTAAAGCTGCAGGGCTCTGGTTGGCCGGCAGTGCTGGAGGTGCGCGGGGAGATTTTCATGCCCAAGATGGGGTTTGAAGCTCTCAATGCTCGCCAGTTGGAAAGCGGTGGTAAACCGTTCGCCAACCCGCGCAATGCCGCCGCTGGCAGCCTGCGTCAGCTCGATCCGAAGGTCACCGCCAATCGTCCCCTGGAACTGTGCGCTTATGGCGTGGGGCGCAGCGATGGTGAGTTGCCGGATACCCATATCGGCATTCTTCAGGCACTCAAGGGCTGGGGTCTGCCCATCAGCCGAGAGTTGAAGCAGGCCCATGGCGTGGCTGAGTGCCGTGCCTATTTTGATGACATGGGCGCCCGACGTGATGCCTTGGCCTATGAAATCGATGGTGTGGTGTTCAAGGTCAACGCGATGGCCCAGCAGCGTGCGCTCGGGTTTCGTGCCCGTGAGCCGCGCTGGGCCATTGCCCGCAAATTCCCGGCCCGCGAGGAGATCACCGAGCTGCTCGGCGTGGAGTTTCAAGTTGGACGCACCGGCGCCATCACGCCGGTCGCGCGTCTCAAGCCGGTACAGGTGGCGGGGGTGACCGTATCCAACGCCACTTTGCACAACATGGATGAAGTTGCGCGCCTGGGCGTAATGGTCGGCGATACGGTCATCGTGCGTCGCGCCGGTGATGTAATCCCACAGATTCTTGGCGTGATTGCCGAGCGTCGTCCGGCTGATGCTCGGGCAGTACAGATTCCCGAACAGTGCCCGGTCTGCGGATCAGCTGTGGAACGCACGCAACTGATCAAGCGCAGCAAGGGCAAGGAGTCGATCAGCGAGGGTGCCGCGTATCGTTGCATCGGCCGCCTGGGCTGCCAGGCACAACTTAAGCAGGCCATCATCCATTTTGTCTCGCGGCGTGCCATGGAAATCGATGGTCTGGGCGACAAGATTGTCGAGCAACTGGTGGACAAGGGGCTGGTTCGTTCACCGGCCGATCTCTATACCCTGACCTTTGAACAGGTCGTGAAGCTGGACGGCTTCGCTGAGCTGTCGACACGCAATTTGCTAGCGGCCATCGAGAGCAGCCGCCGGCCGACCCTGGCGCGTTTTATCTATGCCTTGGGCATTCCCGATGTGGGCGAGGAAACTGCCAAGTTGCTGGCACGCGCCCTGGGCACGCTGGCGCGCATCCAGGTGGCCCTGCCGGAGGTGCTGTCCTGGCTGCCCGAAGTGGGCCTGGAAGTCGCCCATGAAATTCACAACTTCTTCCAGGATACGCACAACCTTGAAGTGATCGAGCAACTGCTGGCGCGCGGCGTTGAGTTGCAAGAGGAAGGCGGCCTGCACCCCGACTTCGCCGCTTGCGTCAGCCTGGCCGGTTTCATCGACAAGCTGAATATCCCCTTTATCGCCGCCACGGGTGCGCAGCGCCTGGCGGACCGATTCGGCAACCTGGAAAGCCTGATCGATGCAGACTGGCTGGATTTGCGGCAGATCGAGCGACTCACCGAAAAAGCCGCGCGCTCGTTGCGTGATTTCTTCGACCAGCCGGAAAACGTCGAGCGTGCCCGCGCCATCGAGGCGCAGTTGCGCGCATTCGGCATGCATTGGCAGAGCGAAAAACAGCAGGTCGAGGGACTGCCCCTGGCCGGGCAGACCTGGGTGCTTACCGGCAGCCTGGAAAGCATGAGCCGCGATGTTGGCAAGGCCCGCCTGGAAGAACTGGGCGCCAAGGTAGCGGGCTCGGTGTCGGCCAAGACTAATGCGGTGGTCGCAGGTCCGGGAGCCGGCTCGAAGCTGACCAAAGCCACTGAGTTGGGCATCAAGGTGCTGGACGAGGCGGCATTTGTGGCCCTGCTGGCAGAGCTGAATGGCTGAGTACAGGCTCTGCAGTGCAGTTCTTGCTAGGGGCAGATAAAACTACTGCTCGATGTACGGCATCGATGAGCCGGTGGGAAAGTGGATTTTCCCCGGTTTTTTCGTCAGACTCCGCGCCGTTTTCAATGGTGGCGATGGCCTGACGGGAGTTCATTAATGAATGCGGTGATTGCAGCAGTCGGCATCATGCTGGTGCTCAGCCTGTGCCGGGTGCACGTAGTGGTGGCGTTGATTGTCGGTGCGCTGGCCGGTGGCCTGCTGGGCGGCCTGGGTATCGAAGGTTCGCTGGCCGCCTTCAACAAGGGGCTGGGGGGCGGCGCTACCGTCGCCTTGTCCTATGCCTTGCTGGGTGCCTTCGCCGTGGCCATCGCCAAATCTGGTGTAGCCCATGTGCTGGCCGACAAGGCGCTGGCAATGGTGGGCCGACAAGGCGACAGCGGCAGCGCCCGCACTTTGAAATGGATGATGATCGGCCTGATGCTGGCTGTGGCCGTGTCCTCGCAGAATATCCTGCCCATTCATATCGCTTTCATTCCACTGCTGGTGCCGCCACTGCTGTACGTGCTGACCAAGTTGCAGATCGATCGCCGGCTGATCGCCTGTGTGCTGACCTTTGGCTTGATTACACCGTACATGTTCCTGCCGGTAGGCTTCGGCAACATCTACCTCAATGAGATTCTCCTCGCCAACGTGGCGCGTAGTGGCGTGGATGTAACGGGCATCCATATCACCGAAGCCATGCTGATCCCGGCGCTGGGCATGGTGGCCGGTTTGTTGATCGCGATGTACAGCTACCGCAAGCCGCGAGTCTACGATCTGGAACGCATCGAGCAGGCCGAGCAGGTAGGGGTGCGTTACAACCCGCGCAGTTTGCTGGTGGCGTTGGTGGCGATTGCCGCTGCCTTTATCATCCAGCTGTGGGTAGGCTCGATGATCATCGGCGCGCTGGTGGGGTTCGTGATTTTCTCGGTGTCGGGCATTGTCCGCTGGCGGGAGGCGGACGACCTGTTCACCGAAGGCATGAAGATGATGGCCATGATCGGCTTCATCATGATTGCTGCGTCCGGTTTTGCTGAGGTCATGCGTGAAACAGGCGAGATCAAAGGCCTGGTAGATGCCTCGGTTGCCTGGATCGGTGACAGTAAAGCGGTTGGTGCGCTGATGATGCTGCTGGTTGGCCTGGTAGTCACCATGGGCATTGGTTCGTCCTTCTCTACCGTGCCGATCATCGCTGCGATCTTCGTCCCCCTGTGCGTACAGCTGGGCTTCAGCCCGCTGGCGATCGTCAGCATCATTGGCAGCGCCGGCGCCCTCGGCGATGCGGGTTCACCCGCGTCGGACTCGACGCTCGGCCCTACTGCGGGGCTTAACGTCGATGGTCAGCACAACCACATCTGGGATACGGTGGTCCCCACGTTCCTGCATTACAACCTGCCGGTGCTGGCGTTCGGCTGGCTTGCTGCGATGGTCTTGTAGTCTGGCTGTTTGATAAAAAAATCCCCGGTAGACGAAATCTTCCCGGGGATTTTTTGTCTGCGCACGACTGGCTTGCGGCGCGCTACCCAGCAGTAAAAGGACGCTGCAGTTAACCCGGCATGCTCCAATCGTTCAGAGCGAAGCCGTCTGCGCTGAGCTCCTGGCGGGCCTTGTGCAGGATTTTGGCCAGGTGCTCGCTGTCACTGTAATCCTTCATCGAAACCTTGGAGCGGCTGACCACGCTGGAATTGGTACGGTCGATTACGCTCAGGTTCAGTTCGCCTGTGTAGTCGGCCGCCCAGGCGATGCATTGAAACGGTTGAAAGGCGCGGTCGGCGATGAGAAGTGCTTCGTTAACACGGAGCGGGGCGGTCATGGGTAATTCTCCAAAAAAGTGCCCAAGGTGTGAGTGCCGGAGCCTTTGCTGCGGCTGGGTTACAAACTGATAGATGATCGAACATTCGCCATAAGTCACATGGCATCGTTCGGATCAATTTTTTTGGCGTGTTTTTAAAGCTCGTTGCGGCGAGCAAGGCACGTATGGTTTTCCGAATCTCACACAAGGTTGGGTTGTAGACAGGCGGTAGAGTTCCCCGGAAAAACCTTGCTAACGTTTATCTGTTACAGACAACACGCTGTTTTTCTTAATTTTTTGTAGCCAAGGAACGGTTATGCATGACTCTGTTCCAGTTGTCCGCCGCCTGTTGATGGTTGATCCCTGCGTCGCCTGTCATGGTTTGTCACCGAGCCTGCAGGCTGCGGGCTGGGAAGTTCGCAGTTGTATCCTGGAAAGCGCCTTGTCTCAGTCCTGTCACGTCGGAATGATCCGGCTGCAGCAGACCCACCTGACCGACCTGGAACCTCTGCGTCATATGCTGAGCCGTAGCACCAGCGAGTGGATTGCCGTGCTGACCGCGGATTTTCTGCAGCAGCAGAAGGTGCGCGACTTTATTTGCGAATGGTTTTTCGATTTTCACACCTTGCCGTTTGACGAGGCGCGCGTGCAGGTAGCCATTGGACGTGCTTATGGCATGTCGCGTCTGCGATCCAGGGTCGAGGTGCAACGCTCCGGGAAGCTGGACGAGCTGGTAGGCGACAGCCGACCCATGAATGAAGTGCGCAAGCTGGTCGGCAAGTTTGCGCCCACTGATACCCCCGTCATGATCCGCGGTGAAAGCGGTACCGGTAAGGAAGTGGTTGCGCGGGCCTTGCATCGCATGTCGCACCGCGCGGAAAAGCCCTTCATTGCCATCAATTGTGGCGCCATGCCGAAAAATCTCATTCAGTCTGAATTATTCGGTCATGAGAAAGGGGCATTTACCGGCGCTCACCAACGCAAGGTCGGTCGTATTGAAGCCGCGGACGGCGGCACCTTGTTTCTGGATGAAATAGGCGATCTTCCGCTGGAGTTGCAAGCCAATCTGCTGCGTTTTCTCCAGGAAAAACATATCGAGCGAGTCGGCAGCAGTGTGTCCTTATCGATGGATGTGCGTGTGCTATCAGCAACCCATATCGATCTTGAAAGCGCGGTACGCGAGGGCAACTTTCGAGAAGACCTGTATTACCGGTTGAATGTGCTGCAAATACGCATGGCACCGCTGAGGGAGCGGCTCTCTGATGTGCCTCGGCTAGCCACTCGTTTCGCCCGGTTGTACAGCGGAGAGACAGGGCGACGGCCGCGCAGCTTCAGCGAAACGGCCATGCAGGCGATGATCGAACATACGTGGCCAGGCAATATCCGCGAGCTTTCCAATCGAGTTAGGCGCGGCCTGGTACTGGCCGAAGGTCGCCAGATCGAGGCGCGGGATTTGGGGCTGGAAAGGGTCACGAAAGGTAGTGGAACAGTTTGCACGCTGGAACATTACAAGTTGGTTGCGGAGCGGCAAGCCTTGAGCGAGGTGATGAAACGCTATTCCCACAACTTGAGCGAGGCAGCACGAGTATTGGGGATTTCACGCCCAACCTTTTATCGTTTGCTGCACAAGCACGACATTATTTGATACTGGGTCCCGGCAACAGGCTCAGAAATAATAAGGAAATTTCAAGCTGAAGGTGAAGTCGGGAGCGTCTGGTGTCAGGCCCAGAGAGAGGTTCGGGACAATCGCCAGATTGTTGCTCACCGAATAGGTCATACCCAAGTTGAGAAAAGCGGAATTGGCATCGCTGCCCACGACGGTGTACCAGCCACTGCCGTCCTGCTTGATGCGGCTTTTTTGACTGATCAATTGCGAGTAGGACATCGAGAGGCTCATTTTTTCGTTGAGGGCAAACGCCAGTCCCAACCCATACTGGAACCAGTTACCCAGCTTTACCGATCCCCCCAGTTTAGTGCCTTGTTGCGCACTGATATCTCTGAAGCTCTCCTCGAAGTTGTAGGTGTAGGACAGGTTGCCAAAAATCACCGCAGGATCAACGGTTTTCACCAGAGAAATACCGGGGCTGACGGACCACACACCATTACCCGTCGGTATATCTTCGGGTACGGTCAGGCTGTCATTGCCTGCAACCTGAGTTAATTTGATTCCATAGGGATGATTACCTGTGGGCGCTTTGACACGCAGGCTCAATACCGTATCCGGAGTATTGCCGTCCTGATTGAAGACCTTGAAGGAAACGCCTGCGCTCACGTCACCGAGTTCCGGACCGGTAGTGACATCGCGGCCTGAAACCTGAACGGATGCATTACCGGCCCCGCCTGATTCATAGGTGACGTTCCGATACAGCATGGGAACGTTGAGATCCACCTGCCAGTTGTTGTTCATGTTGTAGCGGCCGGTGACATCGAAGGTGAAGTTATCCGCGCTGATCTGGTCAATGTTGATATTGCCCAGGAAGATCGAATCCAGTGCCAGGAAACCGTTAAGGATCAGTTGGCGCGTTTCGTAATGGCTATAGGTGATACCGGTTTCCAGGCTGTACGTGCCTCCGCCAAAGAAGCCCGAAGCCTCGTCATACAGGTTTTCCACGCTACGTGCGGGTGCAGCATCGTCCTGCAGGTTGGTTCCATACCCTTCGCTCTGCGGAGCTTGTAGCGTGCGACTGGGCGGATACTGGCGAGCTACGGTGATCGTTTCCTGGTTCTGCGTTTGCCCAACTGCAGGCTGTGGCTGTACGGGCGGCGCAGGTGGGGAGGGCGGTGGCGCTTGTACAACGGGTGTTGGATGTCTGACAGGCGGGGCGCTGGCTAGCGTCGCCGAGCTGGGTTGCTGTGACGCAACGGCCGCAACAGGCGCAACCGGTGCGGCTGCGGCTATTGGCGCGTTCTGCACGGCCTGAGTCTGGACGGCGGGTTTGGGTTGAGGGCGGCTCACCGGCGGTGGGTTGGCAGCAACAGGTGGTTCGACCGATTCCGTCACCGGTTTGATGTCTTGCTCGAGCACTGCCATTTCTTTTTTGTATGAATCGTATTGCTGGCGCAGTTCCTGAATTTCCTTTTCAAGGATGTCGATTTCTGCTTGGGTGTTGGCCTGCAATAAGGAGGCTGGTAACAAGGCGCTGAGGCAGATTGCGCCACGTAGAGGAAGTGGACGAAACATGTCGGGCATCCCTGTCTGACTGAGTGGATCAAGCGTAGATCAATATCCGGTGGGGCGAAGGCCGCGCAATTGATCCAGATTGCAGTTGAGACCTTCTAGGGATGCGTGGTTTCCCTGCAGCACAACATCGAGATGGGTCAGATTGCTCACCAGGTTATTTGAACTGATGATGTCGGCGCTCTGACGCAAGCCACCGCCGCCCAGTTGCTGCAGGCTGTTGCCTTGACCAGTGGCCTGGATGGAAACCTGTAAGCCGCCAAGAGGCGTTGTCTGCACCTTGGCGCTGCCCAGGCTGGTGTGGGCCGAGAATTCGCCGTTCAGGCGTGTGCCTGAGCTGTTTAATGCGGGTGCCTGGCCATTGCGGCTGATGTTGATGCTGATGTCATTACGGGCTGTATTAATGTCGCCCGCGGTACGTACGCTTTGGGTGATGCCATCTACATTATTCAATCCGTGGCCACCAACAATGGTGCCGGAGCCGGCACCCGGCGCGGGTCCCTGATCATTGCCGTTCGCGGTGACGGTAAGCAGGGGGCGGGCCATGCCCTGCTGTGCCTGCAGGCTGACCGAGGCGTCTAGACGTTGGCCGGAATGTTCCCACGCACTGGTCATGGTAATGCCGAAGTGCACGACATGTCCCGGCAAGACGTAGCGGCCGCGAAGCTGCGCCAGCTCCTGGTCACTGAGCTCCACAGGATTGAAGGCGGGTGCTGCATGCAGTGGGAGACAGGCCAGCAGGCAAAAACCTAGTAGCGCTTGTGGAATATTCATCGTGACCTCCAGATATCTCTTGTCCGGAGCAGCATCAAAAGAAGTCGCTCTGAATAAAACCGAATTCCATTAGCTCGGCATCCTGGACGGGGCGAAATTGGTTGATGCGATGTTTGGCCGTAAGAGGTTCAGGGGGATCAAGCAGGGCATTGTCGCGGTCGTAGCCAGGGCCGATCACGGCGAAGATGATGCCGTTCCAACCGGCAACGAACTCGTCCATGGTATAGCGCTTATGACCTAAGACCGGGTCGCCGATATAAACCCGATCGGCTTCACTGCGCATCAGCACAACGAAATGCTTGTAACCACGCACCTCCTGCAGAACCACCACCGGGACTTTCAGTTGTTGCAGGCCGGTGGGTTCGATGCGGTAACCTCGGGCACGCATGCCCAGATCCTCGGCATAGCGTTTCATGTCCAACATGGAGAAGCCCTGAGAGCGCACGAGCTCCTGGTCGGCACCTGCCAACATGCCTTCGATCACCGCCTGTTCATCGAGATCGAGGTTATAGGCTTCGCGCAGTACCGTTGCCAGGGAGGCGGCGCCGCAGCTGAAATCGGTTTTTTGTTCAACGATATTGTTGAAGCGTTGTTCGCGAATGCTTTTTACATCCAGAAAGGCTACGCCCCCGCCCGGTAGAACCGAGAAAGGCAAGCGGGCAGCTTGAGTTTCTATGCAGATGAAAAGCAGCAGCGATACGGCAAGCAGGCGCATAGGGACAATCCTGTCGCAAATAAATGGGCTCCGGAGACCGGAGCCCAGTTCAGCGTGGGATTACGGTTATTGCGCAGGGCAAGACATGCAGCCCGCTGCAATAGCCAGCGAATTGGCCTGCTGGTTACCGGCGCCGGCTGCTACGTTGATACCAACGTTACCCGAAGCTCCGTTGAGCGAACCGCTGACGGTGGCGTTGTTGACGACCGCTTGCTGGAGGGAAACAAGCGGAATGGTGCCTGTTGCAGTCCCTCCCAAGACCAGATTGCCTACTTCGTCGAACAGCAACGCGCCACCATTGCCCAGCTCGTCTTCAGCACCCTGAACTTCATCGTCGAGATCGATGTGACCGAACTGTGGTTCCAGACCGCCAGAATGATTGCCGGGAGTCCAGACTTCAGGGTATTGATTGCCGCGTTGGTCGGAAATGCCGGTGTAGGTGCCCGTGACGTTGCCCGCACTGAAGTCGATGGTCGCGGTCGCCTCGGTTTCCAACACTGCGAAGTTGTTGGTGGTATTGCCGACGGAGTTTTGCGTGGTGGTGTTGCTGGCCGTAGCGACAAAACCGCCTGAAACAGCCGTGGCTAGATCGTTTTTCTGCTGGTTGAACACGCCGGCGGCAACGTTGATGCCGACATTGCCCGAGGCGTTATTAGCCGAGTCGCCAACGGTGGCATTGTTCGGGGTGGAGATGTTGTTGACCAGGTTCGGACCGGGCTGGTCCTGGCTCAGGGTTACTGTTGCGGTTGCAGCACCAAAGACGAAGCTTTCATCGGCGGTTGCCAGCGCTGCGGCATTAGCCTGTTGGTTGTGATCACCAGCGGCGATATTGACCCCGATATTACCGGCCGCACCGTTGAGAGAGCCTTCCGTATCGTTGCCCGAGCCTGTCAGGCCTGCAGTGTTCTGAGTGCCTTCGTTATACACCTCGTTGCCGACACTGAATTGAGTATCATCCACGGTGGCTGTAGCAGCTGAGTCCGGGTCAAGAGGTGGGGGAACTTCCTGTGCCTGTACCGAGAACGCCAGCCCTGCCGCAATGGCGAATGCCAGGGGTTTGATGGTCCACGTCGCTTTCATGGTGTTTCTCCTGCGGATGCGTGTTTGATTCATGGCTGCCAAGAATTAATCCACAACGGTAAAGCTGAGGTTGTTAACCGAGCGGTTGCCTACCCCAGCGCTCTGATTCAACTGCACCACGCCGCGACTTCCGGCAAACGCGCGATTGTCGGTGATCACCGCGCGAGTGCCTTTAGCGTCATGAGTTGAGCCGGAGGGGATTGCAGGTGTCGTCACGTTTTGTTGTGAGAGCACGCTGTCGTCCAGAGCCTGGCCGGGGGCGCCGAGGCGCAGCCGGTAGGCGTTGATTTGTTGGTTGCCGGCGCCGGCAGCCTGATTGACACCGATCACACCGCTACTCTGGCTGAACGAAGAGCCGAGGATTTCCGAGTGCGCATCCACTGTATGGCTGAATGATTCCATTTCGAGGTGTTGCTGCAGTATCAGTTGCGCCGTGGCGTGCTGGCCAATCGCGATGGCCCGCGCGTTGATCTGTTGGTGGTCTTGGCCCGCAGCCGAATTGATGGACATCAGCCCAGCGCTACCCAAGGCACTGTCCTGGATTTTCGCTGTGGTATGAACATCTGCGGGTTCAGTGGCCCATGCCAGGGTGGGGATTAGCAAAAGAACAATGCGCAAGAGCCGCATTTCAGCGATCTCCCGTGAGAATGCGCAAAGGTGCCAATCCTTGCTGTACGCCTCGGTTCACTTGATTGGCAATGCTGTTGCCGCCACCGCCGGCATGTCCGGCAGACAGCCCTGGAACTCCTTGAGCGCCTGTATTCGAACCGGCAGTGTTCAGGCCGGGCAGGTGGCCATCGGGTACGGGCATGCGGGTCATGCGGTTGCCGGTGATGATCCGTGCGAAATCTCCATCGCTCAGCTCGGTGTTATCGAGCATGCTTTTCACTTGAGGGGAGATATTGGGATTTACCGTAACCGGGTTCGGATCGGGAACCATAGTTGGGCGAAAGGCCACACGGGGTTGCACTTCGCGCTGGATTACGATGGTGCCATCTCCCGCGGCAAAAGCCTGGGTATCAACGACAAGAGCTGTAACTGCCAAAAGGTACAGGGTCAGCACGGGAATGATCCGCGAGCCAGTTGCATGCATGTGAAAGATTCCTTTGCATTCCTGCAAGACATAGAAACACTGGCAGGAACTGTGCCTATCTAAATCTTCCTTTGAAAATCAAAAGGTTGAGTTCGGCGGGCAAGGCTTGCGTTATGAAGGTGTTAAGCCGGTGAAACACTACTGCCCATATGTAGCTGTTTCATTAAAGAGACAAGTGATCAGCACGAGAGTGAATCCCTTGGGTAGAGCAATTGGCAGAGGCTTGCAGTGTTAAGTAAATGAAACAGTGCCAGCTCACCCGGTGGCGCCGAAGCGTTCATCGGCGCCGCCGGTGCAACGGGGCGGTGGGATAACATGCAGGGGCGCTACGCCTGTAAGTGGCGTAGCGGGGGTGGCGTGCGGGGGTAGTTATTGACGCGTGGCGGGCTCGCCGTAATTACATCACGTGCTTTGCAGACGGCGCACAAAGCTGTCTGCTTCGTCGATGGCGCGCTGCATGTCCCGCAGCAACTGGTCGACATTGCCTTGTAGGCTCTGGTATTCGCCTTTCAGGGCGTTGATGGCGCGGGCATTGAGGTTGTGCTTGAGGAACAGCACCTGATCGCGCAACACGCTGAGGACGGGTTCGATGCGCCGTTCGGCCGCCTGCATGTGCTGCAGTAGTGCCCTGTACTCCGCTCGGGTGCGTTTCAGTTCCGCAGCACTGCTGGCGCGCAGGCTGGCATTGCTGTACAGCTTGAGTTCGCTTTCCCATTCGGCGAACAACGCTGCAGCGACATCTTCGATAGCCTCGATGCGCGTGCGTACTTCCTTGGCGCTGGCTTCGCTGGCCAGGTATTCCTTGTTCAGCGCCTGGTAGCGCTTTTCCAGTTCGCCCCCTTGCACTTGCACCACGCTGCGGTAGCGTTCAAGCGCATCCTTGAATTGTTCCTTGGCTTCCTGCTGGCTGTCGCGGGCGGCTTCCACGCGATCGACCAGAATATCTCGCTTGTGTACGCCGGCTTTTTCCATGGCGGCGTAGTAGGCACTTTGGCAGCCAGCAAGCGCCAGGAGGGCGGTCAGGGTAAGCATTAATAATGGGCGCATGACGTCTCCTCGAAACGCCCTCACTGTAGCGCAGAACAAAAACAGGCGTGAGGCAGGACGGCGCGTTGGCTTTTGCGGATGAATAAAAAATCCCTGGGGAAGAGACTTCCGCCAGGGAGTTTTTGACGAGGGTTATGCTCAGCGCAGGCGGCGCAGTGCCTCGATGCGATCTTCCAGCGGCGGGTGGGTCATCAGCAGGCCGGCCAGGCCATTCTTCAGACCGCCATTGATGCCGAACGCGGTCAGGCTGTCCGGCATGTTCACCGGAACTTCGGACTCGGCGCGCAGGCGCTGCAGCGCGCCGATCATGGCGCTAGTGCCGGCCAGACGTGCGCCGGCTTCGTCGGCCTTGAACTCGCGCTTGCGCGAGAACCACATGACGATAATGCTGGCCAGGATGCCAAGAACCAGTTCGGCGAAGATGGTCGCGATGAAGTAGCCGATGCCATGGCCGTCTTCGTTCTTGAAAATGACCTTGTCGACGAAGTTGCCGAAGATGCGCGCGAAAAACATCACGAAGGTGTTCACCACGCCTTGGATCAGCGCCAGGGTGACCATGTCGCCATTGGCCACGTGGCCAATCTCGTGGGCCAGCACAGCGCGTACTTCATCGGGGGAGAAACGCTCCAGCAAGCCCTGGCTGACAGCGACCAGCGCATCGTTCTTGTTCCAGCCGGTGGCGAAGGCGTTGGCCTCATAAGCCGGGAAAATACCGACTTCTGGCATTTTGATGCCGGCGTCGCGGGACAGTTGCTCGACGGTTTGCAGCAACCACTGTTCATGTCGGGTTTGCGGCTGGCTGATGATTTGCGTGCCGGTGCTCATCTTGGCCATCCACTTGGAGATGAACAGCGAGATCAGCGAGCCGGCAAAGCCGAACACGGCGCAGAAAACCAGCAGGCTGCCGTAATTCTGCCCCGTGAAACGATCGACCCCCAATAGTTTCAGGGTGATGCTGGCGATCACCAGAACGGCAAGGTTGGTGGCCAGGAACAGGAAAATGCGCATCATGTGCGGCGGACTCCAAAAAACGGGAAGTAAGACGAAAGCCCCGGTTATATAAGGGGCGCTTCGTTGGTATTCAACCGAGGGACTATTGCAAACTGTGTCCCTTGGGTTTGATGTGTGAAGCAAAACAGCACGTATCAGTGCCGGCCCAGCAGCTCACCCAGCAGTAAAGCCAGGCGCTCACCGTCGCGCTCGCTAGAAGCCTCGCGCAGCTGGTTGGCCAGGCTCGCCCGGGTGCGACGAATGCTGGCCGGCAGTTCAGCCAAGGATTGATCCACCTGGGACGCGGCACGGCTCAGGCGCACGAAGGCTTTTTCGGTCAACACAGCCTGGTCCAGGGCTTCGAAGCGGATCAAGGCGTCAAAGCGGAGGTAACCTTCCTCGGCCAGCCACAGCAGGGCGCTCAGACAGCTCTGGTGACGCTTGCTAGGCAGTCCGAACTCGTCCGGCTCTTCGTGGCCGATGAGGTCTTCGATGAACAGCGCCACCTTGCGCGGGAACGCCTGGTACAGCCGTACCAGGCCCGCTGCCACGTCGTGGTGAAAGTCGTCGATCTGTAGATCCATTACTGGCGGTAGGTCTTCATGAAATTGCCGATGCGTCGAATGGCCATGTCCAGGTCATCGACACGGGGCAAGGTGACCACGCGGAAGTGGTCCGGCCAGGGCCAGTTGAACGCGGTGCCCTGAACCACCAGAAGTTTTTCCGACAGCAACAGGTCAAGCACGAACTTCTCGTCATTGTGAATCGGACAGACCTTGGGATCGATACGCGGGAACGCGTACAGCGCCCCCATCGGCTTCACGCAGCTGATCCCGGGAATGTCGTTGAGCAGCTCCCAGGCACGGTTGCGCTGTTCCAATAGCCGCCCTTGCGGCAGCACCAGGTCGTTGATGCTCTGATAGCCACCCAGCGCGGTCTGGATGGCATGCTGGGCGGGCACGTTGGCGCACAGGCGCATGTTGGCCAACATGTCCAGGCCTTCGATATAGCCCTTGGCCAGGTGTTTCGGCCCGCTGATGGCGATCCAGCCGGAGCGGAAACCGGCAACCCGGTAGGACTTGGAAAGACCGTTGAACGTCAGGCACAGCACGTCCGGTGCCAGCGAGGCGGTGGCGATGTGCTGAGCGTCGTCATACAAGATCTTGTCGTAGATTTCGTCGGAGAACAGGATCAGTTTGTGCTGGCGCGCCAGTTCGACGATGGCTTCCAGGCACTCCTTGGAATACACGGCGCCAGTGGGGTTGTTCGGGTTGATCAACACCAGCGCTTTGGTATTGGGGGTGATCTTGGCCTTCATGTCAGCAAGGTCGGGGAACCAGCCGGCCTTTTCATCACACAGGTAGTGCACCGGCTTGCCGCCGGCCAGGCTCACCGCGGCCGTCCACAACGGGTAGTCGGGGGCGGGTAGCAGCACTTCATCGCCGTTGTTGAGCAGCGCCTGCATGGACATCATGATCAGCTCGGACACGCCGTTGCCGAGGTAGATGTCCTCGATGCCCACGCCCTCGACCTGTTTCTGCTGGTAATACTGCATCACCGCCTTGCGAGCGCTGAACAGGCCTTTGGAGTCGCTGTAGCCCTGGGCGGTGGGCAGGTTACGAATGACGTCCTGGAGGATTTCTTCCGGGGCTTCGAAACCGAACGGCGCCGGGTTGCCGATGTTCAGCTTGAGGATGCGCTGGCCTTCGTCTTCCAGGCGCTTGGCGTGCTTGAGCACCGGCCCGCGAATGTCGTAGCAGACGTTGGCGAGCTTGTTCGATTTACTAACCTGCATGATCCTGGTTGTCCCGAATAGAAGTGCCGCGAGGATACGCCTTGGCAGCGCCGGGGGCGCCTGCCAGACTGGCAGTTGAAAGCCACGCATGATACGTCCGGCCCGTGACCGGGGAAAGGCACCGGGCCGGCTTTTCCGCAGGAGTAGTTCATGGACAAGCTTGAAAAACCACTTGAAGAGTGGCGCGAAGCGCTTTCCACCGAGCAATTTGAGATCTGCCGGCTGGGCGGCACCGAGCGCGCCTTTACGGGCGAGTACTACGCAACCAAGACGCCAGGGGTTTACCTGTGCGCCTGTTGCGCGACCCCGTTGTTCGATTCGCAAGCCAAATACGACTCCGGCTGCGGCTGGCCCAGTTACTTTCAACCCGTCGATGAGCAGATGATCGAGGAGAAGGAAGATTTCAGCCATGGCATGCAGCGTGTCGAAGTGCGCTGTGCCCGTTGTGATGCGCACTTGGGGCATGTATTCCCGGATGGGCCGCACCCGACGGGGCTGCGCTATTGCATCAACTCCGCGTCATTGAAGCTGGTGCCCAGAGCAGAATGAAGGAACGCAGGGGCTCGGCGAGCAGAGCATGCGTGCCGGCGACGCTGAGTGCGCCGGTCGATTACCCGAAAACCGTGCCTTAGGGCCGAGAAGACGAAGGGATTTTCCATGAGTAATGCGCTTTTCCAGGTCCCCCTGGTCACGCTGGATGGCCAGCAGAAAACCTTGGCTGACTTCGATGCCAAGGCAGTCCTGGTAGTGAACACCGCCAGCCAATGCGGATTCACGCCGCAATATCAGGGGCTGGAAAAGCTCTGGCAGCGTTACAAGGACCGCGGCTTGGTAGTGCTGGGATTCCCCTGCAATCAGTTTGGCAAGCAGGAGCCGGGTAGCGAGAGTGAAATCGCGTCGTTCTGCGCGCTGAATTTCGGGGTGAGTTTTCCGTTGTTTCGCAAGATCGAAGTCAACGGTACCGGTACGCACCCGCTGTATGCGCACTTGAAGCGCGAGGCTCCCGGTCTGCTGGGCAGTCAGCGCATCAAGTGGAATTTCACCAAGTTCCTGCTGAGCGCCAACGGCCACTCGATCAAGCGTTTTGCGCCAACCACCAAGCCGGAAGCCTTACAGGATGAAATCGAAGCGTTATTGGGCTGAACGGTCAGGGGCGCTGGTTACGATCTGGGTAACCAGCGGTTGATCAGTTCCGTCAATTCTTCCCGGTGGAAGGGTTTGGCCAGGTAGTCATCCATTCCTGCGTCCCGGCAGCGGTCACGTTCCTCAGGCAAGGCGTTGGCGGTCAGCGCAATGATCGGCAGGTTCGGCCAGCGTCCGCTGCGGCGGATGCGCTGGCAGGCTTCGTAGCCGTTCATGACTGGCATGTTGCAATCCATCAACACAAGGTCCATTGCCTGTCCTTCCATGCAGTCAAGCGCCTCGCGGCCATGTGCTGCAGTGATCACTTCGCAGCCGAGTTTGCTTAACATGCCTTTGGCTACCAGTTGATTGACCGCGTTGTCCTCCACCAAGAGCACGCGAGCCCTGCGCTGGCTGGGCTGCGGCTGCGGCAGCGGGAGTGCCTCGCTCCCCCGTTCTTTCTGTGGACCCAGCAGCTGCGAAATCGCCAGGTAGAGTGCTGTACGCGACAGCGGACGGGCAAGTTGCTCCAGCGGTTTCAGCGCACTGGCCTGCTCACCCGGCAGGAAGCTGCCGTAAGCGGTGACCAGCAGGATCGGTGTGATGATCCGCGGGCGTAGGCTAAACAGGCATTCGGGGTTGTCGGTAATCAGCAAGTCGGCTGGATGCTGGGCCAGACCCTCGTCACGGTCCAGGCGCCGATACTCCAGACCCCACCGCGGTAGCCAGGTGGCGAGCAGTTCGCTCAAGCCGCTGCTTGCGGGCGTCCAGGCGATAATCTTGCCGTGCAGCGCGGGGCGCTCGACGGGGGGGGCCGCATGGCGCAGCGGCAGCCAGGCGGTGAATTCGCTGCCGTAATCTTCCCGTGAGTGAAGCTCGAGCCGGCCCTGCATCGCTTCGCACAGGCGACGGGTCAGTGCCAGGCCCAGGCCGGTACCGCCATATTGACGTGAGATGGCGGCGTTGCCTTGAGTAAAGGGCTGGAAAATCCGCGCCTGGGCTCCGTCGGGAATGCCGATGCCTGTGTCGCGCACTTGAATGGAAAGACCTTTGGCATGGGATCCGACGCGCACATCGACACGGCCGAAACGGGTGAATTTCAATGCGTTGGATAGCAGGTTGGAGATGATCTGCCGCACCCGCATGGGGTCGCCCATGACCTGCGCCGGTAGATTCGGGCTGATCAAACAGGTTAGTTCCACGCCAGGTGCGGAGTTTTGCGAGAGCAGGCTGGCGGTATCCTCCACCAGCGTGCCGATGTCGAAGGGGATCTGTTCCAGTTCCAGCTGTCCGGCGTCGAACTTGGACAGGTCGAGAATATCGTTGAGCAACTCGACCAATACCTTGCCTGAGTCGTGGGCGATGGACAGTTGCTGGTGCTGCTCGACACTCAGTTGGCTGTCAAGGGAAAGGGAAAGCATGCCCAGCAAACCGTTGAGCGGCGTGCGAATTTCGTGGCTCATGTTGGCCAGGAAAGCGGAGCGGGATTGGGCCATTTCCAACGCTGTACGCCGGGCGTTTTCCAGCTCCCGGTTCGACTGGATGAGGCGAGTATTCGCAGCCTCAAGCTCGGCGGTGCGCGTGGAAACGATTTTTTCCAGCTCGCTCAGGTATTGAGTCAGGCGATCTTCAGCATTGCAGCGCTGTTGGATCTCCAGGGCGGTGAGCTGTAATTGTTGATTGGTGACATCCACCAGTACGCCGATCTCGTCCCGTTCGTGGTTGGCCGGATAGCTCAGCTTGTGCTGATCGACCAGCGGGTCGCGCTCGCTGAGCGCGCGAATTAACGAGATCAGCGGCTTGGTCAGCATGACGTAGAAGCCCACCAGCAAGATTATTGCAATCAACAAGTTGCGGGCAAAACCTGAAACCAGGGTGACCAGGCTGCGCTGCAGAAAGTCGCTGCCAAAGGCAAAAGTATCAACCTCAAGGCGTAGGGTGCCGATGTTCTCCTGGGGGGTATGCTCGACAAACAGGGCGGTTTCGAATTGTCGGCGCGCACCAAACAGATAATCGCTGAGCCAGCGATAGTCATCCTTGACGGCTTCACGGCTGGCCTGTGCCAGGGGGCGCCCATGGTTGTCGATCAGGCTGGCGCGAACCACCGCCGCCGACTGGATCAAGCCTTGGGTCAGCTCGCGAGCCAGTTCGGCATCGATGTTGTAGGCCACGCGCGCCGCCGGGTTGCGGCTGATTTCCAGCAGGGCGTTGATTTCTCGATTGATGCGCGGCTCTTGTTCGGCATAATCGAAGGCGATTTGCCACAAGCTGAGCAGTGTCCCGAGCACAATGGCGACGAGCAGCGTGAAATTCGCCTGTTTGAACGACAGGCGATTGGTTAGCGGTATTTCCATCGTGGCATAAAGGCCTTGTTTCCATGCGCGGGCAAGCATATCTCATTGCCCACGCCGCCCGCGTGCCTGGTTGAGTTCTGGAGAGTATTTTGGACCCACGATTGACTGGCATGCTTGAGCGTGTCGATGACTTCATGCAACGCCTCGAGCCCTTGTTGCCGGCCATCCGCTCGGCCGTCGACTGGCAGACCACCCTGGCGGCGCGCTGGCAGCGCGAAGGCCGGGCAGGCTATCTGCTGCCTTTGCAGGTGAGCCTGGATTTGAGTCTCAGTGATTTGATCGGGGTCGATACCCAGCGCGAACAACTGGCGCGCAATACCCGCCAGTTCGTCGCAGGCCTGCCCGCCAACCATGCCTTGCTGTGGGGTGCGCGCGGTACCGGCAAGTCGTCGCTGGTGCGCGCCTTGCTGGCAGAACAGGCCGGTGACGGTTTGCGCCTGGTCGAAATAGAGCGGGACCATCTGGCCGATCTGCCACGCATCGTCGAGCAACTGGCCGAACTAGAACAACGATTCGTGCTGTTCTGCGACGATCTGTCGTTCGAAGCCGGGGAGGGCGATTATCGCGTTCTCAAAAGCGTGCTGGACGGCTCGCTGGAGCGCGCGCCGGACAATGTGCTGCTATACGCCACGTCCAATCGTCGACACCTGGTGCCGGAGCGCCAGAGCGATAACGAGCATTGGCAAATGGTTGATGGCGAACTGCATCCCAATGAAGCCGTGGAAGACAAGATTGCCTTGTCCGACCGTTTTGGCCTCTGGTTATCCTTCTATCCCTTCAGTCAGGAACACTACCTGGCGGTGGTCCGTCATTGGGTCACCTCGGTCGCGCAGCAGGCCGGGCTGAAGTGGGAATGGAACGATGAACTGGAAAAGGCTGCAATCCGCTGGGCGCTGGCGCGCGGTAATCGTAATGGCCGTTGTGCCTATCAGTTCGCCCGCCAATGGGTTGGTTTGCGGTTGCTGAAGGCCTGATTGATGGCCGTGCCGATAGCTTGTAACGAGGCCGCTGGACGTGTCATGGCCGTGATTGGCAACAGTTAAAGCCTTCGCGCCGGCATCTTGATCGCCACTGTCTAGCTGCCGGTGCCGTGAAACTGCTGTCAGCCGCTAGGCGCCGGAGTCAGTCGTAGACCTGCTTCTTTTTCCACGGATCATCGATTTCTTCCTGACTCAGGCCGACGGTCAGTTCATCCGGCTTTTCCACGGTCGGCTCGCGCTCCAGTGCCAGGTCATTGGCGTGGGCCAAGTGCTTGGCCAGGGTGCGCAATTCGGTGCGGTAGCGCTCCTGGTCGACCTGCTTGCGCAGGTACTGCACGGCGCGCTCGAAGGCCAGGCGGGCTTGGCGGGGCTTGTCGTGCTGTAGCAGTTGCAGGCCTACGTTGGTGAAGAAGTCGACGTGCAGTTGCACCAGCATATGGCGCACTTCACCAACCCAATGACGCGCCTCACTGATGCTCAACAGGTTTTCCTTGGCGGCGCGGGAAATCATGCCGTGCAGGCCCTCAAGCAGAAAACGCACCTCCTTGGCTTTATTCTCATTGAGAATTTGCTGCGGCAGGTTACGTACCGCAATGCTGTCTCCCTGGCCAATCAATATCTCCAGCTCCGCGATGCGCTCGACCAGTGCCTGGTTGTCGGGCTCCATGGGCAGCAGGCGTAGACTGAGCTTCAGCTCGACCTGACTCATCATCAGCTTGAGCGCTGGCGTCATCATCTGGCCGGGAAGAATTTCGCTCAGGTCTGCGCAGCGACGAACACGCTCGGTAAGCTCGGCCTTGCGACGTGCCTTCTCAAGCTTCCGGTACTCAATCTGCTGGCTGACGTAGACCAGGATGATGATGATGAACAGGGCGCCGAGAACCAGAGCTGTGATCATGAGAGTGGACAACGCGGACTCCTCAATTAGTGGCCATTTGCCTTAGAGAATAATGTATCTGGCTCCCAGGGCACATTTTTTTGCTGCTCACGGCGGTAGCGAGGGGGGCAAGCTCTTCTGCAGGCACTGGAGGCTCTTTCGTCACGCCTTTTCAGGCTATCGGCCATTGGTGAGTCGGCTTGAGTAAGGCGTTTGGGTTGTGCAGCCTTCTTTTTGCTGGATGTCTTGGGGCGGCCGATATCCTGACGTAGGGCTGGTGTTTTTTTAACCAGAAGTCATTGATTTAAAAAAAGTTTTAATCGGGTGTTGACGACTTCCAAAAGCGTCAATAGAATGCGCCCCACTTCCGAAGCAGACCTAACGCGATGCAGAGGAAGCCGGATAAAGTCCGGGCTGCGTCCCCTTCGTCTAGTGGCCTAGGACACCGCCCTTTCACGGCGGTAACAGGG
>CAYPFO010000022.1:0-44331 GCA_964410065.1 uncultured Pseudomonas sp.
TCGGCGGCCTGATCGTCATCGACTTCATCGACATGACCCCGGCCAAGAACCAGCGCGCCGTGGAAGACAAGGTCCGCGAAGCCCTAGAAGCCGACCGTGCCCGCGTGCAAGTTGGCCGTATCTCGCGCTTTGGCCTGTTGGAAATGTCCCGTCAGCGCCTGCGCCCGTCCCTGGGCGAAACCAGCGGCATCGTCTGCCCGCGCTGCAACGGCCAGGGCGTCATCCGCGACGTCGAATCTCTCTCGCTGGCCATCCTGCGCCTGATCGAAGAAGAAGCCCTGAAGGATCGCACCGCCGAAGTTCGCGCCCGCGTTCCCTTCCAGGTCGCCGCCTTCCTGCTCAACGAAAAGCGCAACGCCATCACCAAGACCGAGCTGCGCACCCGTACGCGCATCTACATCCTGCCTGACGCGCACCTGGAAACCCCGCATTTCGAGGTGATCCGCCTGCGCGACGACAGCCCGGAGCTGCTGGCTGGCCAGTCCAGCTACGAAATGGCCCCGAGCGAAGCCGAGGAAGTCCAACCGGTCAGCGCCACCCGCACCCTGGTGCGCCAGGAAGCTGCGGTGAAAACCGTCAACCGTGATCGCCCCGCACCTGAACATGTTGACCCAGCCCCGGCTGCGCCACTGGCGCCGGTTACCGCTCCGGCACCGAGCCTGTTCAAGGGCCTGGTGAAATCGCTGGTCGGCCTGTTCGCCAGCAAGGAAGAACCTGCCAAGCCGGTTGAAAAAGCCACCAACGCACGTCCGCAGCGCAGCAATGATGAGCGCCGTACCGGTCGCCAGCAAAACCGTCGCCGTGATGGTCGCGATACCAACAACCGCCGCGACGAAGAGCGCAAGCCCCGTGAGGAGCGTCCAGCCCGCGAGCCGCGTGAAGAACGCCAGCCCCGCGAAGCACGTGACACACCCGAGCCGCGTCGCGCGCGGACCGACCGTCCGGCTCGTGAAGAACGCCAGCCCCGCGAGGAACGTCAGCCGCGTGACGAGCGCGCCGCACGTGAAGAGCGTCCGGCCCGCGAACCGCGTGAAGAGCGTCAGCCACGTGAAGCTCGCGATACTCAAGAGCCGCGTCGCGAGCGCCCCGCCCGTGAAGAGCGCCAGCCGCGCGAAGAGCGCAAGCCACGCAGCGCTCCGGTCGAGCAGGTCGACGAAGAAGTGCTGAATGCTGAAGAGCAGTTCGAAGAGCAGCAGGACGGTCAGGATGGCGAGCGTCCTCGTCGCCGCTCCCGTGGTCAGCGTCGTCGCAGCAACCGTCGCGAACGTCAGCGTGATGCCAACGGAAACCTGATCGAAACCGGCGAAGGCCAGGAAAGCAACGAAAACGCACCGAGCGAAGGCGCCATGATTGCCGCCGCCGCAGTTGCCGGAACGCTGGCCAATCAGGCCGTCGAAGCTGCCTCTGCCGAAGCGACCCCTGATGTGGCAGCCGTTGCCGAACTGACGCCGAGCGGTGAACTGCCGGCTGCCGAACAGTACAGCGAGAAAGCCGCGCGTGTGAGCGACAGCAAGGTCGAGACCGCCGAAGCGGAAAGCAACATCGAGCAACCTGCGGCACCGGCAGAGGTCACTCCTCCCGCCGCTATCGAGCCGGTTGCCGAAGCTGCTCCTGCTCCGACGCCCGCAGCCGTGCCTGCACCTGTAGCTGTCGAAGCCGAAGCACCTGCTGCCAGCGAAGTGGTTGAACCAGCCCCGGCGCCTGCAGTTGAAGCTCCGGTCGTTGCACCCACTCCGGTCTCCAGCGGCCGCGCGCCCAACGACCCGCGTGAAGTGCGTCGCCGTCAGCGCGAAGCCGAGCGTCTGACCCGTGAAGCAGCCGAGGCTGAAGCCGCGACTGCAAGCGAAGCCCCGGCTCCGGCCCCCGCTGAGCCCGCGGTTACTGAAGCCCCGATGACTCAAGACGTTGAAACCGCCTCGAACGAACCGGTCGCCAAGACCGTAGAAAGCCAGGCCCAGGAAGCCGAAGCCGAAACAATCGTTGAAGCGCAGGACGCGCCACAGGTAGACACGTCGCCAGAAACCGACGAGACCGCCAAGCCGCAAGCCTGACTCTTAGGCTGAAATAAAAAGGGGATGCCACTGGGCATCCCCTTTTTTGTGGGCGCGAGGTCAATCAGCACGCGTCACCGCTGTAGGGTGGCCTCGGCCAATGCGTGGTGCTGGAAGGAAAACACGGAGTCACCCGGGCAGCCCACTATGAAGGACACTCCGTCGGCAAGGTGCTGGCTCGGTTACGACAGCAACACCGCCGTAGGGTGGCCTCGCCCGTTGCGTGGTGCTGGAAGAAAAAACACGGAGTCGACCGGGCAGCCCACCGCGAAGGAAACCACGCCGGCGGGGTGCTCGATCAACCTTGTGCATCCAGCCCACCCACCAGCGGCGAGCGACGCCGCTCTACTCTGCTATTGAAATGCTGCGCTGCCGGCACCCACGCTCAAAGAACGTTCGGCTCGATCTCCAGCGTCACGCCAAATTTTGCGACGATATCCGCCTGTATGCGCCGCGCCAGGCTCAGCAATTGGCTGCCCGTGGCGTGGCCATGATTGACCAGCACCAGCGCTTGGCGCTCATGAACACCGGCGTCACCGTCGCGAAACCCTTTCCAGCCAGCTCGCTCGATCAACCAGCCGGCCGCCAGCTTCACTTGATCATCCGCAGCCGGGTAAGCAACCAGATCGGGATGCTCGGCGCGCAGGCGTTCCGCCAGGGAGGCCATCACCAAGGGATTCTTGAAAAAGCTGCCGGCATTGCCCAGACGGGCCGGATCCGGCAATTTTTCACTGCGTATTTCACAAACGGCCCGGCTGACATCCAGCGCCGTAGGCGCCTGGATCCCTTGCGCCTCCAGTCGCTGACGAATCGGGCCGTAGTCCAGGTGCAGGGTTGAGTGACGCTGAAGAACAAAGCGCACCCGCAGGATCAGCCAGCGGCCAGGCTGTTGCTTGAACAGGCTGTCGCGGTAGCCGAACGCGCAGTCTTCCAAGGCAAAGTCGCGCACTTCGCCGGTTTCTCGGTCAAGCGCAGTCAAGCCGGCGAACACATCCTTGATCTCTACCCCGTAGGCACCGATGTTCTGCATCGGCGCAGCGCCCACCGTGCCAGGGATCAAGCTGAGGTTTTCCAGGCCGGCCAGGCCCTGCTCCAGCGTCCACAGCACAAAGGGATGCCAGGGCTCACCGGCTTCGGCTTCAACCACTACGCGCTGGTCATCATCACTTAGTATGCCTCGGCCAAGACTGGCCATGCGCAGCACCAGCGCTTCTACATCCTTGGTTAGCAGCAGGTTGCTGCCACCGCCAATGACCAACAGCGGCAGTGCGCGCTGCGCGGCCAGTGCTAGCGCTTCGCGCACTTGCGCTTCGTCATGGGCCTCGGCGAACAATTGCGCGCAGACATCCACGCCAAAGGTATTGAAAGGTTTGAGAGACTGGCGCTCCTTGAGCAGTAGACTCACAGCCGCCCCTTGATTTCGTCGAGCAAGGCATCGGCGGCCTGCTCGAGCAGATCAAGAACATGCTCAAACCCCTCGTCGCCCCCGTAATAGGGATCGGGGACGATCTCGCCCAGGCCGTAGCGGCGCAGCAGCAGGTCCATCTCGGCACTGGCTGTCTCAGGCCGCGCGGCGCGCAGGCGTATCAGGTTGTCATGGTCCATGGCCAAAATCAGGTCAAAGCGCTGAAAATCCTCCGCTTCAACCTGACGGGCACGCTGGGCGGTGAGGTCATAGCCGCGCCGCGCGGCAGCCTGGCTGGAGCGTCGATCCGGCGCCTTGCCAGCATGCCACTCCTCGGTACCGGCCGAGTCGATGACGATGCGCGACTCCAGTCCCGCTGCACGTACGCGATGACGAAACACGCCCTCGGCGGTTGGTGACCGGCAAATATTGCCCATGCAAACGAACAAGACCTTCATCATCAGGCTCCGAGAATGCGCCGCACGCGCTCTAGATCTTCAGCGGTATCCACGCCAGCGGGCGGGGCTTCCAGTGCATCGCCGACATGGATGCGCACGCCATGCCAGAGCGCACGCAGCTGCTCCAGACACTCGGTACTCTCCAGCCAGCACGGGCCCCAGGCGACGAAATCCTGTAAGAAACCCGCACGGTAGGCATAGATACCGATGTGCCGACGCCAGGGCACATTGGCCGGCAAGGTCTCACGACTCTGCGCGAACGCGTCGCGCGCCCAGGCAATCGGTGCGCGGGAAAACGTCAGGGCCAAGCCGGTCTTGTCACTCACCACCTTGACCACGTTGGGATTGAACAGCGCCTCGATGTCGCTGATCGGCTCGGCCAGCGTAGCGATACCAGCCTGCGGATGAGCCGCCAGATTGCGCGCCACCTGATCGATGATCGCTGGAGGAATCAGCGGCTCGTCACCCTGAACGTTGACCACGATGGCATCGGCAGGCAAGCCCAGCTGGGTAGCCACTTCGGCCAGGCGGTCGGTGCCGGATTCATGGTCGGCGCGGGTCAGTACCACGTGGGCGCCAAACGCCTCGCAGGCCGCTACGATGCGCGCATCGTCTGTCGCCACGACCACCTGCTGCGCACTACTTTTGCAGGCCTGTTCCCAGACGTGCTGGATCATCGGCTTGCCGGCGATGTCCTGCAGCGGCTTGCCAGGTAGTCGAGTGGAGGCATAACGGGCCGGAATGACGACGGTATAGGCTTGGCTCATTTATCCAGACGCTCATCGACCGTCAGGGTGCGCGCTTCGCTTTCCAGCATGACCGGAATGCCGTCGCGAATTGGGTAGGCAAGCCCGGCGCCCTTGCTGATCAGTTCGGTCTTGTCAGCGCTGAGCTGCAGCGGGCCCTTGCACACGGGGCAGGCCAGGATATCGAGCAGTTTCGGGTCCATCGGGAAATCCTCAAGAACAGGGAAAAACACCCGCCTGCCAGCCTTGTGCGTAGCGCCTCAGCGGTCGGGTAGCAGGCGTGCCAGTTGCTCGTCGAACCAGGCGACGAAGGCCGGTGAAGGCTTAACATCGACGGCCAGGTACCACCAGTCGTCGGCGGCAAAGTCACGGCATTTGACCGCATCTTTTTCGGTCATCAGCAGCGGCAACGACGGGCTGAAACGTAACTGCTCGGCGTTGTACTGCGCATGATCGGCGAAGGCATGCGGAATCGGCCGCCAGTTTAGCGCTTCGAGGGTGGCGAAGAAACGTTGCGGGTTGCCGATGCCGGCCACCGCATGCAGGGTTTGCCCCGCCGGGAAATGGCTCAAGGGTCGCCGCTCACCATCCGCCACGCGCACCAGCTCGCTCGGAGCCAGGGTAAAGGCGTAGCCGTCCGGCTCATCGGCCAAGGCCCCGTTGTAGAGCAGTGCATCGACGCTGGCCAAACGCTCCACTGGCTCGCGCAACGGGCCCGCGGGCAGGCAGCGCCGATTACCCAGGCCACGGGCTGCATCAATCAGCACCAGTTCAAGGTCACGGGCCAGTCGGTAGTGCTGCAAGCCATCGTCGCAGAGGATGATGTCCAGCGTTTCCTGCTCCAGCAGCGCTCGCACCGCGCGCGGACGATCCGGGTCGATCACCAGCGCAACGCCGGTACGCCGGACAATCAGGGACGGCTCGTCTCCGGCTTCACTGGCCGGCTGCTCGGCGGTGACGCGCCATGGCCAACTGGGCGGCTTGGCACCGTAGCCGCGACTGACCACACCGACACGCAGGCCACGGGCACGGCAATGGGCGATCAGCCAGAGAATCATTGGCGTCTTGCCGGTGCCGCCCACGGTGATGTTGCCCACTACGATGATCGGCACCGGCGAGCGGTAGATATCACCCTCACCGGCCAGAAAGGCGGCCCGCTTGCGCTCCACCACACGGCGATACAGCGCCTCCAGGGGACGCAGCAGCGCCAGGCCCGGATGCCCTCGGTACCAGGCCGAGAGCAGTCGATCCGCCAGCGCCATCAGCGTGGTTCCGCCTGGGCCTCGACAGTGGTGATGCGCAGGTGGGCAAAGCCCAGCTTGCCGGCCGCGTCCATGGCGGTGATCACCGCCTGGTGCGGTGTCTTGCTGTCCGCACTGATGGTCAGCGGCAAGCTGCTGTCCCCTTCGGATTCCCGTTGCAGCGACGTCATCAGGCTGTTCAGGTCGTTCTTCACCAGCGCCTTCCCATTCACCGAAAAGCTGCCGTCGGCGCCAATCACCACTTCCAGCGGCTTGAGCTCGGACGCTTGCGGCGGGGTACCGCTGACCGCTTCAGGCAAGTCGACCTGCAGTTGCGTCTCACGGGTAAAGGTGGTGGTGACCACAAAAAACAGCAGCAGGATGAATACCACGTCGATCAGCGGTGCCAGGCCGATCTCGACGTTATCCTGTCGTTTGCGCCGGAACTTCACGCCTTTTTGACCTCGCGCTTGCTGGGAGCAGGCGTTTCGGCCAGGTCGACATTACGGTCGCCCTGCACCACTTCCACCAGCTTGATGGCTTCCTGTTCCATACCCATCACCAGTTCATCAACGCGACGTTGCAGGAAACGGTGGAAGAACAGCGCCGGGATGCCAACCATCAGACCGGCCGCCGTGGTGATCAATGCCTTGGCGATACCGCCCGCCAGTTGCGGGGCATTGGCCATTCCCGAGCCCATGAACGAGCCAAAGATTTCAATCATGCCCAGTACGGTGCCGAGCAAGCCCAGCAACGGCGCAATGCCGGCGATGGTGCCCAGGGCGTTGAGGTAGCGTTCCAGATCGTGAACGACCCGCGCAGCGGCTTCTTCGATGCACTCTTTCATGATCTCGCGGCCATGCTTGGAGTTGGCCAGCCCCGCAGCGAGGATCACGCCCAACGGCGAGTGGGCGCGCAGCTCCTTGAGGCGCTCGCTGGTCAGCTTTTTTTCCTTGATCCAGCGCCAAACCAACCCGAGCAGATGGGGCGGCGTGACGCGGCTCGCCCGCAGGGTCCAGAACCGTTCGATGATAATGGCCACGGCCATCACGGAACACAGAATGATCGGCAGCATGATCCAGCCGCCTGACTTTACCAACTCCCACACGGTGGCGATCCCCTAGAAAAAAGTGGCTCACTCTAGCATAGGGACACGGTCACGCCGACCGCCGGGCTTCTCATTTTTCCCGCCAGAAACGCGCTTCCTGTCGTAAGGCTCGCGGCGGCGCAAACGCGCCTAGCTCAATGCGCAGAGCGCCCTCGAGAGCAGTGTCGTGGATCAGCACGTCATGTTGTCGGTAACGCTCTACGACTGACGGATGAGGATGCCCGAAGGCGTTATGGGCGCCCCGCGCGAACAGCACCGCCGTGGGAGCCACGCCCTGAATGAAACGCCCACTGGAGGAGAACCGGCTGCCATGATGGGGCGCCAGCAACCACTCGGCGCGCGGGGCCCAGCCTGAAGCGAGCAGCGCAGCCTCCACCCGGGCGTCGATGTCGCCGGTGAGCAACAGGCGCTCGCCACCGGCTTCGACCATCAGCACACAGGAGGCGGCATTGCCGGAGTGCGCCTGTGGCCAACGCCACAGCCGAAACCGCACGCCATTCCAGTCCCACGTCTCTCCGCTCTGACAGGGCCCGGCCTGCAACGCTGCCGGCAGGTTGTGGGGTTCGCCACTGAGCACCTTGTCCACCGTCAGCCCGTCGATCACCGCTCGTGCGCCGCCGGCATGATCGTTATCGGCATGGCTGAGCAGCAGTGCATCCAGGCGCTGGATGCCCAGTGTGCGCAACGACGGCACGACCACCCGCTCCCCCAGATCGAAATCACCAAAGCGCGCACCGGTGTCATACAGCAGGGCATGCTCGCGCGTACGCACCAGCACGGACAGCCCCTGGCCGACATCCAGCAGCCAGACATGGGCACGCCCTGCCGGCACTTCCTCACGCGGCGGAGCGATCAGCACCAGCAGCATGGGAATGCCAAGCCAACGCAGCGGCACGGCGCCGGGCAGGAGTAACAGGATGGCGCCCAGAGCACCGAGCAACCAGGCCCACACCGGAACATCCCTACCCAGCCAAGCCGGCAGCCAGTCGGCAATCATGGCCAGGATCACGAACAGCAATTCCAATAATCCCCCGGCCAGCCACCACAGCCCTTCCGCCACAAAGGGCACCGGCAACAGCAGAGTCGCGAGCAAGGCCAGGGGCACCACCGCCAGGCTGACCCAGGGTACGGCAATCAGATTGGCCAGCGGCCCGCTGGCGCTCACCGGCAGGCTCAGCGCCAGCAAGACAGGCAACAGGCCGATGGCCACGGTCCACTGCGCACGTCCCAAGGTGCGCCATGCACTCCAGGCACCCAGGCGGCCGCTGAACACCAGGATCAACACCGCCACGGCGGCAAAGGACAACCAAAACCCCGCCTGCAAACTGGCCAGTGGTTCGGCTAACAGGACAATCACCAACGCCGCCAGCAAGGGCGACCAGAAACCAAGGTGTCGAAAACGCAGGCGCCAGAGCAGCACCACGGCCAGCATCACACAGGCGCGCTGCACCGGCACTTCAAACCCTGCCAGCAGCCCATACAGCAGTGCAGCGATCAGGGCCAGGCCGCACGCCCATGGCAGCCAGGGCAGCGCCCGCGGCCAGAGCCCCCAGCGCGCCAGGCCTGCAATCAGGCCGTAAACCAGCATCGCCAGCAAGCCGATATGCTGGCCGGAAATCACCATCAAGTGCACGGTGCCGGTGTCGCGCAGCAGGCCCCAGTCGGCATGGGTCAAACCCGAACCATCGCCCAGCACCAACGCGACCAGTCCACCTTCGCGCCCGTGAGCCGGCATCGCCAGCAGGCGCTGGCGCAAGCTGTCGCGCCAGGCGCTCAGGCCCTGGGTAACCGCTTGGCGCTCGCCCGCCTTGACTGAACCTGTTGCACCGATGCGTTTGGCCAACAGCCAGGCTTCGTAATCGAATCCGTGTGGATTGACCATGCCATGGGGACGCTTGAGGTTGACCGCCAGCCGCCAACGCTCGCCGGCCTGCACAGGCGGGCCGCCATGCCAGGCCAGACGTAGACGGCTGGGCAAATCGCCGCGCCGCGAAACCGCGTCGCGCAACTCGAAACGCACCACGCCGTCGCGATGCTCGGGCAGTCCAACCACTCGGCCTTCCAGCCACAAGGTACGGCCATCGAATTCAGGTGCCAGGCGGTCATTGAGCGCCCACTGCGCCGACCAGCACGCCCACACCAGCCCCAGGCAGAACAGCCCCAGCGGATAACTGCGAAACGGTAACAGCAGCAGGCCGAGCACGAGTCCGGCGAGCAACCAGGACGCATCCGGCAATGCAGGAAGAAAACGCAGGGTCAGCAGACCCAGAGCGAGCGCAAGCATCCCTGTGCGCATGCATGAAGACTCCGCCAACGCCGGCGGCGTCCTGCGGCCGGCTCAGGTGTTCGAAGCGGTTATGACTACAGTTCGGGCGGTGCAAAAACGGCGGGCTTCCCGAAAACCACCGCGCCCAACGACCTCGACACCGTGCAACGGGCGAGGCCGCCCTACACATTGCGTCAGCCTTGCTGCCTAATGGCGCAGCATGTCGACGCTGCTTATTCGTAGCGCAAGGCCTCAGCCGGCTGGGTGCGTGCCGCGCGCCAGGCTGGGTACAGGGTAGCCAGGAAACTCAGAATCAGCGCCGCCGTGCAGATCAGCAGCACGTCCAGCGCTTGCAGGTCGGAAGGCAAGTAGCTGACGTAATAGATGTCCGAGCTGAGAATCTGCTGGCCGCTCAGGCGCTCCACCCATCCCACCAGCTCACTGACATTCAACGCCGCCAGCACGCCCAGCACCGCACCGATCACCGTGCCGATAATGCCGATCACCGTGCCCTGAACCATGAAGGTGGCCATGATCTGCCCGGGCGTGGCGCCCAAGGTGCGCAAGATGGCGATATCGGTGCGCTTGTCGGCCACCACCATGATCAGCGTGGCGATGATATTGAACGCCGCCACCGCGATGATCAGCAGCAGCAACAGACCGATCATGGTCTTTTCCATCTGCATCGCGCTGAACAGACTGCCCTGGGTGTGAGTCCAGTCCGTGGCGCGGTAGCCTGCGCCCAGCGAAGTGGCCAGCGCGGTAGAGATTTGCGGCGCCAGATACAGGTCATTCACGGCGATACGCACACTCTGCACCTGGCCCGGCTGCAACTTGAGAATCGTGCCGGCATCAGCGATGTGGATCAGCGCCAACGAACCGTCCAGCTCGGCGCCGACCTTAAAAATGCCCACAACGTTGAGACGCTGCATGCGCGGCGTGATGCCAGAGGCGGAGTTCGTGGCTTCCGGCACGATCAGCGTCAGGTTGTCGCCGACTCGCACACCGAAACGCCGCGCGGACAGCTCACCCAGCACCACCCCGAACTCGCCCGGCTGCAGGTCCGTCAGGCGCCCGCGCAGCATATGCTCGCCGATGATCGACACCTGCGGTTCCAATGCGGGATCGATGCCATTGATCTGGATCGGCAGCATGGCGCCCTTGTGGGTGAGCATGCCCTCCAGCTCGCTCAGCGGTACTGCCGCGTTGACCTCGGGATGCTGCAACACCTGCTCGGCAACTGCTTGCCAGTCGTCCAGCGGCTGCTCGGCCGACAGCGCGGCATGGGGCACCATGCCGAGGATGCGCCCGCTCATTTCCTTCTGGAAGCCGTTCATGACCGACAGCACCACGATCATCGCCAGCACGCCAAGGGCCAGGCCGATCATCGAGGTCAGGGAAATAAAGGAAATATAGTGATTACGGCGTTTGGCCCGCGTGTAGCGGGTGCCGATGAACAGCGGTAAAGGTCTGAACATGGTCGCCTTACTCCGCCACCAGGCGGCCGTCGTCCAGGCGCAACACCCGATCCATCTGCCGCGCCAATTGCATGTCGTGGGTGACGATCAGAAACGCCGTGCGCAGCGAGCCGCTGAGCTCCAGCATCAGTTCCTGAATGCCCTGGGCGGTGTGATGGTCGAGGTTGCCGGTGGGCTCGTCGAGCAACACCAGCGCCGGCTGGTTGATCAGCGCCCGGGCGATGGCCACACGCTGGCGTTCGCCGCCGGACAGCTCCGACGGCTTGTGATTAAGCCGATGGCCCAGCCCGACCCGCTCCAGCAGCGCACTGGCGCGCTGACGCGCCTCGGGGATCGGCGTGGTGCCGATCAACAGCGGCATGCAGACGTTTTCCAGGGCGGTGAACTCGGGCAGCAAATGGTGAAACTGGTACACAAAGCCCAACGCGCGGTTGCGCAACAGGCCGCGCGCTTTCTCACCCAGCGCCGACAGCTCTTCGCCGGCCAGCCAGACACTGCCATGGCTGGGCGTATCCAGGCCGCCCAACAGGTTGAGCAAGGTGCTCTTGCCCGAACCCGAGCTGCCGACAATGGCGATGCGCTCGCCCGGATGCAGCTCCAGCTGTACATCCGCCAGCACCTCGACCGACTGCGGACCTTCCTCGTAACGCTTGCCCAGGTTGCGGCAACTCAGGACTGCCTTCTCACTCATAACGCAAAGCCTCCGCGGGCTGGGTGCGCGCCGCACGCCAGGCAGGATAAAGGGTGGCGAGGAAACTCAGGATCAGCGCCGAGGCACAGACCAGCACCACATCGGCGGCCAGCAACTGCGACGGCAGATAATCGATGAAGTACACCTCGGCACTGAGAAACTTGTGCCCCATCAGGCGCTCCAGGGCGGCGATCCAGCTGCTGATGTTCAGCGCAGCGAAGATGCCCAGCAACGCGCCGATCAAGGTGCCGACCACGCCGATCACCGTGCCCTGCACCATGAAAATCGCCATGATCTGTCCCGGCGTCGCGCCCAGGGTGCGCAGGATGGCAATATCAGATTTCTTGTCGGTGACCACCATCACCAGGGTGGAAATAATGTTGAACGCCGCCACCGCGATGATGAGCAGCAACAGCAGGCCGATAATCGCCTTCTCCATGCGGATCGCCTGGTACAGATTGCCGTGGGTGCGCGTCCAGTCCTGGGCGTAAAAGTCATCGCCCAGCTGCATGGCCAACGACCAGGCCAGACGCGGCGCCTGGAACAGATCATCGATCTTCAGACGCAGGCCCTGCACCTGATCGGTGCGCCAGCGCTTCAGGCGTGCCGCATCTTCGATATGGGTCATGGCCACAAAACCGTCGATCTCACCGGCACCCACATGGAAGATGCCAACCACGGTAAAGCGTTTCATGCGCGGGAACATGCCGGCCGGCGTCACCGCCACTTCCGGCGCCACGAAGGTCAGCTTGTCACCCAGGCCGACGCCGAACTTCTTCGCCGCACGATCACCGATGACGATGCCGAATTCACCCGGCTTGAGCGCATCAAGACTGCCCTGCCCCGGCAAAAAGAACTGATCGATGATCGACACCTGCGATTCCAGGCGCGGATCGACGGCATTGATCAGCACCTTCTGCACCTGGCCCTGATGGGTCAACAACCCCTGCATCTGTGTGTAAGGGGCCACTGCAAGTACCTGCGGCTGGTCGTCCAGTTGGCGAGCCAGTTGCGGCCAGTCATTCAGGGCCTGGCCTGTTTCCAGGCTGGCGTGGGGCACCATGCCCAGCACACGATGGCGCATCTCATGGTCGAAGCCATTCATTACCGACAGCACCAGAATCATTACCAGCACACCGAGCGCCAGGCCAAGCATGGAGGTCAGGGAAATGAACGAAACAAAGTGGCTGCGGCGTCTGGCCCGCGTATAGCGCGTGCCGATATAGAAGGAAAGAGGTCTGAACATGCCGGGCGGGTTCGCTGAAAAAAAGGAACGTCCATTGCAGGTCGCCTGATGGTGCCCGCAGGGCTCCAGTCAAACGGACGAAGCTGGGTAATCTACAGGATGTCTGGTGCAACACCGAGTTGCCGTGCGACCACACACCGAAAAAAGTATCTGCCTGGCCAGCATGGACAGCGCGATTTACACTCGTCACACGCTTATTGCTATTGGATCGCCATGCCCACTCAAGACGCAGAACGCCGCGAATACTACCGCATCGAAGATCGGGTCGCATTGCAAATCACCCCGCTCTCAGCCGAGCAGATCGAGACGCAGCAGCCCCTGTACGATGACTCCGCCCTGTTCGGCCTGCTGGGCGAACTGGGCCTGATGGATTACGAGACCCAGCATCTGCTGCGCCAGATCGACGATCAGAACCGCAACCTGGGCGCCTTCCTGCGGCTGCTCAACAAACGTGTCGACCTTATCGCCCAGGCCTTGGCCCAGCAGGTGTGCAACGAATTCGGCGATGTGCAGACAGTAATGCTCAGCGAAGACGGCATCAGCTTTAACCATGAGCAGGCCTTGGCCGGCGACACCCAACTGGCTTTACGCATGCTGTTGATGCCGCAAGCGTTGGGTTTATTGCTCAGGGCGCGCGTGATCCACTGCCAACCGCAAGAAAATGGCCAATACGAGATCGGTGCGCAGTTCGAAGCGTTGACCGACGCACAGCGCCAATTACTGGCCCGGCATATCCTGCAAAAGCAGGCCCTGGCCCGTCGTCAGGCCCGCGAACTCTCCGAACAGCCATGAGACTTTCGCATGACCCGCCTTTTTTTCCTGCTTGCCCTGCTTTTGCCCCTGCCCAGTCTGGCCGATACTTTGAGCGTACCGGTTGGCCAGCAAGGCGCTGCCGCTCAGCCACTGCCCAAGCAAGGCGAAACGCAACACAGCGTCAAGCAACGCTTCGGTCAGCCTGACCAGCAGCACCCGGCTGTCGGCCAACCTCCCATCAGCCGTTGGGATTACCCTGGTTTTTCCGTGTATTTCGAAACGGACCGGGTCATCGACAGCGTGCGGCAACACCCACCACGTCCCTAGCAGGCCACTTGATAGTCCTGCAGGTCTGTACTGAAGGATCCAGCATGACGTTGATCTACGGCCATCGCGGCGCCAAGGGCGAAGCCCCGGAAAACACCCTGGCCAGTTTCCAGAAATGTCTGGAGCACGGCGTGACCCGCTGCGAACTGGACCTGCACCTGTCCCGGGACGGCGAGTTGATGGTGATCCACGACCCGACCCTGAAACGCACCACCGGACGCCGCGGCAAAGTCGTCGAGCACGATGCCGAGGTGCTGCACGCCTACGATGCGCGCCAAGGCGGGCCCGGCTGGCCGCAACCCACGCCCATCCCGCGCCTGGCGGACCTCTTCGAGCACTGCCCGTTTGAACACTGGCAATTGGAAGTCAAAAGCGCCTCGCGGGTCCGCGCCGCCCGCATGGTCATGGCCATCAAGGCCTTGGCCGAACACTACGGCCTACAGGACAAGGTCACCGTCACCTCGAGTTCGCGCGAAGTCCTGCGCGCCCTGATGCGCCGCGCCCCAGACCTGTCGCGCGGGCTGGTGGCGGAATACGCCTGGCTCGATCCACTCAAGGTCGCCCGCCAATACGGCTGCGACCTGCTCGCCCTGAACTGGACCCTGTGCACCCCGGAACGGCTGCACAAAGCGCAGCAGCAAGGCCTGCACGTGTCGGTGTGGACCGTCAACGAACCGGCCTTGATGCGCCGCCTCGCCGATTTTGGCGTGGACAGCATCATCACCGACTTTCCGGGCCTGGCCGTGGAAACCTTGGGCAAGGCCTAACGCTCCCCCGGCAGCCCGCCGCTCCCCGGCAATCTCAGCCCTACGTGCCCCCGACGTAGGGCTGCCTCGCCCGCTGCAGAATGTTATGTGGAAATGCGGAGTTTCCCGGGCAGCCCGCCATAGAACCAAACACTGACGGTACATTCGAAACTTCGTCTGAAGTGGTCAGTACAACACCACAATCAATCCTCGCCCCGCGCCTCTAGCAACATGAGCGTCCGCCTATCACGCTCCCCACCAAAGAAGCCCTCAAGCGCATCACCAAAAGCAGGCTCTGCGGGATCAGCAAGTGAGAACAAAGTCAGGCAGGACCGGAACTTCAATGCATCGAGTTCGCCAAGCACTGCGCTGGCGCCTTTGGACTGATGCGCAAGCATGGTTGCCGTGGCTTCGCGAAGTCGCGGCCCTAGGACCGGATGCGCAAGATAGGCGCGCGCCTCGGCCAACCCGCTCAAACCGTAGTGTTCTGAGTTGAAGCTGCTCCCAAGCCCTTTAAGCTGCGGAAATACAAACCAGATCCAGTGCGTTTTTTTCCTGCCGGAACGCAGTTCGGCTATTGCAGCGGCATATGAGATCTCTTGAGCTTCCATGAACCGCGCCAAATTGAACTCATCGGTTTTCATGTGAACTCCAGTGGGGCAACACCAAATCAGGCACCCTGTCAGCCTTGCGCTGACGATGGATATAGATGCACCGCCAGCCAGAGCGCCCCGCCTGTGACTCGTCGAACTAGGTGGCACGTGCCGGCGGGCAAGAACACATAGTCACCCGAATGCAGCTCAACGGAGCGGCCTGCGATCTCAAGGGTTGCCTCGCCCTGAAGCAACACAACCCATTCATCCTGGTGCTGTACATACTCCGTCGGCGTCGTGTCCGTCGAACTGACGATGCGCTCCACAACGAGGTTCTTGTGGGTCAACAGCGCCTCGAAGCGCTCCCCTTTCAGTGGAGCCTCTGCGTCAGTGAACAAGTTTCCCTTCTGCATGATTGCGGGAACTCCGGCATGGCGCCTAACGTTTGAATTACGCAGGGCCAAACAAGGCGTCGTTGAATGTATTCAAAAAGCTCTGCCAGAACGGCTCCATCGACACATTCTAGTGACCTCATGACCTACTCGCGGTCGCGATGACGCCTGCGGGTTGGCGGGAAGTACCACCAAGCGGCAACGACGAGCACTGCGAACACCGTGTATGCCAGGGTGAAGACCCAAAACGGCGCCTCGTAGAAGATAATGCGCTGCAGCCAGTGCTCGATGAAGCTTTTCGTGTAGCTGGGTTGACCGGCCTGCACTCTCAGCCAGGATTCCAGGATGGTGAGCGGGCATAGCTGCCCAAGCAAAACCTGTGCAAGGACGATCCCAATGGCCGCCAGGTGAGCCAGCCGAAACCACCACCCGTTGACCCACCGCCACCCAAGCCAGTTGCCCGCGACGACGGCAAGCAAACCGCCGACGACGAACAAGACGACGCTGAAGTGCAGAACAAGAATCGCGTCGGCAAGAAGCTGGTACGGCATAACGTAGAACCCATGAGTAGTGGGCGCGCTTTATGGTTTGACTCAACGCCTAACGCCTTGCTAAACGGCAGCCGAACGTAGTGTAGGCTCTCCGGTGGAGGGCGCGTCTTGCGCCCGGAACAAATTTGAGCAATTTATTATGTGCTGCGTGGAGCGAACATAATAATTGCCATGCCCAAAAGCGCTACACCAGAACCCACGAGATCCCAAGTGGTTGGACGAATACCATCGACGGCCCACAACCACAAAATAGCCATAAAAATATAGACGCCACCATAAGCCGCATAAACTCTGCCTGCCGCCGTTGGATGTAGCGACAGCAACCAAGCAAATGCAGCAAGACTAAGAGCGGCAGGAATCAGCAGCCAAACCGATTTCCCTTCACGCAACCAAAGGTATGGTAGGTAACAACCAACAATTTCTGCCAACGCCGTAATTAAAAAAAGACCTACAGTTTTTATCAAGAGATGATTCCCTCTGATTAGTTGCACATAACGTTTGGTTAAGGGGCGGGCTTTAGCCCGTCCCAGAGAGCGAAGCGAACGGTTTGAACCGCTAGTTAGGTGTTGAGCGCCGGCCTTAAACGTAGCGCTAAGATAATAGAAATTGGGCCGACAAGTAACAATAAGGAATGTGGCCACCCACGCAGCTCAAAAAGCATAGGCAGTGTGGATTCCAGATTGTCCGTAAAGAAAAACAGAATTATTGGTGCGGCCTCAATGAAAACTAAAAATATAAATGAAAGTATGGAAATCAGCCCAAAAAATGAAGCGGATTGCTTCCATGCCAAGAAGGCAGCATAAATGAATAGCGCGTATGCAATTAGTAAAGGCCAGTACACATTAGGGATTCGTATTGTTTCCATTGGGCACTCTCTTGTAGGCACCTAACGCTTGGTTAAAGGGAGGGCTTTAGCCCGTCCCAGTGAGCGAAGCGAACGGTTTGAACCACTAGTTAGGTGATTGCAGACCATTTTGCCCGAGGGTAGTGATAGCTATGGCTTTCGTGAACGAAGTATTTTTTACCGCAGTGTAAGCATTTACAGTAAAACTCAGGCTCCCATGGGACGTCATTTTTCTTTTCGATTTGTATATAGCCACGATCCTGCTCTTCTTCTGGCAAAAATCTTTGAGCAGAATTGTACAGATTGCACCTGCAGATTTTTGAATTCTTAAATTCCAATATTTTCAGTGCTAGCTTAGGTATTTCACGACTATCAACGACCGATGAATGCTCCAGATTTGGTAGTTTTGCGACAGCAGCGCGAATAGCGGCTATTGAGTCTAATGGGATGACATTAAGCTCAGCTACATTTGCTTTGATTATGCTCCACCCAGCAGACCATGCGAGGTGATTATCTCCCGAAGAGATATCCTTGAGAACTTTCTCGATATCCATTCAATTACCTAACGCCTACATTTGCGGCTGGTTTGGAGCGCAGCGGAAAACCAGTCCGCCAACATGTACTTGTTAGGCAATTTCATTCACTCCACTTGGCCTTAATGTGTTTGCCAGTGCCCTTTCCAAAGCTCTTTCTATCGAGCATTTTTGCTTTAAACTCGAAGTCTTTGCTGATTTTCACGATAAGAAGTTTGCTGAAATTACCGGCTCGCTTCACTAGCACGGCATTGTCGGACTTAAATGGGCTAATTGTTTTTATTTCGACGAAATCGTTTCCCAATTTGCCATCGGAGCCTCGTGTATAAGGCTTATGCCTTTTGATTCCGTATTTAGCTTCACCGTATAGCTCGCCAAGCTCTCCATAAATTGGCAGATGCCGACCTGTAACTTCGAAGTAATTTCGGGCGGTTTCAACCAATTCATCTAGCAACTCCCAAAGCTCTAGAGTCGTAGGGTTCTTTGGCTCACTACTAGAATCCCAGCCCGCTTCATCGTCAATAAACTCCTCGATGTTATCCCAATCGCCATGCTCCCAAGGGTTATAGCCACAGGCAGCAGCATCCGCTATCTGCTCTGGGCTAAAACCCTCATTATGCATATCGTGCAGAAAGTCCCAGTCGCTCATATGTTCCTCTTGCCTAACGCCTCAAGCAGAGGCGCCGCTTGCGGCGTCCTGCTGACTTGATTTGTTAGGTTTTTTCTTGCCAAAAATTTGGCTAGAGTGGACTAGATCACCATTTTTTACATTCTTCTTGAATTTTTTAGTGTCTAACTTTAATTGCGCCCAAAGTACAATATCAACTTTATATGCGAGTTTAAAAATTGTTTTTTCCACTATATGTTGAGTTGCAATCTGACCAAGCTCAAAGCCAGAAAGCATTTTCATGTAGACTTCTTGCTTCTCTACGAAAGAATCAAGCTTCCGATTTTTTAGGAAATTATATTTACTTATAGCCTCTCCAAGGCGAAATGCTATTAGTGGATATTCTTGGGATATTAGAGATATTGCCTCGTCGATGTTTTTGTTGGTTTCGTCCGTTACGTCAGAATATTGTTCAAATGACCTTTGGCGTCCTCTTTCCCACTCGGCCAACGAGCTAGGGTTATTGTTCTTATAAAATTCTTGGGCCATTTTTATTTGTAGCATTTCGAAGTTCAGCTTATATAAAGCTGTAATAGATTTTTTTATCGCTCTAGCACGTGCAGCACGAGCTTTAATTGCACCACCTAACTCACTAAGGCCCCAGCCAAGGACAACACCAAGAATTGGTAGAATTTCCTTAAATTCCATACTGCCTCCTTGAAAATCTAACGATTAAGCTAAGGGGCCGGCGTCGCCGGTCCCAGCGAACGGAGTGAGCGCTTTGAGCGCATTGTTAGGTGCCATTACACAGGGCACCAACATTACGTTGTAGGTCTTCTGGGCTAATATCGAAACCAGATGCTCTGGCACCCGACCAGTTTACGCCTACAAGCAATCCATCATTTTTTAAGCCTGGAACCCAGCGCTCGCAAAAGACTAGCCATGGAATAGGAACAGGCGTGAAGCCGCTATATGCAGGCACATTACGAATTACAGAAAGCGCACGCGATTCAGATGACCAAAATGGCATGGCGCGCCTTCCGTCGCTGGCTGTCGGAGCTGGAAAGCCACCAGCATCTTTAATTCCCCAGACAAGTTTGGACTCTGCGATTTCGCGATAAAAATCGGAGGCATGTGCCGCGCTGATACTCATATGACACCTAACGTTTGGTTAAGGGGCCGGCTTTAGCCGGTCCCGAGTGAGCGAAGCGAACGATTTGAACCACTTGTTAGAGTATTGCACGTGCTTCATAGACATATTTCGCCCTTTGCTCAGGGCGAATGACATTTTTAACCATGCCTGGGTGGCATGCCCCGAAGATTACGAAGTTCGCTCTTGCTTGGCGAATGGTAAGGCCATGATTTGCACCTGACTCTAAATCCGGCTCCTCAATACCAAAATAATCATCCTCCCAAAAGCATACAGCGCATATTTCATAGTCTTCACCTGAGGGGATGGTGAAGTAGTCACAGCATGGGCATTGGCAAAGATTCAATTGCATAGCTCTAACGTTTGGTTAAGGGGCCGGCTTTAGCCGGTCCTGAGTGAGCGAAGCGAACGGCTTGAACCAGTTGTTAGGAGAGTTTTGCAAGCGCTCTGGATAGTTCAAGTATTGTATTTGAAGCGCTTTGAAAGCAGCTAAATCCAGACAATTGAACTTCGTAGAAATAACTCCCGCCTGAGTTTTGCTGTTTGTGTATTTCTTTTGCGCCCAGAGCGGTTGCTAAATTTATTATTACCTCTTCAAGAGTCTCTCTTTGCGAGATCGTTGTGTTTTTTATCGTGGTACTAAAGAAGCCACGTTCGCTTTTAGGCGCGGGGATGATCTTGGCGCGTTTCATGGTTATTTCCCTAACGTTTGGTTAAGGGGCGGGCTTTAGCCCGTCCCAGTGAGCGAAGCGAACGATTTGAACCACTTGTTAGGTGCGCTATACACAAAACGCTAGCGCTATTAGTGCTGACTGACCTTTTTCGGTACAACGATAGTTAACAAAGGCAGTACATTCAACTAGCGCTGAGAACTGTTCAGGGCAACGCTCTTTGAATTCTTTAGAATTTTCAATTAAAACTGTAAGTGTTTCACCAGGCTGGATATGTGCTTTTGTCATTTCTGAATCAGGGTCATCGAGATATGAAAGACAATCAATCCACGCATTCATATTGGCACCGTAAAATTCGGGGAAGCCAAATACCTCAGAGAACACTGCATGAAAGCTGCTCCAATCGATAATTCTGTTTGCATCGATGCGTATCAAAGCTTGTGCACCTAACGCCAAGCTAAGCGGCGCCACGATAGTGGCGTCCGGTGGACGGCCGATAGGCCGGGAACAGACTTAAGCGCCTTGTTATGTGTTTTGTCTGACCAACTCAAGGTCTACATCTCCGGACTTGAAGGTTGCCGCCCATTTAGTGCTTCCATCGGATGCCACGCACTCCAAATCGTATGCAAGCGAGGGCTGTTCATACACCTCGATTACTGTGACTTCATCACCAACAGTTGGCGCATTAGATCCAAGCCAGACACTCGAACTGCTGAATTGCTCGTTAAGCGCTGTGATTCGCACGACATCATATTGCTGAAGCACGCCATTGCCCTTACACATAACGCTGAACTAACAGGTGCCGCGACGCGGCATCCGCGTTGAGTGATGTGTTATGCATCTTTTATCATCGGATTCTTCAGATCAAATGAGGATTCAGGAATAACCTCTCCTGAAAAAAATCCCGCCACCGCTAACTCTAGGCGCTCTTTGTACTCGTGTATTTCGTCATAGCTTAAGTTCGTAATATTGAACGAATCATTCTGATCGAAATGACAGGCGATTAAGCCGCTTACTCTAGAGTAGATTCTGAAAATAGACGAAGCCAAAGTCCGATCGATCAGTCCCAGTTGCGGCTCGACTTTTGCTGCTTGGATAAGCGCAAGATGAAGCTGCCAGAAAGCGCTGATGTTCCACTCACCGTACTCAACGAGACGCTCATAGAACGTTCCTTCCCATTTTGGATTTCCGGGTAGGTTTTCATAGATGCATTCGAACATCTTCAAAGATTCCTATGATGCATAACAGTGATTAGATGGAGCTCCATCGTAACGGATAACGATGGAGGTCTACATAACTCCGCCTTGGGCTATCCAAAGCTCTAAGAAATATCCTTTAAGATCAATCACCTCCGCCAGCCCCTTCCCTGCACCCCGTATTCGCTTGACCGCGCTCTAACCCTCAGCTAAACCACTGTACAAAAATACAGCCATCCTTTGGAGCCATCATGGACAGGGCAGCTCCCCAACCACGTCTTCAAGAGCAGTTCCAGGCGGTGATGCGTCTGCACCACTACAGCATCCGTACCGAGCAGGCCTACTGGTACTGGATTCGCTTCTACATTCGCTTTCACCGGATGCGCCACCCTCGGGAGATGGGAGCTGCGCAGGTCAATGCGTTCCTGAGCTGGCTGGCGACCCACCGTCAGGTTGCCGCGGCGACTCAAAACCTGGCGCTGAATTCGCTGGTGTTTCTGTATGCGAAAGTGCTGCAGCAGCCCCTGGGGGAAATAGGCGAGGTGGTGCGGGTCAAGCGTCCGCCACGCACTCCTGTAGTGCTGACCCACGCAGAGGCCATGGAGATCATCGGATTGCTGGGTCAGCCACATCGTTTGCTGGCCTCCTTGATGTACGGCGCCGGGCTTCGGGTTGTTGAAGCAACGCGCCTGCGCATCAAAGACGTGGATTTTGACCGGCAGATCCTCACCGTTCGTGACGGCAAAGGCGCTAAGGATCGCACGACATTACTGCCCGCCTCACTGATCGAGCCTCTGCAAGATCGTAAACAACGCATGCTTAAGGCCTGGCAGGAGGGCGAGCCCTTTTACAAGGCCGGTGTCAGCCTGCCCTTTGCCCTGGCGCGAAAGTATCCGGGCGCACCATTCGCCTTCGAATGGCAATGGTTCTTCCCGTCCACAACGCTATCCCAGAACAGCGAGGGCACTGCTGTCCGTCACCATATACACGTCTCCGCTGTACAAAAGGCGGTAAGGTTCGCAGTGCGTAAATCCTCAGTACGCAAGCCCGCCAGCTGCCATACGTTCCGCCATACCTTTGCGACCGAGTTGCTGCGCCGTGGCAGCGATATTCGCACAGTGCAGACGTTGCTTGGCCATGCCGACGTGCGCACTACACAGATCTATACCCACGTGCTCGGCCAGGGCTTTGCCGGTGTGCAAAGCCCACTGGGGTGAGTGCGGGCACGCTACCGCCCTCTCCAGCCGATGAAGATTCCCTGTTATCAGCCCCACTCTCGGTGAGTCTTTGGGCAGCTTAAGGCGAAGTGCCAGTATCAACAAGCGCACGCCGTGTCACCTTCGTAGTGCGTCCGCACAATTGCGCAAAACAAAAACGCCGGACCTGCATGATCATGCAAGCCCGGCGTTCTGGTTGTGGCGTACCTCTTGAAACCACCTGATTTACAGACTCTCCCGGTTTGGCCAGCGCCAGGCTCGGGAGTTGCTGAATGGGTCCTCCCCGCCCGGTTCAGGCCACCGGGCGGAGCCGCTCAAAAAAGCCGGTTGAGGCCATCGAAGGTGGCGACCCGGTAGGCTTCGGCCATGGTCGGGTAGTTGAAGGTGGTGTTGATGAAATACTTGATGGTATTCGCTTCACCCTTCTGGTTCATGATCGCCTGACCGATGTGGACGATTTCCGACGCCTGATAGCCGAAGCAGTGCACGCCGAGTACGGCCAAGGTTTCGCGATGGAAGAGGATCTTCAGCATGCCCACCGGTTCGTAGGAAATCTGCGCGCGGGCCATGCCCTTGAAGAACGCCTTGCCTACTTCGTATGGCACCTTGGCCTGGGTCAGCTCACGCTCGGTTTTACCGATCGAGCTGATTTCCGGAATGCTGTAGATACCGGTTGGCACGTCATCAACAAAGCGCCAGGTGTCGTTGTCGGCGATGCTGCCGGCCGCCGAACGGCCCTGGTCGAAGGCGGCGCTGGCCAGGCTCGGCCAGCCGATCACATCGCCGGCGGCATAGATGTTCGGCACGGCGGTGCGGTAATACTCGTCCACCTGCACTTGGCCTCGGCTGTTGGCCTTCAGGCCGACGTTTTCCAGGGCCAGTTTGTCGGTGTTGCCGGTGCGCCCGTTGCTCCACAAGAAGGCGTCGGCTTTGATCTTCTTGCCGGACTTCAGGTGCAGAATCACACCGTTATCCACGCCTTCGACCCGCTCGTACTCTTCGTTGTGACGAATGATCACGTTGTTGGTGCGCAGGTGGTAACTCAGCGCATCGGAGATTTCATCGTCGAGGAAGTTGAGCAACTGGTCGCGGTTGTCGATCAGGTCGACCAATACGCCCAGGCCGCTGAAGATCGAGGCGTACTCGGTGCCAATCACCCCAGCGCCGTAGATGATGATGCGACGCGGCGTGTGGGTCAGGCTGAGGATGGTGTCGCTGTCGTAGATGCGTGGGTGGTTGAAGTCGACATCCGCCGGACGGTAAGGGCGCGAACCCGTGGCAATGACGATGTCCTTGGCCACCAGTTTCTCCACCGCGCCGTTGAGCATCACCACTTCGACGCTGCGCTCATCGGCAAAGCTGGCGGTGCCGAAGTAGGTGTCGATGCGGTTGCGGGCGTAGTAGCCGGTGCGCGAGCTGACTTGCTTGCTGATTACCCCCTCGGCGCTTTTCAGCACGTCGGGGAATGAGAACCAGCGCGGATCGCCAATCTGGCGAAACAGCGGGTTGTTGTTGTACTGCATGATCTGGCGCACCGAGTGACGCAGCGCCTTGGAGGGAATGGTCCCCAAATGGGTGCAATTGCCGCCCACTTGCGGGCGATCATCAACCACAGCGACCTTGCGTCCCGCCTTGACGGCGTTGATTGCCGCGCCTTCGCCCGCCGGGCCGGAACCCAGCACCACTACGTCGTAGTTATAGACCGCCATGTTTACTCCTTAGAACGAGCCACAGGCGTCACGTGCGCCTGCAGCAAAAGCGGGCGCCTATGCGGCGGCCCGCTTGGATCGATCCCGGCTGCGCCGGGGCGAGGCCGGCGCTGCGCACGCCGGCAGATTGATCTGTCAGCGTTTGGTGCTCGCGTCGTAGGCCAGGCTCTGACCTTCGACGGTAGTGTCGGAATTAACTTCTTCGCACTTCTGCCGGTCGCCGCCGCAGATCGAGCATTCTTTCTCGATCCCCAGGTTGGCGATGCCGCCGCAGGACCCGGCGAGGGGTTTGCGGCCGGCGATCACGCCAATGGCCATGCCCAGCACGACCAGCAGCAAAACGGCGAATGTCACGAGCCAGGTCATGGCTGTTCTCCTTGCGTTGGGAACAACGCGTCGAATGCGGTTGTGCTGCGGCTGACAAAGCCATTGCCGTCACGGGTGACGAACAGCGCCGCGATGTTTTCGACCTCGGCAAACGCCAGGCCCTGCTCGGGGCCGAGGACCATCAATACAGTAGACAAGCCATCGGCCTGCATGGCTGAGTTATCCAAGACCGTAACAGCCGCCAGCTTATGGTTTATCGGCGTCGCACGTCGAGGATCAAGGGTATGCGAGAAACGCTGGCCATCTTGCTCGAAGTAGTTGCGGTAGTCGCCGGAGGTGGACACGCCCAGACCATCCAGTTCGATAATCTGCTGTGCCACGCGCCCTTCGCTTTGCGGCGCCTCGATGGCGATCCGCCAGGGCGAACCGTCAGGCTTGCGCCCCTCGGCCTTGAGCTCGCCGGTAACTTCCACCAGGTAGCTGCTCACCCCCAGTTGTTGCAGACGTTCGGCAATGCGATCAACCGTGTACCCAGCGGCAATACTGTTGACATCGACCTGGATGCCATCACGATCCTTACACAGTTGACCGTCACGAACCTGTAGACGTTGGTAGCCGTACTCGGCGCGCACTGCGGTCAGTTCGTCGTCACTGGGAATGCGCTGGCCGCGTGATTGCGGTCCGAATCCCCAAAGGTTGAGAAGAGGCTCGACCGTCAGGTCGAAGGCACCCTCGCTGCGCTGGGCCAGTTGTTCGCCGTAGCGCACCAGCTCCAGCACCGGCTCGGGCATGGCCTGGCAGCCCGCCGCGGCTTGGTTGAAGCCTTCGATCAGCGAATCGCTACGGTAGGTGGACATCTGCAGATCGACCTCGGCCAGAATCGCCTCGACTTCTGCCTGGGCCTTCACTACGTCCGGCGCACCGTCAGCACGCACATACTTGATCGTATAGGTGCTGCCCATGGTCGGGCCCATGAAGGTTTCCAGTGTCTCATCAGGAAACCAGCAGCCCGCCAGGGCTGCCGCCGAAGCGACAACCATAACGGGCCGAAGGAAGCTCAAGCGCATGCTAGCCGCCAAAGTCATCGAGCAGAATATTCTCCGGTTCGACGCCCAGGTCGGTGAGCATCTTGATGACCGAGGCGTTCATCATGGGCGGGCCGCACATGTAGAACTCGCAATCCTCGGGAGCCGGGTGGCTCTTGAGGTAGTTCTCGAACAGCACGTTGTGGATGAAGCCGGTCGGGCCGTCCCAGTTGTCTTCCGGCTGCGGGTCAGACAGCGCCAAGTGCCATTCGAAGTTCTCGTTCTGCGCCTGCAGCTTGTCGTATTCATCGACATAGAACGCCTCGCGCAACGAGCGCGCGCCATACCAGAAGCTGATCTTGCGCGTGGACTTCAGGCGCAGCAGCTGATCCATGATATGCGAGCGCATCGGCGCCATGCCGGCACCGCCGCCAATGAAGACCATCTCTGCATCGGTGTCCTTGGCGAAGAATTCGCCGAAGGGGCCATACACGGTGATGGTGTCACCCGGTTTGAGGTTGAACACGTAAGAGGACATCTGTCCCGGCGGAATGGTGTCGTCCTTGGGCGGCGGCGAAGCAATACGGATATTGAACTTCACAATGCCTTTTTCATCGGGGTAGTTCGCCATGGAGTAAGCACGGATCACCGGCTCATCGACCTTGGACACGTAGCGCCACATGTTGAACTTGTCCCAATCGCCACGATATTCCTCTTGAATATCGAAGTCCTTGTAATTGACCACGTGTGGCGGGCACTCCAGCTGCACGTAACCGCCGGCGCGGAAATTCACGTCCTCACCTTCCGGCAGGCGCAGGGTCAATTCCTTGATGAACGTGGCCACGTTGGGGTTGGACTCCACCGTGCATTCCCACTTCTTCACGCCGAAAACCTCTTCCGGCACTTCGATCATCATGTTCTGCTTGACCGGCGCTTGGCAGGAAAGACGCCAGCCTTCTCCGGCCTCACGGCGAGTGAAGTGCGACTCCTCGGTGGGGAGCATCTCCCCGCCGCCACTTGTAACGATGCACTTGCACTGCGCGCAGGTACCGCCGCCACCGCAGGCCGAGGACAGGAAGATGTTGTTAGCCGCCAGGGTTTGCAGCAACTTGCCGCCCGCAGCGACCGTGATGGTCTTCTCGCCATTGATTTCAATCGTTACATCGCCACTGGAAACCAGTTTGGCTCGGGCGACCAGAATCATCGCTACCAAGGCCAGCACAATGGCGGTGAACATGCCGATGGCCAGGAAAATTTCGTAATTCATCTTTTCATCCCGTCCTTACAGCTGCACGCCAGAGAAAGACATGAAACCCAGCGACATCAAACCGATGGTGATGAAGGTAATACCCAACCCCTGCAGCCCCCCCGGTACGTCACTGTATTTCAGTTTCTCGCGGATACCTGCCAGCAATGCGATGGCCAATGCCCAGGAAATGCCCGAACCAAAGCCATACACCACGCTTTCGCTGAAGTTGTAATCACGTTCAACCATGAACAGCGTGCCGCCCATGATCGCGCAGTTAACCGTAATCAGCGGCAGGAAAACGCCCAAGGCGTTGTACAGACTGGGGACGTATTTATCGAGCAGCATCTCCATGATCTGCACGATGGCGGCGATCACACCGATGTAGCTGAGCAGGCCGAGGAAGCTCAGGTCCACCTCTGGCAGGCCGGCCCAGGCCAGTGCGCCATCCTTAAGCAGGTAGGCATAGATCAGGTTGTTGGCCGGAACCGTGATGGCTTGTACGACAACCACCGCAATGCCCAGCCCGATGGCTGTTTCCACCTTCTTGGAAATCGCGATGAAGGTGCACATGCCCAGGAAGAACGCCAGGGCCATGTTCTCAACGAACACCGCCTTCACGAACAGACTGATGTAATGCTCCATTAGTAAGCCTCCTTGTTCGAGACTTGCGGCGCCATCTTGAAGGACGGCTGCTCGACTTGGTCTTTCTTCCAGCTTCGCAGTGCCCAAATGAACAGGCCGATCAGGAAGAACGCCGAAGGCGGCAGCAACAGCATGCCGTTGGGCAGGTACCAGCCACCGTCGTTAACCACGGGGATGATGGTGTAGCCGAACAGCTTGCCGGCACCGAACAGCTCGCGAATGATGCCCAGCGCAATCAACATGACGCTGTAACCCAGGCCGTTACCGATGCCGTCGAAAAACGACAACACGGGCGGATTCTGCATGGCGAAGGCTTCAGCGCGGCCCATCACGATGCAGTTGGTGATGATCAGGCCCACGAACACCGAGAGCTGCTTGCTCAACGCATAGGCGTAGGCTTTGAGCACCTGATCCACCACGATCACCAACGAGGCAATGATCACCATCTGCACGATCATGCGGATCGAGCTGGGGATCTGGCTGCGAATCATCGAGATGAACATGCTCGAAAACGCGGTAACCAGAGTCAGCGCAATCGACATCACCAGCGCGGTCTTCAGGTTCGAGGTAACCGCCAAGGCTGAGCAAATACCCAGGATTTGCAGGCCGATGGGGTTGTTGTTGAAGATCGGATTGAAAACGACTTCTTTGATAGTGGGTTGCGACATGTTCACGCCTCCCCAGCGCGCAGCTTGGCAAGGAATGGACCAAAGCCATTCTCGCCGAGCCAGAAATGCAACAGGTTATTGACCCCGTTACTGGTCAGGGTCGCTCCAGCCAGGCCATCAATTTGATGCACGGCCTCTGGGCTCTGCTGATTCACGTTGCCTTTGACGATCTGAATATCGACATTGCCATTCTCATCGAACAGCTGCTTGCCCGGCCACAGCGCACGCCATTTCGGATTGTCGACTTCGCCACCCAGGCCCGGCGTCTCGGCGTGCTGGTAGAAGCCGAAACCTTGCACGGTGCTCAAGTCACCCTTGAGGGCCATGAAGCCATGCAGTGTCGACCACAGACCATAGCCGCGCACGGGCAATACCAGCGTTTCCAGCTCGCCATTGTTTTCCACCATGTAAACGGTGGTGAAGTTCTCACGACGCTTGATCGAAGCGATGTCTTCCTTACCCGGCAGCGCAGCCGACAGCGCCGGATCCTTGGACGCAACCAGCGCATCGAAGGTAGCCGGATCATAGGCGTCGGTGAACGTGCCGTTCTGTAAATCGACTACTTTCGCCACGATCCGCTCGGCATACAGTGCCTTGACCTGGCTGCCGCTCATTCCAGCCTCGCCGAGACCGGCAATAGCCAGGATGCTGCGCTGCTTGTCGAGCTGTCGGTTTTCAACCTGTGTGGGACGCAGTGCCACTGCGGCGCCCGCAACGAACACCGAACAAACCAGGCAGACCAGCAGCGCGACAATCAATGTGCGCGAGGTCGATTCTTTTTGATTAGACATTGCGTGCCAGCCTCCGCTTGATATTGGCCTGCACCACGAAATGGTCGATCAGCGGTGCGCACAGGTTGGCGAACAGGATCGCCAGCATCATGCCTTCAGGGAAGGCGGGGTTGACTACACGGATCAACACGACCATCACGCCGATCAGGGCACCGAAGACCCATTTGCCGGTATTGGTCATCGACGCCGAGACGGGGTCAGTGGCCATGAAGATCATGCCGAAAGCAAAGCCTCCAGTGACCATGTGCCAGTACCAGGGCGTGGAAAACATCGGGTTGGTGTCGGAGCCGATGACGTTGAACAGGCTGCTCAGGGCGATCATGCCGATCATCACGCCAGCGACGATGCGCCATGAGGCGATCTTGGTCATGAGCAACACCGCACCGCCGATAAAGATGGCCAAGGTGCTGGTTTCACCGATGGAGCCCTGCATGGTGCCGATAAACGCATCCATCCAGTTCAGCCCGCTGGCGACCAGACCTTCGATGCCGCCGGCCGCCGTGACGCTCAGCGCCGTGGCGCCAGCGAAACCGTCCACTGCAGTCCAGACCGCATCACCGGAAATCTGCGCCGGGTAGGCGAAGAACAGGAAGGCACGGCCCGTCAGCGCCGGGTTGAGGAAGTTCTTGCCGGTACCGCCGAACACTTCCTTGCCCAGGACCACACCGAAGCTGATGCCCAGCGCCACTTGCCACAGCGGAATGCTCGCCGGCAGGATCAGGGCGAACAGGACCGAGGTGACGAAGAAGCCTTCGTTCACCTCATGACGGCGGATCGACGCAAACAGCACTTCCCAGAAGCCGCCGACGATGAAGGTCACCGCATAAATCGGCAGGAAGTAGGCCGCGCCCTGGATGAAGTTGTCCCACAGGCTGTTCGGGTCGAAGCCGGCGAACGCGCCGATCAGGCCGAAACGCCAGCCATCCTGGGCAGCCAATAGCTCAGGACTCTGTGCAAAGATCAGGTTGGCCTGATAGCCGGTGTTCCACATGCCGAAGAACATCGCCGGAAAGGTGCACAACCAGACGGTGATCATCATGCGCTTGAGGTCGATGCCGTCGCGCACGTGAGCCGTGGTCTTGGTTACGCTGCCCGGGCGATAGAGAAAGGTGTCCACCGCCTCGTAGAGGGCGTACCACTTCTCGTACTTGCCGCCTTTTTCAAAATTGTGCTCGATCTTGTCGAGGAATGCGCGAATACCCATGATCAGCCCTCCTTCTCAATGCGGGTCAGGTTGTCCCGCAGGATCGGACCGTATTCATACTTGCCGGCACAGACGTAGCTGCACAGCGCGAGGTCCTCTTCATCGAGCTCCAGGCAGCCGAGCTTCTGGGCCATTTCGGTATCACCGACGATCAGCGAACGCAACAATTGGGTCGGCAGAATATCCAGCGGCATGACTTCTTCGTAGTTGCCGACCGGCACCATGGCGCGCGGACTGCCATTAGTGGAGGTCGAGAAACCGAACTGCTTGGCGCCCATCAGCTTGGAGATGAAAATGTTCAGCACCGAGTGTTTTTCCACTCCTGCACGCAGGTAATGCAGCAGTTCGCGTTCCTTGCCTTCATGCAAGCAGGACGCTTGCACGTGATAACGGCCCAAGAAGGCGTAGGCACCATGGGACGTACGTCCGCCGAACACCGAGCCGGAAATCACGCGGTTATTACCCGGCTGCAGCTCACCCGCAATCAGCTCGTCGAGATTGGCGCCCAGGCGGGTGCGTAGCAGACGCGGCTGCTCGACCACCGGGCCACCCAGAGCGACGATACGCTCAACCCACAGGCGCCCTGTGGTGAATAGCTTGCCGACGGCAATCACGTCCTGATAACCGATGCTCCAGACGCTCTTGCTGGCATTCACCGGATCGAGAAAATGGATATGGGTACCGGCCAGGCCGGCCGGATGCGGGCCGGCAAAGCTCTCGCTGTGTACATTGGCCAGGCCTTCGCCGGGCAATTGCACGCCCTCGGCCTTGCACACAAAGACTTTGGCCAAACGCGCCAGCACCTTCAGCCCCGCTTCAAAGTCACCGGCCTGTTCGGCAATGACAACCTGCGGATCGGCCGCCAGCGGATGGGTATCCATGGCAGTGACAAAGATCGAACTGGGTGCCGCATCAATAGCCGGAACCTTGCTATACGGACGCGTCCGCAGTGCGGTCCACAGACCGGACTGCTGCAGGTTTTCACGCACCTGCTTATCGCTCAGGGCGTCCAGCTCAGCGGCCGGATACTGGGCGAACGTAATTTCGTCATCACCGTCCAGGTCAATGACTACCGACTGCAGAACACGCTTTTCGCCACGGTGGATGGCACTGATCACCCCAGCGCCCGGCGCGGTGAACATAACACCTGGCGTTTTCTTGTCGGCGAACAATACTTGTCCCAGCTTGACCCGATCCCCGACTTGAACGTCCATGCTCGGCTTCATGCCGGGGTAATCGGATCCTATGACAGCAACGCTGCGCACCAGCCGTCCCGCCTCTATGCGTTGCGTTGGTGCACCCGCTATGGGCAAATCAAGCCCATGGTTTATTTTGATCATAGGACTGCCTAATCACTTATTCGAATGCTGTTCAGGAACCGACCAACTAGCCCATGGTCGCATTGCATGCAGCGACCCTTTGATGCACGCGACATTGTGACGCGGTTCCAGGAAAAAAATCCGCCCGATTATAGAGTTAGGGCCCTTGACTGGCCACCGAAGACTTGGTGTTTTTTTTGATCGAAAGCAAGTCAGCGCCTCGGATGGCCGCTATCTGCCATCCCCATTTGCAACAATTGTTTTCAAATCACCACAACAAAAAACGGGAGCCTAAGCTCCCGTTTTTTCTAGCAGTCTCGCTTAGCGCGGAAACGCCGGCGGATTGACGCCAGCCATATCTTCCATCACGCGCACCACCTGGCAGCTGTAGCCGAACTCGTTGTCGTACCACACGTACAGCACAACACGGTTGTCGTTACAGATAGTAGCTTCCGCATCGACCACGCCCGCATGACGCGAGCCGACGAAGTCGGTGGACACCACTTCCTGGGACTGCACGAAGTCGATCTGTTTTTGCAGGTCCGAATGCATGGCCATCTGGCGCAGGTATTCGTTGATCTCTTCGCGCGTGGTGGCCTTTTCCAGGTTCAGGTTGAGGATGGCCATGGACACGTTCGGCGTTGGAACGCGAATCGCGTTGCCCGTCAGCTTGCCCTTGAGCACCGGCAACGCCTTGGCAGCAGCGGTGGCGGCGCCGGTCTCGGTGATGACCATGTTCAGCGCAGCACTGCGACCACGACGACTGCCCTTGTGGAAGTTGTCGATCAGGTTCTGGTCATTGGTGTAGGAGTGGACGGTTTCCACGTGACCATTGACGATGCCGTATTGGTCGTTGACCGCCTTGAGCACCGGCACGATGGCGTTGGTGGTGCAGGACGCCGCGGAAACGATCTTGTCGCCTGCGGTGATTTCGCCATGGTTGATGCCATGCACGATGTTCTTAAGCGCGCCCTTGCCCGGCGCGGTCAGCACGACGCGGTCGATGCCCGGGCACTGCAGGTGCTGGGAAAGACCTTCGGCATCGCGCCATACGCCGGTGTTGTCGACCAGCAAAGCATCCTTGATGCCGTACTGGGTGTAATCGACTGCCTTCGGGTCCTTGGCGTAGATGATCTGGATCAGGTTACCGTTGGCCGTCAGGGTGTTGTTTTCTTCATCAATGGTGATGGTGCCATCGAACGGACCATGCACAGAGTCGCGACGCAGCAGGCTGGCGCGCTTGACCAGATCGTTCTCTGCGCCCTTGCGCACGACGATGGCACGCAGACGCAAGCCGTCTCCCGCGCCCGTCTTTTCAATCAGGATCCGCGCCAGCAGACGACCGATACGACCAAAGCCGTACAGGACCACATCTGTGCCCTGACCGTGATTAACACTCTGCTTACCGGCTACGCTTTCCAGCTCGTCACGCACAAACTGCTCAAGGGCGCGCCCGTTGCCGTCGGTCTTGAACTTGGAAACCATCTTGCCCAGGTCAACCGAGGCCGCGCCCAGGCTCAGCTCGCTCATGGTCTTGAGGATCGTGTAGCTGTCGTGCACCGACAGCTCTTCATCACCGACCATGCGGTGACGGGCGAAGCGATGAGCCTTGAGAATGGAGATTACCGAGCGATTGATCAGGCCACGGCCGTAGATCGAAGTCACCACATTATTGTTGCGGTAAAGCTGGCCAATCAGCGGAATCATGGCTTCCGCGAGGGCTTCACGATCAATCCACTCACCAAGACACTGGTCGGGCTTCTGGGTCACGGGCAGTACCTTCCACATGTAGGGGCTGAAAAAAGGGGCTACATTATCGGCGCGCAGCGCACATGCGGCAAGCATAAGACAGTCGCCGCGCATCTGCCGCACTTCTGGCGAGCCTCTGCCCACCCCGTTACAATCAGAATCTTTTCGTCATCACCACGAGCCGCCCGTGCCTGTATTGCGTCTTCCGACCCTGCCCACCACGGCGGGCAAACAACACTGGGGCAACCTGCCAGGCGCTGCGCTGTCGCTGGCCATCGCCGAGGCTGCCAGCCAGGCCAAACGCTTCACCCTGCTGCTGACCGCTGACAGCCAGAGTGCCGAACGCCTTAAAGAAGAGCTGGCGTTCTTCGCGCCCACCCTGCCGGTCCTGCACTTTCCCGACTGGGAAACCTTGCCCTACGATGTGTTCTCGCCCCACCAGGACATCATTTCCCAGCGCATCGCCAGCCTGTATCGCCTGCCGGACATCCAGCATGGCGTGTTGGTGGTACCGATCAATACCGCCTTGCACCGCCTGGCGCCAACCCATTTTCTGCTCGGTCGCAGCCTGGTGCTGGACGTCGGCCAGAAACTCATTGTCGATGAGATGCGCGTGCGCCTGGAAGCGGCCGGTTATCGCCGCGTGGAAACGGTTTACGAACACGGCGAATTCGCCGTGCGCGGCGCTTTGTTGGACTTGTTCCCAATGGGCAGCGAAGTACCCTACCGCATCGATTTGTTCGATGACGAGATCGAAACCCTGCGCACCTTCGACCCGGAAACCCAACGTTCGGTGGACAAGGTCGATTCGATTCGCCTGCTGCCGGCCCGCGAGTTCCCGCTGGACAAGAAGACCATCGGCGATTTCCGCGGCCGTTTCCGCGAACGCTTCGACGTGGACTTCCGCCGCTGTCCGATCTATCAGGATCTGACCACCGGGATCACGCCGTCCGGTATCGAGTATTACCTGCCGCTGTTTTTCGATGAAACCGCGACTCTGTTCGACTACCTGCCGCAGGACACCCAGGTGTTTTCCCTACCCGGCGTCGAACAAGCGGCCGAGCAGTTCTGGCACGACGTGCGCAACCGCTACGAAGACCGCCGCGTCGATCCCGAACGCCCGATCCTTGCCCCGGTGGAACTGTTCCTGCCGGTGGAGGACTGTTTCGCCCGACTGAAGGTCTGGCCGCGGGTCACCGTCAGCCAGGAAGACGTCAAACCTGGCGTCGGCCGTGAACGCTTCACCGCGCAGCCGCTGCCGGACCTGGCGCTGCAAAGCAAGGCCGCCGAGCCGTTGGCGGCGCTGCGCCGTTTTATCGAGGACTATCCGGGCCGCATTCTGTTCGGCGCCGAATCCGCCGGGCGGCGTGAAGTGCTGCTGGAGCTGCTCGCCCGCCTCAAGCTCAAACCCCAGGAAATCGGTGGCTGGAGCGAATTCGTCAACGGCACCACGCGGCTGGCCATCTGCATTGCCCCGCTCGATGAAGGCTTGCTGCTCGACGACCTGGCACTGATCCCGGAAAGCCCGTTGTTCGGCCAGCGCGTGATGCAACGCCGGCGCCGGGAAAAGACCCGTGACAGCGGCGAGAACGTCATCAAGCACCTCACTGAGCTGCGCGAAGGCGCGCCGGTGGTGCATCTCGACCACGGCGTGGGCCGCTACTTGGGCCTGATGACCCTGGATTTCGACGGCCAGCCCAATGAGTTCCTGACCCTGCAATACGCCGACGACGCCAAGCTCTACGTACCCGTGTCCAGCCTGCACCTGATCGCGCGCTACACCGGCAGCGACGATGCCCTGGCCCCCCTGCACCGTCTCGGCTCGGAAACCTGGCAGAAGGCCAAACGCAAGGCCGCCGAACAGGTGCGCGATGTCGCCGCCGAACTGCTGGACATCTATGCCCGCCGCGCCGCCCGCAAAGGCTTTGCGTTCAAGGACCCTCAAGCAGATTACGAAACCTTCAGCGCCGCGTTCCCGTTCGAGGAAACCGTCGATCAGCAAACCGCCATCGACGCCGTGCGCGCCGACATGCTCTCCGGCCAACCGATGGACCGCCTGATCTGCGGCGATGTGGGCTTCGGCAAGACCGAAGTGGCCATGCGCGCCGCGTTCATCGCTGTGCACAGTGGCAAGCAAGTGGCGGTACTGGTGCCCACCACCTTGCTGGCCGAACAGCATTACAACAGCTTCCGCGACCGCTTCGCCGAATGGCCGGTGACGGTCGAGGTGATGAGTCGCTTCAAGTCGGCCAAGGACGTGGAAAGCGCTACGCAACAGCTGGCCGATGGCAAACTGGATATCGTCATCGGCACCCATAAACTGCTGCAGGACGACGTCAAGTTCAACAACCTCGGCCTGGTCATCATTGACGAGGAACACCGCTTCGGCGTGCGCCAGAAGGAGAAACTCAAGGCGCTGCGCAGCGAGGTGGATGTGCTGACGCTGACTGCCACGCCCATCCCGCGCACCCTGAACATGGCAGTCGCCGGCATGCGCGACCTGTCGATCATCGCCACCCCGCCGGCACGCCGGCTGTCGGTACGCACCTTCGTCATGGAACGCCAACCGGCAGTGATCAAGGAAGCCCTGCTCCGCGAATTGCTGCGCGGCGGCCAGGTGTATTACCTGCACAACGATGTGAAAACCATCGAGAAATGCGCCACCGAGTTGGCCGAACTGGTGCCCGAGGCACGCATCGGCATTGGTCACGGGCAGCTGCGCGAGCGCGAACTGGAACAGGTGATGAGCGACTTCTACCACAAGCGCTTCAACGTGCTGGTGGCCTCGACCATTATCGAAACCGGCATTGACGTGCCCAGCGCCAACACCATTCTCATCGAACGCGCCGACAAGTTCGGCCTGGCCCAGCTGCACCAGTTGCGCGGTCGTGTGGGACGCAGTCACCACCAGGCCTACGCCTACCTGCTGACGCCGACACGCAAGTCGATGACCGACGATGCCCAGAAGCGCCTGGAAGCCATTGCCAATGCCCAGGACCTGGGCGCCGGCTTCGTGCTGGCCACCCACGACCTGGAAATCCGAGGCGCCGGCGAATTGCTCGGCGAAGGCCAGAGCGGACAGATCCAGGCAGTCGGCTTCACGCTGTACATGGAAATGCTCGAGCGTGCGGTCAAAGCGATCCAGAAAGGTGAACAACCGAACCTGGATCAACCCCTGGCCAGCGGCGCGGAAATCAACCTGCGTGTACCGGCGCTGATTCCCGAGGACTACCTGCCCGATGTGCACGCGCGCCTGATCCTCTACAAGCGCATCGCCTCGGCCGAGGATGAGGACGCGTTGAAGGAACTGCAGGTGGAAATGATCGACCGCTTCGGCCTGCTCCCTGAGCCCACCAAGCATCTGGTGCGTTTGACCCTGCTCAAGTTGAAGGCCGAGCAGCTTGGCATCGTGAAGATTGACGTAGGGCCGCAGGGCGGGCGTATCGAATTCGCGGCCACCACCTGTGTCGATCCGTTAACCCTGATTAAGCTGATCCAGGGCCAACCGAACCGCTACAAGTTTGAAGGCGCTACCCTGTTCAAATTCCAGGTTCCGATGGAACGCCCGGAAGAACGCTTCAATACCCTGGAGGCGCTGCTGGAGCGCCTCATCCCACAACCTGCCTGAAGGATTCGCCACATGCGCCTGCTTCGCCACTTTGCCCTGCTGCTGGCCCTGCTCTCGCCGCTGGCCGGCGCCGAAACCGCCCGCTTTCAGATCGAGACGATCCTGTTCCGCCAGGGCACCCCGATCCTTGCCGGACAGACGGCTCCAGACGACTGGGCCAATGGCGCCCAGATAAAGGCCAGCGACAGCTCCAGCGCCAAATACCTCAATGACGAAGCCAGCAAACTGACCCCCGCCAACGGCTATCAGGTGCTGTTGCATCAGGCTTGGCAGCAGACGCTGAGCGGAACGCCCGTCAAGGTGGTATTGAGTGAAGGGGCCGAGCAGTTCGGTCACTTCCCGGTACAGGGCACCTTGCGCCTCAAGTTCGACCGCTTGATCGACATGCAGGCCGACCTCTGGGTCAACCGCCTCGAAGACGGTCACCCCCTGGAAAGCGAACACTTGCAGCAAAAGCGCCGCCTGAAGCCCGGCGAGCTGACGTTCATCGACAACACCAGCCTGGGGCTGCTGATTCGAGTTACGCCGCTGCAGTAAATATTCAGTGATGTCGGGCGATGACTGTGGCGGTGGCGAAACGTAGGGTGGATCGCGCTTTATCGATCCACCGGGTGGCGATCCACCGAGCGGGGCTATGTGGATGTAAAAAACGACATCCACCCTACGCAACGGCTGATTCGCGTTACACCATTGCAATAACGACAACCGGATACATGGATCCCGGTTCCCAGCCGGGTCAAACCGCAGTCGCCAACCTTCTCATGCGATCAGATCGGCGGACCGCAGGGCGGTCAGCGCGGCGAGCCAGCGCGGATGCTGGCGGTACTCGGTGGTGGCAAATCCCTGCCCGCGCATGCGCGCCAGATTGGCCGGTGCGTGCACCGCGAGTCGCTGCAGCGCGCTCAGTGCCAGCTCGGCGGCGGCGCGGTCGTTGCACACCAATCCCATGTCGCAGCCGGCCGACAAGGCCGCCTCGATCCGCGCTGCGGCATCGCCCGCCACATGGGCGCCGGCCATGGACAGGTCGTCGCTGAAAATCACGCCGTCGAACCCCAGCTCGCCACGCAGGATGTCCTGCAACCAGCGACGGGAGAAGCCCGCCGGGCGTTCATCAACCTGCGGGTAAATGACATGCGCCGGCATGATCGCTGCCAGCTGCCCCACCAGCCTCGTGAACGGCTGCAGATCTTGAGCACGGATTTGCTCAAGGCTGCGCTCGTCGACCGGGATGGCCACATGGGAATCCGCTTCCGCCCAGCCGTGTCCGGGAAAATGCTTGCCGGTGGCGGCCATACCGGCAGCGTTCATGCCACGAATAAAGGCGCCGGCCAATTGTGTGGCCCGCTCAGGATCGTCATTGAAAGAGCGACTGCCGATCACTGCACTGCGCCCGCAATCCAGATCCAGCACCGGGGCAAAACTCAGGTCCAGCCCAACCGCCAGCACTTCCGTAGCCATCAGCCAGCCGCACTGTTCAGCCAGGAACTCAGCCTCGGCACAGGCAGCGATGTCACCCATCGCCGGCAAGCGCACAAACTCGCGGCGCAGACGCTGAACGCGCCCGCCTTCCTGATCCACGGCCAGCAACAGATCTGGGCGCAGGGCACGAATAGACGCACTCAACTCACGCACCTGACGCGGAGATTCGATATTACGGGCAAACAGGATCAGCCCACCGACCTCGGGCTGACGCAACAGCTGACGATCTTCAGCCGTCAGCCAGGTGCCAGCAATATCCAGCATCAGGGAACCCTGCAGGGCAACACTCATGGGCGGTCCTTATTTCATTCAGTCAGTGCAGCCGTCGCCCAGTCGGGGCAAGGCGCTTCAGCAATACGCAGCGGACAGTGCAGCGGCACCCGGTCGAACAAATCCAGCAAATCGGCATTGCGCAGACGCACGCAGCCATGGGACAACGGCACGCCCATGGGTTCGCAGTCCGGCGTGCCGTGCAGGTAGATATAGCGGCGAAAGGTGTCGACCTCCCCCAGCCGGTTGCGGCCCGGCTCACAGCCGCTGAGCCAGAGGATGCGTGTGAGTATCCAATCCCGCCCTGGAGACGCCGCATGCAACGCTGTCGTCCAGACTTCACCCGTCCAGCGCCGGCCTCGCAACACAGCTCCCAACGGTAGCCCGGCGCCTATCTTCGCCCTCACCTGATGCAAACCACGAGGCGTGCAACCCGAGCCATTACACTCGCCGGGGCCATTAGCAGCAGTCGAGACGCGCAGACGCAAGCGCAGCGCCCCTTCAGCGAAGCCGTAGAGGGTTTGGTCAGACAAGGAAATATGCAGGAAATCGAGGGCGCGCATGGGCGGCTAGCTTAGCCGATCCCGCCTGTCGCGCCCATCGCTGGAAGCTTAGATCTTGACCGCTGCCGTGCCTGTCTTGAGGCGAGGACGCAGGTGCGCAGTCAGCAAGGCGGAGTCCGTGATTCCGGTTTCCGCACGCATGCCCGCCGCGAGGAACGGCACCATCATGCGCATAACCTGCTCAATGGAGGTATGCACGCCGTAGTCGTTCTCGACCATGGCGCGCAGGGCCTTGATGCCCGACATGCTGAACGCTGTTGCACCGAGCATGAAGTGGATGCGCCAGAACAACTCGACCGGCGGAATTTTCGGCGCCGCCTCATTCACCAACAGCATGTAGCGGCGAAACACCTTGCCATAGACCTCTTCGAGGTATTTACGCAGGTGTCCCTGGCTCTGACTGAAGGCCAAGCCGAGCAGACGCATGAAAATCGACAGATCATTGCCACTGCGCGGTTTCACCGAGAGGGCCTGGTCAAGCAGCATTTCCAGCAGCTCTTCAAGACTGGCCTTGTGCTCGGGCTTGGCTTGACGACGGTCCAGCTCGCGTTCCAGGCTCATGCAAAAGGGGCCGAGAAAGCGCGAAAACACCGCTTGAATAAGCGCTTTCTTCGAACCGAAATGGTAATTTACGGCTGCGAGATTGACGCCAGCCTTGCTGGTGATCAGACGCAGTGATGTTTCAGCGAAACCTTTCTCCGCGAACAATTGTTCTGCCGCATCGAGAATACGCTCGACCGTTTCAGATTGGGCCATGGCTCACTTACACCTGACAAACACTTGTTTGAAACATACGTTTTCATTCACGACACGTCAAGCCGCGGCCTCCAGACAGTGGCTTACCAAGCGACACCCAACACTGCCACCCGCCCGCACTCGAACCTGCACAAGCCCATCTCGCTGGCGATCCGCGACCGCATGCCCCTAACAACTCATCGCGCGTATCGAAGCGCTTCCGAGCCGCGAAAGGATTGATTGTCCCTTCGTCAAACTACTGTATATAATCCCAGCAACTGGATAAATAGACAGAGTCTGGACATGCTGAAATTGACGCCCCGCCAAGCAGAAATCCTGGCCATTATCAAACACAGCCTGGAACAGTACGGCTATCCCCCAACGCGTGCGGAAATCGCCCAGAAACTCGGTTTCAAATCCCCCAATGCCGCTGAGGAACACCTCAAGGCCCTGGCGCGCAAAGGCGCCATCGAAATGACACCTGGCGCCTCACGCGGTATTCGCATCCCTGAATCAGACGTCGCAGCCAACGAGGATGACGGCCTGCCGGTCATCGGCCGCGTCGCTGCCGGCGCACCGATTCTCGCCCAACAGCACATCGAGGACACCTGCAAGCTCGACCCAGGCCTGTTCAAGCCACGCGCCGACTACCTGTTGCGCGTGCACGGCATGAGCATGAAAGACGTCGGCATTCTCGATGGCGACCTGCTGGCAGTGCATGTTACCCGTGAAGCACGCAACGGGCAGATTGTCGTCGCCCGCCTGGACGATGAAGTGACGGTCAAACGCTTCAAACGCGAAGGAAGCCGAGTGTGGCTACTGGCTGAAAATCCTGAGTTCGCGCCTATCGAAGTCGACTTGAAACATCAGCAATTGACTATCGAAGGTCTGAGCGTCGGCGTGATACGCCGCTAACGCGGCAAGGAGTTTCCATGCAGTATTCGCAATCGCCTGAGCGTTTCCAACCCGGCCTGTTCGATGCCTTGCTGCTGACATCGCCGGGCCGCGCGAGCACCCTGTTGGACACTGCCTCCACCGATACAACGGACTCCTTCAGCGAACTGGCACTGCGCGGCTCTCATCAGCATTGCCGAAATCTGCTGGGCTCGATCTTGCGCGAACTCAGCCTGGCTGCCGACGCCCGCTGGTTGACACTCATTGCTCCGCCCGCGCTGATCAGCCCTGCCTGGTTGCGCGATGCTCGACTCAATCGTGAACGCATCATGCTATTGCAACCCCGGGGCGAACAAAACGCCCTGAACCTTGCCTGCGAAGCCTTGCGCCTGGGGCGCAGCCACACCGTGATCAGCTGGCTACAGCCCCTTGCTCCCTCCGCATGCCGATTACTGGCCAGCGCTGCTCACCAAGGCGGCGCGCAAAGTCTTAATATCCGTCTGGATTGAAACGCAGAAAAGCCAGGCCACCCAGGCTCAATGCAGAACGCGTTCCGCATCCTGAAAGTCACCTTCGGCCATACGTCCGGCCATCTGCAAGCCAACACTCAACATGGTCTTGGCCACTTCGACGTGCTGCTCATTCAAAAAGGCGCGAGCATCGGAGGAGAATTCCAGCGTTACTAGTGCCTCCTCGTCATCCGCACGACGCAGAACAATGCGCCCATCGGACAGTTCAACGATTTCCAGGAAGGCAGTCGACATAGTTTTCGGGTTCCTACACAAGGCCGCGCATTGTAGCAGCGACGCAATTCAATGCCCTAGAGTCCGTTGCCCTTTTGTCGTCCCTGATTGTTTTATCAGGTTCGGGAAATGAGCATTCGCTGCCGGGAAGCAGGTCTGCAGCAAGCTGGGTGCGCCTGAATTCACCTGCAGGTGTGAAGACGGGTCGATCAGCTTTCGCTCAAACCTTCCCTGAAGCGCAGGACCAGCATTTTCAATTCACTGCACCACGCGCCCACCCGCTCTGGAGTCAGTGTCGCCTCCTCTTCGGCCAGATTGATCGCAGTGATCAGCGGCACTGAAGAGACCCGCTCGGCCTTGGCGGTCTCGCGTGGTGGCTGCAGCAACAGGCCATGGGCACGTATCAGTTGGCCAAGCCAGGAATCCTGGCGACCTGCCAGCTCGGCCAACTCGCTGAACTCAGGACTGGGCCTGTCAGCCAAACGCCCGGCTTCAAGGAACACCTCGACCTGTCCAGCATCCCCCTGGGGCATGCGGTAGTAACCGGCGACTTCATGACAGAGCGCCAGTACGGCGCCATGCAAATGAAACAGCGCAGCCTCTCGCTCGGCCTGAGCTCGGCCTTGAGCATGCACCGCATGAAGCAGCCCCGCCGCGCGCCAACTCTCAAGCGCCAGGCTCGCAAAATAAAGCTTTTGATTGGTTCGGGTATAACGCTCATTAGCCATGCTGGCGACTCCAAGCGCAGTGGTACAACCAAAAAGGGGGCAGACCTGCTGGCCGCCCCCTTCGTCATTTCATCATGCAATCAGCGCTTGTCTTCGACCTTCCACTTGCCATCGGCGTAGAACGCCTTCCAGCCAGTCGGCTTGCCGTCGATCTCGGACTGCACATACTGCTCCTTGGTCTTGCGGCTGAAGCGGATCACTGCCGGATTGCCGTCCGGGTCCTTCTGCGGCGCACTCAGCAGGTAGTGGAACTTCGGGTCCAGCTCATCCTTGTGGGGCATCAGCTCGAACACGCGTGGTGCGCGGGTTTCCCGGTTCTTGGGGAACTGGCTGGCGGCCAGGAACAGTCCCGAAGCGCCGTCCCGCAGCACGTAAGTATCGTTGACCTTCTCGCACTTGAGCTCCGGCATTTTGATCGGATCGCTTTTCGGCGGCGCCGCTTCGCCGCTTTTCAGCAGTTTGCGGGTGTTCTTGCATTCGCTGTTCGTACAGCCGAAGAACTTGCCGAAACGTCCGGTCTTGAGCTGCATCTCGCTGCCGCACTTGTCGCATTCCAGGCTCGGGCCTTCGTAGCCCTTGATGCGGTACTGGCCTTCTTCGATTTCGTAGCCGGAGCAGTCCGGGTTATTACCGCAGATGTGCAGTTTGCGCTTTTCATCCAGCAGGTAGGCATCCATCGCCGTGCCGCACTTGGCGCAGCGGTGCTTGCCAAGCAGCACGCGCGATTCCGACTCGCCCTCGTCGTCCGCGGCAATCTCGTCGCCCGGCACCAGGTTGAGGGTGGATTTGCAGCGCTCCTTGGGCGGCAGGCTGTAGCCGGAGCAGCCGAGAAACACGCCCGTGGAGGCGGTACGAATCATCATGGGCCGACCGCATTCCTTGCAGGCAATATCTGTCAGGGTCGGTTGGTTGGCGCGCATGCCGCCTTCGCTGGCCTCGGCCACGTCGAGATTCTTGCGGAACTTGCCGTAAAAGGTGTTCAGCAGGTCCTTCCAGTCGCGCTGGCCTTGGGCAACATCGTCAAGGCGCTCTTCCATACCGGCAGTGAAGCCGTAATCCATCAAATCGGAGAAGCTTTCCGCGAGGCGGTCAGTGACGATATCGCCCATTTTTTCAGCGTAGAAGCGGCGGTTCTGCACCGTGACATAGCCACGATCCTGAATGGTCGAAATGATCGCCGCATAGGTGGACGGTCGCCCAATACCGCGTTTTTCCAACTCTTTGACCAGGCTGGCTTCGGAGAAACGTGCCGGCGGCTTGGTGAAATGCTGGCTAGGATCAAGCTGGATCAGCTGCAGTGCCTCGCCTTGCGCCATGTCCGGCAGTACTGCGTCTTCGCCCGGCTTGCTCTGTTGCGGCAACGCACGGGTGTAGCCGTCGAACTTGAGAATGCGGCCCTTGGCACGCAATTCGAAATCACCTGCAGCCACGCTGACAGTGGTCGACAGGTACTTTGCCGGCGGCATCTGGCAGGCCACGAACTGACGCCAGATCAGCTCATACAAGCGCTCGGCGTCACGTTCAAGACCAGACAGCTGGGTCGGCCGCAGATTGACATCCGAGGGACGAATCGCCTCGTGTGCCTCCTGGGCGCCTTCCTTGCTGGAATAGACATTGGCTTTTTCCGGCACGTACTGTTCACCGTACTCGCTGGCAATAAAGCCGCGCACCATCTCGACGGCATCCTGCGAGAGGTTGGTCGAGTCGGTACGCATATAGGTGATGTAACCCGCTTCGTAGAGACGCTGGGCCATCATCATGGTTTTCTTTACCCCGAAGCCCAGTCGGTTGCTGGCCGCTTGCTGCAGGGTGGAGGTAATGAACGGTGCCGACGGTTTGCTCGAGGTCGGTTTGTCCTCGCGTTTGACCACGCTGTAGCTGGAGGCCTTGAGCTTTTCCAGCGCCGCCATGGCGTGGGCTTCGTTGAGCGGTTTGAAGGCTTCGCCCTTCTCGCGCGCCACCTCAAAGCGCACCTGGTCCTTCTTGGCGGTGCCCAGATCAGCATGCACTTCCCAGTACTCTTCCGGAACGAAAGCACGAATCTCGCGCTCGCGCTCAACCACCAGTTTCACCGCCACCGACTGCACGCGCCCGGCGGACAGACCACGGGCGATTTTCGACCACAGCAGCGGCGAGACCATGTAACCCACAACGCGGTCAAGGAAACGTCGTGCCTGCTGCGCATTGACGCGGTTGATGTCGAGTTCGCCGGGCTGGGAAAAGGCTTCCTGGATGGCCTTCTTGGTAATCTCGTTGAACACCACGCGCTTGTAGCGGCTGTCATCGCCGCCGATGGACTCGCGCAGGTGCCAGGCGATGGCCTCCCCTTCGCGGTCCA
>CAYPFO010000023.1:0-42218 GCA_964410065.1 uncultured Pseudomonas sp.
GCTCCATGTGCGGGCCGAAGTTCTGCTCGATGAAGATCACCCAGGAAGTGCGCGAATACGCCGCCGAACACGGTCTCACCGACGAACAGAAGGCCATTGAGGCCGGCTTCGCCGAGCAGGCCGAGCGTTTCAAAGACGAAGGATCGTTGATCTACAAACAGGTCTGATCCGATCTGTCGACCATCGCGCCGTGAGCCGCTCTCATGTGAGCGGTTCACGGCGCTACCCCGTTAAATAACTGTCGAGATTTCCGTGCAGCGTCCCAATTATTCTCCCTTTCAGGCCGTTCCCCAGGCGCAACGCGTCTTGGGCGGTCGCGATCTGTTCACCTTGTGGTTTTCCCTTGGCGTCGGGCTGATGGTGTTGCAGCTCGGTGCCCTGCTGGCACCGGGGCTCGGCATGTCTGGCGCGCTGCTGGCGATCCTTGCCGGCACTGCGGTCGGTGTGCTGTTGCTCGGCGCGGTGGCGGTGATCGGCAGCGACACCGGCCTGTCGAGCATGGCCGCGCTCAAGCTCAGCCTCGGCAGTCGGGGGGCGGCGCTGCCGGCGTTGCTCAACCTGCTGCAACTGGTCGGGTGGGGCGCTTTCGAGATCATCGTCATGCGCGATGCCGCCAGCCTGCTGGCCGGTAAAACCTTCGGCTCGGACAGTGCCTGGACCAGTCCGCTGCTGTGGACACTGTGTTTTGGCGCGCTGGCAACCGGTCTGGCGGTAGCCGGACCCTTGACCTTCGTGCGCCGCGTGCTGCGCAAATGGGGCATCTGGCTGCTGCTCGGCGCCTGCCTGTGGCTGACCTGGAACCTGTTGAGCAAGGCCGATATGGCCGCGCTGTGGGCGCGTCGCGGCGATGGCTCGCTGCCCTTTGCCCTGGGGTTCGACATCGCTATCGCCATGCCGCTGTCCTGGCTGCCGCTGATTGCCGACTATTCGCGTTTTGGCAAAAGCGCGCGACGTGTATTTGGCGGTACGACGCTGGGGTTCTTTTTCGGCAACGTCTGGCTGATGAGTTTGGGCGTTGCCTATACCCTGGCCTTCGCCGACAGCGGCGAGGTCAATGCGCTCTTGCTGGCCCTGGCCGGCGCTGGGCTGGGGATTCCGCTGTTACTGATTTTGCTCGACGAAACCGAGAACGCCTTCGCCGATATCCATTCGGCGGCGGTGTCGGTCGGCATTCTGCTACCGCTGCGCGTGGAGTGGCTGGCCGTGACGATCGGCCTGCTGTGCACGCTGATCGCTGTTTTTGCGCCGTTGGCCGAGTACCAGAATTTCCTGTTGCTGATCGGTTCGGTATTCGCCCCGCTGTTCGGTGTGGTGCTGGTCGACCACTTCATTTTGCGCCGGCGCGGCGCCAAGGCGGCTCCGGCGGTGGGGTTGCGTTGGGATACATTGCTGGCCTGGACGTGCGGCGTGGTGCTGTATCACCTCCTCAGTCATTTCACCCCGCAGATCGGCGCCAGCCTGCCGGCGCTGCTGCTGGCGGGGAGCCTGCAATGGGGGCTGGGACAGGGACGGCAGTGGCTGGCAGTCGGTGAGAGCCGCTAAGTGAACGTATGCGAAGCGTGCTTGCTGACGCAAGCCGCTTCCTTCATAACCCGTGGTGTTCCTGTAAGTGCTTCATTTACCTCTCGATTTCTTCCGAGAGTGTGTTTAGAATGCCCGCGCTTCAAAGCCCATGTAGCTCAGCGGTAGAGCACTCCCTTGGTAAGGGAGAGGTCGGCGGTTCAAGTCCGCCCATGGGCTCCATTCTTTTCGCCGCACGTCTTCTTCGCTTGAGGACCCTGGCCGGCACGGCGCCAGTTCGCCATTCAGCTCCTGCTCTCATCTGCTCGCTCGCCTTCATCGGGCACGCCTGGATGTCATCCCTGTGCCTGATTTTCCGTTGGCTATTGGATCCCGCGATTACAAGTAGTCCGGCTTCAGAATGCCGTTGAGCTGCTGCTTGGAGATACTCAGCTCCGGGTGACCGCTGGCGTAGGGTGCAATGCTGTACACATCGTACTTGAGCAGGATCCGGTCCTTGAGCAGGGCGATATTGCGGGTGCGTTCGAATTTCCAGAATTCCAGGAACTCTGGATCACTGCTGTGGCCTTTCTCCTTGAGCCAGCGTTGATGCGCCTGGGCGGCCAGTTTCCAGAACGAGGCTTCCTGGCCCGGCAGGAGCAGTTCCTTGAGCCCAAGCTCCCGTTTTTGCTGGCGGTCATAGTTGATGAAGCCACGTCCCGGCATGCCATGGGCGCCGCCGGTAGACAGATAGCTCGACAGCTCGATAACGATGCGCCCGTTGTGCTGCTCGAGAATCTTGGCCTGCAGGTAGGTGTTTTCATCAGGCTGTGCGGCGCGAAAATAGTCGCGCTCATAGGCGGGAAAAGAGCTCGGCACGGACGTGTCGGGTTCGAAGCAGGTCATGGCCAGCAGGCGGCGCTCAATCAGTTGGTTGAGAGCCGGCTCACTCGGGAAATGCAGGGTATCGACGTTCACGAATGGGCAGCTTTTGCCGGTGCAGCCGGGCTGGTGATGCTCCCAGGCGTGGCGTTCGTAAGAGGCGGGCGCTTGACCGCCTGGCGGCAACAGCTGACAGGCGCCGAGCAAGGCAAGGCTGGCGAGAACAAGCAGTTTCGGGAGGCTTGGCATGGATTGTCGGGCCTTCTAAAAGGGGTTGGAATGTTGCGCCATTGGTCTGCGGAGTTGCCGACCAATGGCGTCTAGATTGGCATGCACACTCGCTGCCGGAAAGTGGCTGCAGCGGATGAACTGGCGCGCTAGGATGCACTGACAGTACCAGCATCTGTTTGGCTCAATCGTCAGCGGAGCTTGAAGACCATAGGATGATTCGGGGATGAGTAAGTTTTTCAATGCCGATGCCGACGCGGTGGAAATTGTCCGTCGCGAGAACTGCTTCGCAGGTTTTTACCGGCTGGATCGCCTGCACCTGCGTCATCGGCAATTTTCGGGCGAGATGGGACCGCAGATCAGTCGCGAGCTGTTCGTGCGCCACGATGCGGTCTGCGTGCTGCCCTACGATGCGCAGCGTGATGAGGTGGTGTTGATCGAACAGTTTCGTGTCGGCGCGCTGGGCAAGCGTGCCAATCCCTGGTTGCTGGAGTTGGTTGCCGGATTGATCGACACGGATGAGGCGCCGGAACAGGTAGCCCGGCGCGAGGCCGTCGAGGAGGCGGGGCTGACTTTGGGCGCGCTGTGGCCGATCACGGACTATTTCCCGTCGCCGGGCGGCTCGGATGAGCGCGTGCACCTGTATCTCGGACGCTGCGACAGCAGCGCTGCCGGCGGTGTGCATGGCTTGGCCGAAGAAGGAGAAGACATTCGCGTGCATGTGCTGAGTTTCGGTGCAGCCCTGCAAGCGCTCAAGGAGGGCTACATCGACAATGCCGCCAGCATCATTGCGTTGCAATGGCTGGCGCTCAATCGCGACGAGGTACGAAGTCTGTGGGGGTGAAGGTGTTGCGCGAGCGCTATCGGGTCGATCTGGCCGATCTGCAAGCCACCTGTGAGGCCAACTACGCGCGGCTGATGCGCCTGTTGCCGGATATGCGTGGCTCCAGTGCCGGGCGGCGGGTTGCAATCAGTCAAGGCGAACGGCTGCTTGGGGTGCTGGCGCTGGATGTGCTGGAGAGCTGCCCATACACCACCACGCTGCGGATTCGCCAGGAGCATGACCTGGCTTGGCTGCCGTCGCCACCGCTGGAAGTGCGGGTGTATCACGATGCGCGCATGGCCGAAGTGGTCGGCGCTCAGCAGGCGCGGCGCTTCCAGGGTCGTTATCCCTATCCCAATGCAGCCATGTACCAGCCTGACGAGAAGAGTCAGCTCAATCTGTTTCTAGGCGAATGGCTGAGCCACGGCCTGGCCTGTGGACATGAGCTCGAATCGGTACTTTGAAAAAGTTCCCGCTGCTTTTGAGACTTTAGTTGGAGGCTTTCTCAAATGTGAGCTGGGTCCGTTTTTCGGGTTTGCGGCTTCCTGGGATAAATAGATAATTCGCGCCCCTGAATGGAGAGCCCGACGTTGCCGAGCCCGCCTGCTTCCTCCTCGGATACTTCAGTACTCATTGCCCAGCTGAGCGATAGCCATCTGTTTGCTGACGCCGACAGCAAGTTGCTGGGTATGAATACCGCTGACAGTTTGCAGCGCGTTATCGACCGGTTGCTTACCGAGCAGCCGCGCATCGACTTGATGCTGGCGACAGGCGATCTGTCCCAAGATGGCACGATCGAGTCCTACCAGCGTTTTCTGAACATGACTGCGTGCATTCCCGCTCCGGCGCGCTGGATGCCGGGCAATCATGACGAATACTTGGCGATGAACCAGTTTTGTGCCGATACCGATCGGCTCGAGCCGGTAATCGACGTGGGCGGCTGGCGCATCATCCTGCTGAACACCGCCGTGCCTGGCGATGTGTACGGCCTTCTCGCCGAGGATCAATTGCGCTTGCTGCAAGACGCCTTGCAGCAAGCGCCACAGCGTCCCTCTCTCATCTGTTTGCACCACCATCCGGTGTCCATCGGAAGTGCCTGGATGGAGCCCATTGGGCTGCACAATGCGGCGGAGTTCTTTGCCGTGACGGACCGCTATCCGCAGGTGCGCGGCATCGTCTGGGGGCATGTGCATCAGGAGTTCGATCAGCTACGCAAGGGCGTTCGGTTGCTCGCCACACCATCTACCTGCGTGCAGTTCGCGCCGGGCAGCAAGGATTTCCAAGCCGACAAGGAAGCACCCGGTTACCGCTGGTTGCGGCTGCACGCCGAGGGACGCCTGGAGACAGGGGTGTCGCGCGTGGCTGACATCGATTTCGAGATCGACTACAGCTGCGAAGGGTATTGATGGCAGCGGCAGTGCATTGAACGCCCGCACGTCGGTGGCACGGATCGCCAACCTGTTTGCAGTGTGGGCACGCGCGCCGGAAGTCAGCGCACTCGCTCTAACTTGCAGCCTGCAACCTTGAGCTTGTAGCCTTCCGTTCCTTAGTAATCTCTCAGTCCGTCGAGTGCGCATGTCCAGCGATCTGCCTTCCATTCTCTACCTGCACGGTTTCAACAGCTCGCCTGAATCGCGCAAGGCGCAGCAGTTGATGCGTGTCTGCGAGCGCTTAGGTGTTAGCGAGCGGTTGCGTGTGCCGGCGTTGCACCATCATCCGCGCCAGGCGATGACCCAATGCGAGGCGGCTATCGCCGAGCTGGGCCGGCCTTTGCTGGTCGGCAGCTCGCTGGGCGGCTACTATGCGACGTTTCTCGCGGAACGCCACGGCCTCAAGGCACTGCTGATCAACCCGGCGGTGCGTCCCTATGCGATGTTCGACGGCTACCTCGGCCCGCAGCAGAACCTGTACAGCGGTGAAACCTGGCAACTGACCGCAGACCATGTTCAGGCGCTAGCCGAGCTGGACGTGCCACCACCCAGTGATGGCGCGCGGTTTCAGGTCTGGCTGCAAACGGGCGACGAAACCCTCGACTATCGTCAGGCCGAAACCTTCTACCGGGCCTGCGCGTTGCGCATCCAGGCGGGCGGTGATCATGGTTTCCAGGGCTTTGCCGCTCAGTTGCCCGCGCTATTCGCCTTCGCCGGGTTCGACGCCAACTTGTGGCGCAACCACGACTTTTCCGATCTTTGAAGAACTAGAGAGCCCATGGCCAGTTACAACGCCGATGCCATTGAAGTCCTGTCCGGCCTCGATCCGGTGCGCAAGCGCCCAGGCATGTACACCGACACCACCCGTCCCAATCACCTGGCCCAGGAAGTCATCGACAACAGCGTCGACGAAGCACTGGCCGGGCATGCCAAGAGCGTGTTGGTAATTCTGCATGCCGACAACTCGTTGGAGGTGCAGGACGATGGGCGGGGCATGCCGGTGGATATCCACCCTGAGGAAGGCGTGCCGGGGATCGAACTGATCCTGACCAAGCTGCACGCCGGCGGTAAATTTTCCAACAAAAACTACCAGTTTTCCGGCGGCTTGCACGGCGTGGGGATCTCGGTGGTCAACGCGCTGTCGACTCGACTGGAAGTCAAGGTAAAGCGCGACGGCAATGAGTACTGCATGGCCTTTGCCGACGGCTACAAGGCCAGCGACCTGGAAATCATCGGCACGGTGGGTAAGCGCAACACCGGCACCAGCGTGCGCTTCTGGCCGGACGGGCAGTATTTCGACACGTCGAAGTTCTCCATCAGCCGCCTCAAGCATGTGCTCAAGGCCAAGGCGGTGCTTTGCCCGGGCCTGACGGTCATTTTCGACGACCGCAGCAACAACGAGAAAATCGAGTGGTTCTACGAAAACGGCCTGCGCTCCTACCTGGTGGATGCGGTCAGCGAGTTCGCCCGCCTGCCTGATGAACCCTTTACCGGCGAACTGTCCGGTACCCGTGAGGCGGTGGACTGGGCGCTGCTGTGGTTGCCTGAAGGCGGCGACAGCCTGCAGGAAAGCTACGTCAACCTGATCCCCACTTCCCAGGGCGGCACCCACGTCAATGGCTTGCGCCAGGGCCTGCTGGACGCCATGCGCGAGTTCTGCGAATTCCGCAATCTGTTGCCGCGCGGCGTCAAGCTGGCCCCCGAGGATATCTGGGAACGCATCGCCTTCGTGCTGTCGATGAAGATGCAGGAGCCGCAATTCTCAGGGCAGACCAAGGAGCGTCTGTCCTCTCGCGAGGCGGCGGCCTTCGTGTCCGGCGTGGTCAAGGACTCCTTCAGCCTGTGGCTCAACGCCAATAACGAACTGGGCCTGCAACTGGCCGAGCTGGCCATCAACAATGCCGGCCGCCGTCTCAAGGCCAGCAAGAAGGTCGAGCGCAAGAAGGTCACCCAGGGGCCGGCGCTGCCGGGCAAACTGGCTGACTGCGCCGGGCAGGACCCGCGCCGCGCTGAGCTTTTCCTGGTGGAAGGCGACTCCGCCGGTGGCAGCGCCAAGCAGGCGCGCGACAAGGAATTCCAAGCCATCCTGCCGCTGCGCGGCAAGATCTTGAACACCTGGGAAGTGGACGGCGGCGAAGTGCTGGCCAGTCAGGAAGTGCACAACATTGCCGTGGCCGTGGGCCTGGACCCAGGTTCGGACGACTTGTCGCAGCTGCGCTACGGCAAGATCTGCATCCTCGCCGATGCCGACTCCGACGGCTTGCACATCGCTACCTTGCTGTGTGCCTTGTTCCTCCAGCATTTCCGCCCGCTGGTGGAGGCTGGCCACGTTTACGTGGCGATGCCGCCGCTGTACCGCATCGACCTGGGCAAGGACATTTTCTACGCCCTGGACGAGGCCGAGCGCGACGGCATCCTCGAGCGGCTGGTCGCCGAAAAACGCCGAGGCAAGCCGCAGGTCACCCGCTTCAAGGGCCTGGGCGAAATGAACCCGCCGCAGCTGCGCGAAACCACCATGGATCCCAATACCCGGCGCCTGGTGCAACTGACCCTGGACGATTTTGCCGGGACCAGCGAAATCATGGACATGCTGCTGGCCAAGAAGCGCGCCGGCGACCGCAAGAGCTGGCTGGAGGCCAAGGGCAACCTGGCCGAGGTCGTGGCTTGATCCGCATTTGGAGCGCAGCGTTCTGCCTGCTGCTTGCCGCCCCGCTGTGGGCCGAGCCCGTGCAGCCGGCGAAACAGGCGCAGCCGCTGGAACAGCTGCGCCTGCGCGCCGAGCATGTGATAGACGGCGTGCCAGAGGGCAATCTGTCCGGATTGGCCTGGTGCGGCAATGGCTTGTGGACCGTCTCCGACCGGGTGGATGATCGCCTGTACCGCCTGGTGCCCGGGGAGCCGGTCTGGCAGGTGGAAGAAGAACGTTTCGTCGCGCCGCCGCCGCCCCCTTCGGGGTTGCCCTGGGGCGTGCGTCAGGGCAACCAGTTGCTCGGCCTGCTGCGGGGCGGCGAACTGGATTTCGAGGGGCTGAGCTGCGATGCCCGAGGCAATCGCTACCTGCTCAGCGAAACACAGCTGGGCGTGCTGCTGATCCCGCCCGCCGGCATGCCGCGCTGGTTGAGCCTGCCGCCCGGGCTGGTGCGCCAGGCGCGCGCCTCCGGCATGCTGCTGCGCTACAACGCCCTGTATGAAGGCATCGCCGTGGACCCCGTCTCTTCACGGTTATGGCTGGCCGTGGAACGCGAGCGGCGGGGCCTGTTGGTTTTACATCGCCAGCAAACGGGCTGGCAGTGCAATGGCGGTTGTGTCTTGCTGGCCGAAAGCGGTATCGCGGCGCCACCCGTGCAAAGCGGACTGACCCAGCCGCAACCGCTGGATTTCAGCGATCTGGCCTTCTATCAGGAGCGGCTTTACACCTTGGAACGCATGGCTCATCAGATTTGCCGACGGTCCTTGAAAACCGGTCAGGCCGAGCGCTGCTGGTCGTTCGCCGAGGAGGGTCTGAGCGCGTCACGCCGCTATGGCACGCCGGACGGCGTGGCCGAAGGGTTGTGGTTGGATGGCGAAAACGCCTGGGTGATGCTCGACAACGGACGGCTGCCCCGAGTTGATGGCGAGCGCCGACCGATTCTTTGGCAGTTCGCCGCGCCCACCAATGGTTGGAGCGCCGCCCCATGAGTCGCCCGCCGGGCCAGCGCCTGGGCCGCATCATGCTGCTGCTGGCCTGGGCCGCCGCGCTGTTTCTGGCCACGCATTTTTTCGGTCGCTGGGAAGAGTCTCGTGAAAACCCGAACCCGGCGCCGACCTCGCTGCATACGCAGAATTACATCGAAGTGCGCCTGGCCGGGGACGGTCGGGGGCATTTCACTGCCGGCGGGCAGATCAACGGCCGGCCCGTACGTTTCCTGCTGGATACCGGCGCCACGGACGTGGCGGTGCCCGAACAACTGGTCGAGCCTCTCGGCCTGGAGCGTGGCGTGGAAATCACCCTGTTGACCGCCAATGGCCGCGCAACGGGTTACCGCACGTATCTGGCGCACCTGCAACTGGGCGATATCGTTCTGCGCGACGTGCGCGCGCTGATCGCACCGGGCATGGGCAACGACCAGGTGCTGCTGGGCATGAGCGCACTGCGTCAACTCGAATTCACTCAGCGCGACGGCACTCTTGTGCTGCGCCACTACATCGAACCATAGAGGCACCATGAGCGAAACCCTCGACCTCAGCCTGGATGGCGTGGAGCGCCGCTCCCTCGCCGAGTTCACCGAACAGGCTTACCTGAACTACTCCATGTACGTAATCATGGACCGCGCGCTGCCCCACATTGGTGACGGCCTGAAGCCCGTACAGCGCCGTATCGTCTATGCCATGAGCGAGCTGGGCCTGAGTGCGGACTCCAAGCACAAGAAATCGGCGCGTACCGTCGGCGACGTGCTCGGCAAATTCCACCCCCACGGCGACTCGGCCTGCTACGAAGCCATGGTGCTCATGGCCCAGCCGTTCAGTTACCGCTACACGCTGGTCGATGGCCAGGGCAACTGGGGCGCGCCGGACGATCCCAAATCGTTTGCCGCCATGCGCTACACCGAAGCGCGCCTGTCGCGTTATTCCGAGGTGTTGCTGACCGAGCTCGGTCAGGGCACGGTGGACTGGGTGCCAAACTTCGACGGCACCCTGGACGAGCCGGCGACCCTGCCGGCGCGCCTGCCCAACCTGCTGCTTAACGGTACGACGGGCATCGCCGTGGGCATGGCCACCGACGTGCCCCCGCATAACCTGCGGGAAGTCGCCACGGCCTGCGTACGCCTGCTGGATGACCCCAAGGCCACGGTCGAACAGCTGTGCGAGCATATTCAGGGGCCAGATTACCCCACCGAAGCGGAAATCATCACACCGCGCACCGACCTGTTGAAGTTGTATGACACCGGCCGCGGTTCAGTACGCATGCGCGCGGTGTACAAGGTCGAGGATGGCGACGTGGTGGTCACCGCCCTGCCTCATCAGGTATCCGGTGCCAAGGTGCTGGAGCAGATCGCCGCGCAGATGCAGGCCAAGAAGCTGCCGATGGTCGCCGACCTGCGCGACGAATCGGACCATGAGAACCCCTGCCGCATCGTCATCATCCCGCGTTCCAATCGCGTCGACGCTGCCGAGCTGATGCGTCACCTGTTCGCCACCACGGACCTGGAGTCCAGCTACCGGGTGAACATGAACGTGATCGGCCTGGACGGCAAGCCGCAGGTGAAGAACCTGCGCGCGTTGCTCAGCGAATGGCTGACCTACCGCATCGGCACCGTGCGCCGTCGGTTGGAGTTTCGCCTGGACAAGGTCGAGAAGCGCCTGCATCTGCTGCAAGGCCTGCTGGTGGCCTTCCTCAATCTGGATGAAGTCATCGAGATCATCCGCAGCGAAGACCAGCCCAAAGCGGTGCTGATGGCGCGCTTTGAATTGTCCGATTTGCAGGCCGACTACATCCTCGACACGCGCCTGCGTCAGTTGGCGCGCCTTGAAGAGATGAAGATACGCGGCGAGCAGGATGAGTTGGCCAAGGAGCGCGATCAACTGCTGGCGCTGCTCGGCAGCGAAGCCAAGCTGAAGAAGCTGGTGCGCAAGGAATTGATTGCCGATGCCGAAACCTATGGCGATGCGCGCCGCTCGCCGATCATCGAACGTGCCGAGGCCAAGGCGCTCAGCGAAACCGAACTGCTGCCCACCGAGCCGGTCACCGTGGTGCTCTCCGAAATGGGCTGGGTGCGTTGCGCCAAGGGCCATGACATCGACGCCACCGGTTTGTCCTACCGATCTGGCGATGGCTTCAAGGCCGCAGCTCCAGGTCGCTCGAATCAGTTTGCAGTGTTTATCGACTCCACCGGGCGCAGCTACTCGTTGGCCGCCCATTCGCTGCCCTCGGCGCGCGGTCAGGGCGAGCCGCTCAGCGGCCGTCTGACGCCCCCGCCCGGCGCCAGTTTCGAATGCCTGCTGATGCCTGAGGATGACGCGCTGTACGTGATCGCCTCCGACGCCGGCTACGGCTTCGTGGTCAAGGGCGAGGACTTGCAGGCCAAGAACAAGGCCGGCAAGGCATTGCTGACCCTGCCGGCCGGTGCCCAGGTAATGGCGCCGCAACCCCTGGCCAGCCGTGAGAACGACTGGCTGGCGGCAGTGACCACCGAAGGTCGCCTGTTGGTCTTCAAATGCGCCGACCTGCCACAACTGGGCAAGGGCAAGGGCAACAAGATCATCGGCATTCCCAGTGATCGAGTGGCCAGCCGCGAGGAGTACCTGACCGGTTTGGCGGTGTTGCCCGAAGGTGCGGCACTGGTCCTGCAGGCGGGTAAGCGCACTCTGACACTCAAGGCCGAAGACCTCGAGCACTACCAGGGCGAGCGTGGACGGCGTGGAAACAAATTGCCGCGAGGATTCCAGCGGGTCGATGCGCTTCAGGTGGAATTTGCCGGCTAGTGCTGGGAGAATACTGCGCCTATTAGATGGACAATCCTGCCGGGCAGGAGGGTCCAAAAAGAAAGTTACCGGGTCGTGCCGCGCTTCACCGCGCACGGCCCGGGCCGATCTGCCAACCTGGACCGTAGCGTGCGGTCCGTCCGGGTGAATTATGAAATTAAAGCGCTTTTCCGCGCTGCTCTTGCTGGTGGGTGCGTTAGGAGTCGGTGGGTGTATCACCAAGCTGCCGACTGCGCTTTACCAGTTGGACAGCGGCAGCCCGACGGTCTCCGAAAAATCCTCTGGCTTGGCGGTTCTTCTGCAGCGAATCGTCATTGCCGATTACCTGGGCGATGCAACCTTGTTACAACGCCAGCCCGACGGCAGCCTGGTCGCCGATCAGGATGCGCGCTGGGCGGGCAACCTGGCTGAGAACATCAACAATGTCATGTTGCGTCGTCTGTCCTGGCGATTGGACGATCAACGCTTGGCGCTGGCGCCTGCCCCGGGGTTCAACCCGGATATCCAGGTTCACGTCAGCATCGACCGCCTCGACTCAGGCCCGCTGAAACCGGCCGTGCTAGAAGCGCAATGGCGCCTGCTGGACCGCAAGGGGCAACTGCTGAGCAGTCGCTTGATCCGTCTGGAAGAGTCTCATCTGGGCAATGTCGCCGATCAGGTACGCGCCCAGAGCGAAGTGCTGCAGCAGCTGGCCGAACAACTGGCCGGCGATATCCAGCCATTGGCGCGGCAGATTACTGCGGCGCGCAAGAGCGAGGCCGCCAAGGCAGCGCGTGCAGCCCAGTCGACGGCCGAGCCGGCACCGAAGATTCCGGTAGCCGAACCGGTGCGCGCCGATGTCGAGGTCTATCGTTTTTGACGCGGTAGAAAAAAACACCCATAAAAACCGGCGCAAGCCGGTTTTTTTATGTCGCGTCGGAAGGGTTCGTCGAAGTGCTGACCTGAGAGCGACGGGTGGCGCCTGAATGTGCAGGAAAAGCCTTTCTTAATTTGGCAGACGCTGCGAGCGGAGTTCGCGAAGACGGCTCAGTTGTCGTTCGAGCAACGCGGGATAGGGCGGTAGCAGGCTTTCCACACAGTAGGCGCCGCTGGGAGTAGGGATGGCGCGCAGGCGAGCGCGGCTGCGGATGTGGGGATCGACACCGATGCGCGCATCCACCAGCAGCAGGTTTCGGCTGTGCTGGGACAGATCCAGTGCGGCGAGAACCACATCGCTGAGCAGCAGTTCGCCTTGGCTGACGGTCTCCGGCACCTCGCCGTGGGTCAGGCCCAGTTGCAATTGCAGGCTGATGCCGCTGTCCGCCACCTCGATCTGCAAGGCATGGCCCAGTGCGCGCAGCAATTCACCACAACATAGTGCGTGGCCCAGGTAGTCGTCACTGCTGTGCTGCCTAAACACCAACAGGCTGCTGCCATCGTTGAGGGTATGCAGTTGGCCGGTATACAGCTTGCTGGCCTGGTCCAGACAGTCGCGATAGCGCTCCAGAAGATCCAGCAGACGTGGGCGCGGCAAGTTGCGCAGCTGAGCCTGGCTGCCGATCTGGATGGCAAGAACCACGCACGTGCTGGCCTGAGAGGACGCAGAGGTTGACGCGGCCTGCGGCAGGGCCAAGGGCAGGTCATCGAAGTCGCCCTGCACATCGCTGAAAGGGTCGTCTTCATCCAGGCTGTGGGCCACGCCGCGGTTATGAGGCGGCCGGGTGTCAGGCTCAGGTGAGGTTGCGTCCTCGGCTGCCATCGTTTCGGGGATGTTTACGCCTTCCGCGCTGAATTCTTCCGGATCCAGGTCGGCAAAAAAGGTTTCGTCGAGATCATCGCCTGCTTCATCTGCGGTGGGCGCAGCAGGCGTCAGGGGTGCCAGGTGCGCTTGCAGCTGACGCGCCAGGGTGCCGATCTCATCCTGACGTTCGCTACCGGGGGCGGGCCCGTCAGGATCGTCCAGCCACTCGCCCAGTTGCTCCAGTGGCGTGGCGAAGGTGCGGCCCAGGCGTTGCGACCACCAGAGCGTCAATGCCAGCAGGATCAGGCTGAGCAACGCCATGCTTTGCAGGCTGATGCTCATGGGCTGCTTAAAGTGGCGCATGTCGAGACTGATGCGCAGCTGACCGGCAATCACTTCCTGAAAGGTAATGGGCGTGGCGAACAAACCATCGCTTTCACCAAGCAGACCGGCCTTGGGCCTGGCCCCGGCCTCGGCGAGGATGCGGTTGTCGATGCTGTACACGGCGGCATGGGCCACCAGCGGATTTTTTACCAGGTTATTGAGCAACACATTAAGGCTGAGGATGTCGTTGGCCACCAGCAGGTTGGTGGCCGAGGCCGCGGTCTGGGTGATCAGGCTCTGGCCGACCACTTCAGCCTGTTGCTGCATGACCTGCTTGAGCTGGGTGCCAATCACCCAGCCGTAGACGAGCAGCACCAACACCACCATCGCCAGGCAATGGCTGGCCAGCCGCAGGGGGAGCAGCAGGCGTCGACCACGCAAGGCGTTGTAGAAAAGAAGGAAAAAATTATCGGATTTGATGGCGGGCCGCTTCACGCGCTCGGTTCTTCTCTGGGAAGGTCGCCGGAGTATACGTAACGCATGGAGCAAGCCGGAAGCGCTAAAGGATGAAATGTTGGGGGCAAAAAGCCACTATTTGTGCGATTTGTTCGCCGATTTTTTATCTTCGACCAAAAGTTGGGGCGCCTCGCCGCACGGTGGAACAGGGCCGTAACACGGGCAAAAGCTTCGGTTCGTGAGGGAGTAGAAAGCCGGACCGGCAGGGAGGTGCGGGCTGGTGCGCTTGGGGTAGAATGCGGCCCTTCTTTGACATGGGAGCTGCGCCTTGCGCGAAATCGTCCTGATCAATATCACCGGGGAAGATCGTCCGGGATTGACCGCTGCCATTACCGGGGTGCTGGCCCAGGGCGGGGTGAACATTCTCGACATCGGCCAGGCGGTGATCCACGACACCTTGTCGTTCGGCATCCTGGTGGATATTCCCGACAACGAACGTGCTTCCTCGGTCCTCAAGGAAGTGCTGTTCACCGCCTACAAGCTGGACCAGCAGGTGCGCTTCACGCCGGTGTCCGAGGCGGACTACCAGCAGTGGGTCGGTGGTCAGGGCAAGTCCCGGCATATCGTGACCCTGTTGACTCGGCAAGTGACCGCCGAACAGCTGCAGCGCGTTAGCTCGATCACCGCCAAGTACGGCCTGAACATCGATCATATCGACCGTCTTTCCGGGCGTATGCCGCTGGATATGCCAGTGGAGCAGGGCAAGGGCTGCATCGAGTTTTCGGTGCGCGGCGAGCCGGCCGATGTGGATGCGCTGCGCGCCGAGTTCTTGAGCGTCGCCCAGGAGCTGAACGTCGACATCGCCTTCCAGCGCGACTCGGTGTTTCGCCGCAATCGCCGCCTGGCGGTGTTCGACATGGACTCCACGTTGATCGAAGCGGAGGTCATCGACGAGTTGGCCAAGGCCGCCGGCGTCGGCGATCAGGTGGTGGCCATCACCGAGCGGGCGATGCGCGGCGAACTGGATTTTCGCGCCAGCTTCACCGAACGCCTGGCGCTGCTCAAGGGCCTGCCGGAAAGCGCCTTGATCGAAGTGGGCGCCAGCCTGCGCCTGACGGAAGGCGCCGAGCTGCTGTTCAGCGAGCTCAAGCGTCTGGGCTACAAGACGGCGATTCTTTCCGGTGGCTTCAGCTACTTCGCCAAACAACTGCAAGCCCGACTGGGCATCGACTACGTGTTTGCCAACGAACTGGAAATCGTCGACGGCAAGCTCACGGGTGTGGCCATCGAGCCGATCGTCGATGCTCAACGCAAGGCCGACCTGTTGCGCGAGCTGGCGGAAAAGGAAGGCCTGCGCCTGGAGCAGACCATTGCTGTGGGCGACGGCGCCAACGACTTGCCCATGCTCGGCCTCGCCGGCCTGGGTGTGGCGTTTCGCGCCAAGCCGCTGGTCAAGCAGTCGGCCAAGCAGGCGATCTCCACGCTCGGCCTGGACGGCATCCTCTACCTGCTCGGCTTTCGCGAGCGCGACGGTCAGGAATAAGAGTCGCTTCACGCGGCGAGCATCAAGAAAGCAAAGCCCTGGGTCGCTGCCGACCCAGGGCTTTTTACTTGCTGCTTGAAGCTTTGTGGCTGGTAGCCGCCGTCAGGGCTTGATGGCCACCTTTAAAACACCATCGCGCTGATTACCGAACAGCTCATAGGCGGCTTCGATGTCATCCAGTGCATAGTGGTGGGTGACCAGGGCGCCAAAGTCGGCGCGGCCCGAAGCGACCACATTGAGTAGTCGGCGCATGCGTTCCTTGCCGCCCGGGCACAATGAGGTGACGAGGGTGTGATCGCCCAGGCCAGCATGGAAGGCGCCCAGCGGAATGCTCAGGTCCTGGGAGTAAACACCCAGGCTGGACAGCGTACCGCCGGGCTTGAGCACGCGCAGGGACTGCTCGAAGGTAAGCTGGGTGCCCAGTGCCTCGATGGCCGCATCCACGCCGCGGCCACCGGTGAGCTTGAGGATTTCGTCCACCACGTCGACGTTCTTGAAATTGAGCGTGACGTCGGCGCCCATCTGCCGGGAGATCTCCAGGCGCGACTCCACACCGTCCACCGCAATGATGCAGCTGGCGCCGCGTAGCTTGGCGCCGGCGGTGGCGCACAGGCCGATCGGTCCCTGGGCGAAAATCACCACGATGTCGCCGATCTTGATGTTGGCCCGTTCCGCGCCAGCGAAGCCGGTGGACATGATGTCCGGGCACATCAGCACCTGTTCATCGCTCAGCCCGTCCGGCACGGGCGCCAGGTTGGCTTGGGCGTCTGGGACCAGGACGTATTCGGCCTGAGTGCCGTCGAGGGTGTTGCCGAAGCGCCAGCCGCCCATCGGCTTGTAGCCGTGACAGCTGCAGGCGCCGCCGTCCTGGGATGATACGCCGTCCTGGCTGGCGTAGGAGGTGAAACTCGGGCAGATGGCGCCAGCGATCACACGCTGGCCTTCCTGATAGCCCTTAACGTTGCTGCCGAGCTTGTCGATGATGCCCACCGGCTCATGGCCGATGGTCAGGCCGCGCTCGACCGGGTATTCACCCTTGAGGATATGGATGTCGGTGCCGCAGATGGTCGTGGTGGTGATGCGCAGCAACGCATCGTTGGGGCCGACCTCGGGAATCGGCTTGTCCTGCAGTTCGATCCGTCCAGGTTCGACGAAAACCGCCGCTTTCATCATGGCCATGGTGCGCTCTCCTGACATGAGGGGTGTCAGGACACTCTAGCCCTCGCTGGAACTGACCGTGGTCAGCCTTCGTCGCCCGAGCTGAAGTCGTAATCCATCGCACGACTGGGTGCTTGCAGGTATAGCCCCTGGATATAGTTGACGCCGGCCTGCCAAAGCGTCGCCAAGGCGCTGGCGCTTTCCACGCCCGGGATGATGGTCAGCTTGGCCTGGGCATGCAGGCTGGCGAGCAGCTCCTTGAGGGCGTCCTGGTTCTCGGCCTGGTGCAGGTCCTGGGCGAATGAGCTGTCCAGTTTGACGAAGTCCACCTCCAGGTGCTTGAGCGTATTGAACGGGTTGACCCCACAGCCGAACTGGTTCAAGGCGACCTTGCAATGCAGCTGATGCAAACCCTGGGTGAGTGCTTTGGCTTGCTTCAAGTAGGTGGTGGCAGCGGTTTCATTGAACTGCAGTGCCAGGGCGTCAGCCGGTAAGCGCGCGGCTTGCAGGGTGGCGCTGAGCCAAGGCAATAGGCCGGGGTCTTGCAGACTGGCTTCGCCCAGGTGCACGAACAGGCGCGTGATGTGCCCCTTCTGGCGATGGGCAGCCAGCATCTTGATGGACGTGAGCAGCACCCAGCGGTCGATCTTAGCGGCCAGCCCGGCTTCTTGGGCGACGGCGAGGAATTCGCCGGGAAGGATTTCCTCGCCCTGCGGATTGAGCAGGCGCAGCAGGACTTCATAGTGTTCGACGTCATCGCCACGCAAGCTGATGATCGGCTGGAACAGCAGTTGGAAACTGTTGGTGTCCAGCGCCTGTTGGAGCATGGCGACCACGTTGCCGCGATTGGCCTCGGCGGCCAGTTCGTCGGCCGGGTCATAAAGAGTCAGGGTGTTGCCCGTGCTGTGGGCATCGGCGCAGCGGTGGGCGCGATCGACCACTGTTTGCGCGCGGGGCGTTTTCTCAGTGACGCCGGCGGCGCCGATGGACAGGCTGACCTGTGCGGTGCGGCCATTGACCTCGAACAGGTGCGCCTCGACCCGTTGCAGCAGGGCTTCCAGTGCCGGTCGGGCCTGCTCAGGTGTCTGGCCCGGCTGCAACACAGTAAACACGTCGTCGCCGAAACGGGCCAGCTGGGCCTCGGCCGGGAAGTGGGTGCGCAGCAAGCCGGCCAGGTCGGTGAGCAGCAGGCCAATGTCGGCAATACCGATGTCGGCCAGCAGGGTGGCGTACTGGTCGAGCCGGATATACGCGAGGCTTGCCGGCTGCCCGGAGTTGACCGCGCGCTGTGCGGCGGCGTCCATCAGTTCGAGGAAGTAGGTGCGGTTATACAGGCCGGTCACCAGATCCTGGCTGCTGATTTCGCGCAGTCGCTCTTCCAGCTCGGCATTGTCGGTGTCGCAGCGGATGACGACCTGAATGCAAGGCTCGCCGTCATAGGCAGCAGGCGAAAAGTGCATGCGGGCCTTGAAGCTGTCACCTGCGCTTTTCACGCCGCTGCAGCTGAGCTCGGCGCCGCCTTCAGGGCTCTGGTAATTCTTCAGGAAGTCCCGGAAGGCGCTTTGGTCGGCACTGTCGATCAGGTCGATCATCGGCATGCCTTCCAGGTCGTCGGCATCGACGTAGTCGAACAGTTCCAGGTACGCCCGGTTGGCATAAATGTGCATGCCTTCGTGGACATAGGCGATGGCGTCCACGGAGCTGTCGAGCAGCAACTGGCAGCGTTTCTCCGCCTCGCGCAGGGCAACTTCGGCGGCGCGGCGGGCGCGTCGTTCCGCCAGGTTGGCCAGCTCACGGTTGGCGACCAGAATCAGGCGCTCGTCTTCACCCTCGGGCAAGGCATCCTGTGCGCCGCTGGCTAAGGCCGTGGTAATGGCATCGCTGATGTCGGCCGCGCTCCCTGGCTCGACCAACTGAATCACCGGGATGTCCTTGGCCTGGCGACGAATCGCCTGGATGGCATCGTCTGGCGACAGCGCTTGGCTGGTGGGTGCGTTGATCAGCAGATCCCAGCTGTGTTCCAGCGCGGCCTGCAAGTCGGCGGCCGAGCCCAGGCGCTGGACGCGCGTGGCCCGCCCGGCGTTGCGAAACAGATTGACCAGGCGCTCGGCCTCGTTCTGGGAGTCTTCGAGAATCAGCAGGCGAACAGTTTTTTTATCGATGGCCATGGGTAATGGATTCGGCCGAATGGGCGAAAAAGCGCGATGGATGGAATGACCGGAATCTAGCCAGCGACTCGATGAGGAGTCAAAGCCTTCCCGTGTAGTGTGCCGCTGGCATGTCGAAGCTGTGACGGGTGTCCCGTTGAGAGCGCGAGGGTTCGAGCCGCTGCGCGGCATCCAGGCTGCCGCGGAGCATGGAGACGAGGAGTGTGGGGTGGGGGCGGAAGGACGCGGAGGGGGTGTTGCTGCGTAGAGATCAGCCTGCGGCTGACAGAAGGTATGCCGCGCTGCGAGGCAGCGCGGCAGTATTACGTGGCTTATTCGGCGGTGGCCAGGCCCAGGCGCTGGCCCATGCAAACGCCGCTCAGCGGACCGAGTTCTTCAGCCCAACGCACTTGATCGGGTCCGAACAGCACGATGGCGGTGGAGCCCAGCTTGAAACGGCCCAGTTCGGCGCCTTTCTCCAAGTGAATTGGCGCACGGGCCGCTTCGTCGTAACGGAAGGTTTTTAGCTCGCGCTTGGGCGGCGTGACCAGACCGGCCCAGACGGTTTCGATGCTCGCCACGATCATGGCGCCGACCAGCACCACGGCCATCGGTCCGCGCTCGGTGTCGAACAGGCACACGACGCGCTCGTTGCGGGCGAACAGTTCGGGGACGTTTTCCGCGGTGGTCTGGTTGACCGAGAACAGCTTGCCCGGCACGTAGACCATCTCGCGCAGGGTGCCGGCCAGCGGCATGTGCACGCGGTGATAATCCTTGGGCGACAGGTAGACGGTGGCAAACGCACCGCCCATGAAGGGCGCGGCGCGGTCGGCGTCGCCACCGAGCAGCTCAAGCGCGCTGAAGCTGTGCCCCTTGGCCTGGAAGATGCGGCCGTTGCTGATGGCGCCGAGTTGGCTGACCGTGCCGTCGGCCGGGCACAGGATCGCGCCGGGGGTCGGGTCCAGCGGGCGGGCGCCGTCCTTCAGGGCGCGGGTGAAAAAGGCGTTGAAGTGCTCATAGGCGTCGAGTTGCTCGACTTGCGCCTGGCTCATGTCGACCTTGAAGTGCTCGGCGAAACGGCGAATGAATGCATTCTTGAACCAGCTGACCCGGCATTCCGCTACGCAGCCGGCCAGGCGCGAAAGCAGGTGATGCGGCGTCAGGTACTGACTGAGGATGAACAGGCGGTCTTTGATGGACATGGATGTTCCTTTGGAAACTTTAGGCTAGCGGATAAGTAGGCTTGATCGCCGTGTGAGGCGGCCAGCAAAAGGGGTTACAGGCAGTGCAGTGACCGTCGAATCAGCATTGGCTGGTTAGCGCTCGACGGGTGTGTCGGGATGATTGCCCCACTCCGACCAGGACCCGGCATAACCCTTCACGCGCGGATAGCCGAGCGCCTTGGCCACCAGGTAGGTGAAGCCCGAACGGTGGTGGGTGTGGCAATGGGTAATGATTTCCTTGTCGGCGGTGATGCCCAGCGATTGCAGGTGGTCGGCGATATCGTCACGAATGCGCAGGGCGCGTCCCTTGTCCATGCCGGCGGTCCATTCAAAATTGACCGCGCCGGGCACATGACCACCCTTGGCCGCAAGTACTTTCTCGCCGCGGTACTCAGCCGGCGAGCGCGCATCCCAAACCACCAGGTCGGGGGCGCCGAGCCGGCTGTTCAGGTAGTCAAGGGTGGCGGTGGGCTCTTCATGCAGAACCAGCGGCAGCGGGCCGCCGGCACTGCCAGGCACGGCGGTGGACAGCGGCAAGCCGGACTCCAGCCAGGCGTGCAAGCCACCGTTCAGGTAGTGATAGCGACCGTGGCCGATCACATCGAGCAGCCAGATGAAGCGTCCTGCCCAGCCGCCGCCTTCGTCGTCATAGACCACGTAGACGGCATCGGGGTTGTGGCCCAGCTCACCAAATAGTTGCTCCAGCTGTTCGCGCGCCGGCAGCAGGCCCGGTGCGGGGGGCTGTGCCCACTGGGTGCGTTTGGGATCGACAAAACGTGCGCCCGGCAGATGGCCTTCGGCATAGCGCGCCGCGCTGGTGAGGTCGACCAGAATCAACTGCGGCGCATCCAGGCGTTCATGCAGATCAGCCGGCTCGATGACCAGCGGCAAGGCGGTGAAGCAGTCGGTCATGGCAGATCCCATGGCTTGAAAAAGGGGCTGATTGTAGCTCAACCCTCAGCGCGCGCGTTGACTGAAGGTGAGCAGAGCGCGCTCGACGCAGCGCGTGGTTTTCTCGATCAGGCGCAGTTGCGTGGCGGAAAACGGCACGCCGTGTTGGTCGGCAACCAGCAACAGCACGCCGCGCCCGTTCAACCCAAAGGTGCCCAGCAGCAGATGCCGGTCCGGAAAGTTGAGCAGGAGCAGCGGTGGCAACTGCGCGGCGTACTGACCGAAATTTTCCGGGGAAATATGCAGCAGTTGCGGGCGCTCGATCAAGTGATTGAGCAGGGCCGAACGTCCGGGGTCGAGTTTCAGTCGCGGACTGTTGGGCGCCAGGCCGGCCTGATGCTGCGCGATCAGCTGTCCTTGACGGTCGGCTACCAGCAGCGCGCTGCGCCGCAGGCCGCAGGTGTGCAGCGCGTTGGCTGCGCCATTCACCAGTTGCGGCAGGTTGGCAAACGGGCTGGGCTGTTGCAGCAGTTGGCCGCAGGCGCGTTGCCAGTCTTCGCGCTGGAAGAAGCTGGACAGCTTGGCGGCGGATTCCGCAGCCGGCCGGCGGCGACAACCGGGCGGCCAGACCAGCGCCTGGGCCGGATGCCAGAGCGTTTGCAGCGATTCAGTCTGGAGCTGACGGGCACTGATCACCGCCTGTCGATGGCTGTGCTGTTGCACCTGCTCCAGCGGCAGCTGCAAAAAAAGCCCACTGAGCCGCTGCCAGCGCAGGCTGTGGTGATCATCCCAGGCCTGATGGGCGGCCAGTGCCAGGGCATTGCTGAACAGCACGCTGTTGGCCGGCCGGTTTAGCCAATGGCGCAGTGGTGGGGTGGCGTCCAGGGCCTGCTGCGGCTGTTGGACGGGCGCGCGGGCGAGGCGCAGCGCATGAATCAATAGGGCGCACTCTTCATCGAGTGTCTGATAACCCTGGGCGATCCAGGATGACAGCCGCCAATGCCGCACCAGCGCCTGGCCCAACGTGACCAGCGGCACGCCGAACAGTTCGAGTTCCACCTGGCGTGCGGGATGACGTTCGCCGAAAACCCGTGCGGCCCAGCGCAGGAGGAGATCCGGTTGGGCCATGGCCAGGGTCCAAAACGGCGCTAAAAACAGCAGGCTGTTCCACTGCACTTCCTGACTGAGATGGGGCAGCGCCGGGACGAACAGGCCGCTGGCTTGCTGGCGTGCGTGCTGGCTGATGAGTTGCAATTGGCGCAAGGGCAGGGGCGTGTGCTCAGCGCGCAGAACTGGCAGCTCCAGCAGCAACGCTTCGGCGCGCCGCAGACCCAGGCGAGCCAAGGCGGTTTCCAGGCTATCGGCCGGTTCGGCCAGGCTGCTGGTGGGGCGGCGGTTGGCGGCTCGCAGTAAGGCAAGGACCAAGGCCGGGCTGGACAGCATCGCCTGGGCTATTTCTCGCAGTGAACTGTTGGGCCGGTGCAGGGCCAGCAGCAGGTCGCGACGGATTTGCGGGGTGATGGGCAGGGCGACACCGTCCAGATGCTTGATCCAGGCGTCGAGAGACTGAGGCGGCAAGGTTGAATCCGGAAGAGGCGTGGCCATTGAACGTTCTTTTGGGTAGGAGTGGCTTCAGTTTGCCGCAAAGGCGCCGATAACAGGTGAGTAAGTCTCCATCACCCCACTTATCCATCCGTCAGCAGCTTTCGAGATCATGGCAAAAATCATCGGTATCCTCGTCGTCTTTTTCAGTGTGCTGGGTGGCTTTGTGCTCGCTGGCGGCAACCTGATGGCGCTTATTCACCCCTTTGAATTTCTGATTATCGGCGGCGCCGCGCTGGGGGCCTTTATCCAAGGCAACCGGGGTAAGACCTCGTGGCTGGTGCTGAAAAAATCCCTGCGCATGTTCAGCTCACGGTATACGCACAAGTACTACCTGGAAGTCCTGCGCTTGGTGTACGAGATTCTCAACAAGAGTCGCCGCGAAGGCATGATGGCCATCGAAGGCGATATCGAGGAACCCTACGAGAGTCCAATCTTCGCCAAGTACCCGGGTGTGCTTAGCGATGAGCGCATGATCGCGTATATCTGCGATTACCTGCGCATCATGACGTCCGGCAACATGGCGCCCCATGAGCTGGAGAACCTGTTCGAAATGGAACTGGCCAGCCTCAAGGAAGAATTGGATCTGCCCGCCCATTCCATGGGGCGAGTCGCGGACTCCCTACCTGGCTATGGCATTGTCGCCGCGGTGCTGGGCATCGTGATCACCATGGCACTGCTCGGCGAGGCCAATCAGGCCTCGATCGGCCAGAGCGTGGCGGCGGCGCTGGTCGGCACCTTCCTGGGCATCATTGCTGCCTACGGCTTTATCGGTCCGCTGGCGGTGTGCCTGGAACAGGACGCCCGCGAAGAACTGAACGTGTACGAGGCGATCAAGGCCAGCCTGATTGCGTCAGCCTCCGGCTTGCCGCCGACTCTGGCAGTGGAGTTTGGCCGCAAGGTGCTGCTGCCCGGACACCGGCCCAGCTTTGCCGAGCTGGAACAGGCCGTGCGCGGGAGCTGATCAGCCATCATGGAAAACAGCCAGCCGATCATCATCAAGCGCGTCAAACGTTATGCCAGCAACGGTCATGGTGGCTCCTGGAAAATCGCCTTTGCCGATTTCATGACCGCCATGATGGCGTTCTTCCTGGTGCTCTGGCTGTTGTCCACAGCCACGCCCCTGCAGCGGGCCATCATCTCGGGCTACTTCAAGGATCCGGTGGGTTTTACCGAGACGGGCAGCCCTCACGTGATTGATCTGGGCGGCACGCCGACCCCGGCGCCGGAGCGCACGCAGAACATCGAGCAGGACGGCGTGATGAGCGAGGCGCAGACACAGGTAGTGGCCACCGAGGAGGTCAGTACGCTGTCGGCCCTGCTGGAGTTCGAGCGCCTGGAAATGCTGCGTATAGAACTGCAGAACAAGATTGAAGAAAACCCCGAGTTGCAGCGCTTCAAGGATCAGGTGCTGATCGAGAGCACCCGCGACGGCTTGCGCATCCAGATCATGGATGCCGAGAACCGGCCGATGTTCGACTTGAGCAGCGCGCGCATGCAGCCGTATTTCGAAGACATCCTGCTGGCCATGGCTGACACCCTCGCGCTGGTGCCGAACAAGCTCAGCATCAGCGGTCATACCGATGCCCGGCAATACAGCTCCAAGGATTTCGCCGGCAACTGGGAGCTGTCCACCATGCGGGCCAACGCAGCGCGGCGCGCGCTGGTCGCCGGCAGTTTCCCGGAAGATCAGGTGGCTCAGGTGGTGGGTTACGCCTCATCGGCCCTGTTTGATCGTGCCGATCCGTTCAGCCCAATGAACCGGCGCATCGATATCGTCGTGCTGACCCGCAAGGCCCAGCAGGCGCTGGAGGGCGAACCGGATAACGCCTGGGGACGGGATGCGGAGCGTCCAATCCATGAGGATCCGCTACCTGCTGAGCAAGTGCGTGAGCGCATGAACCTGTTCCGCGATGGTCCGTTGCAGATGGACGAGCTCAAGCAGCAGTAGCCGCGGTTTCGGCTGCACAAAAAAATCCCCGCCAACCTGTGCGGGGATTTTTTTCGTCTGCTCTATAAAGAGCGCGGACGTTTAGTATTCGTCCTGCGGCAAGCTGGCCAGAATATGCCGGTAGCTGGCCATGCGTTGTGGCTGGATGCGCCCTTCTTCCAGTGCCTGGAGCAGCGCACAGCCCGGTTCGCGGTCATGCTTGCAGTCACGGAAACGACAGTGCCCGAGCAGTTCGCGAAACTCGATAAAGCCGGCCTCCACGTCGTCACGGCTGACGTGCACCAGCCCAAACTCGCGGATACCGGGGGAGTCGATCAACTCGCCGCCGTTGGGAAAGTGAAACAGCCGCGCGGTGGTGGTAGTGTGGGTGCCCTTGCCGGTCAACTCCGACAAGGCGCCGACGCGAATGTCCACGCCCGGCAGCAGGCTGTTGACCAGCGACGACTTGCCCACTCCGGACTGGCCGACAAACACGCTGACGTGGTTGTCCAGCGCCGCCTGCAAGGCCTTCATGCCGTCGCCCTCGTGGGCGGAGACTTCCTGCACCGGATAGCCGAGCTGGCGGTAGGTGGTCAGCAGGCTTTCCACGTGCGGCGCGTTCTCGGCGTCCAGCAGGTCGGCCTTGTTGAGCAGCAGCAGCGGATGGATGCCGGCATGCTCGGCGGCGATTAAATAACGGTCGATCAGGTTGGCGTGCGGGTGCGGCAACGGGGCGAAGACGATGACGATCTGGTCGACGTTGGCGGCCACCGGCTTGAGCTGCCCGCGGGTGTCCGGCCGGCATAGCTCGGTGTCGCGTGGCAGTTGGGCGACGATCACGCCGTGGCCCTGATTGCCGGCGCGCCAGACCACACGATCGCCCGTCACCAGGGTCGGCAGGTTGGCACGCAAGTGGCAGCGGAACAGCTGTCCTTCGCTGTCCTCGATTTCTACCTGGACACCGAAGTGGGCGATCACCAGGCCGGGCTGTTCGCCGCCCAGATCGCCGCCTTCCAGTTCTTCGAGTAGACGCGATTCGCGCTTGGCGGCACGGGCCGCACGTTCGTCTTGAATCTTCTCGATGCGCCAGTTTTGCCGGCGGTTGAGTTGGCGTTTGGCCATGGGGGTTCCGCTGCTTGGAAATGGCGCGCAGTCTAGCACGCACCGGCTGTTAAACTGTGCGCCATCAGCCGAGGAGCCCACCATGCAAAACCCTAATAACCTGATCTGGATCGACCTGGAAATGACCGGTCTGAACCCGGACCAGGACGTGATCATCGAGATGGCCACCATCGTCACCGACAGCAACCTCACCGTGCTGGCCGAAGGGCCGGTGATTGCCGTGCACCAGAGCGACGAGCGCCTGGCGGGCATGGACGAATGGAATACCCGCCAGCATGGCGGTTCCGGCTTGACTCAGCGGGTGCGCGACAGCCGGATCTCCACCGCCGAGGCCGAGGCGCAAACCCTCGCCTTCCTGGAGCAGTGGGTGCCCAAGGGCGCGTCGCCAATTTGCGGCAATACCATTTGTCAGGACCGGCGCTTTTTGTATCGCTACATGCCGACGCTGGAAGGCTATTTCCACTACCGCAACCTGGACGTCTCGACGCTGAAAATTCTTGCTGGCCTGTGGGCGCCGCAGGTGCGCGACAGCTTCACCAAGGGCGGTACCCACCTGGCACTGGACGACATTCGCGAATCCATTGCCGAGCTGCGCCATTATCGCGAGCATTTTCTCAAGGTGTGAGGACAGGTGGGTTGGGTGAGGTCAGCGCTGTTCCGGACCACCGATTGATGGACAAGAAAAGCATTGTCCACCCTACATCTACCGGTAGCATTTCAACGGTGTAACGGCCGTTCCAGCTACGCCTGTTGATGCCGCGCCAGCGCCCAGGCCACGTGCTCGCGAACCAGTTCCGAGGGATGCTCGCGGCGCAGCTGCAGCGCTTCGAGCACCGCAATCGTGGTGGGCGCATTGCCCAGCCCGACCGCCAGGTTGCGCAGCCAGCGCTCATAGCCGGCGCGGCGCAGGGGAGAGCCTTCGGTGCGGCTGAGGAATTCCTCTTCCGTCCAGCGAAACAGCGCCGCCAGCTCGCTATTGTCCAGGCCGTGACGCGGCTGGAAATCGCCTTCCGCGCTGGGTTTGGCGAAGCGGTTCCATGGGCAGACCAGCTGGCAATCGTCGCAGCCGAATACCCGGTTGCCGATCAGGCTGCGCAGCTCTTCGGGGATCGAGCCCTTGAGCTCGATGGTCAGGTAGGAAATGCACCGTCGCGCATCCAAGAGCTGCGGGCCGACGAAGGCGGCGGTCGGGCAAATATCCAGGCAGGCCTGGCACGAGCCACAGTGGTGCTTGGCATGGGGCGCATCCACCGGCAGCGGCAGGTCGACGAACAGCTCGCCGAGAAAGAACCAACTGCCAGCCTGCTTGTTCAGCAAGAGAGTGTTCTTGCCGATCCAGCCCAGTCCAGCCTGGTTGGCCAAAGCCTTTTCCAGCACTGGCGCGCTGTCGACGAAGGCGCGGTAACCGAACGGGCCGACCTGCGCCTGGATGCGCTCGGCCAGCTGCTGCAGGCGCTTGCGGATCAACTTGTGGTAATCGCGGCCCAGGGCGTAGCGCGACACATAGGCCTTGTCCGTTTCCTGCAGGCGCTGGGCCATTTGCGTGTCGCCGGGCAAGTAGTCCATGCGCACCGACACCACCCGCAAGGTGCCGGGCACCAGCTCATGCGGGCGTGAACGTTTGTGTCCGTGGGCGGCCATATAGTCCATCTCGCCGTGCAGGCCGGCGTCCAGCCAGCGCTGCAGATGGGCTTCGTGCTCGCCCAGCTCGACCCCGGCGATGCCCACTTGCTGGAAGCCGAGTTCGCGTCCCCAGTCCTTGATGGCCTGGGCCAGTTGGTTGAGATCAAGCGTTGTAACAGACATGGCAAACGGAAACCGCAGTTTAGGTGCGTATAATTCTGCCAGACAACGGAGAGAGCCATGGCGTATTCGCGCGACGATCTGCCCACCGACCTTTATTCAGCCGCCCAGGTGCGTGACCTCGACGCCCGGTTGATCGCCGCCGGCACGCCCGGATTTGAACTGATGCAACGTGCTGCCCATGCCGCCTGGCGGGCGCTGCGCCAGCGCTGGCCACAGGCGGGAAGCGTCACGGTGCTGGCCGGGCGCGGCAACAACGCCGGCGATGGCTATCTGATCGCGAGCCTGGCGGCCCGTGCCGGCTGGTCGGTACGCGTACTGGCAGTGGGCGATCCCCTGCAGTTGCAAGGTGACGCGGCGCAGGCCCATGCCGAGGCGCGAGCTGCCGGTGTTCAGGTTGTGGTCTGGAGCGGCACCGAGCCGCTGGAAGGCATCCTGGTCGACGCATTGCTGGGTACCGGCTTGAGCGGTGTGGTGCGTGCGCCTTATGCCGAGGCGATCGGGCAGGCCAATGCCAGCGGATTGCCGATCCTGGCGGTGGATATACCCTCCGGTTTGTGCGCCGATACCGGGCGGGAGCTGGGCGTCGCAATACGGGCCGAGCTGACCGTGACCTTTATTGCACTCAAGTTTGGCCTGTTTACCGGCCGCGGTCCGGATCAGGTCGGCGAGCTGATATTTACGGATCTGCTGGACGAGGAACAGGGCGCCCAGGCAGACCTGCTGGCCCAGGCGCCGACGCTGGCGCAGCGACTGACGCGCGCCAACACGCCTCGCTTACCACCGCGCGCGCCCACTGCCCACAAAGGGCAGTTCGGCCATCTGCTGGTGATCGGCGGTGAGCGCGGCATGGGCGGCGCAGCCTTGCTGGCCAGTGAAATGGCGTTGCGCGCCGGTGCCGGGCGGGTGTCCCTGGCCACTCGCAACGAGCACCTGAGCGCCGCGCAAACCCGTTGCCCGGAGGTGATGAGCCGTGGGTTGGCTTCGGCCAATCAGTTGCTGGCCTTGATCGCGCACGCCACGCACCTGGTGGTGGGGCCGGGGCTGGGCCAGGGCGCCTGGGGCCGTAGTCTGCTGTCGGCGGTCGCCGCGTGCGACACGCCACAAGTGTGGGATGCCGATGCGCTGAATCTGCTGGCGACGGGCGTGGTCCAATTGCCAACGGCTGCGCTTATTACGCCCCATCCGGGCGAGGCGGCGCGTTTGCTAGGCACGGATACGGCGGCTGTGCAGGCCGACCGGCGCGGCGCCGCCTTGGCGCTGGCCCAGCGTTTCCAGGCGGTGGTGGTGCTCAAGGGTGCCGGCAGCCTGGTGGCGGCCCCGGACGGGCGGCTGCGGCTGTGCGATCACGGCCATCCGGCGATGGCCAGTGCCGGGCTGGGTGATGTACTTGCCGGTTTACTGGGTGCGTTGCGCGCCCAGGGGTTGGATGCTTTCGAGGCAGCCTGTCTGGGCGTCTGGCTGCATGCGCGGGCCGGCGAACGCGTGGGCGCGCTGGGGCGCGGGTTGCTGGCCAGCGATCTGATCGAGGTTGTCCGTGAACTGTTGGAGGAACATGCACCATGTCTGAAGTAAGCCTGTACGCCGCCGATGAGGAGGCCATGTATGCCGTCGGGGCGCGGCTGGCTGAGGTCAGTGAAGGGTGTGGGGTGATTTACCTGCACGGCGACTTGGGCGCCGGCAAGACCACGCTGTCACGCGGCATCGTGCGTGGCCTGGGCCATCAGGGGGCGGTCAAGAGTCCGACGTTTACCCTGGTTGAGCCTTATGAGCTGGGCGAGCGGCGCGTGTTTCACTTTGACCTGTATCGTCTGGTCGACCCTGAGGAGCTGGAGTTTCTCGGCATTCGCGACTACTTCGCCGGCGACGCCTTGTGCCTGGTGGAATGGCCGCAACGGGGCGCCGGCGTTTTGCCAAAGGCCGACCTGGACATTACCATTGCCGCCCATGAAGGCGGTCGCAGGCTACGACTGCGGGCGCAGAGCCCGCGCGGCGAGGCCTGGTGCATGGCACTGGCGTTGCCCACATGAACCGAATGGAAATTTTTATGCGCGTGCCCCCCGTGCTCGCCGGCGTGCTGATGCTGATGATGTCCATGGTCGCCGACGTGCTGGCGGCAGCCGATGTACGCAGCGTGCGGCTGTGGCGAGCACCGGACAACACCCGGCTGGTCTTCGACCTCACCGGGCCGGTGGAGCACAACGTGTTCACCCTGACCGCCCCGGAGCGCCTGGTCATCGATGTGCAGGGCGCGCAGATGACGACGCCGCTGGAGCAGCTGTCTTTCGACAATACCCCGATTAAAGGTCTGCGCTCGGCGCAGCGCTCGGCCACTGAACTGCGCATGGTCATCGACCTGGGGGCCGCGGTCAGCGCGAAGAGCTTCAGCCTGCCGCCCAACCAGCAGTACGGCCATCGCCTGGTGGTAGATCTGTATGACAAGGGTGCGGCGCCGACCGTGCCGGCCGTCCAGGCGGCCGCACCTGCCCAGCCGGTGCTGAAATTGCCGCCGATCACCAGTGCCAAGCGCGATGTACTGATTGCCATCGATGCCGGTCATGGCGGCGAAGACCCCGGCGCGCTCGGTCCCAAGGGTGTCAAGGAAAAGGACGTGGTACTGGCCATTTCCAAGGAGTTGCAGCGCCTGATCAATGCCGAGAAAGGCTACAAGGCGCAATTGGTGCGCACTGGCGATTACTTCATTCCGCTGCGCAAGCGCACCGAGATCGCCCGCAAGATGGGCGCCGACCTGTTCATTTCCATCCATGCCGATGCGGCGCCACGTACAGCCGCGTTCGGTGCCTCGGTATTCGCCCTGTCAGATCGCGGGGCCACGTCGGAAACCGCGCGTTGGCTGGCGGACAGTGAAAACCGTTCCGACTTGATCGGTGGCGATGGCGGGGTCAGCCTGGACGACAAGAACCCGATGCTGGCCGGCGTGCTGCTGGACTTGTCGATGACCGCTACGTTGTCCTCCAGCCTGGATGTCGGCCAGAAGGTACTGGGCCACATGGGGCGCATCACCTCGCTGCACAAGAAGCGCGTCGAGCAGGCCGGCTTCATGGTGCTGAAATCACCCGACATCCCTTCGATCCTGGTGGAAACCGGTTTCATCACCAATCCCGCCGAAGCCAGCAAATTGCAAAGCAAGCGGCATCAGCAGGCACTCGCCAGCTCGATTCACAGCGGCGTGCGGCAGTTCTTCCAGCAGAGCCCGCCGCCAGGCACCTACCTGGCCTGGTTGCGCGACTCCAAGCAGTCCGCGCAACTGGCGCAAATCTCCCAGGCACCACGTATCCATGTGGTCAGTGCCGGGGAAAACCTGCTGAAGATCTCTCAACAGTACGGGGTCAGCCTGGCCAGTCTGCGCAATGCCAACCGCCTCAGGGGCGACACCATCAACGTCGGCCAGACCCTGACCATCCCGACCACCACCTTGGCGATTCAACCATGAGTGATCTGCACCGTATCCAACTGCTCAGTCCGCGGCTGGCCAACCAGATTGCCGCGGGCGAAGTGGTCGAGCGGCCGGCATCGGTGATCAAGGAGTTGCTGGAAAACAGCCTGGACGCCGGTGCCCGGCGCATCGATGTAGAGGTCGAGCAGGGCGGCGTCAAGCTGCTACGGGTGCGCGATGACGGTCGGGGCATTCCCGCCGATGACCTGCCGTTGGCCCTGGCCCGGCATGCCACCAGCAAGATCCGCGCGCTGGAAGACCTCGAACAGGTGATGAGCCTGGGCTTTCGCGGCGAGGCGCTGGCCTCGATCAGTTCGGTGGCGCGTCTGACCTTGACCTCGCGTACCGTCGAGGCCAGCGAGGCCTGGCAGGTGGAGACCGAGGGCCGCGACATGGAGGCCCGTGTGCAGCCGGCGGCGCATCCGGTGGGGACCACCGTGGAAGTGCGCGACCTGTTCTTCAATACCCCGGCGCGGCGCAAGTTCCTGCGGGCCGAGAAGACCGAGTTCGACCATTTGCAGGAAGTCATCAAACGCCTGGCGCTGGCGCGCTTTGAAGTGGCCTTCCACTTGCGCCACAACGGCAAGAGTGTGCTGGCCCTGCACGAGGCTCGCGATGAACATACCCGCGCGCGGCGCGTTGCGGCAGTCTGCGGTTCGGCGTTTCTCGAGCAGGCCTTGCCCATCGAGATCGAGCGCAACGGCGTGCGCCTGTGGGGCTGGGTCGGGTTGCCGACGTTCTCCCGCAGTCAGGCGGACCTGCAGTATTTCTACGTCAACGGCCGCATGGTGCGCGACAAGCTGGTGGCCCACGCGGTGCGTCAGGCCTATCGCGACGTGCTGTTCAATGGCCGTCACCCGACCTTTGTGCTGTTTCTGGATGTTGATCCGACAGGGGTCGATGTCAACGTGCACCCGACCAAGCATGAGGTGCGGTTTCGCGACAGCCGGATGATCCACGACTTCCTCTATGGCACCCTGCACCGGGCGCTGGGCGAAGTACGTCCGGAAGATCAGTTGGCCGCACCGGCAGCCGTCGCCCCCATGGTGCGTGCAACGGGTATCGAGGCGGGCGAGTTCGGCCCGCAGGGCGAGATGGGTCTGGCTGCCAGTTTGCTGGAGCGCACCGCCAGCGAGCCGGGCTGGAGCCCACCGCAGGGCGCCGGCTATCAGGGCGGCGCTTATTCGCCGCGTCCCGCGCAACCCGCGCCGGTGGCCGAGTTGCAGGGCGCCTACCGTGAATATTTCGCACCTTTGCCCCAGCAGGGCGAAAACAACATGCCGCCGGCGACGGACGATATTCCGCCGCTGGGCTATGCCCTGGCGCAGCTTAAGGGCGTATTCATCCTCGCCGAGAACGCACAGGGCCTGGTATTGGTGGACATGCATGCGGCTCACGAGCGCATCACCTACGAACGCTTGAAGATCGCCATGGCCAGCGAAGGCCTGCGTGGGCAGCCGTTGCTGGTGCCCGAGTCCCTTGCGGTCAGCCAGCGCGAAGCGGATTGCGCCGAGGAACATCACGCATGGTTCCAGCGCCTGGGCTTCGAGCTACAGCGGCTGGGTCCCGAAAGCCTGGCGGTCAGGCAGATTCCGGCCCTGCTCAAGCAGGCCCAGGCCACCCGCCTGGTGCAGGATGTGCTCGCGGACCTGCTGGAATATGGCAGCAGTGATCGCATCCAGGCGCACCTCAATGAGTTACTGGCAACCATGGCCTGCCACGGCGCGGTGCGCGCCAACCGGCGCCTGACCTTGCCGGAAATGAACGCCCTGCTGCGCGACATGGAAAGCACCGAGCGCAGCGGCCAATGCAACCATGGCCGCCCGACCTGGACACAGCTGGGCATGGACGATCTCGACAAGTTGTTCATGCGCGGGCGTTGAGGCCGGTCACAAGCCTGGCCAGCGGCCTATAAAAGCCAACGTATGCCGGCGATCAGCACGGCACCGCCGTAATGCAGGCGCCTGCCAGCGTTCATTTGGCGTCGCTCAGCTTGCATCTTGCATCTTGCAGCTTGCTGCGTGTCGCTCGAAACTATTCAGCCCCTATTCGAGTCATGCCATGTCCGCTTTGCCTCCCGCCATTTTTCTCATGGGCCCGACTGCCGCCGGCAAGACTGACCTGGCGCTCGAGCTGGCCCAGGCGCTGCCCTGCGAGCTGATCAGCGTCGATTCAGCCCTGATTTATCGGGGCATGGATATCGGCACCGCCAAACCCTCGCCCGAGCTGCTGGCGCAATTTCCCCATCGACTGATCGACATCCGTGATCCGGCGGAGAGCTATTCGGCGGCCGAGTTTCGCGCCGATGCGCTGGCCGCCATGGCGGAGATCACCGCGCGCGGCCGAATTCCCCTGCTGGTCGGCGGCACCATGCTGTATTACAAGACGCTGCTGGAAGGGTTGGCCGACATGCCCAGCGCCGATCCGACGCTGCGTGCCGAGCTGGAGGCGCGGGGGGAAAGGGAGGGCTGGGCATCCCTGCATGCGCAGCTCGCCGAGTGCGACCCGCAGTCGGCAGCGCGAATTCACCCCAATGATCCGCAGCGATTGGTACGTGCCCTGGAGGTTTATCTGCTCAGCGGGCAGAGCATGAGCGAGCATCGCCGTCTGCAGGCGGAAAAAAATGCGCCGGGCGCGGATGCGAGGGGTGGATTCCCTTATACTGTCGCGCAATTCGCCATTGCACCGGCCCAGCGCCATATTCTGCACGAACGTATTGCCCAGCGTTTTCACGTCATGCTGGAACAAGGCTTCATCGAAGAGGTCGAAGCCCTGTTCCAGCGAGATGACTTGCACACCGGGTTGCCATCTATACGTTCGGTAGGCTATCGCCAGGTTTGGGCTTATCTTCAAGGCGAGCTGACACGAGCGCAAATGGTCGAGCGTGGCATCATTGCCACGCGACAACTGGCCAAGCGGCAAACCACCTGGTTGCGCAGCTGGAATAATCTGCACTGGTTGGACAGCCAGGCGCGTGACAATTTGTTGCGCGCCTTGAAATGCCTGGAGACGGGCTCCATATTGGCCTGACCTTCATTTCTGCTGTCTATTCTTTGGTGGATGGCATCTTTTTTATACTTTTGTTCGATAGGAGTTAGGCACATGTCAAAAGGGCACTCGCTACAAGACCCTTACCTCAATACGCTACGTAAGGAGCGCGTTCCGGTTTCCATCTATCTGGTCAATGGCATCAAGCTGCAGGGCCAGATCGAGTCCTTCGACCAGTTTGTGATTCTGCTGAAAAATACTGTCAGCCAAATGGTCTATAAACACGCCATTTCCACTGTTGTGCCGAGTCGTCCGGTGCGCTTGCCCACTGCTGGCGAGTCCGAATCGGCCGAACCGGGCAATGCCTGAGTAGGGGGTTGTCTTGCTCTTCGAACGCCCTGATGGTGGAGAACGGGCCATTCTGGTTCACTTGGATGGCCAAGACCCCGAAGCGCGTGAAGACCCGCAAGAATTCCAGGAGCTGACGCGTTCGGCGGGTGCAGACACGGTGGCTTTCATCAACGTGTCACGGCATCAGCCCAGCGCCAAGTTCCTGATCGGTAGTGGCAAGGTCGAGGAAATTCGCGACCTGGTTGCCGCCCATGAAGTCGAACTGGTCATCTTCAACCACACCCTCACCCCGAGCCAGGAGCGTAACCTGGAGCGGGAGTTCGAGTGCCGAGTGCTTGATCGCACTGGCCTGATTCTGGATATTTTCGCCCAGCGCGCCCGTACCCATGAGGGCAAGCTTCAGGTCGAACTGGCGCAGCTCGAGCACATGAGTACGCGGCTTGTGCGAGGCTGGACCCACCTGGAGCGGCAGAAGGGCGGTATCGGTCTGCGCGGCCCCGGGGAAACCCAGCTGGAAACCGACCGACGCCTGCTGCGTGTGCGTATCCGGCAAATCAAATCACGCCTGGAAAAGGTCCGCAGTCAGCGCGAGCTGGCACGCCGCGGGCGTCGTCGCGCCGAGATCCCTGCAGTGTCGCTGGTCGGCTATACCAACGCCGGCAAATCAACGCTGTTCAATGCGCTGACCGCCTCCGACGTGTACGCCGCCGACCAGCTGTTCGCCACGCTGGACCCGACCTTGCGCCGGCTGGAACTGGACGATATCGGTCCGGTGATCCTGGCGGATACGGTGGGTTTCATTCGTCATCTGCCGCACAAGCTGGTCGAGGCCTTTCGTGCCACGCTCGAAGAGTCGAGCAACTCGGATCTGCTGTTGCACGTGATCGATGCCTACGAGCCCGAACGCGACGCACAGATCGAGCAGGTGATGGCCGTGCTGGGGGAAATTGGCGCCGAGGAGCTGCCGATTCTTGAGGTCTACAACAAGATCGACCTGCTTGACGGGGTCGAGCCGCAGATTCAGCGCAATGCCGAAGGCAAGCCGCAGCGGGTCTGGCTGTCGGCGCGCGACGGCGCCGGTCTTGAGTTGCTGCGTCAGGCAATCACCGAATTGCTCGGCGATGACCTGTTTGTCGGCACCTTGCGCCTGCCACAGAGCCTTGGCCGCTTGCGCGCACAATTTTTCGACCTGGGCGCGGTGCAGAGTGAGGGGCATGATGAGCAGGGCGACTGCGTCTTGTCCGTGCGCTTGCCGCGCATCGAGCTGAATCGGCTGGTCAGTCGCGCAGGATTGCGGCCTACTGAGTTTCTGGAGCAACACACTTTGCAATAAAGCCCATGCCGGCGGCTTTGCCGCCAGGTAGTGGCATTGGTAGCATTCATCGGCGCGCCGTTGGCGCGTCTTCGCTTTATCAGATGGAGAGCGCTATGGCTTGGAATGAGCCGGGTGGCAACTCGAACAATCAGGATCCTTGGGGCGGTCGCCGCGGGGGCGGCGGCGGTGGAGATCGCAAAGGCCCGCCTGATCTCGACGAGGCCTTCCGCAAGCTGCAGGACAGCCTGAATGGCATGTTCGGCGGCAAGAAGAAAAGTGGTGGCAACGGTTCCGGCGCGGGCGCCGGCAAGGCTGGCGGCATTGGCCTGATTGCCATCGTCGTTGCCGTATTGGCAGCCATGTGGCTGTACAGCGCGATTTATGTGGTGGATGAGCAGGAGCAGGCCGTGGTGCTGCGCTTCGGCAAGTACTATGAAACCGTCGGGCCTGGCCTGAACATGTACTTCCCGCCCATGGACCGCAAATTCCAGGAGAACGTGACCCGCGAGCGGGCCTACTCCAAGCAGGGGCAGATGCTCACCGAGGACGAGAACATCGTCGAGGTGCCGCTGACCGTGCAGTACAAGATCACCAACCTGCAGGACTTCGTGCTCAACGTCGACCAGCCGGAAGTCAGTCTGCAACATGCCACCGACAGCGCCCTGCGCCACGTGGTGGGCTCGACCAACATGGACCAGGTGCTGACCGAAGGTCGTGAGCTGATGGCCACGGAAACCCGTGAACGCCTGCAGCGCTTCCTCGATAACTATGGCACCGGCATCACCGTGACCCAGGTCAACGTGCAAAGCGCCGCCGCGCCCAAAGAAGTGCAGGAAGCCTTCGATGACGTGATCCGCGCCCGCGAAGACGAGCAGCGTGAAAAGAACCAGGCCGAGACCTACGCCAATGGGGTGATCCCGGAAGCCCGTGGCCAGGCCCAGCGCATCATTGAGGAAGCCAACGGCTACCGTGATGCCGTGGTGTCCCGCGCCGAAGGTGAGGCCGATCGCTTCAGCAAGTTGCTGGTGGAATACCGCAAGGCGCCCGAAGTGACCCGCGAACGCCTGTACTTGGACACGCTGCAGGAAGTCTTTGCCAATACCAGCAAGGTGCTGGTGACCGGCGAGAATGGCCAGAACAACCTGCTCTATCTGCCGCTGGACAAGATGGTCCAGGGTCGCGCTCCGGCTGCCGCGCCGGCGCAGGGTGCCGCCACGCCGAGCAGCAGCGACACCGCTGCACGGATTGTCCGTGAAATGGAGCAGCGAGATCTGCGTTCGAGGGAGAGCCGCTGATGAGCAATAAATCGCTGGCCGCCCTGATTGTCGGTGTGGCCGTGGCGCTGGTCGCCTGGAATAGTTTCTTTATCGTGTCGCAAACCGAGAAGGCTGTGCAGTTGCGCTTCGGTAAGGTGGTCGAAGGTGACCTGCAGCCGGGACTGCACGTGAAGATCCCCATGGTCGACAAGGTGCGCAAGTTCGATGCGCGCCTGCTGACCCTGGACAGCAACACGTCGCGCTTCCTGACCCTGGAAAAGAAAGCCGTAATGGTTGATGCCTTCGCCAAATGGCGCGTGGCAGATGCCGAGCAGTTCTATACCGCGACCTCAGGCCTCAAGCAGATTGCCGACGAGCGTCTGGCACGGCGCCTAGATTCGGGACTGCGTGACCAGTTCGGTAAACGTACCTTGCATGAGGTGGTGTCGGGCGAGCGTGATGCGCTGATGGCCGAAATCACCGCTTCGATGGATCGCATGGCGCGTAGCGAGCTGGGTATCGAGGTGCTGGACGTGCGGGTCAAGGGTATTGACCTGCCGCGTGAGGTGAACCGAAGCGTGTTCGAGCGGATGAGCACCGAACGTGAGCGCGAGGCGCGCGAACACCGGGCCAAGGGTCGTGAGCTGGCCGAGGGGATTCGCGCCGATGCTGACCGTCAGCGCCGCGTGCTGCTCGCCGAAGCCTATCGCGAAGCCGAGGAAACCCGTGGTGAAGGGGATGCCAAGGCGGCAGCCATCTACGCTGCGGCGTACACCCAGGACCCGGAGTTCTATTCGTTCCACCGCAGTTTGCAGGCGTACCGAGACAGCTTCGCGGACAAGAGCGACGTGTTGGTGCTGGACCCCAAGAGTGACTTCTTCCGCTACTTGAGAAGCAGCAGCCGCTGACGGACCACCCGGCGAGCACTCATGCTCGCCGGGTGACCCGCTGTTAAAACATTGTTATCATCCGCCCGCCGGGAACAGCCCGGCTTTTTTGCGTCTGCGGAATCATGTGGCAAGAAATCGGCATCGCTTTGTGTCTAATGCTGGTGCTGGAAGGCATCCTGCCTTTCGTGTGCCCGCAGCGATGGCGCGAGGCGTTCACACAGCTATTGCAGTTGCATGATCGTCAATTGCGTCTGATGGGGCTGGCCAGCATGCTGCTGGGCACCGCCCTCCTGTATTTGCTTCATTAAGGTTTGCCCAGGGGAGAGGCGAAATGGCTACGGTAGATCGCTGGCTGCTGCCAGATGGCATCGAAGAAGTACTGCCGCCGGAAGCGGCGCGCATCGAGGCTGCCCGTCGTCAGGTCCTCGACCTGTTTCAACGCTGGGGTTATGAGTTCGTTGTGACCCCGCACATCGAATACCTGGAATCCTTGCTCACGGGGGCAGGCCAGGACCTGGATCTGCGCACCTTCAAGGTGACCGATCCGCAGACCGGCCGGCAGATGGGCTTTCGGGCCGACATCACCCCGCAAGTGGCCCGTATGGATGCCCACAGCCTGCGTCGTGAAGGCCCGAGCCGGTTGTGCTACGCCGGCAGCGTGCTGCATGCGCGACCGCGTGCGCTGAGTACCTCGCGCAGCCCGATCCAGCTGGGCGCCGAACTGTACGGCGATGCCAGTCCGGCCGCGGATGTGGAAGTCATCAGTCTGATGCTCGACATGCTCGATCTGGCTGCGGTGCCGAACGTGCACATGGATCTGGGGCATGTCGGTATCTATCGCGGCTTGGCCGTTGCCGCCGGGTTGTCGGGTGCCGCCGAGGAAAGGTTGTTTGACGCTCTACAACGCAAGGCTGTGGATGAAGTCGCCGAGCTCACCGCCGAATTGCCGGCTCCGCTGGCCAAGATGCTGCGCGCGCTAAGCGAGTTGTGTGGCGGGCGAGAAGTGCTTGATCTGGCCCAGGCTCGCCTGGTTGAAGCGCCTGCGTCGGTGCACGCCGCGCTTGATGAGCTGATCGGTATCGCCGACCAGTTGGACATGCGCTATCCCGAGCTGCCGTTGTATTTCGATTTGGGTGAGCTGCGGGGCTATCACTATCACACGGGCGTGGTGTTCGCCGCCTTTGTGCCCGGAGTTGGAGATTCCATTGCGCAGGGCGGTCGTTACGACGACATCGGCGCCGATTTCGGTCGCGCCCGTCCGGCTACCGGCTTTTCCACCGACCTCAAGTCCTTGGTCAGCCGGGGACAGATGGATGATGGCGCTTGTCCGGCTGGCATCTGGGCGCCGGACAGCCATGATTTCTACCTTTGGCGCGTCGTGCAGCAATTGCGCCGTAGCGGTGAGCGTGTCGTCCATGCCCTGCCGGGGCAGGCGCAGGAAGCTGCCCAAGAAGCCCATTGCGATCGTCGGCTGATGCAGGTCGATGGCCAGTGGCAAGTTGTCGCCCTGAATTCCTGAGTGTTTCCGCCGGCGACGCCGGCAACCGAGCTTCCGAAGAGGACAAGTGTTATGGGTAAGAACGTCGTCGTCCTGGGCACCCAGTGGGGTGATGAGGGCAAGGGCAAGATCGTCGACCTGCTGACCGATCAGGCCGCAGCGGTCGTGCGTTTTCAAGGCGGGCACAACGCCGGTCATACGCTGGTGATCGATGGCGAAAAAACCGTCCTGCACCTGATCCCTTCGGGCATCCTGCGCGCCAATGTGCAGTGCCTGATCGGCAACGGCGTGGTGGTTGCACCCGATGCGCTGATGCGCGAGATCATCAAGCTGGAAGAGAAGGGTGTGCCGGTGCGCGAGCGCTTGCGCATCAGCCCGTCTTGCACGCTGATCCTGCCCTATCACGTGGCGCTGGACCAGGCGCGCGAAGGGGCCCGTCAGGAAGGCAAGATCGGCACCACCGGTCGCGGCATCGGTCCGGCCTACGAAGACAAGGTGGCGCGCCGTGGCCTGCGCATTGCCGACCTGTTCAATCCTGAGCGTTTCGCCAGCAAGCTCAAGGAGCTGCTGGAGTACCACAACTTCGTCCTGCAGAATTTCTACAAGGTCGAGCCGGTGGACTTCCAGAAGACCCTGGACGAGGCCCTGGCCTACGCCGACATCCTCAAGCCACTGATGACCGATGTCACCGCACGTCTGCATGAGCTGCGCAAAGCGGGTGCCTACATCATGTTCGAGGGCGCGCAGGGCTCGCTGCTGGACATCGACCACGGCACCTATCCTTACGTGACCAGCTCCAGCACCACTGCAGGCGGCACTGCCACGGGTTCCGGTTTCGGCCCGCTGTACCTGGATTACATCCTCGGTATCACCAAGGCCTACACCACCCGTGTCGGTTCCGGTCCGTTCCCTACCGAGCTGTTTGACGACATCGGTGCACGACTGGCCAGCAAGGGCAATGAGTTCGGCTCCACCACAGGCCGGGCCCGCCGTTGCGGCTGGTTCGATGCGGTAATCCTGCGTCGCGCCATCGAGATCAACAGCCTTTCCGGTATGTGCCTGACCAAGCTGGACGTGCTCGACGGCCTGGAGACCGTGAAGCTGTGCGTGGCCTACAAGGACGCCAATGGCGTGCTGTTGAGCTACGCGCCGACTGAGGCCGACAGCTACGAAGGGCTGCAGCCGGTCTACGAGGAAATGCCCGGCTGGAGCGAATCCACCGTCGGCGTCCAGAAATTGGAAGACCTGCCGGCCAATGCTCTCGCCTATATCAAGCGCATCGAGGAGCTGGTCGGCGCGCCGATCGACATCGTTTCCACCGGCCCGGACCGCAACGAGACCATCGTGATGCGTCATCCTTACGCCTAAGCATTAGCTGATTGCAAAAAAACCGCCCTTCGGGGCGGTTTTTTTGTGCCTGTGAAAATCCGCGGAGTTAGGTTCGGAAGCGATTGAGCAGTTGATTAAGGTTGTTCATGCCGGTGCCGATCTCCCGGCTGCTATGCATCACGTCTTCGCTGTCACGGTGTGACTGGTTGGCCAGTGCGGTCAGTTGGGTGATGCGCTGATCGATGTCCTGGGCGACCAGGTTTTGTTGCTCGGCTGCGGAGGCAATCTGCAAGTTCAGGCCGTTGATCGCGTCCATGTCCCGCGCCATGGTATCCAGCAATTGCGAGGCCTGTCGGCTCTGCTGCAGGTTGCTGGTGGTTTGGGCGGCATTGCGCTGCATGTGTTGCAGGGAGTCGCGAGCGCGGTTTTGCAGGCGGGTGATGATGCTGCCGATCTCGCCAGTAGACTGTTGAGTGCGGCTGGCCAGGGTGCGCACTTCGTCGGCAACAACGGCAAAGCCGCGTCCGGCCTCGCCGGCTCGCGCCGCTTCGATGGCGGCATTCAACGCCAGCAAGTTGGTCTGTTCGGCAATCCCGCTAATCACTTCCAGTACCTTGCCGACTTCCAGGCTTTCCGCTTCCAGGGCTTGCATGTGTTCGCCGGCCTCTTCCATCTGGATATTCAGGGCTGTGAGCAACTGGGTGCTGCGCTCAACTGCTTGCTGGCCTTGCTCGGTATTGCGTTCGGCGGCCTGGGCGGCTTTGGCGGCATCGCTGGCATGGCGGGCGACTTCGGCGACACTGGCGCTCATCTCGTTCATCGCCGTGGCGACTTGGTCCAGCTCCGAGTGCTGACTGGCAGCGCTGCGTTCTGATGTCTGCAGGCTGTTCAGGGTGTGTTCAACGTGCTGGTTGGTTTTTTCGCTGGTCAGTTTGACGCGGACGAGCAGTTCGCGGACCTGTTCGGACATGCGATTGCAGGCATGGACGATATGGCCAATCTCGTTGTCCTTCCAGTTCGAATGCAGGTGCTGGGTGAGGTCGCCGTCGGCTACCCGGCGCAGGCTTTGCTCGACGTTACGCAGTTCGCGCATCAGAGGCTGCATGCCGAACTGGTGCCCGCCGGCGACCAGCAAAAGAATGCCGAGCACGGCGGCAAAGGCTATCTGCAATGGCTGGCGCTGGGCGCTCTCTGCGTGCCGGGTCATCAGCGTGACCGCGTCGTTCATTTCCTTGATCAATATCGCCGAGTTCTGTTGCAGGCGTGGCAGGTCTAGCTGATCGCCGGGCTTGAGGTTCTGTACTTGGTCGCGCAGGGCTCGCCAATGACCGCCGACGGCCTGCAGCTGATTCTGAATGGCCGGAACCTGTAGTTGGCTGATGCCGCGCTGCGGGTTGCCTTGCAGCAGGTCGCGGTGGGCGTTGTCGAACTGCTCAATGGTGGCCAGCAGAAGGCTGCGCTCGATGGTGCCGGTTTGCAGCAGCAGGGCTTCCTTGCTGATCTTCTGGCTCAGCATGCGTTGAGCGCCGGCGACGTTGATGGTTTCTGGCGAGACCGAGAGGCTGGCATAGAGGCTGGCGGTACTGATCAGGGCCAGCGCGAACATGAGGCCATAGGAAAAGAGAAACTGATGACTCAGAGTGCGCAGGCCGAGGCTGCGCAGCGAAGAGTTGATAAATGCGTTCATTGAGTGTCCGAAAGTCTGCTGCAAACGACGGTGTTTGCCACAGCAAAGGTAATCGGCAGCGTAGGGGGGAGCTGAATATCCGGAGTTTATATTTCGAAGACAAAAACGCAGACGAAAAAAAACCGAGCTGGATAGCTCGGTTTTTTTAGAAGAGTGGTGCCCAGGAGAAGACTCGAACTTCCACGGTGTTGCCACCGCTAGGA
>CAYPFO010000024.1:0-41300 GCA_964410065.1 uncultured Pseudomonas sp.
TGTTCGTGCGCACCGGCGGCTGCGACTTTCGCTGCAGCTGGTGCGACACCCGCTACGCGGTGGACCCGGCCTTTCGCGCCGATTGGCAGGCCATGGAGGCCGAGGCGATTCTTGCCGAGGTGAACCGGCTGAGTGGCGGCGAGCCGATCCTGGTCACGCTGTCTGGTGGCAACCCGGCGTTGCAGCCGCTCGAAGAACTGCTCAAGCTCGGCCACGCTCAAGGCCACCGCTTCGCCATGGAAACCCAGGGCAGCAAGGCACAGCCCTGGTTTAGCCAGCTCGATTACCTGACCCTCAGCCCCAAGCCGCCATCCTCGGACATGCCGTTTCGCCGTGAGCGTTTTGATGCCTGCCTGGCCGCTGCGGGGGCCGACGCGCAGATCAGCCTCAAGCTGGTGATCGCTGACGAAACGGATTACCAATGGGCCAAAGCCTTGGCAGCCGACTACCCCGACCTGCCGCTGTACCTGCAACCCTGCAATCCGACGCCGGCCTCGCCGGAACAACCGGAACGCGTGGCCGACACCCAAGCACTCAATGCGCAGTTGCGTTGGCTGGTCGAGCGAATCGCCGCCGACCGCTGGTACCGGCCCCGCGTGCTGCCCCAACTGCATGTGTTGATCTGGAATAACGAACGGGGCGTGTAAAAAGCCATGCCTGCGCTAAGCCGTATCATGGGTTGAGGCGCTGGCAAGGTGGATCGAGCTTGATCGATCCACCGGCGGCAATTCACTGGGTGGCGATCCACCAAGCGGGGCCTTGGTGGATGTTAAAAAACGACATCCACCCTACAGATAGCCTGGCGCTCCAACAGCGTCATCCTAAACGGCGTGATACCAAGCCTGTCCGCAGCCCCCTTCGAAACGTAGGGTGGATCGCGCTTCATCGATCCACCGGGTGGCGATCCATCGAGCGTAGCCATGGTGGGTGTAAAAACGACATCCATCCAACAACCGATACGCAGGACTTGAGCTACCTTGGGGTTAAACCGTTAACCGGAGGCTCTATGCCCGAGCACAAAGGCAGCTGCCATTGCGGAGCGATACAGTTCCAATTCCGGGGCCCTGCCATTGAAAGGGGGCTGCGTTGCAACTGCTCCATCTGTGCACGAAAAGGCGCACTGATGAGTGCATTCACTGTGGCCCCGTCAGACCTGACCATCGTTGCCGCTCCTGGCGTTCTCTCCACCTACGAGTTTGGTAGCTGCATTGCAAAGCACCATTTTTGCAGCCAATGCGGTATTTATCCCTTCCACCAAACAGTCGTAAAACCCGGGCACTACCGCATCAACCTGGGATGTCTGCAGTGCATTGATACGTTCTCTCTTCCGTTTGATGTGTTCGATGGCGCAACCCTTATGTGATCCCCAGGGTGTCAGCGTAAGGTAAGGATGGTTGAGGCGCAGGCATCGGAACGCTGCCTAAACCCCGAGCCAGAACCTTGCCATCCGGCTCGTCAGTGATCTGACGTGTGCCACTGACAATCCACGTTCTGCCTGCATACTCAGACCATGAACGACGACATGCCCCGCCCCGAACTGGACGCCAAGCTGGAGCTCCTTGAGACCCGTATGGATGCGCGTGTCGCCTCGATCGAGGGCAAGATCGACGCGTTTCTTGCGGCTCAGGCGGCTCGGGATTCGGCCCAGGGCATTCGCAATTCCGGCTTCGAGACGGCCATCCACAGGCTGGAAAGGTCCACGGCGGAGCTCAAGGCCAGCCTCAATGCCATGAAGACAACCATGATCGTCACCGCGATCAGCACGGTCCTGGCCATTGTGTTTGGCATCGCCTCGTTCAATTCCGCCCTGACCTCCAACATGCTGGCGGCCTTCCAGGCCGGGCGCAGTAGTTCGGGCTTGGAGCAACGGGAGCGCGCGACCCCAGAGCCATCGCCGCCGGTGCAGGCACCGTCCTCCGGACAATGAATCCTGGTCCTCCAGCGTCCGAGGCTCGTAGGATGGATTGAGCGCAGCGATACCCATGCCGCCCGGCCAAACCCCTCGCTTCACCTGAAAACACGACAACCAACAAAAAGGCGCCAGCGGCGCCTTTTTGCATGGAAACTGAACCCTGACCGTCAGCGCGACAGCGGTGGTGTGCGCGGCGGCACGAGGCGCTTGCTACCGGTGGCCTCATAGGCCGAGGCCAGGCGCAGCAGGTTGGAGTCGTCGTAGGCGCGGCCGGCGAAGGTCAGCCCCACGGGCATGCCGATATCCGCCATCACGCCCATGGGCACGGTGACCGTGGGCACGCCGAGGTGGCGAATGGCGAGGTTGCCGTTGGCCACCCAAATGCCATTGCTCCAGGCGATGTCCGCCGAGGCAGGATTGATATCGGCATCGGCCGGGGCCACGTCCGCCACGGTGGGGAAAATCACCGCGTCCAGGCCCAACTGATCCATCCAGTCTTCGAGGTCGAGCTTGCGAGTCTTCTCCAGGCCGCGCAGACCGTCGGGCAGCGTGGCGATCTGATCCCAGGATTTGATGCCGCGCTTGGCCATGTTGACGTACTCGTCCATGCCTGCGGCGAGATCGTCTTCCCGGTTCGGCAGGGTGCCGGGGTCGTGGGGGAAGATCAGCGATCCGTCGACATCGGCCAGGCGATTCAGCTTCGGGTCGCCGTTAGCACGCAGAAAGTCGTCGAATGCCCAGCCACTGAGCTCCCACAATTCATCGTGAAGGAATTCCGGCGACACGATGCCGCGATTGAACACGGTCGGTGCGCCAGGACGGTCGCCCTCGCAGTTGGACACCAACGGGAAATCCACCTCTACCACCTCGGCGCCGGCCGCTTCCAGGGCCTGTCGTGTCTGCACCCAGAGCGCGATTACCGAGTCCCGGGTCTGGATGCGCTGGCCCGTGGGACCGCCGATGCCGGGCTTATCACTGGTCCCCATCTCCGGGTCCTTGTTGATGAACATGCGCGGCACACCGAAGCGTTTGCCCTTGAGCGCGTCGGCTTGGGCGGCGAGGTCCGCATAGGACGCCGGACGCACGTCGGAGGCCTTCGGGATCGGCACCCAGGGCTGCAGGCGCCAGAGGTCGCCGCGTGTGTCAGGGTCGTCGGCAACCACCACGTCGAGGACTTCCAGCAGATCGCTCATGGTGCGTGCAAAGGGCACCACCACGTCCATGGTCGGCGTCAGCGGCCAGTTGCCGCGCACCGAAATCACCCCGCGCGACGGCGTATAGGCGCACAAGCCATTGTTCGAGGCCGGGCCACGGCCGCTGGACCAGGTTTCCTCGGCCAGGCCGAAGGCGGCAAAGCTGGCGGCGGTGGCGGTGCCGGCACCATTGGACGAGCCGGAGGCAAAGGGCGCGGTCAGGTAGTCGCCGTTGTAGGGGCTTTCGGCGCGACCGTAAACGCCGCGCTGCATGCCGCCGTTGGCCATGGGCGGCATGTTGGTCTTGCCCAGGCAGATGGCACCCGCGGCGCGCAGGCGTTCGATGGTGAAGGCGTCGCGGTAGGCGATCAGGTCCTTGAACGCCGGGCTGCCAGAGGCGGCGGTCAGCCCCTTCACCAGGTAACTGTCCTTGGCCGTGTAGGGAATGCCGTCCAGCGGGCCCAGCGTCTCGCCACGGGCACGGCGGGCATCGGAGGCTTCGGCCTCCTTGAGCGCATCGGGATTGTGCACCACCACGGCATTGAGTCGGGTCGGCGTATCAAAGCCGTCGTAGGCATCGATGCGGGCCAAATAGGCGCGCACCAGCTCCACGGCGGTGGTACGGCCGGTTTCGAGCGCAGCGCGCAGCTCGGCGATGGAAACTTCGGTGACCTCGATCATGCACTCAACTCCGGCTGCAGGCGGGGACAATGGTTCGTGGCAGGATAGGTTGTCATGGCGGCCTCATATACTGCGGATGACGATGCGCAGAGTGTACTGACTCGCCAATCTACTCGGCCAGCCGGAGCTGCTTCGACCACAAGCGGCTTGGCGTCTTAGGCCAGAAAACTGGAGAAGCCGAACGAATTTTCGTTCGAGCTTCGCACCCCTAATTACCCGGAAAAAAGAATTGTGAGCGATTGAATTGCCAGGTGCGCCCCGGCATAGTGTCGCTCTTATTCAAGATTTAACTAATAACAATGAACCCAGACCAATCTGTTTTTCCTAAACGGCTATTTGCATTGGATGCACTGCGAGGTGTCGCGGCATTGGCGGTGGTGCTCTGGCATTGGCAGCATTTCTTTTTTCAAGGAGCAATGCCGGGTTCGCTTCAAGCTGAACAGCAACCCTTATACAGCGTGTTCTCAATATTTTATCGACACGGCGGTGACGCAGTTGCGTTGTTCTTTAGCCTCTCTGGGTTCATTTTTTTCTGGTTGTTCGCTCAGGCAGTTGCACAACGTGAGGTTACTGGAAAGTATTTTTTAATCGATCGCTTCAGCCGAATCTACCCACTGCATTTAGCTACTTTTTTCACCGTTGCATTATTGCAAATCGTCTACACGCGTTATAACGGGAATCCTTTCGTTTATCCTTTCAATGATCTCTATCACGGCGTACTGAATGTATTTCTTGCCCCCGCATGGGGGTTGGAATATGGCTGGTCGTTCAATGCTCCCTCCTGGTCAATTTCCGTTGAGGTTCTGCTCTACGCCGTGTTCTTCCTGCTCTGGCGTTATTCCCCTTTGCCGGTTTTATCCAGCGTCTTACTGATTGCCGTTTCCGCATGCATCTTTCCTTCCCAGTACAAAATTACCCTAGGCATGTTTAGCTTTTTCTGCGGAGGGGTTGGCTATTTGTGCGTAGTGTGGCTGATGCAGCGCGCGCCAACTCACTGGGTTGGAAGTGTTTTAGCAAGCGCTTGTGTGGCGGGATGGTGTCTGTTTGGTGTCGATCAGCCTTTAATCAAATTTGCTTTTTTGTTTCCGATAACAATCATGGCCATTGCTGCGTGCCATCAATTGCTCGAACCAATTGCCCGACGTGTGGCCTGGCTAGGTGATATCAGCTACGCCTCTTATTTGCTGCACTTTCCGCTCCAAATCATCGCTGCGCTACTGGCGGATAAATTCATCCCGGGGCGCATGGTGTTTTATCAGCCGTGGACACTGCTATTGTTCTTCGCCGTACTTATCAGCGCCAGCCTGGTTTGTCATAGGTGGTTTGAACGGCCGGTACAACAATGGCTGCGTCGGATTGGTCAAAACCGATTAGCACGCAATGCACTTGTTCGCCAATAGCACGATTTTTCTAACACACCCGTATTCGTCTTGCTTGCGAGAGGTAGCTATCTGTACCTTTCTCCCGACTCTCACGCGGCAAGCAGAATGACTCGACCATCTGAGCCATGGCATCGATCACTTCATCTCGGGTAAACAGCAGCGGGTCCTGGCTAAAGTAGCGAGCCGTGGTGTACTGCGCGGAGTTGATCAGCGCGAAAAGTGTCGCCGGCAGGTTGTCCAGGCGGTACTCGTTCAGATGACGAAGCAAGTACTGCTGGCACACCTCGCTCATATCCCGCTCAAGACTCTGGAATAGTTGATCCGAACGCAGCCGATGCCAGTTGCGCACCAATTCCCGCTGCCCCTTGTCCTGCTCAACTTGCTCGAATACCCCTTGCAGGATCGCCCGCGCGACCGTCCTGACATCCGCGTCGAGCAGTGGCAGCAGGCGCTCGTGAACCACGGCCATCAGCCGTCCGCCCTGCTGTTGAAGCAGCGCTTCGATGAGCGCGTCCTTGCTGTCGAAATACTAATAAAGCGAGCCAATGCTGTCCCCGGCATGCCGGGCCACATGGTCGGTGGTGAGCCCATCCAGGCCGCGATCGCCCAGCTCGAGCGCGGTTGCCTCCAGCAATGCCGCGACCACCTCCCCTGAACGCGGCTGCTTCCTCATATCGGGTCCTACCATACGAGTTGCTTGCGAGTAATTACTCCACAGCCTAGTGACCCCCCTCTGCCGCGCAGCCCAACCGAGGTATGAACCATGATTCCGAGCCGCAGCGTTTCCTATCCAGCAGCTGCGAGACAAAGCCATCTGCGGGACTTAGGATAACGACCAACGTGGGCGCGCATTTCTGAGGGACAGGTCGTCCGCAGGGCGCCTGCTGCCCTGTCGGAATCTCTGCCATGTCCACCAGCACAACCCAGTCGCCCTCAGCCATCGCCGCGACCGCCAGCCAAGCCAGCCCCTTGGTCTTGCGCGTGATCGGTGCCTGCGCGCTGGCGCACCTGATTAATGACTTGATCCAGGCGGTGCTGCCGGCGATCTACCCCATGCTCAAGGCCAATTACGGCCTGACCTTCACCCAAATCGGCCTGATCACCCTCACCTATCAGCTCACCGCCTCGCTGCTGCAGCCCTGGGTCGGCTACCACACCGACCGCTACCCCAAGCCTTGGCTGCTGCCGGCCGGCATGGTCTGCACCTTGCTGGGGATCGTCATGCTGGCCTTCGTCGGCAGCTTCGCGGCGATTCTCACCGCTGCAGCGCTGATCGGTATCGGCTCCTCGACGTTTCACCCGGAGACCTCACGTGTCGCGCGCCTGGCCTCAGGCGGTCGCTACGGCCTGGCGCAATCGACCTTCCAGGTCGGTGGCAACACCGGCAGCGCCTTCGGCCCGCTGCTGGCCGCGGCCATTGTCATCCCGTACGGTCAGGGCAATGTCGTCTGGTTCGGCTTGTTTGCGGTGTTCGCGATCGGCGTGCTCTACGGTCTGAGCCGCTGGTACCGCAATCATCTGAACCTGTTCACGCTCAAACAGGGCAGCCAAGCCACCCACGGACTGTCCCGCAGGCGCGTGACCTTTGCCTTGGCGGTGCTGGCACTGCTGGTGTTTTCCAAATACTTCTACATGGCCAGTTTCACCAGCTATTTCACGTTTTACCTGATTGAGAAATTCGATGTGTCGGTTGCCAATTCTCAGGTACACCTGTTCCTGTTTCTCGGCGCCGTCGCCGCAGGCACATTCCTGGGTGGCCCGATCGGCGACAAGATCGGTCGCAAGACCGTCATCTGGTTCTCCATCCTCGGCGTCGCACCCTTCACCCTGGCATTGCCCTACGTAGACCTGTTCTGGACGGGCGCTTTGAGCATGGTCATCGGCTTTATCCTCGCCTCGGCGTTTTCCGCCATCGTGGTCTTCGCCCAGGAACTGGTACCGGGCAACGTGGGCATGATCGCCGGGGTGTTCTTTGGCCTGATGTTCGGCTTTGGCGGTATCGGTGGCGCGCTGCTGGGTCACCTGGCGGATATCCATGGCATCGAGCAGGTCTACACACTGTGTTCTTACCTGCCACTGCTCGGGCTGCTGACGATCTTGTTGCCCTCAACCAAAGAGAGAGTTTGACAGACCGTAGGCAATTCCGGCTGCGCTTTGCAGCAAACGCGAACACCGACCTAAGCTCTTTCTCCTCTAGCGATCAACGTCCACAGCCAGAGGAGACTTTAAATGTCGTACGTCGATGGGTTTGTCGTCGCTGTGCCAACGGCCAATAAACACACCTACAAACAGCATGCCGAGAAGGTTGCCGCTGTGTTCAAGGAGCATGGCGCACTGAAACTGGTCGAGTGCTGGGGCGATGATGTACCGGAAGGAAAGGTCACGTCATTTCCCATGGCCGTGAAGTGCAAGCCGGATGAAACCGTAGTGTTTGCCTGGATCATTTGGCCTTCACGAGAGGTGCGCGACAGCGGCATGCAGAAAGTCATGGCCGACCCACGCACCCAGCCCGAGCAAAATCCCATGCCGTTCGATGGTCAGCGCATGATCTACGGCGGCTTTGAAATGCTCGTGGATCAGTAATCAGGCTGGGCTTTCCAGCCGACTCCTGGTTGCTCGGCTCGGTTTGAAAGCCCCCTGCTGCGTTCTCACTCGAGAAACCGCAGGTCCCGCCTCTGCATAATCGGCAGATGCTCGAGCAGAAACGCCTGCATGGCAGTGAGCATCCTGTGCTTGGCCCCGTTCTGCGGCCAGACCAGGAAATAGCTGTCTCCCGACCTTACGGCAGTCTTGAACGGTATGGTCAAGGTGCCTTTGCGCAGCTCTTTTTCAACCAGGGCAAGATCGCCGATGGAGACGCCGAACCCTTGCGCAGCCGCAGAAATCCCCAACTCCAGGGTGTCGAAACGCTTGCCCTCTCGCCACGCGACCGCATCCTGCAAGCCCTGACGCTCCAGCCAGCGTCGCCAGTCCCGGCAGTCCCGCGAGGGGTGTATCAGCTGGTTGGCCGCCAGCTTGTCCAGAGGCCAGGCGGGTTTGCCCAACAGCTCCGGTGAGCAAACGGGCACCAGCCATTCGTCAAACAGCTTGATGCTGTTCCACTCCGCCGGGAAATTGCCGCGGCCAAGCAACACGGCGCAGTCGAACGGCTCGGTACGGAAATCGACAAAATCGACATCCATCCAGGCGCTGGTCAATTGCACCCGCTGACCCTGTTCTTTCCCTTGGAATTCCTCCAGGGCATGCAACAACCAGCGCATGGTCAGCGTGGACGGCGCTTTGAGACGGAGTACGCCTTTCTGGCAAAAGATGGCGGTGCAGGCGTGCTCGATCGTGGCGAATCCCCGCTCCAATTCATGCGCCAGCAACCGCCCGGCATCGGTCAACGCCAGCCTGGGTCCTTTGCGTTCGAACAGCGTGCAGCCCAGGTGATCTTCAAGTGTCTTGACGTGGCGACTGACGGCACTTTGCGTGATGCACAGCGATTTGGCGGCCTGGGTGAAAGAGCCAAAACGGGCAGCCACTTCAAAGGCGCGCAACGCATAAAGAGGAGGTAAACGCACGGCGAGCAGACGTCCTTATCATGAGTAATAGTCATCCTTCATAGCATGATTTTCTGTTTTGCTTCCAGGCTTGGCGACACCACCATGATTTTTCGCTGGTCAGTTAACACACGCCTTTTTCGCGCCTCGGAATTTACATCCACTGGAAGGAAGCAAGATGCCGAATGAAATCATCGAACACCTTTTGGCCGAAGCTGTAGCCAAGGGTGGCCTGAATCAAAAACAGATTGCCCAGATCGTGATGTTCAGAATCTTCGGCAATAAAAATGGTTTTTTGCATTTTGAAAATTTGCGCATCGGCCCCATACCGGCGACGCCAAGTAGCCGAAACCAGTTGGTAAAGCGCGATACCACCAGTGAAAAGCTGCTACTGCAAACGACATCGCTGCTAGGCGAGCCCATCGGATACACCCAGGAATCCAATGGCGATCTGATCAATAATTTCTTTCCCCATCAAAGCCAGGCGAAGTCGGCCACATCCGACAGCTACGACACTGAACTGGACCTGCACACCGAAAATGCCTTCCATGCGGTCCAGCCTGAACACCTGGTTCTGCTCTGCCTTCGGCAGGACCCTCTCAAGGAAGCTGTGACCTACATCACATCCGTCGACAGGATTCTTCCGCACCTGACCGATGATGATATTTCCTTCTTCTTCACCGAGCCGTACAACTTCTTGTCGGACTACAGCCCCACCGAGAAAAACTGCCGGATCGACCTGGGGCAGGAACAGACTGTTCTGTATGGAGACAGAGCAGCGCCGATGTTCCGCTTCGACCCCCATTTCATGGTGGCGCGTAGTGAGCAGGGTCAGGCACAGCTGGAAAAACTCCGGGCGATTGCCTGGGACGTCGCCCAGCCGGTGCTGCTCAAGGCGCGGGATATGCTGATCATCGACAACCGGAAAACGGCCCACGCTCGAAGTCCGTTCACGGCTCGCTTCGACGGTACCGACCGTTGGATTCAGCGTGCCTTCGCCATAAGCAATCAGCGCTTCTACACCGCCAAACTCGGCAAGCAATCCCGCGTATTCGACCTGGTCACCGCATTGTGATTGCTGCCTATCTCTCGTTTGCGGCGGCTGTGGCGGTGCTGATCGCATCGCCTGGCCCGGTTATCGCACTGGTTCTGGCCGAAGGGAGACGGGCCTGGCCGGCGTGGACCATTGCCGGCGGTGTGCTGTCTGCGCAATTGCTGTTGGTAGCGGCGCTGATCGCCATTTACCTGGCTCTGGATATCAGTCCTTCGATGCTCAATTGGGGCCAGGTATTGGGGGGCTTTTATCTCACGTTGCTGGGTATGAAGACCTTGGGTGGCGGTGCTGAGCAACACGAAGTACGCACCCGCAATGCCCATAGTTTCTGGAAAGCAATGGGCGTGGGATTATCGAACCCCAAGGACATTCTGTTCTTTCTGGCGTTTCTGCCCGGATTCATCCAGCACTCCGCCCCGTTTGCGCCCCAAGCCATCACGCTCTTGCTGATTTGGGCGACCATCGATATCACCATCCTGGTTGCCTACAGCCTCGTCGCCAGACGAATCGCTGGCTCCTTGGTCCTGTCGCGATTGCTTGACCTGCTGCCGGGCTTCGTTCTGGTGGGTATTGGCATGTTTTCACTGACGATGGGCATGGCGCGTTTGTTGAATTAAGCCCAAGCGCGGTGGCTGGATCGCGGGCAGGCCATAGTAGATAGCGGCAGCCACCTAGCTGCCGCGGTAAGTCGAATAGCTGTACGGCGAAATCAGCAGCGGCACATGGTAATGATCCTGCGCTGCGTCGACCCCGAAACGCAGCACGACGACATCGAGAAAAGCCGGCTCGCCCAGGTCGACGACACGGGCCCGGAAGTAATCGCCCGCATAAAAGTGCAACTGGTACACCCCGCTGCGATAGCCCTCGCCCTCCAGCAACGGCGCGTTGCAGCGTCCATCCTCGTTGGTCTGCGCCCCGGCAATCAGTGTGAGCCGCCCGTCCTCAAGGCGGTACAGCTCCACATGAATGCCTTTGCCCGGACAGCCATGGGTGGTGTCCAGCACATGAGTGGTCAAACGCCCCATGACGCCCTCTCCTTTGTTGAATGAATCCAGTCCCGAGCAGCTTTTAGGTTTTGTGTGAAAAGTCTCGGCTCGCGGCGCGCCTGAACATAGAGTAGGTGCGTTCTTGTAGGGGCGAAGTCACGGTTTAGCCATGCCTCGTTGGGCATCGACCGCACGGCGTAAACGGCGCGGCCTGAACACTAGGTCTGTCTGGTAGGGGCGAATTCATTCGCCTGGCGCAGGACCGTCAGGCCCCACTGCTGCTGACACAGCCTTCCGAGCACCCACCCGCATCGTTCGTCGAATCCCTGCGGATGAGGGAACACTCGGTGCCAGGCGAATAAATTCGCCCCTACAGATGAAGTCAGGGTTTAGTCATGCAGAGTTGGGCACCGACCGCGCGGCGTAAACGGCGCGGCCTGAACAGTAGGTGTGTCTGGTAGGGGCGAATTCATTCGCCTGGCGCAGGACCGTCAGACCCCACCGCTGCTGACACAGCCTTCAGAGCACCCACCCGCGTCGTTCGTCGAGTCCCCGATGACGAGGGAACACTCGGTGCCAGGCGAATAAATTCGCCCCTACAGGTGCCTATGAGAACGGTTTTAAGAAATGCTCGCCACAGTTCCTATCCGCCCGGCTGCCCTACGCTGTAGGAGAACAGACGTTCGACAGGAAGCCCTTCATGAGCCCCGACTACCCCAGAGACCTGATCGGTTACGCCAACAACCCGCCCCATCCGCGCTGGCCGGGCGAGGCGAATATCGCGCTGTCTTTTGTGCTGAATTACGAGGAAGGCGGCGAGCGCTGCATTCTGCACGGCGACACGGAGTCCGAGGCCTTTTTGTCCGAGATGGTCGCCGCCCAGCCGTTGCCCGGCGTGCGGCACATGAGCATGGAGTCGCTGTATGAGTACGGCAGCCGCGCCGGCGTCTGGCGGTTGCTTGCGCTGTTCCGCGAGCAGCGGATTCCGCTGACCGTGTTCGCCGTGGCCATGGCCGCCCAGCGTAACCCGGACGCCATCCGGGCGATGGTCGCCGACGGCCACGAAATCTGCAGCCACGGCTATCGTTGGATCGACTATCAGCACATGGACGAAGCCGAAGAGCGTAAGCACATGGACAAGGCCCTCGCCATTCTTACCGAACTGACCGGCCAGCGCCCGCTCGGCTGGTACACCGGACGTACCGGGCCGAACACCCGGCGCTTGGTGCGTGAGGACGGCGGCTTTCTCTACGACTCGGACACCTACGACGACGACCTGCCCTACTGGGACCCCGAGTCGACCCCGCAGAAACCGCACCTGGTGATTCCCTACACCCTCGACACCAATGACATGCGCTTCACCCAGGCACAGGGCTTCAACAGCGGCGATGATTTCTTTACCTACCTGAAAGACGCCTTCGATGTGCTCTACGCCGAAGGCGCGGCCGGCGCGCCAAAGATGCTCAGCATCGGCATGCACTGCCGCCTGCTGGGTCGACCGGCACGCCTGGCCGCGCTGCGCCGCTTCATCGACTACGCAAAAAGCCACGACAAGGTCTGGTTCGCCCGTCGCGTAGACATTGCCCGGCACTGGCATGCCACCCACCCGCTGACGGGGGCCGGGCAATGACAGTCTTTGCCACGTTGACGCCCTCGGCCCTGGACCGCGCCGGTTTCGTGCAGGCCTTCGCCGATGTTTACGAACACTCGCCGTGGGTGGCGGAACGTGTCTTCGAGCAAGGCATCTTTGCTGCCGACGATCACATCGAGCACCTGCATGCGCGCATGGCGGACGTTGTGCTGAATGCCGACCATGAGCGCCAGCTGGCGCTGATCAACGCCCACCCGGATCTGGCCGGCAAGGCCGCCGTGCGCGGCAAGCTGACTGCCGCGTCCACGTCGGAACAGGCCGGCGCCGGTATTCAGGACTGCGTCCCGGAAGAATTCACCCGCTTCACCGCACTTAACGCGGCCTACAAGGCGCGCTTCGGCTTCGTGTTCATCATGGCGGTGAAAGGCAGCAACCGGCGGCAGATCCTCGCCGCGTTCGAGGAACGCCTGCACAACACGCCCGAGCAGGAGTTCGCCCGCGCCCTGGCGGAGATCAACCGAATCGCCCTGTTTCGCCTGCAAGCCCTCTGACTTCAAGGAAGAATTTTTCATGAAAACCTACGCAGCGCCTTTCGAGAAATACGTCAACCTGGCCGACGCCCGCCTCGGCAGCAAGATTCTCTCGGTCACCGATGACTGGTTTGCCGCCGCCGACCGCATGCTGCAGCCCGGCGAGCCGGTGTGGCAGGAAGGCGTGTTCGACGACAACGGCAAGTGGATGGACGGCTGGGAATCGCGCCGCAAGCGGTTCGAGGGCCATGACCATGCGGTGATTCGCCTCGGCGTGCCCGGCGTACTGAAGGGCGTGGACATCGACACTCGCTACTTCACCGGCAACTACCCGCCGTCCGCCTCGCTGGAAGCCTGCTTCCTGGCGGAAGGCGAGCCGGATGACAGCACCGCCTGGACGGAAGTGCTGCCGGCCGTGGCTCTGCAGGGCAACAGCCACCACTATCACGCCTTGGCTTATGCCGAGCCGGTGTCGCACTTGCGCTTCAACATCTACCCGGATGGCGGCGTGGCGCGCCTGCGCATCCACGGTATTCCCTACCGCGACTGGGCCACGGTCAGCAGCGAAGAAACCCTCGACCTGGCCGCCGCTCTCAATGGCGGGCGGGCCCTGGCCTGTTCCGACGAGCATTACGGCAGCATCAGCAACCTGCTCAATCCGGGTCGCGGGGTGAACATGGGCGACGGCTGGGAAACCGCCCGCCGGCGTACCCCCGGCAATGACTGGGTAATCATCGCCCTCGGCCATCCCGGCGAGATCGAGCGCATCGTCGTCGACACCCTGCACTTCAAGGGCAACTACCCGGATAGCTGCTCTATCCAGGCCGCCTACGTGAAAGGCGGCACCGACAGCCAGATCGAAACCCAGAGCCTGTTCTGGCGCGAACTGCTGCCCAATCAGCAGCTGGCCATGCACCAGGAACACACCTTCGCCGAGCAGATCAGAGACCTTGGCCCGATCACCCATGTACGCCTGAACATCTTCCCGGACGGCGGCGTGAGTCGCCTGCGGTTGTTCGGCACGCTGGCCCGGTAAATCTCTATCAACCCCTGTAGGAGCCAGCTTGCGGATCGCCAGCAAGCTGGCTCCTACAGAACGATTGGAAGTCCCACGATGCGCACCTTGCCCCTCGATCCGCTGACCAAAACCGCTTTCGCCCCCTTTGGCGAGGTGATCGAAGCCGAAGACAGCGAGTTCTTCCTGATCAACAACGGCTCCACGCGCCGTTATCACCGGCTGGCCACCGTGCAAACCGCGCAGCCGGAGGATGAGGCGATCATCAGCATCTTCCGCGCCACCTCCCTGCCGCGCCCGCTGACCATCGCCATGCTGGAACGTCATCCGCTGGGCAGCCAGGCCTTCATGCCGCTGCGCGAAAAACCCTTTCTGATTGTCGTCGCCCCGCCGGCGGACAGCCCGGACAGCGGCGAGGTGCGCGCCTTTATCAGCAACGGTCGCCAGGGCGTGAACTATCACCGCGGCGTCTGGCATCACCCGGTGCTGTGCATCGAGGCCGAGGACGACTTTCTGGTGATCGACCGCAGCGGCACCGGCAACAACTGCGACGAGCATGTCTTTGCCGAAGATGAGCGCCTGCTTCTTATTTATCTCTGACCAGCCCGCCTCTATCTGGCGTGAGGAACACTCGTGGAAGCACACCTGACCGAATGGCTGAACCTGAGCATTCGCTGGATACACATGATTGTCGGCATCGCCTGGATCGGTGCCTCGTTCTACTTCGTCTGGCTGGAGAACAACCTGCAACGCGGCAACCCGCGCGAGGGGCTGTCTGGGGATCTCTGGGCGATCCATGGCGGAGGCATCTATCACCTGGAAAAATACGCACTGGCCCCGCCGCAGATGCCGGAAAAACTCCACTGGTTCAAGTGGGAGGCCTACTCCACTTGGCTGTCCGGCGTGGCCTTGCTGACCCTCGTGTATTACCTCAACCCCACGTACTACCTGCTCGCGCCGGGCAGTGCGCTGCACCCTGCCCTGGCCGTGGCTATCGGCTTGGTTTCGCTGCTCATTGGCTGGGTCATCTACGAGTCACTGTGCGACTCCGCGCTGGGGAAAAGGCCCGCCTTGCTGGGCCTGGTGCTCTTCGTCTTGCTGGTTTATGCCGCCTGGGGCTACGCCCAGCTATTCAGCGGCCGCGCCGCCTATATTCACGTCGGCGCGCTGATCGGCACCCTGATGGTCGGCAACGTCTTTCGCGTCATCATTCCCGCCCAGCGCGCCCTGGTCGCAGCCATCCAGGAAGGCCGCGAGCCCGACCCGGCCTTGCCGGCCAAGGGGTTGCTGCGCTCGCGACACAACAACTACTTCACGCTGCCGGTGCTGTTCACCATGATCAGCAACCACTTCCCGAGCACCTACGGCAACCCGTACAACTGGCTGATCCTCGCCGCCATCGCCGCGTTGGGTGTGTTGGCGCGGCATTACTTCAACACCCGCCATGCCAATCAGAAATTCGCCTGGGCCTTGCCGGCCGCCGCGCTGGGCATGGTCTGCCTGGCCTACATCAGTACCCCGACAACCGCACCCCGCCCCGCGCCGCCTGTGGCAACGGAATCGCCCGCGCCCACAAGCACGAGCACGAGCACCGGCGAGCGTACAGAATCGCCTGAGACACCCCACCCCCCCGAAGAACCCCGTGTCGTGCAGAACGAATACTGGCCAGAGACGCCGATCACCGAGCCTAGGGTGCCCGCTGAACCCATCGAGCCTGTTGCACCGTTGGAAACCGCCCGTGAATTCGCCCTGGTCCAGCACATCATCGAGGACCGCTGCCTGGAATGTCACTCGGCCACCCCCAGCAGCCCAATTTTCGCCACTGCGCCGCTGGGCGCCATGTTCGACACGCCTGAACAGATTCAACAGATGAGCGAAAAAATCTATGCGCAAGCAGTGGCGACCCAGGTCATGCCGTTGGGCAACCTGACGCAGATGACCCAGGAAGAGCGCGATTTGCTCGGTGCCTGGATCGAAAAAGGCGCGAAGATCGAATAAGACCGAGCGGGCTTATCGGGTGAGGGCGCTTCGAGGCGGGTGCTGCTGGCCCGCCCCGAAGCCTCTCGCTGGAGTCATCGAGCTGCACGAGCTGAAGCAACAGATCGTGCAGCCCCGACAATCAATGCAGCTTCATGCGCGGGTTCAAGCGTCGGCCGATCCGGTCGGTCAACACCAATAATCCCGTACGTACCACCCCATACAACGCCACCTGGTGCATGCGGTACAGGGAGATATAAAACATCCGGGCCAGCCAGCCTTCGACCTTGACGCTGCCACGCATGACGCTGCCCATGAGGTTGCCAACGGCGGTGTATTTAGACAGCGAGACCAGCGAGCCGTAATCCCGATAGTGGAACTCAGGCAGCGGCTTGCCCTCCAGGCGGTTTTTCATCGCCGTCACCAGCATCGAGGCCTGTTGATGGGCAGATTGCGCACGGGGCGGCACATTTTTTCCGTCTCCCATCGGGCACGCCGCGCAGTCGCCCATGGCAAACACGTTATCGTCGCGCGTGGTTTGCAAGGTGGGGCGAACCACCAGTTGATGGATGCGGTTGCTTTCCAGGCCGTCCAGCTCATGCATAAAATCCGCCGCTCGAATACCCGCCGCCCAGACCTTGAGGCTGGCGGGAATCAGCTGGCCATCGGCAGTCACCATGCCGTCGGCGGTCACTTCCTTGACCGCAACCCCGGTGTGCACGGTGACGCCCAACTTCTCCAGCTGGCTGCGTACCGCCGTGCCGATGCGCTCGGGGAGCGCGGACAAGACGCGAGGGCCGGCCTCGATCAGGTTAATGCGCATGTTCTGCGGCTGGATACCCTTCAGACCGTAAGCCGCCAGTTGCGCCGCCGCATTATGCAGCTCGGCGGCCAGCTCAACGCCCGTCGCACCCGCGCCGACAATGGCAACATCCACCTGACCGCTGTCCCGCTGACCGGCATGGGCACTGAGATAATGGCTGAGCAGTTGACGGTGAAAACGCAACGCCTGCTGGGGACTGTCGAGAAATATGCAGTGTTGCGCGGCCCCGGGCGTGCCGAAATCATTCGTCACACTGCCTACCGCCAAAACCAGCGTGTCATAAGCTAGTGACCGGGCCGGCACCAGGACTTCACCCTGCTCGTCCAGCGTGGCCGCCAGCTCGATCTGCTGGGCCTGACGATCCAGTCCGCACAACCGGCCGATCTGAAACTCGAAATGGTTCCACTTGGCCTGGGCCACGTAATTCAGCTCGTTATCGGTGCTATTCAGCGAACCCGTCGCCACTTCGTGCAGCAGCGGTTTCCAGATATGCGTGAGGTTCGCATCCACCAGCGTGATCTGAGCCTTGCCCTTTTTACCCAAGGTGCGGCCCAACCGGGTAGCCAGCTCCAGACCGCCAGCTCCGCCGCCTACAACAACGATTCGATGTGACATCAAGAGATCCTGAAAATAGTGCGGACCCGACCATGTCGATGTGTCCGCGCAAGGCATTAGATAAGGTCTTGTTATTGGGCTGCGCACCATGCCAGAGCAAGGTGCACTTGACCACTCATGCCTGCCGCTGACTAAGGCTTCGAGGCCGTGACCAAAAAAATTTCAAAGACAGTTTTCTGCTCCGTACCCTGCTTCACCCTGCGCCATCCGAACGGCGCTTTACGTCGACCGCTGCCCGTTTACCCGCTGAATCTGCGGCCTGTGCAGGTAGCGGGTCTACTCTTTCCTGGCCTTCCGCCTGTAGTTAGCCAAGGAATATTGCCCATGCGCACGACGTTGCCTCCTCTGCTTTCACTGCTCAATGGCGTGGCCCTGCTGCTGCTCGGCACAGGGCTGTTCAATACCCTGATCACCTTGCGGGCCATATCAGAGGGCTTTTCGGAGACCGTGATCGGCCTGCTGACATCCGGGTATTTTGCCGGGTATCTGCTCGGCTCCTGGGTGACGGTGCCGCTGATAAGGCGCATTGGGCACATCCGCGCCTTTGCGCTCTGCGCCGCCCTCGCCACCATCGTCACCCTGTTGCACGTCGTGCTGGTCGATCCGTGGGTCTGGCTGATGCTGCGCCTGCTGTTCGGCATCGTCGTCGTCACGCTGTACATGGTTATCGAGAGCTGGCTGAACGCCAAGGCCACCGGCGATAAGCGCGGGCAGGTATTCGCCGTGTACATGTTCGTCAACCTGGGCGCGCTGACCGTAGCCCAGCAGCTGCTGCACCTGGAAAGCGCCCAGTCATTCCTGCTGTTCGCGCTGGCGGCGATGCTGATCTGCGCGGCGGCGGTTCCGATTACCCTCACCCGCCAGGCCCAGCCCACGCTGCCGGAGGTGCCCAATATCCATGTGCCGCAATTGTTTCGGGTTTCTCGGCTGGCCGTCGTCTCGGCCGCATTGGCAGGCCTGGCGCTGAGTGCCTTTTGGGGATTGGCACCGCTGTATGCCAGCCACCGTGGCTTTGATGCGTCCGAGGTGGCCAGCCTGATGAGCGTGACCATTCTGGGCGGCGCGCTGTTGCAGTGGCCCATCGGGCTGTTTTCCGATACCCACGAACGCCCGGTCGTCTTGCTCTGGATCGCAGGGCTGGCCACGCTGGTTTCACTGGTCATGAGCCAGTTGCCAGCCTCCACTGCCTTGTGGATAGCCGCCTTTATCTGGGGTGGGCTGACGTTTTCGCTGTACTCCGTCACCGTCACACACATGATCGACCGCCTGCCACCTGAAGACGTGCTGGCAGGAACCACAGGACTGCTGGTGATCAATGGCTTCGGAGCCGCTATTGGCCCACTGGTGGCCGGTGCGGTGATGGGCTGGCTCGGCCCCCAGGGCTTGCCGTTGTTTCATGCCATCACGCTAGGCACCCTCACCCTGTTTACCTTTCTACGCATCGGGCAAGTTCGCGAACTCGCCAAGAGCCATACCCCCCACGTCACCATGCTGCGCACCAGCCAAACCGTACTGGAAATGATGCCGGAAGTGACGGACTCACCCCAGCAGACTGGTGAGGCCGACCTGCAAGACGAGGCCGAGGCTGACAGTCGGGAGGAAGACAGTCGCGAGGAAGATCCGGGGAAAGGTTGATCGGCCCGAAGAACCAGGCCCAGCGCGCCGCTTAGCGCATTTGCCGCCTGCCACTGCCGCGCAAATCCGATAGACTCCGCCCATCGCTGTCTGGAGTCCCTTATGTACGCTGAGCTCAATCAAGGTCTGATCGATTTCCTCAAGGCTTCGCCCACCCCGTTCCACGCCACCGCCACCCTAGCCCAACGCCTCGAAGCGGCCGGTTTCGAACTGCTTGATGAGCGTCAGCCCTGGAACTGCGTAGCCGGCGGCCGTTACTACGTGACCCGCAACGACTCCTCGCTGATTGCCTTCAAGCTCGGCCAGCGCGCGCCCCTGGATGGCGGCCTGCGCCTGGTCGGTGCGCACACTGACAGCCCGTGCCTGCGCGTCAAGCCACAACCGGAGCTGCAGCGCCAGGGCTTTTTGCAGCTGGGCGTTGAAGTGTACGGCGGCGCCCTGCTGGCGCCGTGGTTCGACCGCGACCTGTCGCTGGCCGGCCGCGTGACGTTCCGCCGCGACGGCAAGGTGGAAAGCCAGTTGATCGATTTCCGCGACCCCATCGCCGTCATCCCCAACCTGGCCATTCACCTCAATCGCGAGGCCAACCAGGGCTGGCCGATCAACGCGCAGAACGAGCTGCCGCCGATCCTCGCCCAGGTCGCCAGCGACGAGCCCTACGATTTCCGCGCCCTGCTCGCCGAACAATTGAGCCGCGAACACGACCTGAACGCCGACGTGATCCTGGACTTCGAACTGAGCTTCTACGACACCCAGAGCGCGGCCGTGATCGGCTTGGATGGCCAGTTCATCACCGGCGCACGGCTGGACAACCTGCTGTCCTGCTACGCCGGGCTTGAAGCCCTGCTGGCCGCGGGCGACGAGGAAAGCTGCGTACTGGTGTGCACCGACCACGAAGAGGTCGGTTCGACGTCGGCGTGCGGCGCGGACGGCCCGTTCCTGGAGCAGGTCCTGCAACGCGCCCTGCCGGCCGGTGAAGACTTTGTGCGCATTATCCAGCGCTCGCTGCTGGTCTCCGCCGACAACGCCCACGCCGTGCACCCCAACTACGCGGACAGGCACGACTGCAACCACGGTCCAAAGCTCAACGCCGGCCCGGTGATCAAGATCAACAGCAACCAGCGCTACGCCACCACCAGCGAAACCGCCGGATTCTTCCGTCATTTGTGTCTGGCCAACGAAGTGCCGGTGCAGAGCTTCGTCACCCGCAGCGACATGGGATGCGGCTCGACCATCGGCCCAATCACCGCCAGCCGCCTCGGCGTGCCCACGGTGGACATCGGCCTGCCGACGTTTGCCATGCACTCGATCCGCGAACTGGCCGGCAGCCAGGACCTGACCCATCTGGTCAAGGTACTCACCGCCTTCTATTCCAGCGCCGAGCTGGCCTGATGGCTCTGGCGGTATTCGACCTCGACGACACCCTGATTGACGGCAACAGCCCCAGCCTCTGGGGCGAGTACCTGGGCGAGCTGGGCTGGCTGGATCGCGATGTGTTCATGGCCCACGAACAACATCTTGTGCGCGAATACGCCGCCGAGCGCCTGACACTGGAGGCCTACCTGGCCTTTACCCTGCAACCGCTGATCGGGCGTACCTCCCAGGAAGTGCGTGGGGCCGCCGAGGCGTTTGTCGCGGCAAAAATCGAGCCGCTGGTTTTCGAGGATGCCCGGCGCTGCGTAGCCGAGCATCGCGCCGCAGGCGACCGCTTACTGGTCCTATCGGCCTCGCCGCGTTTTCTGGTGCAGGCAGCGGCCGCACTGCTGGATATCGAGCATGCGGTGGGCGTTGAACTGGAAGAACGCGATGGCCGCCTGACCGGCGCAACGCGCGGCATCCTCTCCTACCGCGAAGGCAAGATCGCTGCCCTGGCCGACTGGCGCATCCGTCACGGCGTGGCGCTAGGCGAAACCCACTTCTATTCCGACTCGCGCAACGACCTGCCACTGTTGCAAGCCGTCGACCATCCCCACGCCATCAACCCCGATGACGTGCTGCGCGCCCATGCCGAAGCGCAGGGATGGGATATTCAGCGCTGGCGGTAAAGATTGCGGGCGCTGGCCTAGCAAAAGCCATGTAGGGCGGCCTCGCCCGTTGCCCGGTATCGAGACGTTGGGCTCGGTGTTATCGGGCAGCCCGCCGTTTGCCGGCAAACCGGCGGGTGCGAATTCAGCCGAACCGCAGGCATTCGTCGCAGCGTATTCGCTGGCGAATGGGCCGTGCAAAGGCGAATGAATTCGCCCCTACAAGGTACGTCTGGCCGGCTTTGCGGGGCTTGCGGTCTAGTCGGCGCGGACGTGTCCGCGATTCACGGCCGGCAGGATAAACGCCATTCGCCTGGCGCTGGGCCCGCAGGCTACGCCGGTGCGGCGAAAAACACGGCGGGTGCGATTTCAACTGAACCGCAGGCATTCGTCGCAGCGTATTCTCTGGCGGATGGGCCGTGCAATGGCGAATGAATTCGCCCCTACAAGGTACGTCTGGCCGACTTTGCGGGGTTGGCGATTTTGTATGTCCGCGATGCGCGGCCGGCAGGATGAACGCGATTCTGTAGGGGCGAATTCATTCGCCTGGCACTGTGGCTCCAGGCTACGCCGGTGCGGCGACAAACACAGGGGGTGAGAATTGAGCTGAACCGCGGCATTCGTCGCAGCGTATTCTCTGGCGGATGGGCCGTGCAAAGGCTAATGAATTCGCCCTTACAAGGTACGTCTGGCGGGGCTTTGCGGAGCTTGCGGTCTAGTCGGCGCGGACGTGTCCGCGATGCGCGGCCGGCAGGATCAACGCCATTCTGTAGGGGCGAATTCATTCGCCTGGCGCTGGGCCCGCAGGCTACGCCGGTGCGGCGACAAACCACGGCGGGTGCGAATTCAACTGAACCGCAGGCATTCGTCGCAGCGTATGCGCTGTCGGATGGGCCGTGCAAAGGCGAATGAATTCGCCCCCACAGGGTGCATCTGGCCGGCTTTACGCGGCCTGCGATTTTGTAGGAGCGAACTTATCCGCGATGCGCGGCCGGCAGGATGAACGCGATTCTGTAGGGGCGAATTCATTCGCCTGGCGCTGGGCCCGCAGGCTACGCCGGTGCGGCGACAAACACGGCGGGTGCGATTTCAACTGAACCGCAGGCATTCGTCGCAGCGTATTCCCTGGCGGATGGGGCGTGCAATGGCGAATGAATTCGCCCCTACAGGGTGCATCTGGCCGGCTTTACGCGGCCTGCGATTTTGTAGGAGCGAACTTGTCCGCGATGCGGAGCCGACGGAGTACCCCCCTGCGGCGGGCTTCGGGTAGCTACACAGGTCTACCCCGCCACCGCACAACGGGGAGGCCGCCTACAATTGCATCCCGCGCCAGCTACGTCTCTGGTCACAGCTGCCCAGGAGTTTTCTGTGCGGCGGGCTGCAATAGTCACGGCCAAGGGTAATCCGGTACAGGCTTGCCCTGGGCCGTCAGCTCGGCGATCACGCCGCGCCGCAGTGCCACTACGTCCGCCACAGGTTTACCGCGCAGAGCTGCGACCTCCTCGGTCGTGAACGGCGGTCGGTGCGCGTCGGGTTCTCCCCAGCGCTCACCGACGTAGTTCATCACCTCGGCGATCTCCCGGTCGTTCAGACTGGCCGTGTTGATACCCGGCACATGCATCAGATAGAGCCGACTCGCCTGGGTTGCAAAGAAGCCGTCAATAAAACCCGGAAAAGGCGGAATACCTGCGCTATCGACCCCCATGCCCTCCTGCCCGTGGCATCCGGCGCAGCGCAACTGATAGTTGACTGCGGGCGAATACTCATGGGCTTGAAGCATGGAGGCAGCTCCCGGCAGCATCATCGCCGCCATAAGAATCTGCCGCCATTGCATCTGTCTTACCTCGCTTACAAGTTCTGCGGACGCAGCGCGCGCAGTTGCCCATGGCTCATGGGTGCGCTGCGTGCCTGTTCAACGGCCTCGACAGAAACATCCTGCTCTACGCCGCTCAGTTTGAGCAGGTAGCTGGCCACCGACGCCAGTTCCGCAGCCGGCAGATGACTCTGCGGCGGCATGACCAGGCCGATGTACAGCTGACCTTGAGACTGCAGCTTGCCGCTCATGCCACCGGCCATGACGCCGGTGATATAGCGAGGCGCCTGGTCGCCCAGGCCCTGCCACAGAGCCGAATGCGCCAGCGGGGGAGCCAGACCGGGAATACCCTCGGCGCTGAACCCGTGACAGCTGGAGCAGTGCTGCTGGTACAAGGCCTCACTCGCCTGGGCGGTAGTGCCGAGGGCGAGCAGCAGGGCGCTGAGCGCCCCACTGATTTTCAGCTGATTACGCATCGGCCAGCCCAACGACCACCGATACCGTGCAGTGGTAGCCCTTGTTGGTGTTAGCCATGCACCAGTTGATGTCGTTGTGCAGACCCATGCGATAACCGGGACGCTCGCGCTCGCTGCGGAAGCAGGAAGTCGCGCTGGCGACCGCGGCCTTGCCGCAGCAGTCGTTGTACGACACCAGGTAGTCCTTGCCGTCGTTGGGATTGCGGCAGGTACCGACCCAGGCCACCTTGGAGGCATCGGTGCCCGGCGGGCAGGAGGTCATGGTGCCGCCGGCGGTGCTGCACAGGTCGCCGTCCAGTGCGCAGTGGCGCCAGTAATCACAGCTGAATTCATCGTTGACGTCGCCACCAGCGCCTTCGCCTGCCATGGCCAAGCCGCCCAGCGAGCGGTCGAATGGCAGCAGTGGCATGGCCATGGTACCGGCCAGGACGACACCGGCCTTGGCCAGGAAGGAGCGACGGCCAGTCTGCATGGCGGTCTTGCGGGCACCCGCCTCGGCGGTTTTGTCGATAACGTTGAACAGGCGATCAAAGAGTTTGGACATGATTTGATAACTCCACGAAAAATCAGGAATGTGCGGTACGGCTGGCGAAATCCTGGATCGACGCATAGCCGGTTTCGGCGGCGTTGAAGAGGCTTTCCAGCTGTTCGCGGGTGTTCACCAGGCCCTTGGCCTTGACCACACCTTCGCCGTCGAGCAACACCGCGAACGGCAGACGCGACACGCGATAGGTCACGCCCAGTTGCTCGGAAACCACGTAGGGGAACTGCTCCAGTTCGGCGCTGGCGATAAAGGTGCGATGACGCGCCTCCTCACCGTCGCTGGCCAGCACCACGTCCAGCCAGGTTTCGCTCTGGCGGATGGACTTGAGGACCGGCAGCAACTTTTTGCAGATCGGGCAGGTCGGCGACTGGAAGAAGATCAGCGTGTGCTTCGCAGAAGCGGTGCCGATCTGGATCTGGCCGCCGGTCAGGCTGGGCAGGTTGAAGGCTGGGGATACCTCGCCCAGCTTCGGACCGCTGTCGTTGACCATGGCGCCGACGGGAGAGATACGTTCAAACAGGATGCCGATCTGGCGGGCCAGGGCGAAGACCATGATGATCAGCGCAAGAACCAGCACAGTGAGCACACATACGGCGAAGATTAGTAAGGACATAGGGACTACTTCTTTTCAATTCGGTTAGGAAAGCGGGTTGGCTTTACGTGCCAACAAGGGGCCCAGGTTGGCCATGACCTGTTCGGTAATGACATACAGACTGAAGGCCAACGCGCCTGCCATCAGCGCAACGGCGGTTTCCAGCGGACCGGTGTGGCCAATGGGTGTGAACAGTGCCAGCGCAGCCAGCCCCATCAACACGACATTGCGTACCACCAGCAGCCAGGACAGCGGCTGCGCTGCACCACCACAACCACATTCGAGTCGAGTGCGGCCACGCAGCAGGTTTACCGCGATTGCCAGGGCGTACAGCCCCAGCAACACCAGCGCGCCCAGCGCCCCCCAGGCAGCGAATGGCGGCCAAACCAGCGCAGCTACCACCAGCAGCTCGACGGCAATCAGCAGTCGGCTGACCACACCGAGCAGCACCTCGGGGACCAGTCGATAGTCCGCAACGAAGCCGACGAAACGTCCGTAGTCGCCCACCTTGTGCCAGGCTGCCCGCAGGAACAGCAGCGCTTGAAAGACCACGGCAGCCAACGCCGCCCAATGAAGAACTGAGGCGTTCATGGTGATTACTCGCTGGTGACCGCAAAGATGGTCCAGTCACCGACGCCTTCCAGCGTGTGGGTCGGCTTGACCGCGAAACGGGCCAGCGGGTCGACTTCGTAGCGCACCAGTTCGGTGTCCTCGATCAAGCCGAACAGCACCGGCTGCTTACCGCTGGTGACTGCCAGGGACGAGACGCCTTCTGCAACCGAGCGATACAGAACCTGCTTGCGCTTGAGGTCGTACGCCCAGATTTCCTTGGAGTAGTCCTTGTGGCTGCCTTCGGTGGCATCGGGGTGCATGGTCAGGAAGGCCACGTTGTGCGCGGCGTTATAGGCCAGGACGTCCACACCGCCCGGCGCCCAATCGCCGTCGATGCCCTTGACCACCTCGTACTTCTCGACCAGCTTGGGCTGCTTGCCGCTGTCAGCGATGCGGTACAGGTTGCCTTTGAAAGAGGGGAACAGCAGATCCTTGCCAACGCGCTTGGGCACGATGAACAGGGCGTCTTCATCCGGATCGAAGACCTTGGCGCTGCGCAGCGGAGCGGAGAATTCGCCCTTGCCGTTGACGTCGAAGCTGACCAGGGTGCCGTCACCACATACCGAGCTGAAGCGGTGGCCGCTGGTAGCCGGGAAGGTACCGAAGCAACCCGGCGTCGGCACTTCAGCCACCACCTTGCCCGCTTCCAGGTTTACTACAGTCACCGAGGTGGCCGGGGTAGCGTTCTGCACGAAGGCCAGCTTGCCGTCGGCGGACAGGTTAAGAATGGCGTTGGACGGAGCGACCTGGGCCATTTTCTCCGGCAGGAGGATTTCGCGCTTCAGGGTCAGGGTGTCGACATCGAATTCCTGCAGCACCGCTTCGGTCGGGCCGTACATGATGCGCTTGGCGTAGGCGGAGATGGCATAGGCGGTCTTGCGGTCCGTGGTAAAGGCCATTTGACCGATGATGCCGATGCTCAGGATGCCCTTGTGCTCAAGGTTATCGGCTGACAGCACGTTGATACGACTGGGACCTTTCCAGCTCTGATCGAGCACGAATACGTTGGCGCCGGGCTTGATGGCCTTCTCAACCGTGAGCACTTCCGGAACAAAATCTTCATTAGCCTGAGCAATGCTGACTGTCAGCACGCTCAGCAGGGCACCTAGCGTAATACCTAATACACGCATAGAACTTCTCCAACAGGCTGCAAAAGGATGATCAACACGTATTGAACATCCCGTTACATCCTCCATAGCAGCAAGCGTGCCACCTTATAAAACAGGGACTTACAGACGTTTTATGCATCAGGTTGTGCGCTTTTCTGACCCCTTTTTGAAGGGATGCCGGGTGGTAATGCACCACATTGGAGCATCGCGGACATCCAAGCCCGACACGCCAGCGTCGCCCCTAGGCAACCGCAGCGGTGGTCTACGCTGAAATGCGGCGCAGCTCACCGATAAACGACGCCTGTGCCATCTGCCTGTCATCCAATCCCTGCAGTCTGGATAAGGACGTAACGATCCGAACTGCCCCGCCAAGGAGCTGCACATGAAACGACTGCTACTGGTTTCACTGTTGGGAACGGCCATCACCCTGGCCGGTCAGGCCATGGCTCAGGATGTAAAAAGCCTGGAACAGGCGGCGCGCACTGAAGGCCAGGTGAACAGTGTCGGCATGCCCGACAGTTGGGCCAACTGGAAGGACACCTGGGCCGATCTGCAGCGCTTGTACGGCCTCAAACACAGTGACACCGACATGAGCTCGGCGCAGGAAATCGCCAAGTTCGCCGCCGAGAAATCCAACGCCACCGCCGACATCGGCGACGTCGGCGCCGCCTTTGGGCCCATCGCCGTGCAGCAGGGCGTCACTCAAGCGTACAAACCCACCACCTGGGATCAGATCCCGGACTGGGCCAAGGACGACGACGGCCACTGGATGCTCGCCTACACCGGCTCCATCGCTTTCATCGTCAACAAGCAGCTGGTCAAGCAGGCCCCAAAATCCTGGGCTGACCTGAAAAAAGGCAGCTACAAGGTCGCCATCGGTGACGTCGGCACCGCCGCCCAGGCCGTCAACGGCGTACTGGCTGCGGCCATTGCCAACGGCGGCGATGAAAAGAACATCCAACCTGGTCTGGACTTCTTTGCCGACATCGCCAAGCAAGGCCGCCTGTCGCTGGCCAACCCGACTATCCAGACTCTGGAACGAGGCGAAGTGGAAGTCGGTGTGGTGTGGGATTTCAACGGCCTGGGCTACCGTGAGCAGATCGATCCCAGCCGCTTCGAGGTGCTGATCCCATCGGATGGCTCAGTGATTTCCGGCTACAGCACCATCATCAACAAGTACGCCAAGCATCCCAATGCCGCCAAGCTGGCCCGCGAATACATCCTGAGCGACGCCGGACAGATCAACCTGGCCAAGGGCAACGCCCGGCCGATCCGCGCCGAACACCTGACCCTGCCGGCGGACGTGCAGGCCAAACTGCTGCCCAACGAGCAATACGCCAAGGTACAGCCGATCAAGGATGCCGACGCCTGGGAAGAAACCTCCAAGGCGCTGCCGCAGCTGTGGCAGGAGCACGTGATCATCGAGATGCAATAAGGAAACCGCAGGGTGGGCCGTTCGCTCACCCTGCGCTAGGGAACCTTGGCGATGAACTCAAAGGTCATTCTGGTGGTACTTGACGGCCTCAACTATGAAGTGGCCCGTTATACGCTTGGCCATCTGCAGGCTTGCTGTGCAGCCGGACGCGCCACGCTCTATAAACTCGACTGTGAGCTGCCGGCGCTCTCTCGGCCCCTTTACGAATGCATTCTGACCGGCGTGCCGCCCCTGGACAGCGGCATCGTTAACAACGAGGTGGCGCGGCTGTCCAACCAGCGCAGCATCTTTCATTACGCCCGCGCCGCCGGGCGCAGTACCGCGGCCGCGGCCTATCACTGGGTCAGCGAGCTGTACAACCGAGCCCCCTTCGACGCCGCGCGGGATCGCCACACCGAGGCGCCAGAGCTGCCGATTCAGCACGGTCACTTCTATTACGAGGACCATTACCCCGACTCGCACCTGTTCGCCGATGCGGAACACCTGCGCCGTCGCCATGCCCCGGATTTTATGCTGGTGCATCCGATGAACATCGACGATGCCGGCCACCATCACGGACTGGACTCGCCGCAGTACCGCAACCGCGCTCGCCGCGCCGATATTCTCCTGGGGGATTACTTGCAAGCCTGGCTGGATGCCGGCTACCAGGTGCTGGTGACCGCTGACCATGGCATGACGACGGATCGCTCCCACAACGGCCTGCTGGCTGAAGAGCGCGAGGTGCCGCTGTTCGTGGTTGGCGATGCCTTTAGCCTCAACGCACAGGCCAAACCACGGCAGACCGAGCTGTGCGGCAGCATTTGCGAGCTGCTCGGCGTACCCCATGACAAACCGGTCTGCCGGGAGCTGTTCAAATGAGCAGCGCGCCGCGCGGCAAATGGCTGGCAGCGCTGTGCCTGCTGCCCTTCGCGGTGTTTTTCTTCGCCTTCCAGATCGCCCCGCTGCTCTGGGTGGCGATCAACAGCGTACACGGTGCCGACGGCGTGAGCCTGGACAATTTCAGCAAGATCTTCGCCTCGAAGTTTTATCTGCAGGCCATCAAGCACAGCCTGCAAGTGGCGTTCTGGTCGAGCATCTTCGGCTTGCTAATTGCCGTGCTTGGCAGCTACTCACTGCATCAGGTGGACTCGCGCCTGCGCGACTTTGTCAGCGCCTTCACCACCATGACCAGCAACTTCGCCGGCGTGCCGCTGGCCTTCGCCTTCATCATCCTGCTCGGTTTCAACGGCGCCTTCACCCTGCTGCTCAAACAGCTCGGTTGGATCGAGGACTTCAATATCTATTCCAAGACCGGGCTGATCCTGATCTACACCTACTTTCAGATTCCCCTCGGCGTGCTGCTGCTCTATCCGGCCTTCGACGCCCTGCGTGAGGACTGGCGCGAGTCGGCGGCGCTACTGGGGGCGGGCCCCTGGCAGTTCTGGCGGCACATCGGCCTGCCGGTGCTGACCCCGGCGCTGCTCGGCACCTTCGTCATTTTGCTGGCCAACGCCCTCGGCGCCTATGCCACCGTCTATGCGCTGACCACCGGAAACTTCAACATCATGCCGATCCGTATCGCTGCACTGGTGGCCGGCGACATCGTGCTCAACCCCTCCATGGCAAGCGCCCTGGCCATGCTGCTGGTAGGCCTGATGGCGCTGATCACCTTGGTCCACCAATGGCTGCTGCGCCGGAGCTACCATGTCACGCGCTGAACGCCGGCCTGCGCGGCTGTATCACCGGCTGGTGGTCTGGCTGCTGTTTCTGATTTTGCTGATGCCGCTGGCCGGCACGCTGGTCTATTCCCTGGCCAGTAGCTGGTCGGCGACCATCCTGCCCGACGGCTTCACGCTCAAGTGGTACCAGGCGCTGTGGAGCGAGCAGCGTTTCCTGATCGCGTTCGGCCAATCGCTGCTGGTCTGCTTCGGCGCCCTGCTGCTCTCGGTGCTGCTGATCCTGCCGCTGTTGTTCGTGGTGCACTACTACTTTCCGCGCCTCGACGGGCTGATGAACATCCTTATCCTGCTGCCCTTTGCTATCCCGCCGGTGGTGTCGTCCGTGGGTCTGCTGCAGATCTACGGCTCTGATCCCCTGCCTCTGGTCGGCACGCCCTGGATTCTGATCGGCTGCTATTTCACCGTGGCCCTGCCCTTCATGTACCGGGCGATCACCAACAACCTGCAAGCATTGAATTTGCCCGACCTGATGGACGCCGCCCGCATGCTGGGCGCCAACACCTGGCAAGCCGCACTCTGGGTGGTGCTGCCGAACCTGCGCAAGGGCGTGATGGTCGCGCTGTTTCTGTCATTTTCTTTCCTGTTCGGCGAATTTGTGTTTGCCAACCTGCTGGTGGGCACCCGTTACGAAACCCTGCAGGTGTACCTGAACAACATGCGCAACAGCAGCGGCCACTTCAACAGCGCGCTGGTGATTTCCTACTTCTTCTTCGTGCTGGTATTCACCTGGGCCGCCAACCGCCTGAACAAGGACGCGCCATGAGCTACCTCGTCATCCAGAATCTGCACAAGCGTTATGGCGCGACCCTCGTGTTCAGCGACATTGACTGCACCGTCGAGCGTGGCGAGTTCGTCACCCTGCTCGGCCCTTCCGGCTGCGGCAAATCCACCTTGTTGCGTTGCGTGGCCGGGCTCACCGAGGTGAATGGCGGGTGCATCGAACTGGAAGGCCAGAACCTGCTGCCGCTGCCACCACAGAAACGCGGCATCGGCATGGTGTTCCAGAGCTACGCGCTGTTTCCCAACATGACCGTGGCGCAGAACGTCGCCTTCGGCTTGCGCATGCAGAAGGTGCCCAGGGCGGAAAATACTCGGCGGGTGGCGGAGGTGTTGGAACTGGTGGAATTGAACGAGCTGGCCGGGCGATATCCGCACCAGCTCTCCGGTGGGCAAAGCCAGCGCGTCGCCTTGGCCCGCTCGCTGGTCACTCGGCCGCGCCTGCTGTTGCTCGACGAGCCGCTGTCGGCGCTGGATGCGCGCATTCGCAAGCACTTGCGCGAGCAGATCCGCCGCATCCAGCGTGAGCTGGGCCTGACTACTCTATTCGTCACCCATGATCAGGAAGAGGCGCTGACGCTGTCCGACCGCATTCTGCTGATGGATGCCGGGCGCATCGTGCAAAACGGCAGCGCCGAAGCGCTGTATACCCAGCCGGCCACCGCCTTCGCCGCGGGCTTCATCGGCAACTACAACCTGCTGGAAGCCGACGCCGCCAGCCGCCTGCTCGGCCGAGCCGTGGCCCACCGCGTGGCCATTCGCCCAGAAGCCATCGTACTGGCACCGCACGGCAGCATCGACGCGCAGATTCGCAGCCACAGCCTGCTCGGCAACGTCATTCGCTACCGCGTCGAAGCCCGTGGCGTTGAATTACTGGTGGATGTGTTGAATCGCTCCGCCGCCGATCTGCACGCCAGCGGCCAGCGCATCGGCCTGGACATCGGCGACGAGGCGATACGAGAGATTGCGTGAACGGCGGGCTTTCTTTTTTGTAGGGGCGAATTCATTCGCTTGGCGCCTATCCCTCACACCCCGCAGCGGCTGCGACAAACGCAGGCTGATCGGCTGCTTCGGCAACAAGCACCTCGCCGACGCAGGCTTCCCGGCGGCTAAACCCTGCCAATCCGCAGGGACAACGGCCAACGTACTACCCGCCCTTGCGTCCTGTCAGACCACACCGAGCCAAGCAGGCGCTCCAACTCGTCGACAGGATCGAGGTCGTGCACCGTCTTATAGCGCGCCGTAGCGGACCAGCTGCGCAGATATCCCATCAACTGAGACCGTGTCCAGACAACTCCCATGCCGAAGGGCGGCGCCTCGATAGCGGTAAACGGAAACGGCAATTCACAGTATCCGCTTTCCACGTGACGCCGCTCTGCGGGCCAATACGGTCCGACCACGTGGTGATAGAAATGCTGCAGCAACGAATTGGCCTCGTCACCATCCAATTCGACCACGCCATAACACCACACCGCGATGATCCCATCGGGCCTGAGCACCCTGCGCACCTCGGCATAAAAGTGCTCGATATCGAACCAGTGCAGTGCTTGCGCAACCGAGACCAGATCAACCGATGCCGGCTCCAGCCCGGAACACTCCGCAGAGGCATGCCTGTAGCTGACCCGATCATGGGGGATGGCCGCAGCAAGTTGTGCCGCACTCGCATCGGTCGCCACCACCTGCTGAAAATACTGGGCCAGGCTGATCGCCGCCTGGCCATTGCCCGTTCCGCAATCCCAGGCAAGGTTCTGCTCTCCGCATTGTCGGCTCAGCCATTCGAATAGCTCGCCGGGATAGGTGGGCCGATGGTTAAGGTAGTCCTGGGTCACATTCTTGAAATGATCAACAAACACCTTGGGCATCACGCTGTCTCCCTATTGTCCCAGGCCGGGTAGCGTGGCGATATTACTGGGTTCCAGGGGGTGAGATGAACGGACCTTATATCGATAGTTCAATGTGTCGGCCCTCGGCGGGTGATGTCTGCAACTGCTGCCCAGATACAGGCTGTGTCCAGCAGGAGGCTTGTGCATGACTCACATTTCGCTGACGTCGCGCCTGAGCCTGCTGTTCACCCTGGCGGTGTGCGGCGTTCTGGTCGCCGCCGGGTGCGTGTTCAATCAGTTCAGCCAGCGCCATTTCGACGTACTTGACCAGCAGATGCTGGAGGAGAAACTCGACGGCGCCGCGAGCCTGCTGCTGGGGCTCGGCGATTTGTATCAATTGCAGGTGATACGACCCGAATTGCAGGCTCTGCTGGGCAGGCACCGCGACGTGTCCGCGCTGATTCTCGACGCTGATGGCCGCCCCCTTTTTAGCGAACCCGAACGAAGCGAAACTCTGCACCGTTACCAGCAGGTGCAGCCGCATCGGAGCGGAAAATGGACGCATAACGCTAATGTCTGGCGCGGCTTGCAGCGCCAGATCACGCGCGACGGGCAACAGCTCAGTGTCTTGTTGATGCTGGATATTACAGCCCAGCAGACTCTTCTGCGTTCCCTGACCGGCTGGTTGTGGGCAGCCCTCTTACTGGTTGTTCCGGGCAGTATGCTGCTGGGGTGGAGCATCGCGAGCGGAGGCTTGCGCCCGGTTCACCAACTGAGTCAGATGGCCATTTCGGCCTCGGCACAATCGCCCGCAGCACCCCTGCCCACACAGACGGTGCCAGCCGAACTGTTGCCGCTGGCGTTGGCCTTCAATGCCGTACTGGCTCACAAGGCGCGAATGAGTGACGACACGCCAGCCAAGACCGACCTCGATCCGATCCTTGCCCATCGCCAGTTCATCGATCTGCACGCGTTATGCGCCAGCGTGCTGGATTTTTATGCACTGCCCGCCAAAGAGCGCGGTATCCACTTCAAACTCGAGGGCACGGGAACGCTGCCAGGCGATGCCCTGATGTTGCGTCAGGCCTTGTCGAACCTGTTGGCGAACGCGCTGCGCGAAACACCGGACGGCACGACGATCGCGCTGAAGATTGCACAGGACGAGCACTGCCTGTCCCTGACACTGTCCAATCCAGCTCTTTCCCCTTTTTCGCCCAAGCCACTGCAGCTGTTGGACGAGCCCGTTCGCTGCGCATGCAACGCCGAGCGTGTTGAGTGGAGTTTGGCCTGCACCCAGTCGATCATCGCAGCGCACCAGGGCAGCATCAGCTACAGCGCAGCTGATGGCGAAAGGTCACTTGCACTGGTGTTTCTCATCTGCACAGAGCATTCAGGCTGGACACACGATAAGCGGTAAAGAAAGACAGCCTTGGGTGATGGCATAATGGCACCACAAGCATTTCTTCTTTTCCTGCTACGAGTTCCTTATGGGCACAGAAATACGCTACTCGGTCATTCTGGAACACAGCCAGGGCGTGCTGCTCGAAAACGCGACGACCGAGCAATTGGAGGCATTTTGGGATGCCAACGACACGCGCTATTTCGGATTACGCCTGGAAAACGAGAACAGCGCCCATGTTCAGGTGATCGTTACCGATGTAATGCCGGAGGAAGAAGAAGACCTCTAACCTCCCGATGGAAAGTGCCTGCGCACGGCAACATTTCGTCCGCCCCCCAACAGCCTCTCCAATGAAAAAGGCCGCATAGCGGCCTTTTTCATTAGTACGACAGGCTTACTCAGCCAGACGCCAGGTCGTGCCACCCTTGCCGTCTTCCAAGATCACACCCATGGCCGTGAGCTGGTCGCGAATCCGGTCGGATTCGGCCCAGTTCTTCTCGGCGCGCGCTTGCAGGCGCGCAGCGATCAGGGCATCCACTTCGGCCGCATCGACCTTGCCAGCGGCACCGGCCTGCAGAAACGCTTCAGGCTCGAGCTGCAGCACGCCGAGCACGGCGGCCAGGTCTTTCAGGCGCGCCGCCAGAGAAGCTGCAGCGTGCATATCCGTATCACGCAGACGGTTGACCTCGCGGATCATCTCGAACAGCACCGAGCAGGCTTCCGGTGAGTTGAAGTCATCGTCCATCGCTGCGGCAAAGCGCTCGACGAATGCTTCTCCACCGGCCGGTGCCGCTTCGGGCAAACCTTTCAGACCGTTATAGAAGCGCTCCAGGGCGCCCTTGGCTTCCTTGAGGCTGTCTTCGGAGTAGTTGATCGGGCTGCGGTAGTGGCTGGCCACCAGCAGGTAGCGCACCACTTCCGGGTGGTATTTCTCCAGCACTTCGCGGATGGTGAAAAAGTTGCCCAGGGATTTGGACATCTTCTCGCCGTCCACCCGCACCGCGCCGGCGTGCATCCAGGCGTTGGCGTACAACTTGCCGGTAGCCGCCTCGCTCTGCGCGATTTCGTTTTCATGGTGCGGGAACACCAGGTCCGGGCCACCGCCGTGGATGTCGAAGGTTTCACCGAGGCAGCAGGTGGACATCACCGAGCATTCGATGTGCCAGCCGGGACGACCGGCGCCCCAGGGCGATTGCCAGCTCGGCTCGCCGGGCTTGACGCCCTTCCACAGCACGAAGTCCAGCGGGTCTTCCTTGGCCTCGTCGACCTCGATGCGCGCGCCGATCTTCAGGTCTTCGATCTTCTTGCGCGACAGCTTGCCGTAGCCGGCGAACTTGCCGACCCGGTAATACACGTCGCCGTTGCCCGGCGCGTAGGCGTAGCCCTTGTCGATCAAGGTCTGGATCATCGCGAACATGCCGTCGATGTGCTGCGTGGCACGCGGCTCGATGTCCGGGCGCAGCACGCTGAGGCGCGCCTCGTCCTCGTGCATGGCGGCGATCATGCGCTCGACCAGTGCCTCGAACGGCTCGCCGTTCTCCTGGGCACGGCGGATGATCTTGTCGTCGATGTCGGTGATATTGCGCACATAGGTGACGTCGTAGCCGCGATGACGCAGCCAGCGCGTCACCACGTCAAAGGCCACCATCACGCGGGCATGGCCGATGTGGCAGAAGTCATAGACCGTCATGCCGCATACGTACATACGCACCTGGTTGGCGACCAAGGGCGTGAAAACGTCCTTGGTCTTGCTCAAGGTGTTGTAGATGGACAACGCCATGGATCAGGCTCCCCAGGAGTCGCGCAGCGTGACGGTGCGGTTGAACACCAGCGCACCCGGTGCGGAATCCTGACTGTCAACGCAGAAGTAGCCTTCGCGCTCGAACTGGAAGCGCTCTTCGGCCACAGCATTGGCCAACGAGGGCTCGGCACGGCAGCCCTTGAGCACGACCAGGGAATTTGGATTGATGTCGTCGAGGAAGCTACCACCGCCCTCTTCACTCTTTTCCGGGTTCGGCGAGCGGAACAGGCGATCATACAGGCGCACTTCGCACTCGACGCTTTCGGCGGCCGGCACCCAGTGGATCACACCCTTGACCTTGCGACCTTCCGGGTTCTTGCCCAGGGTGTTTTCGTCGTAGGAGCAGCGCAGCTCGACGATATTGCCCTCGGCATCCTTGATCGCTTCGTCGGCGCGGATCACGTAGCTACCGCGCAGGCGCACTTCGCCGCCAGGAATCAGGCGCTTGAAGCCGGCCGGCGGGACTTCTTCGAAGTCGCTGGCATCGATGTAGATTTCGCGGGAGAACGGCAGCACGCGCACGCCCATGTCCTGCTTGGGATGGCGCGGCAGTTCGAGGTTCTCTACCTGGCCTTCGGGGTAGTTGGTAATCACCACCTTGAGCGGCTTGAGCACGCACATGGCACGCGCGGCGTTGGCGTCCAGGTCTTCGCGCAGGGCGAATTCCAGCATGCCGATGTCCACCAGGCCGCCCGCGCGGTTGACACCGATCATGTCGCAGAAATTGCGGATCGAGGCTGGCGTGTAGCCACGGCGGCGGAAGCCGGACAGCGTGGACATGCGCGGATCATTCCAGCCACTGACGTGTTGCTCATCCACCAACTGCTTGAGCTTGCGCTTGCTGGTGATGGTGTAGTTCAGGTTGAGACGGGCAAATTCATACTGGCGCGGCGTGGCCGGCACCGGCAGATTTTCCAGGAACCACTCGTACAACGGGCGGTGATCCTCGAATTCCAGGGTGCAGATCGAGTGGGTGATGCCTTCGATGGCATCCGACTGACCGTGGGTGAAGTCGTAGCTCGGGTAGATGCACCACTTGTCACCGGTCTGGTGATGGTGGGCGTGACGAATGCGATAGAGAATCGGGTCGCGCAGGTTCATGTTCGGCGAGGCCATGTCGATCTTCGCCCGCAGCGCGCGTGCGCCATCGGGGAACTCGCCGGCTTTCATGCGCGCGAACAGGTCCAGGTTCTCTTCAACGCTGCGCTCGCGGAACGGGCTGTTCTTGCCAGGCTCGGTCAGGCTGCCGCGATACTCGCGCGCCTCGTCCGGCGACAGGTCGCAGACATAGGCCTTGCCGGTGTTGATCAGGTGCACGGCCCAGTCATACAACTGGTCGAAATAGTCGGACGCGTAATGTTCTTCGCCCGCCCACTGGAAGCCCAGCCACTGCACATCGGCCTTGATCGCGTCGATGTATTCCTGGTCTTCCTTGGCTGGGTTGGTGTCGTCGAAGCGCAGGTTGCACTGCCCACCGAACTCTTCGGCCAGGCCGAAATTCAGGCAGATCGACTTGGCATGGCCAATGTGCAGGTAGCCGTTGGGCTCCGGCGGGAAGCGGGTAATGATTTTCGCGTGCTTGCCACTGTCCAGGTCAGCCTGAACGATGGGGCGGAGGAAATTCGCGGCGGCGGCGGGAGTCTCGGGCTTGCTCATGGGATCCTTGGACAGACAGTGCGCGGCTCAGGGTAGGCCGGGCAAAACAAAGGCCGTATCATAGCCCAAGCTGTCAAGCACCTGACAGACCTACTAATCCGCTACAGAGAGCCTTGTCATGATCAAGCTGCACACCAACCACGGCACCATCACCCTGCAACTGTTCGCCGACAAGGCCCCGGAAACCGTGGCCAACTTCATTCAGTATGTAAAAGACGGCCATTACGACAACACCGTCTTTCATCGGGTCATCGGCAATTTCATGATCCAGGGCGGCGGCTTCGAGCCGGGCATGAAGCAGAAAACCACCCGTGCCACCATCAAGAACGAGGCCAATAACGGCCTGTCCAACAAGAAATACACCGTAGCCATGGCCCGCACCATGGAGCCGCACTCGGCGTCCGCGCAGTTTTTCATCAACGTCAAGGACAACGACTTCCTCGATCACACCGCGCCGACCATGCAGGGCTGGGGCTATGCGGTCTTCGCTGAAGTGACCGAAGGCCAGGACGTTGTCGATGCGATCAAGGGAGTGGCCACCACCTCCAAGGCCGGCCACCAGGACGTGCCGGTGGAAGACGTGGTGATCGAGAAGGCAGAAGTCATCGAGTAAGCCGATGATCCTGCTGATCTCCGATCTGCACCTCGAAGAGCAACGCCCGGACATCAGCCGGGCGTTTCTGCGTTTTCTGCGCGAGCGCGCCGTGCAGGCCGAAGCCTTGTACATCCTGGGCGACTTTTTCGAGGTCTGGATCGGCGATGACGGCATGTCGCCCTTTCAGCACGAAATCGCCGCCGCCCTGCGCCAGCTGAGCGAGACCGGCACACGCATCTTCCTGATGCATGGTAATCGCGACTTCCTCATCGGCCAGGCGTTTTGCCATGAGGCCGGCTGCACCTTGCTGAACGACCCCTGCGTGGTGGAGCTGGAAGGCGAACGGGTGCTGCTGATGCACGGCGACAGCCTGTGCACCGCCGACCAAGCCTACATGCGCATGCGCCGTCTGCTGCGCAACCCGCTGTCGCTGTTCATTCTGCGCCATTTGCCTCTGGCAAAGCGGCAGCAATTGGCGCGCAAGCTGCGCAACGAAAGCCGCACGCAAACGCGCATGAAGGCAGAGGCAATCACTGATGTCACCCCGACCGAAGTGGAGCGGGCAATGGCCAAGCATCGCGTGCACACGCTGATTCATGGCCACACCCACCGTCCGGCCGTGCATGAGCTGACCGTCAACGGCCAGCCGGTGCAACGTATTGTGCTGGGCGACTGGGACACGCAAGGCTGGGCCTTGCAGATTGACGAACTGGGGTTGGAACAGGCGCCGTTTGCACTGGAGACCGAGGCGTAGTCGGCTACCCGGCGCAGACGCCCCTGAACTGTAGGAGCCCGCTTGCTGGCGATGCCTTTCGGGTTCGTCTCCTAAATCCCGAGCACGCTCGCTCCTACGAGGGCACGCCGCTGTGGAAGCGGAACTCCGTGTCCGGGCTTTCGATCAACTCGCGCTCCAGTTCGCGAAAGCGCAGGACCGACGCATCTACATCCGCTTGCTCGCCGAAGGTATAGGCAAATTTCAGGTAATTCTGGAAATGCCGCGCTTCCGACTGCAGCAGGCCCGCATAAAACTTGCCCAATTCCTCATCCAGGTGCGGCACCAGCGCCTCGAAACGTTCGCAGCTGCGCGCCTCGATGTACGCACCGACGACCAGGGTATCAATCATCTTGTGCGGTTCGGACGTGCGCACGCCCTTGCGCAACGCCGAGGCATAACGGCTCGCCGAAACCGGCCGCAGGTTGATCTTGCGCTTCTTGATCAGGCGCAGCACTTGTTCGTGATGCACCAATTCCTCACGGGCCAGGCGCGACATGTAATTGACCAGGTCCAGTCGGTCGTTGTAGCGGGCGATCAGGCTCAGCGCCGTCGAAGCGGCCTTGAATTCACAGTTCTTGTGATCGAGCAGGAGGATGTCCTGCTCCGTCAACGCGACACTTACCCAGGCTCCGGGCGTGCGGCAGCCGAGGAAATCGTGAATTTCCGGCAAACTCATGCCAGCCTCCCAAAATTCGCGAGGAGGCGAGTCCGCAAAGGGGTTACAACGACAGATAACAGCATGAATCTCGGCTCGGTTGCAGAAACGGGGCATTATACGAGCGCCGGCCCGTGATAACAGGTCTGTGCACTTGACATGAGTCAACGCGATTTATCGCACCCCGACTAAAGTGGAAGCTAATCAATTCCCGGTTTGAAGGAGCACACCTATGCAAGCGATCCGCCGCATTCTGGTCATCGTCCAACCCGAGCTGACTGAGGCGCTTGCCCTCAAACGTGCCAAGTTAATCGCCGGTGTCACGCAATCGCAGCTTCATTTGCTCATTTGCGCAGAGGATCCGAAGGATTACTCGGTCCTGCTGGCAGAACTGGCGGAGCAACTGAACGCCGAAGGCTACAGTGTCAGCACCCAGCAATATTGGAAGGAAAATCCGCACCAGACTGTCATCGCCGTGCAACAAGCCGAAGGCTGCGCACTGGTGATCAAGGAACACCAGCGCGACAGCCTGCTGAAAAAAGCCTTCCTGACGCCTGAAGACTGGAAACTGCTGCGCTATTGCCCCTGCCCGGTGCTGATGGTGAAAACCGAAAAGCCCTGGAGTGGACGCCCCGTACTGGCCGCCGTCGATGTCGGCAACTCCGACAACGAACATCGCACGCTGCACAGCGGCATTGTCAGCCACGGCTTCGACATCGCCAGTCTGACCCAGGGCGAGCTGTATGTGCTGAGTGCCCACCCCTCGCCGATGCTCTCGGCCGCCGACCCGACCTTCCAGCTCAGGGAAACCATCGAGGCGCGCTACCGCGAGGCCTGCAAGCAATTTCAGAAGGATTTCGAAATTGCCGATGACCACCTGTACATCAAGGAAGGCCCAGCCGATGTGCTGATCCCAAAAACCGCCCACAAGCTCGATGCCGCCGTGACCGTGATCGGCACCGTAGCGCGCACCGGGCTTTCTGGCGCGCTGATGGGCAACACCGCCGAAGTGGTACTGGACTCGCTGGAAAGCGACGTGCTGGTGCTCAAGCCGGACGACATCATCGAGCACCTCGAAGAACTGCTCAGCAACCGCTAAGCACCCAGCCAAAAAAGCCGCTCTCCTGGAGCGGCTTTTTCGTTACGGCAGGCTTGCGGCCCACTTAGGTCACGGGATCATCACAGCTGTTCGGCCGCCATGATTTGCTGGTAATGCGCCTCGGATAAGGCGAAAAACTCATTATCGATGGCGTCGCGCACATCAACCAACGACCAGTCGCAATACTCCGGCAACAACGCCAGGCCGTAGGCATCCAGGCGTTTGATCATCCGCGCGCCGCGTGCGATGAGTTGATACGCCCAGCAATAGGGCGATTGCTCGACCACGTAGCGTATCTGGCGCTGCTCCAGTTGCTGACGCAGACGCGCCGCATCCAGAATCTGCAGCTTGCCGCGCATCACTTGAACCAGCAACGTCTCCAGCCGCAGCAGGGTTTCGTGCTTGCGCGCATCGTCGTAGCCATTCCAGTCCACCACTTCATGGAGAAAGCGCTTGCAACCACGGCACACCAGATCCCCATAGACGGTGGAGCAGCGACCGATGCACGGAGTCTTGATGGGCGTTATGGACATGACGAAACGAGCTGAAAAGTCAAACAGGGCGGCATCTTAGCCCTTTGTCTAACCCCGGTCACCCCGCCTGTATCATGCGTGCGGGCTTAACTTCGGGCGCGATTTCCATTAGAATCCACCCGCCTTTTTAGGCGCCAACGTCCGAGCGAAGCTGTTTTCAAAGCGTCACGAGCACAGTTGAGAATCCGAACGGGACGAAGTGGCGCAGACACTGCACAGTGCCGGTAGCCCAGCCCTCGTCCCAATCGGCGTAAAACTTTGAAAACAGCTTCTTGAGGGGGAATTTTCGCAGTCTTGGCGAAGCCGCCCATAACGCGGCAGAGCGCATGGCGCGACGATTCTCAGGAAAAGTGTCCCGCCCTCGATGGGACCACTGATGAGGTAATAACTGTGCTTGAAGCTTACCGCAAACACGTAGCAGAGCGTGCCGCCCAGGGTATCGTGCCCCAGCCGCTAAACGCCGAACAAACCGCAGGCCTGATCGAGCTGCTGAAGAATCCGCCAGCCGGCGAAGAAGCTTTCCTGGTCGACCTGATCACCAACCGTGTTCCCGCGGGCGTTGACGAAGCCGCCTACGTCAAGGCCGGTTTCCTTTCCGCTCTCGCCAAGGGCGAAGCCTCCTCTCCGCTGATCAACAAGCAACGCGCCGTTGAGCTGCTGGGCACCATGCAGGGCGGGTACAACATTGCCACCCTGGTTGAACTGCTGGACGATGCCGAGCTGTCCGCTGTGACCGCCGAGCAACTCAAGCACACCCTGCTGATGTTCGACGCCTTCCACGACGTCGCCGAGAAAGCCAAGGCCGGCAATGCCAACGCCAAGGCCGTTCTGCAGTCCTGGGCTGACGGCGAGTGGTTCCAGAAGCGCCCGGCGCTGGCTGAAAAGATCACCCTGTCCGTGTTCAAGGTCACCGGCGAAACCAACACCG